>JAKOVW010000061.1 GCA_029781865.1 Bacteroidota bacterium
GTAATAATTGTTTATAATCTTTTTTAAATTGTTTTAAATTGTTTTAAAACAGTTATAAAGTAATAACTGTTTATAATCTTTTTTAAATTGTTTTAAATTGTTTTAAAACAGTTTTAAACCTTAATATGACACCAGTGTCATCTGATGACACCAGTGTCGTCTGATGACACCAGTGTCATCTGATGACACCAGTGTCGTATAAAGTAATAATTGTTTATAATCTTTTTTAAATTGTTTTTAAATTGTTTAAAACAGTTTTAATACTTTATAGGACATTGATGTCCAATTTTAAAAAAGAAAGGGGAATCAATTATGAATTTGGAAATGAAACAATTCATCAGGTCGGGAATCATTAAAGAACTTGGCGCAACAACATTTGCAGTTTATATGGTCATCCAAGCATACACAGACATTCAAGGGGTTTCTTACCCAAGCCTTCAAACAATTGCCGATATTATTGGCGTATCAATCAGGACAGTCCAAAGGGCAATGAATAAACTGGAAGAAGAAGGTCTGATTCAGAAACAATTGGTTAGGAAGGGAACGACGATTCATTCCATTTATTCCATAGTGGATGACGGTGTGTCAAAGCAGGAAAATCCACAGCAGGAAGAACCAAAGGAAGAAGAACCAAAGGAAGAAGAACCAAAGGAAATTGACAATGAGTCACAACAGAAAGAGCCACAGCAGAAAGAGCCACAACAGAAAGAGCCACAGCAGAAAGAACCACAACAGGAAAAACCCAAGGAAGATTCTAAAAAGTTGTTGGAAGAAAAACCAAGGAAATATGGAAACAGTAAGGACTTCATCCAAAGGTTTTGTGAATTATACTACCAATATTACGGTGTCAACTTCAACCCAACTTGGGGAAGGGACGGTGCAATGGTCAAGAATAAACTGTTGAACAATTACACGGATGAAGAATTGGATGCCATCCTTGAAATCACCTTCAGGGACTATCAGAAAAGGTGGGCAAACAGACAATATCCAAGACCAACCCTTGGTGGTGTTAGTACCTTCATTGCAAATCAAGCATTGGCAATTTGGCAGGAAGAACAGAAAAAACAAGCCAAAATTGAAGAAGCAGAAGAAATTGATTTGGACAAATATTTTAAACAAACTTTTTAAGGAGGGAAGACAATGAATAATTGTAAGTTAAAAAACTACTGCAAACAGCAAAAATGTGACTTCAGATGCTATCCCCATACCATTCTTCATGGGGTGGATGGAAAGACAGGTCTTTGGAAGACAAGGAACGTTCCCAAAAGATATGATGACTGTTTCTTGGAAAATCTTCCACCAATAGACCCACCACAGACAAGGAAAGCCATAACCGACTATATAAACAGGGTCACTGAAGCAGTTGCACAAGGTGTTGGACTTTATTTATTTTCTGTTCCAAGCAAAGACAACCCACTTGGAACAGGTAATGGCAAGACAACAACGGCAGTGACAATTCTTAATGAATTCTTGGTGAAAAGGGTCATCACCCATCTTCAGGGTAATGAAATGAAGTCAAATCCCGTGTTTTTCATGGAAATGGCAGATTTTCAAAACATCTACAATGCACAATTCAGGGGAACAAGGGACAATCAAGAATATGCAAGTGAAGTGTTTTACAGGTATAAAGACAGAATGAAGAAGGTTGAATTATTGGTCATTGACGACATTGCAATAAGAAATATCACTGAAGCCTTCATGAATGAATTTTATGAAATTATCAACCACAGGGTCAATGAAGAATTGGCAACCATCTATACTTCCAATGAACCATTGTCAGGATTGGTTGAAATATTCGGTGAAAGAATTGTGTCAAGAATAGAAGGTTCAACCCTACAATACCCATTTACAGGAAAAGACCACAGAAGAAAGGAATGGTTCTAAATGTTAGTTGAATTTAAATTGTTATCAAAAATTTTAGATGAAGGGAATTTCACAATTCTGAACCGTTTTAATATAACGGAAAATGACTTCACAGAAGGATTGGATGCATACAAATTCATCAAGGAATATTGGAAAGAACACCATGAAGTCCCATCACCATCAACTGTAGCTGAAGAATGTGAGTTTGAATATATTGACACACCTGACAAATTGGAATATTTGGTCAAAGCAGTTAAAAACAATACAGCCAAGAGAAAAGCATTTGACCTATTACAAAACCAAGCATCAGAAAAATTCAATACTTTAAAAGGTGTGGAATTTGTCAATTGGATGACTGAAGAATTTGAAAGAATCAAGGAAATGATTGATGTGGGTGTGTCTTCGGGAATCAACTTCGCAACCAATGGTCATGAAAGGTGGAAATGGTATCAAGAAGCTGAAGCCAATGGTCAGACAGTGTCAATCCCAACACCATACCCAAAAATGAATGAAGCATTGGCAGGGGGCAATGACCTTGGGGACTATGTTCTTCTATTAGCCTACACCAACCAAGGGAAGTCATGGATTGCATCCCAATTTGGTTTAACAGCTTGGGTCAATGGTTTTGGTGTCCTTCATTATTCACCTGAAATGAATAAGAAACAGACCGCAGCAAGACTTGACACCTTATATGGACATTTTTCCAATGTTCATCTTGGGGCAGGACAACTTTACAACAAAGATGAATACAAAGAATATCTGAAACAGTTCAATGAAGAAAATAAAGTTCCTTACCTTATTAAAGCAATGGAAGACCTTCACCAAGGATTGTCAGTTGCAACCATTGAAGCGGACCTAATTGCAAATCCTGAAATTAAATTTGTCATCATTGATGGATTTAATTTGATGTCACACAGGGGGCAAGATGGGAACAGGAACAACATGTCCAACACATCAAGGAAATTAAGACAATTATTTGGAAGATATGGTGTTGTTGGATTTGTAGTTCACCAAACACCAACCACAGCAAGGAAAGAACAATTGGCGGAACTAGAAGAATTGGATGATGGATTCCCAGTTGCACCAAAATTGACAGATTACAGTGAAACAGTTGCAGTCATTCAAGATGCCGTCACAGTTTTGACCTTTGGATATAAAGATGGACTTGGTAAATTGGCAATCAGGAAGGCAAGGAAACCATGTGTGGACTTTGAAACAAATCTTCACATCAATTTCAATAAAGGTTATATTACAGAAGTTGACTTGGGAAACTTTGGGAAGATAGGTGATGAAAGTGTATTTTAAGGGGTCTAACAGGTCACAGGACGTGTTTTTAAAACAAGTTAATACTATTGATTACCTTGAAGAATTGGAAGCCTACAAGGACAAATTTAATAGGGGAAAGGTCATGGATGGGAAATTCATTTCCTGTTCCCCTTTTAGGGATGACAAGAAACCTTCCTTTGTTCTATTTTTAGATAAAGGCAATTGGTTGGACAGTGGGACAGATAGAAGGGGGTCATTTATTGAATTATTGTCTTTTTTATCAGGTGATGATGAAGAAGGGGTCAAGGACTATTTATTGAACAAATACAGTCAAATCACTGATGTGGACTCACTACAATTGAAACTGAATTTGAATCTTGAAAAAACCATGCCTTTTATATATCAAGATGGGTTGCCAAGTGAATTCAAGTTCAGACACCCTTATTTATTTAACAGGGGAATCAGTGAAGCAGTCCAAAGGGGATTTAAAATTGGTTATGACAAAGAAACAAAGTCGGTGGTCATCCCTTGGACCAACAAGGATGGACAAATCGTCAGACTTCAATTCAGGTCAGTGAATTCCAAGAAGTTTTGGTTTTCAAAGGAAGGGGACAGAATTAAGAACCATTTGTTTGGTCTTTACCATATTTACAGGAAGAACAGCACCACAGCTTGGATTGTGGAAGCACCAATTGATTGCATGTATTTGTGGACACATGGCATTCCATCAATTGCAACTGGAACAGCTTCTATTAGCAATATCCAATTGAAATTGCTGAAACAGTCCCCAATTGAAACATTGGTCATTGCTTCCGACAATGATGAAGCAGGAATGAAAATGAAGGACAAATTAATAAAGTCACTTGGTGGTGTCATGATTCTTAAAGAATTTCATTACCCTGATGGGAAAAAAGATGTAAATGAAATATCACCTGAACAACTTATTAATGCAAGGATTGATAGCATTGACTTAATCAAATTGGAAAACAAATTGGAAAACAAATTGGAAAAATAATTTTAAAAATTTTAAAAAAGTGTTGACATTGAAAAAGACATGTGTATAATAGAAGTAGAAGGGACAATTTCTTGTCCCTGACACTTCAAAAAATAAAATTTGAAAGGGGAATGCTTAATGAAAAAACTTAATCAAGCAGTTGAAACAGTACAAATGAAAGGTGTTGCCAATTCAGAACAAGAATTCACCTTCATATTCAACACCTTAAAAAATAAGGTTGAAAGTGCAATCCACAGGTATATGGACAAAAAATTCCCATTTGTTCCATTTGATAGGGACAGTGTCATCACTTATTGTTTATATGAATGGTTAGAAAGGACAATCAACAGTTTTGACCCAACCAAAGGGGATTTTATACCATTCTATTTTTCAACCTTAAACAAAGGCATCCTAAATGCTTTACAACCACAAATGACCAAGAAGAACAGTGTAAACACAGAAGTTATCTCATTAAACCTTGAAATAGACGAAGATGGGACAACTCTACTTGATGTAATACCAGCTGAAGAACCACAAGAAGAATTCAGTGACAAAATGATTGAAGCAATTGAAAAGTTTGGGAAATTGAAGGGGGAAAAAGCTAAAAAGGTGTTGTTGGCATTAGCTTATTATGAAGGAAGTCAAAGAACAGAAGTCATTTGTGAAATTTACGGTGTTAAGGAATATGATGCAACCATCAGAAAAAGGGTTGAAAGAATTAAAAAAGATTTTGCCAAATTAATTCAAAAATAATGTCACAAATAGGTAATAAATCATTGAAAAGGAATTGAAGGGTAACAACTTCAAAAAAAAAAATAAAAGAAAGGGAAGTGATTTAATGAGTTTATTCACAGCGAAAGGAAATGAAGTAAAGGAAATAATCAACAAGGAAAAGATTGACCTGAAGGAAGCCTTCATCAGATTGAAGGCTGAAAATGAAAGTGTTCCTGTAAGAGTGTTGGGAACAGAAGACTATGTAGCTTATAAAGCACACAGCGACTTTAAGAAAGGGCTTTACAACACACCATGCCTATCAGTGATTGGTGAATTATGTCCCTACTGTGTGGCACACAAAGAAGGTGGTGAAGACTGGAAAAACTTCTATGCAAAGGAAAGATTCATGTTCGCATTTGCTGAACTGAACAGTGGACAGGTGAAAATTCTTGAAGTATCAAAGAACCAAGCAAAGAAGTTAATTGCACAAATTGATGAATATGCAGATGAAATTGAAGCAGGTGAAGTTGCTTTCAACCTTACAAGAACAGGAACAGGCACATCAACAACTTATTTATTGAATTTGATAACACCAAAGAAAATGAAGGAAATTCAAGCCAAGTTTGATGAATTTGACGGTGTAACAGTGGATTTAGAATTCTTTGAAGAAAGACTTGTTCCAAAATCACCAACATATATGTTAAACCTTCTTGAAGAAGCAGGATTCCCAATTGAAGAACATTTTGATGAAGAACTAGTAAATGAAGCAAGATTGGAAAAACAGAAATTTACTAACAATGATGATGACGATGATGACGATGATGTGAAGCCAATAGAAGGGGCAGATGAAGACACATTTTAATTGAAAGAGAACAAAGGGAACAAAGAGAACAAAGGGAACAAGGGGAACAGGACAACAACCTGTTCCCTAAAATTTTAGAAAGGAGAAATGAACAATGAATATAACACAAGACAGAATCAATAAGGCAAAGGGGGAATTGTAATGAGTTTAATTAGCAAGGCTGATGCAATAAAGTTGAAGAAGCAGGTCACAGGTGAAGTGTCATCAAGGGGATTGGAACTTGCTGGTGCATTATTTAACCAATTTAATGAATTTCACAGCAAAAGTCATTCGGATGACCCACAAATTGAAAAATTATTGGTCAGACAAAGGGTGTATGAAATGGACAATGAAGGATGGTTTGATTCTGATGGAATAATCATGTTCAGCCCATCAAGTGCAGCTAAATGTGAAAGGGAATTGTGTTTAAAGGCAATGAAGGTCCAAAAAGATAATCAAATCCTGTTACCCTTCCAACAAAGATGGGTTAGGAATTCATCAGCAATTCATGAAGCAGTTCAAAGGGATTTACTATATATGACCAAGAAAATGGAAGACCCACCATTCAAAGTTCTATTCAATGAAGATGGACTTCCAATGTGGGAAAAGAACAATGCACAATATAAGGAATTTGAACACAATGGTGTCAAGTTTGCGATTGCGGGAATGATGGATGGTCAATTGGTTTACAGGGATGGTTCAATTATTGGATTTGAATTCAAGACCAAGTCCAATTCAGTGGCACAGGTTGGACATTATAAGATGAAGGATGCTGCCGATTACCACAGACTTCAATGTGTTGCTTATTCATTACTGTTTGGATTGGACGAATTCATCATCATGTATGAAGCAGTTGCCAAAGACCATTGGTTCAAAGGTGAAGATGCAAGAATAGACATCAGAACTTTTTATGTAAATGTAACCGAGCAAGAAAGGAATGACTTGTTGGATAAATTTGCAAGGGTCACCAAGTCTGTTCAAAATAATGAATTAAGACCATGTGAACCTGACAAGTGTGTGTTCTGCGAATATAAATCCATTTGTGGATGTAAGGGGGTTTAAAAAATGTTGACAATTATTGTTGGACTTTTATTGGTTACATTAATTTTGGGAATCAGTTTTCTTTTCTATTCAGGCATTTTTTGGGTAATTTGTTGGGCATTCAGTTGGACATTCAGTTGGAAAATGTCCTTTGGAATTTGGTTGATTACAATGATATTGGTAAACATCTTCCGAGGTGAAGGAAAATGAAGATTTTAGCATGTGATTTATCATTAACAGGCAGTGCATTTGCCCTTCTTGAAATTCAAGATGGGCATCTGGTTTCTGTTGAAACCTTTTTTGTAGACAATTCCAAGAACAATTTTATTGGGATGGGCAGTCGATTAGGAAGAATTGCAACTAAGGTGGAAGAAATCATTGAGAACAACAAAGACATTGACTATATTGTCATTGAAAAAGGATTTTCAAGATTCAACAATGTGACCCAAACACTTTTCAGGGTTGTTGGAGTTGTTGAAATGACCTTGTCCAAATTTGGATTCCATGATATTGAATTCATTGCACCAACAAGTGTTAAGAAGACTGTCACAGGCAATGGAAAAGCAACCAAGAAGGAAGTTGAAGAAGGTGTCAGAATATATCTTCCAAGAAAACAAAAGAAAATGGTCTTCCAAACAGATGATTGTTCTGATGCCGTTGCCGTGGGAATTTCATTTGGAATTCAAAAAAATTTAATAAAAAAATTTTAAATCCTGTCACAAATAGAATTGTTTTTCTTGAAAAGAAGGTGAAAGGTAATAACCTTTTAAAAAAATAAAAAAAAGGATGTGGTGAAATGACAACGCTTAATCTAGTACAAGCATTAATGTTTAAGAGGGAAGAAGAAAAATATGTTAAAAGACAGAAAGAACTTGAAAATGAACTTATTAAGGTGTATAATGAGTCAATAGCAAATGGAAGTACACCTGAAGAAGAAGTCAAAGCAGTTTTTGAAGCATTATGTTTTTCAGCAACAAGGTCACACAAAATCTTCAACATACTAATAGGTCAAGAAGAAAACCTAGAAGAAGAAACATTTGAAACAGTTGAATTTTTAAAGGAAAAGTTCCAAGAAGCAATTGATAATAACAAAGACCTTGAAGAAGAAATCAAGAAAATGATTAAAGCCATAGCATCATATGAAACAGACGTTTGCATAATGCAAATGTATGTGGTTGAAAATGATTTAGGTCTTGAAACGGCACTGAAGGTTTTGATGGCATCACTCTAAACAAAGCAAAGGGTAGGGAAACCTACCCTTTTTTAACCATTTAAGAAGAAGGGGGAATTAATTTGAAAATTAAAAAACGAGAAGGTTATTTTGAAAAATTTGACAGCTTTAAGGTCAGTCAAGCAGTAATGAAGGCATTGGAAGAAACTGATGAAGTTCTTCAAAATAAATGGGGTAAGGCAAATGAAATTGCCAAGAAAGTTGAACAAAGAGCAATAACATTTGGTGGGGTATTACATGTTGAACTTATTCAGGACTGGATTGAAGATGAATTGATGGAATCAGACCTGAAGAAGACAGCCAAGGCATTTATTAAGTATAGGCAAAAAAGAACTGAAATCAGGAATGCAGGATGGCAAATGGATGACCTACAAAGAGCCATTTGGGAAAAGAAGTATAGAAATGGTAATGAATCATTTGACCAATGGATTCA
>JAKOVW010000013.1 GCA_029781865.1 Bacteroidota bacterium
GTCGCTTGATGAGTTATCAGCTTATTAATCTGCGATTTAAATACCCCAATGGTATATCCACTATTTCTGATAAACTCATCATCAATCTCGAAAAATAAATCAATCAGTTCCTTTAGCCGAGTTTCACCGAACGTTTCAACGAGTTTTTTCATCAACGCACCATCTTTACCACCATCGATCACCGGCTTCTCTCCAAATTTAACCTTAAATTTCTGGTAGTAATAATCAATTGCAATTTTCACCGGTGAAGGCGCGGCTGGTTTAGACGCAATATCTTTTTGTTTTGTTTGTTTTGTTTTGTTTGGTTTATTAATGTTGTGCGGAATACTTACCTCACTATTCCGGTCACTATTCCCCTCACTATTCCCCTCACTATTCCCCTCACTATTCCCCTCACTATTCCAGTTATTACTGTTCGGAATACTTTCTTTACTACTGTATTTAAGAAAGTAGTCGAGAAGGTTGAAGTTCAGGATATAAGTCCCACAACTCCGCCGGTTTTTGGGTGGAACATACTTGAAATACCCCAGTTGCATCATTCGATTTCGTTTTTCAATCATCGCTTTTTCGGAGTTATATCCCGATCTGTAAAGCAATTCGGCATTGGTCATGGCGAATTGGTTTGCCCAATTAAGTTCGTTTGACTTCTGCCATAAAGCCATCAACAAACAAAATCCAGACTGTCCAATTTCAGCCATTCCACCAATAGCATTGAATTGTTTTAGCAAAGAATATAAATCCGGTTTGTTTTCGTTCATGAATCTATACCCCTTTAAAAACCTATGTATCATGTTTCAAAAGGCAGGGATGCGGTCGCATCCCTACCCGCCAATCTTTAGATCTCCTCGTCTAAATCTAAGGCCATCGGTTCCGAATCTGCATCCAATATCTTTTGGAAATACTGCTGCCATTCGCCGCTCTCGAACAGGTTGCATAACCGGTCATAATCTTCACGTGTCACGTTATCCCACATAATTTTGCCATCCACCGGACTTATGCACTGTTTTCCTTTCAGGACGTCCTCGGTGATGATTTTGGCCACATCAGCGGTTGCTCCCGATTGTAACACAATCGCATAAAACCGTTTGACCTGTGCTTGTGATAAAGGTTTGAACTTCGGTTGTTCCGCCGGTTGATGTTCAATAACTGGTTCCAGCTTAGTAGCAGGTTTTGCCGTTGCCGGTTTTGCTGCCGGTTTAGATTGCTGCGGTTGTGGCTGGCTGGCAGTCCGTTCGTCTACCGTTTCGTCCGCTTCCGGGTCATCCCCGGTTGAAATCTGCAAGGATAACATCCACGCATATTTGATACTGGCGGTTTGGGCTTTCATAACTGCCTTGTCACCGGCATCCTGGCCGGAACCCAACCCGGTTAATTGAAGTGTTTCGCCGCTTTCAGGATCGATTAGAGTAATGGTTGTCTTGACCGTGGCTAACCGTTCGGTATTACCTTTTGCCGTGGTTACATCCTTAAAATCAATTAATTCCGGAGTGACAACTGCCGCCAATCCGTTTTCCACCAAAGCGTTATTGACTTTTTCCAATACATCCGCAGCCATTGCATACTTGTAATTATGAAAATGATTCTTACCGCATTTCTGGACGTAATGGCAAGCTGCCATTACCTTTGATAGTTTCGCCGCTATTTTGTTTACCATCGTTCTCAACCTCCTTCAATAATTCGTAGGGATTAATTCCAATTCAGCAGCATCCTTTTACCAATAATTTCCCTGGCCGGGTGCGCCCGATTACACCCGGTACAATCTCGCCGTCCGCGGTAACATAAGTCACGATACCATCCTCGGAAATAACTTCTCGAAGGGTCGCTTTGAATTCGCCCCATTTTAGCAATTCTTTCGTTTGAATGAAATCAGTATGCCCGGACGATTTTAAATAGCTTAATAACTGTTGGTCATCTTTAGTGATTTCCGGTTGCTGTTCTCTAATCTGTACCTTACCGCTTGGCGCAGAAAAGGTTTTAGATTTCGAACCTTCAAGCTGTTGCCTGACGAATGGTTCCATCATAGCTTCCAGGCCAGCTTTATCACGATTGGCCTTTTCCTCAACATCCCGGATATACGATTGCAGCCGTTCAATCTGCCGTTTGGCACAATCAATTTTCTGCTGCATTTCACGGTCAATCCTGAGCCATTTCCGAATCGCCCAGTCCAGTTTATCAATCGAATCAATCCTGAACCCTTGCGGTTGTTGCACTTCGGCTTCATCACCAAGTGCTTCATCCAAAATTTCCAGTTCGTTTATTTCCATAATCATTACCAACCACCTCCTTTTTACTGCATATCCGCCAAGATAATCTTTGGTGATTCAATATCGATGATCTCGCCGTCGCATCTACATTCCGGACAGTATTCCTGTTTGGGATAAACCTCAACTCCCCATTCCTCCCTGACCCTAACAGCACTAGAGTCCCATTCCTCGCCACAATCCGAACATCGGAGCCATAAACGCACCTTCGTCATGTTGTCATCGTCTCCGTACTGTTACGTTCCAGAATTTCCAGATAAACACTGTATTCTTGTTCAACATCTTTAATTCTGGACAAAAGGTTTTTAACTGCGGATATTTCTGACCCAAAGAGATCTTCAGGGCGGACATATATTTCAACTTCTTTTTTTGCAGATGAGCTGTAATATTTGCATTTGTATAAACTAATGTTCCCTTTTGAGTCGCAAATCGGATCGGCAGTGTTGACCGGAATAATATGCGTGTTGGTGACGGAAATTGCGTACTTCATTACTAAGCCCTCCCGATACGGATCAGCACCCTGCCTGTCCTCATAGACACCGCGAGCCGTTTGCGAAGTTCTTTTACTTTCATTGGCCTGCAAATCAAAACCATTGTTTAACCCCCTTATTCCGTGATATAATCACGGTAGATTAGTTGTTGTTTTTCCTTATGCCACCGCACCCCCATGCGGTGGTCTTTTTTATCCGCGCATCGCCTCCTTTTTCTCATTTTCTCCCCTTTTAAAATTCAGCTTCTTGTTTGGTGAAAAAATAATTCGGAATTTCTTCCTTCTCGATATTTAGCAAATCCGAAGCTTTGTCTATTTCCTTTTGGCTAAACTCAGTCTTGTTATTCAATTTTGCAGAGAGGGTCACGTTTGATATACCCAATGCTTTAGCAAAAGCGTCTTGAGTATCGAAGATTTCCTTGATTTTGCCCTTCAATTTTCTGTAATCAAAATCCATAATTTCACCACCTTTCTTTAATGACTATATCTTTGTTTATCTTTATAATACATCAGTCTATAAATTTTGTCAATATAATTTTTTAATTTTTATTTACTTTCTTAATTTATTTTTGCCCTTATAGGCAGGCTATGCCGGTTTTGACCGACCGGCGGCGGTTAAGAAATAAATTATTTTATTTCTGGAGTATCGTAGTTTTTTATCATAAAACACTCGATAATCCAGTTATTAAATTCCTTCCCTTCGTGGCCCTTCCAAAAACGTTCGGCAGCATCTATAAGTGCGAGTTTTTGGATTTCGGACAGGGAAGCAATTTTTTTGATAAATTCAGCCCCGTCAATTCCCCATTTGCTATCAAGGCCGTCGAGTTTAATTCCGTCGTCGACTTCCCAGTGGAGCGAGGCGGCGGAATTTGCGTCTAATAATGTACCGTTAAGCAAATCGACAAGGAAGCTTGCTTCTTTTATCGTTAGGTTAACTTGGCGAAGTGCGCGGCTGTAAAGAGTATACAGCCGTTCGAGATCGCGGCCTATTATGGTGGAAATCCCTTGGCCGCGTAATTTGATTTGTTCTAAAATTTCTGGCCGGATTGATAAGGATGTTTTTACAACTGGCATATTAAACCCTCCTCTTAATTATCTCCATTTAAATTTTGATAGATTGAATTATCAGACCATGATCGGACCGTGTTGTTTGTGTCGGTATATCCAGCATGGGTGTACGGTTGATTATTTGCAATTTGGGTAAGCAAGATAACACGATTAAGTCGTTGGTTGTTAAAATGTTTATCAGCGCATTTGCTGCAATAATGCTTACCGTTTATTATGATGACATCAGACTGCTTTTTCCTTCTTACTTCCTTTAAGTAATTCATTAATGCCAGCTTTCTGTTCATTTTTTT
>JAKOVW010000016.1 GCA_029781865.1 Bacteroidota bacterium
ACCATTAGCATGCAAACTATACAAGATCCCACAGCAGTTAACTATAGTTTTTATGTTCAATACTTGCGTGACTTAAATGGTTTTCGGTCATTCTTTCCATATTATGTGGATGGCGGTTTATCAAAACCCTGTGGTGATTATTTAAAACAAGATAATAAAAAAGGAAAAATACATGAGTGGGAAAGGGAACATTGCGAAGTAGAATTTGAAGTTGACCTGATGGTTACAGGCGGAAAAATGAATTGCGAAGGCTGGTCGGTGTATGCCGATTTTAAAGCCGGTTCATTTAAGTATGAACGTAGTATAGACCCTGTAACCTGGGCGACTACCGGCCATAGTATATCAGCCAAAGCCGGTAAGGACAAAGAATTTGAAATCACTAAAAATATCAAAGGTTCAATTGGTGCATCGGTAGAAACCACCATTAAATTTGATGGCAACTTGAACCCGGTAGATTTAATAGTAAAAGGAACAGTAGGAGCTGAAGTGAATGGCCCTTTAGGAGGAAATGCCGGCATGAATTTATTCACAGGAGAGCTCAGTGTAAATGGAGGATTCAATGCTGCAGGCCCTTCTATCCAAAATCTTTTTAAGTGATTTTTTGAAGTATATAATCAAGGTACTAAGGCTCACTAAATTTTCCTTTGTGTTACTTTGTGTCTTTGGCCTTCGTGGCAGAAAGGATTAGCTACGAAGGTTCTAAGGTTTAATAAACTAACAAATTCACAATTGATTAAACCGGGAAATGGAGCAATCATTTTTGTAAAGCTGTCTCAAGCGCTTTATCATACGAATTTATAAAATCGGATAATTTATTGCCGGTTTCAAAATCAGGATGAAAAGAACCATCATGGCCAGTCCAGTTTTCCCAAAATTTTGTTGAATAGGTTACCATGATTTTTGAATTGGGGAGTTCAAAAGATTTTAATTCTCCGAAATGATTGATATTACCACCGGTTGCTTCTCCAATAAAAAACGCATGGGTTGTCTTTTTCAGATCAATAACATTCATCAAAGCAGAGGAAATCACTTTTCTGCCAATGAGTATAAAAAACCTGCCACTATCATTCAAATAAGTTTTTTGAATTTTTTCTATAAAAGGTTTCAAAATCCTGGAATTCCCTCCGCCATTAAACCTGAAATCCAGAATCAGTTTTTCAGGTTTCACTAATTCAATAGTTTCAAACAGTTTTTTATTAAAGCTTCTGAATGATTCATTTTCGTCTTCACTACAATGCCGGTAATTAAAATACAGAGCTTTGATATTTTCATCATATTGATACCAGTAGTTGTTCTTTTTAGTGTAGGCTAAAAGGTTTTTGTAAGGTTTGGCGTAAATCCAGGTTTCATTTGGTACTTTACGAATAGCATTAATAACCTCATTAATAGTGTCTCCGGATGGAGATATAAACTGAAAGGGAATACCGCTGGTATTATTGACAATATCCAGCCCTTTCAGCAAATCAACATTGTTGAAATAATAAGCCTCAAAAAATTTGATATAAGAGGAATTGTCTCTTTTAATTAATGTTCTATACAATGAATCTATCAGGCTCCAGGGAATATTATTAATAGACACAATCCGGTTCAATAAAAAGGACTGGTTTGCGCTGTCGGAAGCCACTATTGTCATCCCCTCATCAAATAATTCAAATTTAAATGGCAATTCCATTTCATTATCCGGAAATAAAATGGTGTGTTCGTCTTCTATTTGTGAGTTGATTTTAAATAACTCTACAATAAATTTTTCCTTACTCAATTGGGGAGCAACAGCAATCAGGGAATCAATTATTTGATTGAATTGCTCCCTGGAAATTTTCGTAAATGGATTTTTGTGGCGTGATGAAATTGTATTTCGGTACTCTTCTGCATCACCAATCCATCCACCTTTACCTGAAGAAGTTTGCGAATTACAGGACATTGAGTTCCCTGCAATAAGTATGATTAGAAAAAATCTCAACATTTTCATTTACCTGGTGATTAAAATATTACTCCATTGTTTTCTGTTAAACAAAGTAAAACTAAAATAGGCTCACTTGTTTTCAATAACATATTGTGTAATTGGCAAAAAAAATGAGCAGCATGCAGTTTTTAACTCATGATTGAATCTGAATACTTAATTGAAACTATTTGATATGCTATTGGAGGTTTTTATCAGGATGATTATTTTGCTAAACTTAACCAGGATTCAACAATCATAATTATAAGAACAGCCCAGTATGGCACATTATTTAAACACTTATATGCCTTCTGGAATTGACAAAGGTTATTTTAGAACTTCATTTTCTATTTATAAAAATAAATA
>JAKOVW010000020.1 GCA_029781865.1 Bacteroidota bacterium
GATACCTAGTTGAAGGTCTTGGTGAATGGGGAATTGCAACAGGTCTTATTTATGAACATTGGTGGGAAAAAGAATTTGATTACAAGCAAATGATGTTGGATGACCCAAATGAAATTCCAGTGTTTGGACTTGACTTTGGCTATGTCAACAGTAAAACAGCCTTTGTTGGGGCATTGGTCAATCTTGAGAAGAAGACCATCCACATATTTGATGAATTTTATGGGGTTGGAATGACGAATGACAAGATTGCCCAAATGATAATTGACAAGGGATATTCCAAGGAAATCATTGTCGCTGACAGCGCTGAACCAAAATCAATTGATGAAATAAGAAGACATGGAATCTTTGGTCTGAAGAAATCAGTCAAAGGAAGGGACAGTGTAATCAATGGGATTCAGTATATCCAACAGTTTGACATATATGTCCACCCATCCTGTGTAAACACCAAGATTGAATTGAATAATTACAGGTGGGATGAAAAAGATGGGGAACTAATCAACAAACCAATTAATGAATTTGACCACATTATGGACGCACTTCGTTATGCGATGCAGATTGTTAAAAAACCAAGAACCGTTCCAACGGAACTGAAACAAATCTTGGGAATATAGGGGGGAATTTTGAATGACAGATTTAAATTATAGAGTGAAAAGCCTTTATAAAGTGCCATTCTTCCAAGCAAGTAATGAATTGGAACTGACACCAAAGGTTGTTTCACAATTAATTGAAAAACACAGGACATATCAAACAAGATATGACCTGTTATTTGATTATTACATTGGAAAACATGCAATTCAGAATAGACCAATGGAAGCATCAAAACCAAATAATAAATTGATTGACAATTTCGCTGAATATATCACCAATGTGAAAACAGGTTATTTCATGGGAAATCCAGTCCGTTACACAATGAAGGATGAAAAAATGTTGGAAACAATTAGGGAAATATTGGATTATAATGATGAACAGGACAACAACAGTGAATTAGCAAAACTCATGTCAATCTTTG
This sequence comes from Bacteroidota bacterium, assembly GCA_029781865.1. Lineage (GTDB taxonomy): Bacteria > Bacteroidota > Bacteroidia > Chitinophagales > Saprospiraceae > Vicinibacter. The sequence goes on from JAKOVW010000020.1 coordinate 1,010, forward strand.
GTCACGCTTTTGAATTAGTGTATATTGATTCAGATGCCAAAATCCGATTCAAATATATTTCACCAAAACAAATGTTCATAGTTTATGGATTTGACATTGAAGAAACACCACTTGGTGCTGTTAGATATTACACTGTTGGATTTGGTGAAGATGCTGTGACCTATGCTGAACTATATTTGCCACACAAAATTGTTTATTTACATGGAAAGTCAGAACAGGATTTCATTGTTGACAAGGAAGTTGAACATCAGTTTGGGGATGTTCCAGTGATTGAATATACCAACAATGATGAAAGACTTGGGGATTTTGAAAATGTAATCACATTAATTGATGCCTATGAAATGGTTATGGCTGACAGTGTCAATGAAATTCAATATTTCAACGATGCTTACCTTGTCATCAGGAATTTATTAATGACGGACAAGGAAGACATTCAAGACATGAAGAATAATAGAATCATCCAACTTGATGAAAATGGGGAAGCTGAATGGCTTATTAAAAACATAAATGACACCCATGTTCAAAATGTATTGGATAGGATTCAGACGGACATCCACAGGTTCAGTAAAACACCAAACCTGACAGATGAAAACTTTGCATCCAACTTGTCAGGTGTTGCAATTAGGTTTAAACTATGGGGATTAGAACAGGATGCAATCAATAAAGAAAGGAAATTCAAGAGGGGACTTCAAAGAAGGTTTGAACTTATATCCAACTTCTTGAATAAAGTTTATAAAATACCTTTCAATTGGCTTGATTTGAAAGTGATATTTACAAGAAACATCCCAACAAATATTCTTGAACAGTCACAAGTTGTTGCCAATCTAAATGGTATTGTGTCAAGACAGACATTACTTTCAATCCTTCCATTTGTTGATGACCCATTGGATGAAATAAGGTTGTTGGAAGAAGAAGATGCTAAACAACTTGACCAATTGGGTTTTACAAATAATGGAATGACAAATCCAATCAATGAAAAAGAAGAAGATGAAGAAGAAGATGAAACAGGGGATGAATAACCCCTGTTCATTTTTATTTGGAAGAAGGTGATTGAATGGCTTCATTTAATAGATTTGATAATGATGGTGTCCTTGTGAAGTCACCTAGTTATTGGGCAAGAAGGTCAGAATGGATTGAAAAACAAGTCAGGAAAGAAGTTGACCAAGTGAATAAGCAGTTGATTGAAGGTTATAATTTGATATTGAAAGACATTCAAAATGACATTTCCGAATTCATTACAATAAATGATTTAGCTTCCATGTCAAAAACTGTCACAATAAAAGACTATTTGATTCAAATGGATTGGTTGTTTAAAAAACTTGATGAAGTAAAGAAGTCGGGGATTAATAACCCTCTGATAATTCAAAGAATCAATGAACTTAATACTACATTCAGAATGACAAGACTTCAGGTTCTAGAAAAACAAATTCAGGGAAGGTTGACCCTTTATGGAATTGACCATGAACGCACAATGACCGAAGCATTGAAAGATGTTTATTTGTCAGCTTATGACAAGAAACAATTTGTTCTTCAAAGGGGAATTGGCTATGGCTACCAATATAATGAACCTAATTGGAAGGTAATTGAAAAGACAATCCTATATCCTTGGGCTGAAGACGGGTTAATGTTTAGTGAAAGAATTTGGGAATATGTTGACCAAGAATCTAGGAACTTCATTAAGGCAGTAAGAAGGGTAATTGCTTCTGACATTATTGCACAAGGGAAGAATCCAAAGACTGTTGCAAGGGACATTGTTGGATTTGGGAAGCCTTCAATGTCTGCTTCAAGATTGAAATTCAATGCAACAAGATTATTATACACTGAAGCATCCCATGTCATTGCTGAAGCTGAAGCCGATGTTGCAAAGGAATGGGGCATTAAGGAATATGTTTATTTAGCAACTCTTGATGAAAGAACTTCAGCTATTTGCCAATCATTAGATGGTAAAAAGTTTGAATATAAGAACAGACAAACAGGAATAAATTACCCACCAATGCACCCAATGTGTCGTTCCACTGTTTATGACGTTGTTCCCAATGTTTTTTATACTAGAAGGGCTTCAAGGGGTGTTGATGGGAAGACCATTCATGAAATCCCTGCCAATGTAACCTATAAGCAATGGCAAGAATTCCAAAGAACAGGGAAGAAGACTTGGTAAGATAAAGGGGTTGCAATCATGCAACCCTTTTTCTTTTTGGTCATTTTACCTTTTCTTAACTTGTAAGGCTTTATTTTGACTTATAAGGGGTTTTTCTCCCTTAAACATACTTTTATATGGATAACACCTGAAAAACCTTTCTATGGGCCTCCTGTGCCGTCAGAAGGGGTAAATAAAAAAAGGGATGCCATTTAGCACCCCTTATTTTCTTCCCTAAAACCATCCCATTCTTCAGGTGTAGTGATTCTCAACATAGCTTCCTTTAAATATGGATGATTTGGCTTAATACCTTTTTCAAAAAGGTGAATCAATTTAAAACAACCATTCAAATCTTTAAAATGTGTATGATGTTCATGGGGCAAATCAGTTCTTGCAACAACCCAAGTTTTTGTTCTTCTGTCCTTGGTAATTCGGAACAATGGGTTGATTTCTTTCATTTTAACTTCCAAAACTTGTGATTTCCTATTGTTGTATAGTATTCTGCCCATGAACTGAAACTGATTGTCTTATAAGCAAAGCAATCAACTTCTTCATGTTCTGGGAATTCCAACTTAATTGTTGGAACTCCCTTGTTAAACACTTGGGCCAGTTCAGCAGCTTCCACAGGTTTAGAAAATCCATTCATTCCAATGTGAACACCGATGAAGAAGGTTGCTATCACCAATAAGATTAACAACAACAGCAACATTCTTTTGTCCATTATAGCTTCACCAACCTTTTTGAAATTTCATCCCTCAATTGGTCATGTAATCTTTGGGGAATTACTTCAAACAATATGTCCTGACCTTGTTTTAACG
>JAKOVW010000047.1 GCA_029781865.1 Bacteroidota bacterium
ACCTGTTGTTGAATTTATCAGAAAAGATGTGCTACGATTAATAGAAACTTTACAATGGAAAAATTAAAGCATAAACTATTTCCGGTATTAATTTTTCTCTCTGTTTGTATGGCCGTAAGTTCATGTAGGCTATTTAAAAAGAAATGCGATTGCCCAAAATGGGGTAAACAAAACACATCGCAGCCCAATAATCATCAAGCAATTGCACATAAGTGATTAGAATTTGCATTTTGTACACATCAAAGTGCTGTTTATACAATCATGCCCATTTTCATTGGGGAGATATGATATGGCTCATATTTTTGAATCATAATAACTCCTTATCCGTATCCAACTTTCTAATCCCAACTTCAAAACGAGTTTGAAAACAGAAAATAAACCGTTTTGGAAAGGCCAACTAACCCTTTGAAGAAACAAGAGCATGAGGCGGCACTAAGCCGCCTCATTCGTTTTATGTTATAATAAGTGTTTCGGAGCTCAAAGCTCCAAGATTGCACTGCCCGCCTGATGAAAAACAAGTGTTAGTGGATGTGCTTCTTTTGTCATACACGTTTCTTCATAGAAAATTCCCATCCATTGTCCTCAAAAAATTGAAACAAGTTCAAGTGTCTTACTTTAAAGTGTCTGCAAACAGCCGGAATCTTAGTTTCGCTTTTCTCACTTTCTGCACTAACTAATACAAAGTCAGAATCTTTGCCAAAAAGATTTTCTTCTTCCATTTTTTCAATTACTAAGGCAATTATCCAAGGGTCTGCCTCATCTTTTTTTGCTCCTGGGTCAATAAGTCGTGGAAATGTTGCTAAAATTTTAACTGCTAATTGTCCCTGTTTATTGGTAATTGAGTAGAATGAAGATTTGTGTTTTGAAATGAGTTTTCCTATGTCGTCCTTTGGTCCCGAATTTGGAATGATTTCATCGTAAACCATTTCATGCGAAACCATTCTTTTCTTTTTGAACAGCTCGTCAATGTGTTTCCAAAGGTCAGGAAATACAGAAGACGGATAAAATCTGTTTACAGTAATTAAAGCACTACTGTCAATGAAATATATGTTGTTTTCAGACTTCATTCAGTAGAGCAGAAAGATTAAGGTTTAAAGCGTTTGATGCTTTTGTATAGGAAATTTGATTGTTATACATGGCATCTAAAACCATATTGAAAAATGTCTCTCCTCTAGTTGCTCTGCTTTTTACTTCAGGTTTTACAAAGCCACCTTTTTTGGGTGTGGATTTATATGTTGCCTTTATTTGGTCAAGTAGCTTAAAAAACTTCATGTCTGAAATCAAGTTTTCTTCTTTCAACCTTCTTAAATAAACTTCCCTGCTGATATTTAATTTGGAAGCATAAGATTTTATATCATTTAAATCATCTGTTTTTTCAATCAAGTTGGAAGGAGCTAAAAACTTGCCAGCAAATGCGTTGCATTCCCATTCTTCTTTTTGCTTTTCAGTTGCCTTTTCATGTAAACACATACCAGATTGGTGTCTTAGAATGTGTGCTAATTCATGGAAAATGGTAAAGATTCTACCTGCGTATGAATGGTTTGAATTTGTTACGATAGCATAAGGCAAACTGTCAGTAAAGCAAAATCCATGAACTTCGTCCATTGGCATGGGAAATTGAAAAACAAAAATCCCTAACTTTTCTTCTACTGCGAGTCTCCAGTTTTTGTATGCCTCATTTTCAGTTTTCCAAGAAAGTTGGTCTTCGATGGAAACATCAAGTAACTCTCGTAAATGTTTGCTATAGCTTTCTCCATCTTTTATTCCTCTTTTTGCTTTGTCAAGCCACTCATATCTGCTTTTCCAATAGCTTTCTCCTTGCATTTCTAATGCTGTTTCTCTGAAATAAGTTACATCTCTGATTACATCCAATACTTTTTTAGAGAGTTTACTTTCAGCGGGGGATAGATTCCTGTAATCCTTCGGTTTATTGATTTTGGCAGGAACTTCTGGCAGTAAAAAAACAGCTAATTGTCTTTTGTAAGCATTTGCGATTGTTTTTAGCTTACCAAGCGGGATGTTTTTTCCTTCTTTTTCCCAAAGTTTATATCGGTCAGATTTAATGCCAACCTTTTCGGCAATTTCGGACAGGTCAAAGCCAGCTTCCTCTCTTGCCCAACGAAGCACTAACGGGTTAATATTTATCTCAACTCTATTCACTGTCGCAAATTAACAAATTTTTGTCTATACGTTCGGTTTAATTGAACTCGAAATCTACATTCTTGAACGTCACTTTAGCATATCCACCAACGGCAGTCCGTCTAAAAACTTCCATTACCCTTCAAAAGTAATTATTTTCCGGTTTCAGAAAGTTATTAGAAGGCTTTTAAACAGCTTTTAAAAATATAAATTCTGGAAGGGCCTTTTTGAGTTAAATGCAGTAAACAATACAGCTTATGTACGGTTTGTTCCTTGTATGTATTGCATGAAGTAAATACAAATCAACACATACGTTCGTGGTTACTTTCTTTTAAAAGTATTCAACTAATTAATTCGGAGATTTTAAACGGTTTGACGGATTTTGGCTTTGCGTTCGGGCGGTATTTTAGCATCCCGCTCCACACGGGATTCATTTGAAAAACCACAACTTAATTATACGAAAAAACTGTCAATTGAAGCACTGCGCTTCTGCTTTTGCAGAACTTCTTGTTGGCTGTAGTGCTTTCCTGTCGCTAAAATAACTTATTCCCTTTCAGTCGTAAAAGCTGGTGGCGGTGGTGAATTCTTTGACCATGTTCCTTGCCAGTTTTTATATTTCCAAACTCCGCCTTGCTTTACAAAAATTGCTGTGTACAATACTTCTGCAGCGTACTTATCGTTTGAAAAAGCCTGAACTCGTCCATTAATAATAGCAACGTTATCATATACTTTTATTTTTTGGTCAAAAAATTTGAACTCTAAAGATTCAAGCATTTTCAGTCGTGCAGTGTCAGCAAGAGTTTCTTCCATATTAGCAGTCACTCCGTCTGCGTCAATTGCAAAGAAATTATCAGCAACATCTGTCTTCATGTAACTGGCGAGATTTGTAAAAGTAACGTTCTGCCACATTCTTTTAAACGCACTGTCAACTGCCTGTTTTGAAATTTCCGTGTTATCAACTGCTGTGTCGGATTTTACCCTTTCTGGTTGTGAACACCCCACAACTAATGAGAGTAAAATCAAAAAAGTAATCGTTAGTGAAAAATGTTTTTTCATTTTCTTATTGTATTTATCGCCTACTCTATTCGGTTTTCGGCTAATCCGTTTTGATTATTAAAATTTGATTATAATTTTTATTTGTTTACATACAACGGTTGCAGGTATCGCCAATACCTAGTTAGCGGTTCGGGCTTTTTTCCAGTCGGTATATGTCATTTCAAATTTAATTTCTTTTGCTCCGTGTGTTCCAACTTCTGTCCAACCTGCTTTTCTATAAAACTGTTCTGCTCTCGTATTAAACGCTGTTCCTAGCCAAACTGTTTTTTTTGTCTGCATGAAATACCAGTCTAGCATTGTTTTATGTAGTATTTTTCCGATACCTTTTTTCTCAAATTTGGGGTCTAAAAATAAAGCCCAAATATTATTTTCCTTCAAGTCTGCAATTGCAAAACCTACAATTTGATTGTCAATTTCACACACCCATCCTTTCCCTCTTTTTGTTATGAATTCTTCGCAATCTTTGTCTGTCACCAAGTCGGGGTTTGATAATGTGTTTTCTGTTACAGAATTACGTACTTTTTGGATTTGTTGTATGTCCTCAATTTTTGCTTCTCTAATTGTCATAAATTATATTTCAAATATGTTGGTTTCGACTAATTGTCAAATGCGTATTTCTGCTGGGTCGTCATAGTCTACCCTCTAACGAAAAAGGTATTAAACCAGTAAAGAATGAATGGTTTAGAACCACAACTGTTCGTTTACCTGCGCTGTTAATCAGAAGTTCAACTGTCTGATTACCTCTCGAAGCCATTCTTTTCTTATTTCCTTTAATCTTACTGTTATCGGAAGTGCTACTCTCGCTATGAAACTGTTTCATTTCAATCGTGCTCTACAATTAATTTCTTGCAGTAATATTTCTCTCCATCAAACACTTTCACAAAATAAATCCCATTTGAAATATTTTTAAGATTGATTTCTTCTTTTGATTCATTGAAAATATTTTGCACATAAACATTCTCGCCAAGTGTATTTGATATCATTATGTAGCCGTTCGTAATTCTTGCCCCAAATGAAATAATAACATGGTTTGATGAGGGATTGGGAAAAATAAAAAAAGTATTTGACTGCACATTCTCATTGATACCTACATTCATAATGGAATAACAAAATGATGTATCAACACAGTCATTTTGTGATATTATAACAGAATAAGAGCCATTAGCAGTAGCAACAAAAATTTGATTTACTTCTCCTGGAATTATTACTGAATCACAATATATCCATTGATAATTAGCACCGATTGCGTATGCACTGAGCAAAGGAGGATTTACAGTAACGGAAGTATCAACAGAATTTATGGTGAGATTAATAGTGATAATGGAATCACACCCTGAACTATTGGGTATTGTATCAAAAAAAATACCGGAGGTCGTCCACGTATAATTACCGCTTGGTGAAGTGTAGTTATTGCATTCAGTAACGTTTAGCGAGTCTGTTGAATGATATAAAATGGTCAGATCAATTGTAATTATCGAGTCACAACCTATGGAATTTGGAATGGTGTCAGAGTAAATTCCCGAAGTAGTCCAGATATAATGGTTGCTTGGCGAAGTATAACTGTCGCACTCGGTGATATTTAATAATGAATTGGAGCTTTGCTTAACCGTGAGATTTATGGTAATTATAGAATCGCATCCAAACATATTTGATATTGTATCTGTATAAATTCCTGAAGAAGTCCAAACATAATTACCACTGGGTGATATAAAATTATCACAAGTTGTAAAGTTAATTGTTGAATCAGATTGGTTATGGATTGTTAGATCAATAATAAGAATAGAATCGCAACCATGAGCATTAGGAATGGTATCATTATAAATACCAGAAGTAGTCCAAGTATAATTTCCGCTTGGGGATTGATAACTGTTACATTCACTAATAAGAAGAGGAGAAATTGATGAATGGTTTATGGTGAGGTTTATTGTAATCACAGAATCACATCCTTTGACATTTAAAAGTGTATCCGAGTAAATTCCTGATGAAGTCCATGTATAATTACCGGATGGTGAAGTGTAATTTTCGCAGGAAACTGCATTTAAATAACTATAAGAAGTGCCTATGTTCAGATGAATTACGTATATCGTGTCGGTAGTTGTTGCTCCACCAGGAATAGTATCGAAATATAATCCTTCAGAATACCACGTATAATTTCCACTCGGTGAAATCAAGCTATCGCAAACGGTGGTAGACATTTCAACGAAATTATTTGGATATACTATTCTTGTAAGAGCGGTGTTTGTAATTACAGGTAAATTATGATCGAAATAAATTGCAGCATAGTTGGTCACACTGTCATGTACTACAAGTGATGTTTTTGGTTTTATTCTGTACCTGACAAAGCCATGACTTTCCAGTTCATTGGTATTGCTGTCAGGAAGTAAAATATTTTCAAATTTAAATTCAAGGTTTCCCTCAGGAATATAATTCAAATTAAAAATGTGTGTTGAAGAAATAATTTCAAGTGACATTAAATCTAATTTGAATGTATCAATGGGGTCTAAAATTTTTACAGCGAAGGCAGTGTCGTTTCCCGTATTTTGAAATCGAATGATATAATCAAGATAAGGAGAGGTTAACAATTCTTCTGTGGTAATGCTGTCCTTATCTACTAAAATGTCATTGGGGTCAACGGAACCTGTTACAGGATGTATCCACGATGTATAGTTATCTGTTGGATTCAGATCATTAATCATGGGCTCAATTTTAACTGATGAACTTATCCAATATCCAATAGGTGTGGTTGACTTCACATTTACGGATACAGTAATATTGCCTTGGATAAAAGGGTTTAAAATTTGTGTCTGCCAGACTACAGAATCAGTTGAAACAGACAGCGGGGTTACTGTGGAAGAAATATATGTCAAACCCGAATCAAGAAAAAAAACAATAGTTCCCTGCAGAGGGACTGTTCCAACATTTTTATACTGAATATTATAAGTTGCATTAAAGCCGGGTCGAAAAGGTCCGACAGGAGTAATGGAAATTTGCAAATCATTTATAAAAATTGTTTGTGTTGTAGCAAAATCATTTAATGAATCAATTTGATTCATTCCGGTGAATGTAGCATTATGAAAAGAAGGAGTACTACTTAGATAAAATAAATTTTGAATTTGTGAAACCGTGTACGTGCCGGTATCTGAAACGGGTAAACGATATGTGCCATCAGCCTGTGAAAAAGCAAAACGGTTGGTGTTGGTATCTTTTACTATTTTATATGGCAAATAAATATCTGATGAGTCCTTTACATTATTTCCATTGTAATCATAAAATGTTTTACCGCTGATTAAATTATAATTACTTGCATCATCGAGTTCAAATACCCAGTAATCACTACCCCCTTTGGAGTTTTCGGTTTTGTTTCCTGATAAATTAGAATTTGAAGAGCCACCTACAAAATAATTACCATTAGGCATCTGTGAAATAGATGTAAGAGCATCATTACCGGTTCCTCCTATAGTTCGCTGCCATTGGATATTCCCCACAGAATCAAGTTTTAAAATCCAATAATCATTTTGCCCAAAGTTTGCACTTGTTTTTAACCCTGAGATTGGGGAGTTTGAATAACCTCCGCAAATGAATCCATTATCAAAAGTTGGTGAAATGCAACTCAGATTATCGTCACCACTTCCTCCAATTGTTTTTTGCCAAATAATATTTCCAACTGTATCCAATTTGAAAATCCAGAAATCGATTAAACCAAATGAAGGTTCTGTTTTTAAACCTGAACTATCAGATTTTGATGATGCCCCGCATATATAATTACCATCTGCAAGTTGCTTAATGACTCCAGAATATTCATTGCCACTGCCTCCAATAACTTTTTGCCATTGAACAGTACAACTGGAGTTAAGTTTTACAATCCAATTATCAGAACCGCCATAAACCGGGTTTCCATAAGGTGCAGATGACACACCACCGCAAATAAAACCTCCATCACTTGTAGAAGAAACAGATGTTAAAAAATCACTTGCCCAGGAACCTCTGCCTAAAGTTTTCTGACATAAAATATTTCCTGTTGAATCTATCTTTACAATCCAGTAGTCAGATGTTCCTCCGCCACACCCTGGGTAACCTCCACCATTAATACCAGCATTATTATTTTCGGTTTTATCACATGAAATATTTGAATCTGAATACCCGCCAAGTAAATAACCACCATCAGAGGTTTGATCCATTGAGTACAATTTTTCAGTTGCACAAGCACCTATTGTATTTTGCCATTCAATTACACCAGATGAATTTATTTTAACTACCCAATAATCGGCATAGTTGTAATATGTATTGCAACCACTTTCGGTTTTATCGCCTGTACTATCTGATTTTGAAGTTCCACCTATGAGAAAACCACCATCATTGGTTTCAACAATATCAGCTACCATATCATCTTTGTTTCCACCAATTGTGTTTTCCCATTGAATATTTCCTGAAGCATCCAGTTTTACAATCCAATAATCATAACTGCCATTGATGCTATTTTCCGTTTTATCTCCTGAAATATTTGAATTTGAAAAACCACCGATGATAAAACCTCCATCAGATGTAGGCTTAACTCGTGCAGCTGCATCAGAATTGCTTCCGCCAATTGTTTTTTGCCAAACAATATTTTGTGCATTTAAACCGTAGGAGACAAAAAAAAGAAAAAGAAATGCAACTTCTTTAAATAAACCGAAGGGTAGCGTTTTATTCATAACAGTTTGTTTTTTTCATAGTCAAAATTACGATTTATTTTTCACTTTCAATATAATACAAAAATCTAATTTTTCACTGTTTGAATTAGCATTGCCGTCTGTTCTGTACGAAAGCATATCCGGCAACGGCAGTCCTTTCTAAAAACTTCCATTGCCCTTCAAAGGTAATGCTTCTAAGGGTTCAGAGATGGGTAAAAAAGGGGCGTTGATTTTTCAGACAAATAGCCACATTGGCGATGTATGTGCCCATAAATTGCGTTTCAGTCAGACATAGGTGCTATTGATTGGTACGAACGGAGTTGTTTTTTTAACGTCAATCAAAGCTATGCGCGCTCTGTTGCACCCCAAGCCCGTTAGCCATGCAA
>JAKOVW010000054.1 GCA_029781865.1 Bacteroidota bacterium
AACTCTTACTCGCCTTTCCTTTTGCTGACAATTGTCATTCCGAGCGACAGCGAGGAATCTTTTGAATAAATGATTAGAAACGTTCAACTTTATCATGTTTACTTTTCATAAAATAGTCTACTATTTCAATCCGGTAAATAGTAATGGCTGTACAATTAAAAGTATGAATAATGATAACTTTTCAGTCTTTTAGTTATTATAAACCAGAATTAATCTCAATGCTCTGATGGCACTTCAATTTATCATACTAAATTGTAAGATTCAGACCAGATATTTATTATCTTTGAATCAGGAATTTTCAGATCTCCAAATTGCAAATTCAATTTTGTAAATGATTAGGATTGTCTTTTTTATTTTATTCTTAATTCCGCTGACCGGTTTGCACGCTCAAAACAAAAAAGCGTTGATTGTTGCAATAGGCAATTACCCTTCTGTCAGTGGTTTCAGAAGTATTAATTCTATAAATGATATTCCAATTATTCAAAACGCATTATTAAAACTAGGATTCAAAGAAAACAATATTCAAATTATCACGGAGGAAGCAGCAACGAAAAAAAACATTGTCAGCGCTTTGGAAAATGACTTTTTGAAATCGCTTCAACCCGGTGATATTGCCTATTTCCATTTTTCCGGACATGGCCAGCAGGTCATCGATTTGAATGGTGATGAATTGGATGGACTGGATGAAGCACTAGTCCCTTATGATGCATTAGCGGAGTTCGTACCGGGTATATATGAAGGACAAAATCATCTCATCGATGATGACTTATACCTCATCTATTCTAAAATCCGGATGGTCCTCGGACCCAAAGGTCATTTCCTGGCTACAATTGATGCCTGTCATTCGGGAACTTCAACACGTCATATTGGATGCGCAAGAGGGACTGACATTATATTGGCACCGCCTGGATTCAATAATCAACGAAATGAAAAAAAACAGGATTTATCCCAATCCGAAACGCAAAATGCAGATGAATCTAAAATGGCCTCTATGGTTGCTTTGTTTGGTTCTACAGCAAGTCAACTCAATTATGAAATACAGGCAGAAGACGGTAAAAATTATGGAGCTTTAAGTTATGCATTCAGTAAAGCTGTGAATTCTATTCCATCGGATGCAAGCTACCAACAGTTGTTTGACAGAATCCGATTGATCATACAATCTAATTCCAACAATCAAATTCCCGAAGCTTCCGGTATTTTAGCTCAACCGGTATTGGGAGGAAAATATTTAGGCACCCCAAATTACTTTTCTGTCAGGGAATGGCAGAATAAAAATACCGTTGTAATTGAAGCGGGATTTTTGAATGGCATAACTTCAGGAACTGTAATTGGTTTCTATCCGCCGGAAACAAGAGAAATATCAAATGCAATTCCGATCACAACCGGAGTAATTAAAGAAGCTGCTGCCAGCAAATGCATTGCAGAAATTACGCAGGGAATTTCCATGGAAGATGCCCTGCATTCATGGGTTATTGTCAAAGAAGAAAATTTTGGCAATCTCCAGATTCAATTGCAGTTAAGGGGAGAATTTAAATCTGTTGATCCGGATATATGGAAAGAAATTTTCGAACTCCCTTATATTAAGAAAACCGATACTTCTGCTGATCTTGTTTTAATCGACGATCCGAATAAAATTGTTTTAGTCAATAAATTTGATAACCAGATTGCTGAATTTTCACATTCTTCCTCCCGATCAGATTTCTTTTATAAATTAAAATCGGCGTTGACTCAATACGGGCAATCCCAATTTTTAAGAAAGCTGAACCAGGAAAACAAACAGATTGCCATTGAATTTAAATTGATCCTGGTCGCCAGAAACGGAATTCAATATTCAGAAAAAACACAACCGGAAAATCTGAATGCTCCGGATGGCAAAATAAGTTTTAAAGAAGGAGATCAGGTCAAAATCAAGGTAACCAATACAGGCAGTAAACCTGCATACTATTCATTATTGGATATTCAGCCTAATAATCAAACCAATGTTCTCTTTCCACAGGCCAATGAATCCCCTTCTGATTACTATTTAATTCCTGATGCGAGTTTTATTATTCCAAAAGTATTCAGACTGGACCCTCCACTGGGACAGGAATTATTTAAACTGGTGGCAACTAAAAATCCGGTAAACCTTCGCCCTCTGGATCAACGCAGAGGAATGGGTGATGATTCAGACAAAGATCCATTTGCCAAAGTGATCAAGCTGAGTTATTATAAAGATGATACATTGTTGACCAGAGGGATTACATCAAATGTACCAGCCGGCCAGGTGAATATCTATTCCGTTCCGTTTGTGATTGAAAAATGATAAGTTTAATAACGGGAAATGCAATTAAATTAATTAAAACAACAATACCTATTACGTGCTAACGCATGAATCAGGTTCATTAATGGATTAAAGATTCTAAGCTAAGAAATAAAATGAGTATACTTAAAAACAAAGCCATCATCATTATACTGCTGATATCAGTTAAGACATTTGCACAGAACCCGGCATTAAGCACCTTGCCTTTGATTCAAACTAAAGACAGCTCAACATCCTCAGCTGAAAATAATGTAATCAACTCTGATTATGAAAAGCTAAACTCCATATTCAATAAGCTTGTAAACGCAAGAGGAGATTTCAGAAGCCCGGTTCCAATAATATTTTTGCGAAAAGAAGAAGCCAGAGTGGCCAGTATTGATTATGAAAAACTTCAAATCATTATTGAAGAAAAGGCATTTAAAATTTGCCAGCCATTCGGGGATGGGGCAGTGGCTTTTTTATTAGCACACGAACTCACGCACTATTATGAAAAACATGCCTGGCGCACTGTGTTTGCAGCAGATTATGCTGACCTAAAAGTTGGTCAAAATTTAAAAAACATACAGGATCAACTAAGTAATGAAACCCAGGCAGATTACCTGGGTGGATTCCTGGCCTACTCGGCCGGATTTAATGTTTTCTTCAACTCTGAAGATATTCTGCGCCAATTGTATAAGCAATATAACATTGAAGATTTGATTCCCGGTTACCCATCATTGAATGACCGGATTGAACTTGCCAAACGAAGTACCAAAAAATTAAGATCGCTGATCGAAATATTTGAGATGGCAAATCTGCTTACCGCAACTGGAAAGCAAAAGGAGGCGTATGCTTATTATAATTATATCATACAGCAATATCAGAGCCGCGAAATTTACAATAATCTAGGGGTTACCTCATTAATGAATGCTCTTCAATATTTTAAGGAAAAAGAATTAAAATATAGTTATCCGATTGAATTAGATCTGGAAACACAAGGCTCCAGAGATGCTTCCACTATAAAGTTGCGAGATTCCTTACTACGCCAGTCTATTAAACATTTTGATGCATCCATTGGTCTTGACCCAAACTATGCACCTGCATATTTAAATAAAGCTACTGCCTTGGCCATACTTGGAGATACTTTACGTGCTCAATTTTATGCGGAACAAGAAGCTTATCGCATAGCGAAAAAAAACAATTTCCCTAAAACAATAACAGATGCTAAAATATTATTGGGTATACTCCATGCCAGAGCAGGTAAAAACAAAGAAGCCAAAAAATTATTTAATGAAGCTGCCACCACGGGCAGTCAATTGGCTAAAAATAATTTGAACCTGCTAAATGCTACTCCTGCTCCAAAAATCAAAACACAAAACTCAAAACAAACGGATAGTATTGTAATGGATCATTTTGATCTTAATACATTTACGAATAAACCGAGTTACAATATGGATAAAGTCATTACCATTAATCCGGAATTTTCATTTCTTCAATATGCTGAAGACAGCCTTACCTTTAAAATTTATTTTAACCTGAATACAGATACCAGGGATATTCATTATTTTATGTTAAGCAAACCGGAATGCAAAGCGGTAACAAATAAACAAATCGGCATAGGTTCCACTGAGGCAGTCGTTCTTAGCAACTACGGAACGCCCGCTAAAACAATTGAAACGCCACAGGGGAATATTCTCCTTTATGACAATGTGCTATTCATCATCGATAAAGATAAGCAGGTATCGAAATGGGGATATTATTTATCCAAGAAGTCGCTGTTGTAAGAAAGCCTAGTTGGAAGATAGTTGTTAATTGATAATTGCAGATAGTTAGAAGTTAGAAGTTAGGAGTTAGGAGTTAGGAGTTAGGAGTTAGGAGTTAGTTTAATAAAAAAATTAATACACCATTAATAATTAATACAGATTTTGCCGGATCCCAACCAAATTTTTTGTCGTGCTGAAAATACCTGGTAAATGTAAATTCCCGGAACGAATGAACTCTTATCGAATTCGATGCCTTTTGCTATCATTTTGTTTTGCAAATCATAGATTTCGATAAAACAATCCATATTGGATTTGCTAAATGAAAATTTCGAACCTAAATCGATGTAACGATACGTCTTATTCTGAACGTGATTTTGCAATCCTGAGATACATTGCTTTTCATAACAGCCGATATCATAAATCCCATCCTGTGGTCGTGAAATACTATCCAAATCATATTTTACCAGATTGGAAACATCTGAAGTTCCATTGTTAAAGGCCAACGAGGAAGCAGAGAGATGATAATCATTTCCGGCCAGATCTTTAAAAACGGAAGCATTGTCTTTTACCAGTTTTGAGTGCGTATCATGCCCCATCAATTGCCAGCTTGAAAAATTGATATAACTACTACCCTGATCCATTGTAATTTTATCATTCAACAAATTATAATCACTGTAATAATTGGTACAACCGGATTCTATATCCAGGCTACCTTTATTCGAAAAGCTTAATAGAACATTGTTTTCAACAAAAAGGCTATCGCTGTCAATGGCTAATATTGCCCACTGTGAGGTCGCCGGAACTATTACGGTATTGTTATAAACTTTTACATCATTGCAACCAGTCGCCGCATCACCCCAAAAGAAGGTCATGCCATTTCCACCTCCTCCGCTTCCGTTATTGTAAATTAAATTATTATAAATTTCGGAGTAATAAACTCCCTGAAGATTTAATCCGATGCGATTGTTATAACAGATGTTGTTATAAATTTTCACATCGACTGAAATACCCGGAGCTCCGCTACTCAAATCCGGGTTTAATTGTATCCCTGCAGCTTTATTATTAAAACAAAAATTATTCCTGATAATAACCCGGTCACTGTTGTTGGAGACATAAATGCCATGTTCGCCAAAAGATCTTTTGCAAATATTATTCTCTGCCAGAAAATCATCTGTATATCCTGTAAAAATTCCACGATAACAACTATCCACTATACAATTCCGGATGGTGATATGATTGGCAAGTACTGCACGAATTCCATCCTCCCCGGTTCCGACAGGATCAGATATCCCAAACACTTTAAACCCAATGACCTGAATAAAATCATTGCCTTCAATATTTAAGCCATCGTATCCTCGCCCACAGGATTGATTGATGATCACATCTTTACCCATAGCATAATAGACAATTTCATGCCCTGCAGAACCGCTGTTTTTATAAAAATGATCAAAGCCTTTATAAAATCCATCGTACACTAGTATACTATCACCAGCTTTTACTTTGTTGGTTGCCGTTTGAATGGTTTTAAATGCAGTGGCAAAGCTTAGGCCATTGTTGGAGTCACTGCCGGTGGATTTGACATAGTAATTCGTGGAATGCGCTATGCAGACCACTAAACTATTCGCAATAATTTCCAAGACAAATGTTCTTAGGATCATATTGAATCAGCGTTGATCATTTACAAAAAAAACTATTCATTAAACTTGTCAATAAATATTTTAGTTCTATTGAATTTTCCCTACACATTACTTGCACGAAAACATACCAAAACCCATTACGATGTAAAAATCAAATCGCGAATACAGAATTATTTAGCACCAGCCGGAGCTATTATACTTTGCATTTCAAATTATGAAATTTGAAGAAACCAATAATTTTAAACGGCTGGTGGGAAATCGGCTATGAGTATTTACAAGGAAATAGTAAAAATAATAAATGTCTTTAAAATAAACAAACCTATTAAGTTATTAAATAAAAAATGAGGCAAACTGACGCTTGCCTCATTTGATTCGGACAGATACTGCAATTTTTATTCGCGGTATATACCCGGGATTCAGATTTCACGATTTTTTAGAACGGATAGAATTCAACAGCTGTTCCGGCTCCTTTCACGCGAAGACGGTTACCCGTTTTGTTTTTCAATTTACTCTGATCGATGATCATTTCACCGGCATCGTTTTTAGAAACAGAATTTGGTACAACATTACCTTTTGGATCAAGTACATCATAGGTTAAATCAATTCCCTGATCTTTGCCTTTGAATAAGTTACCAGCCAATAATCTTCTGGAAGGTTGTCCACCTTTTGCTGCTGGAGTAACCACATAAACTTTAGGATATGTGATCATTTTGTCCTGAGGTTTTCCTGATCCTCCCGGAGTTGTCGTGCCTGCACCACCACCAACTGAGCTAGAACCTGCACCAGCCCCTGTTGTTGAGCCAGCTCCTGCACCTCCACCCGGACGTGTGGTACCCTGTCCGGAAACTGCAGTTGTTAAAAGCATTGCGAATAATGCTGAAGCGAATAAAATGGTTTTTTTCATTTTTAATGATTTAATGTGATTGAATATTTATTTGATTTAATGAATAATTGCGATTTGCTGATTTAACTTCTTTTTCAATTTTATACTTCTAAATAGACCTCTCAATAAAAGGTTATCAGACTATGCCACATTTTTTTCAATGCTCCTCATATCTGTACCGGTTATGGATCTTTATAAATTTTGATTTTCAGGTAAATTTAAAAGGTTTCAATGAATATTTAATATAACATCAACTATTGATAGGAAAAAATGACATCTTATTGTATAACTATTTCTCAACCATTATTTTAGGAGCGTTGATTTTAATTTAAATGCAGCTACAAACCATTGTATTGAATACCTAAAAAGCGGGATAAATATCTGATTATCTAAGAACTAATAAAAATATTTTTATTATAATATGTGTCCGGTAAAATACCGGATACATCCGTATTTCAGGGATTCCATTAGCAAAATGGCTGAATGGACTTATCTTTGTTTCTATCCAAATCTCAACAGCGGTGCTTTGAAATCATAGCAAATCCAGCCTGTATGACTGCTCTTGTCAGTAAGGAATTAATCCCGGGACCGGAATCAGTATAAACAGATGTAAGAGTCTTTTGAATTCAAAAGCGGATACTATTTTTCAATCCTGAACTTGTTTATTATCGCTTCTTTTACGAACTGATTCTCATAAACCTTCCAAAATAATGATAACTATTTCAGATTATATAATATATAGATCGTGAAGAGTACTTTATTTTTAAAGTAGTTTTGTTAGTATTTACCACCATGATAAACAAATCAATCATATTAATTTCAGGAATCATTTTACAATGTGTACTGATTTTTGCGCAACCTGCCGGAAATAAGAAGGCCTTACTAATAGGTGTAGGCAAATATCCTGTAGCCGGTGCCTGGCCAAGTTTGAATTCGGCAAACGATCTGAAATTGATTAAAGATGCCTTGCAAAACCAGGGGTTCGCTCCTGAGAATATCAGCACAGTTGCAGATGATCAGGCTACTAAACAGAACATCATTACTGCCATCCAGTCAAAAACCAAAGAAGTAAAAAAAGGGGATATCGTCTTTTTCCACTTTTCAGGTCATGGTCAGCAAATGGAAGATAAAGACGGAGATGAAATCGATGGTTATGATGAATGTATAGTTCCTTACGATTCACCCAAAAAATATCAGTCCGGAGTCTATGAAGGTCAGAACTTATTAAGTGATGATGAGTTAAATTTATTATTCAGGGATTTACGCAAGAAGCTGGGTAGCTCAGGCCACCTCATTGTGTCATTGGATGCCTGTCATTCCGGTACCGGAACAAGAGGAGCTGCAACCGGACGTGGTACCACTGAACCCATGGCAAGCCCGGAGTACGTTCAAAAAAACACCCGAAATAAACTATTGAAAGAAAACAATCAAATCAACAATAATCAGGATGATCTTAGTTCAGCGTCCAGCCTGGCACCGATGATTGCATTTTTTGGCTCGGCTCAAAATCAAATCAATTATGAAATGACTGATGACAAAGGTGAACAATTCGGATCGCTGAGCTACGCACTTGCCAAATATCTGGTGCTCTTAAAAAAAGACGAATCCTATCGCGGACTATTTGACAAAATCAAAGTGGAAATGGGTAAAATCGCACCCCTTCAGCAACCCCAGGCAGAAGGAGATTTAGATATTGAAGTATTAAATGGCAAGGCTCTCGGTTCGGCGAGTTACTATAAAGTAGTATCTACAACAGATGATGACAAAATCATCATCAGCGGAGGATTCTTACATGGCATTAATGAAGGAGCAGTCATGGGGTTTTTCAAATCGGATACCCGCGATATTGAAAATACAAAACCCATCGTAACAGGTAAAGTATCTAAAAGTCTTTCTACTTCAGCTTATATCACTTTGGATTCGGTAATGGATCCTGAATTATTGAAGGAGAGTTGGATTTTTGTATTGGAAAAGAGCATGGGCAATCTAAAAATTGCTTTGAAAATAGATTTATCCGATAATGTCCTTCTGGAAAAATTAAAAGCGAAATTTTTTTCTTATAAATTTATCGTGGATGATCCTAAAAATCCAAATTTAATCATCGACGAAAGAAATGATCAGAATGGTGATCGCGTGATTTCCTTAAGCACGGATCAAAACTATGTTATCGAAACCTACCCTATTTCAAATTTTAATAGTGGCACATTGGCGAAACTAAACAGAAGTATAATCAAATATGCCCAGGGAGTATCCATACGAAAACTGGAATTGGAAAATGAATTGATCAAACTAAGTTTGCAAATCATCCCTTTACAATTGAACAGAAATGTTTCGAACATTGATTCATTGGTAACCTTACCACAAGATGTAACCGGTACCCGCAAAATTATGGTGGGTGATACCTTTCAGGTGTTGATCATTAATGATGGAGAGAAACCCGCATATTTCAATTTAATAGATCTTCAACCGGACAATATGTTTACTATCCTGTTACCTGCCAAAGATCAAACTGCCGAAGAAATGAAAATTTTGCCTGGACAAAAAAAATTACTACCCAATCAATTTATCGTTGGAGAACCTTTAGGAAATGAACTTTTTAAACTGATTGCATCCGGCAAACCTTTGGATTTGAAATCCACATATGGCACCAGGGGCAATTCGTCACGAAATCCATTTGAAAAACTCATGTCAGAGTTCGAAAACGTCGAATTTTATAATACCAGGGGAAGCAAACCTTTGCCTTTGGGTAATATGGATATAAATATTTTTTCTGAATCATTTATCATTGCTAAATAAAACCAAATTATGAAAGTTCTTCATTTTTTTATTTTCATTCTGGCTTGTTATACCTTGAAAGGTCAGGATTTAAACATTTACTACGATGTACATAGTGACAGCATGTGGTTTATGAAAGACAATAAAGTAGTTACCGAACCGACGGTAAAAAAAGGGAAACAAGTGTATTTCCATTTAGTCGAATTCAATAATTATATCTACAAAGCTAAATTCAAAGCAACCAATAGCACAGCGCCTTTCAGTGCTGCTGCTCCAAACAATAGCCTCGTAAAAGGTCTATTATCCGGATTTGCAAATACTTTTTTGCCTGGTGCAGCATTGCCTTTGCTTAGTTCGCCTTTATTCGGTAACATTTTGGGAGTAATTCCGGAAAATCAGCAAGGTGGACGGGGTGGACAGGATGATGTAATGGCATTTGAAGCTAAACTAAAAGAACTTGAAGCTGCCAAAGCAGAAATAAATGCACTCTCTGAAGAGATTAACGCAAGAAGAAAATCATTAACTGCGCTTAACAACACCTATGAATTTACAAATCAGTTGTGCAGAGATAAAAATATTGCACCTTCCAAGACCAAAGAATTGCTGTTAAAACATTGCAGCGATATTTTTTTAAAGTCAGCAAAAGACAATATCACACTGGATGATATTGCGACACTCAATACAAAATTAATTGAAATACCCGTGATTGAAAAAAAGCTGAAAGACCGGATTATAAGCTATGAAGGTGGTTTAAGAGATCTTAAAAAACAACGCGAAAAATTACAAACCGTGGATCACGGTATTGACGAACTGAATCCATTGATTAAAAAATTGGCCCTATCCGAAAGTCAACTTGAAATGACTGCAAGCGGCTTTGCCAATGAACTCGACAAACAGTGCATTGCAGATGAACAAAACAAGAAAACGGATTATACTGCGCAGATCCAGCAGTTTTATTTCAGGTATCACGAGATTAAAGAAAATTCTTTTTCGTATACACACCATGCCAATGCAGAGCAAAAATATCTCATTTATGAAATGGATTTGTTGCAGGTCGATAGTGCAAATTCATTAAAGCCGGATGATGAGAAGAAAGTTATTAAACACATAGAAGTAAAAGTTAAAACATATGGAGGAACCCAATTCGGCATGAGCCTTGGACTTTGTGGCTCTAAATTTTCAGAATCACCAAAAACATACTATTTGACCGGTGACAGCAAAATTCTTGCTTCGGAAGAAGATCCGATTGTTCCATTTATTGCCTCATTGTTTAGTCTCAACTATGATTTGGGTGGTTATTTTTCCCCGGCTTTTTCATTGGGACTGGGTTTACCTCTTTCCAGTGGAAATGGAGTCGAAAATTTTGCGATCTTTTTAGGACCTGGTGCCTATCTCGGTAAAAAACAATCCTTCCTGGTATCCGGCGGAGTTATGTTTTCCAAAGTTTCGAAACTAAAGACTCCTTTTAAAGAAGGAGACACCATCATCATCGGGCAGGGAGAAATTCCGACCACTAAGAAGTATGCTACGGGATTTTTTGTAAGTCTTACGTATAATCTCTCCGCATTGTAGATTTGCCATTATAAAAGATAAAGTTTCTATCTTAAACTTTATATAAATCGTTCTTAATTATTTTCCAAAGAAATTGAGAACGATTTTTCTTTTGTATTCAGCAGGTATTTAGCTTATTTAATAGCTATGCCTAAAAAAAATAAAGACAACTGGCTGGTCCCCTATGAATTATTTATAAAATAGAGCACTTTACAATTGCTTAAGGTAATTTAGTAATTTAGTAATTTAGTAATTTAGTAATTTAGTAATTTCGTTTAGAATTAAGTTGAAGGATTTCTAAATCATATTTTTCGAATTATAATTTTTGTTAAACTTAATATTGCTCAAACCAGTCAAACTTATCTCTAATAATATTTGACTTTTCAATCTTCAAATAATTTAAAAATGCTTGTGCCACAGGTGAATGTTTTTTCCCTTTGAGCCAGATTAAATTCCAAACGGATTTTATTGGGAATCCCTGCACCGGGATTATCTGCAATTCTCCATTTTGCAACTCGTTTTTAATTCCAATCACAGGCATAATAGAGCAGCCCAGACCTGCAATAACGGCTTGTTTAACAGCTTCATTTGAGGTAAGCTCCATTTTCTTATGCACAGGTAAATTATGTTTAAGAATAAATTTTTCCATAGTTTGCCTAGTTCCCGAACCTTGTTCTCTGTAAATTAATTGCAGCGTCTCGAAGATTGATTGATCGTGGACCTTATTTTTGAATTTCTTCAGGGTATTACTTACCACGTACAACTTATTCTGTAATAATTCAATTTTTTCGATTTGGATATTTTCAGGCAATACAGACACTAATGAAAAATCCACTTCATTCATCACCAAGCTATCTATTACACCCTGTTTGTTTGTGACATCCAATTTTAAATCAATTGCATTATTAATATTTAGAAATTCAGCTAAAAAATAAGGCATCACATATTTACCTGTGGAAACAACCGATATTTTTAAACGACCTGCGAGCTCACCTTTTCGAGATTTTAACCTGTAATCAATAGCATGAATTTCATTTAAGATATTTTCTGCTGCAACAGCCACTTCTTTTCCAAAATCAGTGATAAATATTTTTCTGCCAACCACTTCTGTCAGCGGCATATCAAATAAATTTTGGAAGTTTTTCAATTGAATGGATACAGCCGGCTGCGTCAAATGCAATTCGTGCGATGCCTTCGTAACACTTTGTGTTTGTGCTATTTTTAAAAATATTCGAAGTTGATGGATGGTATAATTCATTAATTTTTTTTATGATATTTATTGCAAATATAAATGTTACTTTATGAAAAAAATTCTGAAATTTGCGGCATCAAATAAAATCAATAAATTATGATTCAAACTAAGTTAAAATCGCTTGTAATTCTCGTAAGTCTGGCTCTTACATCATACGCACAAGTTTCAAAGAAAGAAAGTCACCCGGTGACTTCAAATAAAATGGCTGAGGTTAAACCAATTCATATACAAACTCCTGATGACGCACTTGCAGAATTAAAACAAGGAAATCAACGTTTCCTGCAAGGGAAGATGATTCATACCAACTACCGGGAAGAAATTGAATTAACAAAAAATGATCAGCATCCACACTCCTTAGTACTTTCTTGTTTGGATTCCAGAATTCCACCCGAAATCATTTTTGACCAGGGTATCGGAAACATTTTTGTGGCCAGAGTGGCTGGCAATATTGAAGACCCCAATATTTTAGGAAGCATGGAATTTGCCACCAAAGTAAAAGGCACAAAACTGATTGTCGTCATGGGACATAACAAATGCGGCGCCGTAAAAGGTGCATTGGACAACGCAGAATTAGGACATCTTACGCAGTTAGTTGATCAAATCAAACCAGCTATATCAGGAGATCATACAGATACAGATTCCAAATTGACAGAAACAGCCAAGAAAAATGTCGAACTCACCATTGCGGACATTTTAAAACAAAGCAGTGTTATCCGTGAATTGGCAAAAGAAGGAAAAGTTAAACTAATTGGAGCGTTTTATGACCTTGGTACAGGTGAAGTAGTTTTTATGAACTAATTCAAAGCATGTTCAAAAATAGAAATCTTCTTATCGCAACCAAGCATAAAAAAGAAAGAGTGATTTCACCTTTGATGGAAAATTGTCTTGGAGTAAAGTGCTTTATTCCAGATGATTTTGATACTGATCAATTTGGAACTTTTACAGGAGAGGTAGAGCGAAAAGATGACCCTATAGCTATACTACGTAAAAAGGCTCAAATAGCAATGGAAAAATATAATTGTGACTTGGCAGTTAGTAGCGAAGGTTCATTTGGTCCGCATCCCAGCATATTTTTTGCTCATGCTGATGACGAGCTGATTATGTTAGCTGACAAAAAAAATAATCTTGAAATAATTGCCAGAGAACTGAGCACTGAAACCAATTTCAACGGTTCTAAAATACATACTGAGAATCAACTGAAAGAATTTGCAAAACGAGCACAATTTCCATCACACAGTTTGATTTTGAGAAACGCTAAAGGTAGTGACAAAATAATAGTAAAAGGAATAACGGATTGGGAAACCCTGCTTCATTCATTCCATGAAATAAAACAATTATTTGGCACTGCGTATGCCGAAACGGACATGAGGGCCATGCACAATCCTTCACGCATGAACGTAATTGAGAAGGCAACTCAAAAGCTTATTGATAAAATAAATACCTATTGTCCCAATTGCAACACTCCTGGCTTTGGAATTACGGATACAAAAACGGGATTGCCTTGCAATTCATGTGGATTCAAAACCAGATCCATTTTAAGTTACATTTACACATGTAAAAATTGCTCTTTCTCAAAAGAAGAAATGTATCCAAATAAAAAAAAGAGTGAAGACCCCATGTATTGTGATGTTTGTAATCCTTAAATTTTTAAAGTTGTTCATTTTTGCTTATGAAACTGATGCAGTCATCGTTCATTCATCAGCAATATCGGGTTAATCCCGTTTAACTATTACAGCTTTACATGCACTTAAAATATAGAAAATAGAAATTCGAATAGAAGGCAAAGTAAAGATTAATCCATAATTAAAATAAATACCTTAGGACACTTAAAGCTGCTTTATGGAAAGTGATTTTATAGAACAATTTGATTTATCTGAAAATACGAAACAAGAACTACAAATCATTGCTCATTCACATAAACGGACTCAAATACATAATCACTGGTGAAGGTCAATACAAATATATAACGCTATAAAATAAAACGTTTCAAAATGGATCAAATTTCCCGAATTTCGATAATCTAATAAAACTAATCTAAACAAAATCTAACTTCGCCAACACAAATCATTAATCTATGGATTTCCAAATTCTACTATCCAACCTCACCAACCCGACTTTATTATTTTTCGTATTAGGTGTGTTCGCTGTATTGGTAAAAAGCGACCTGGAAATTCCACCATCATCCAGCAAATTTATCTCGTTGTATTTACTTTTTTCCATCGGGTTCAAAGGCGGCCAGGAACTGTCGCACAGCGGGTTCACAACAGAAATAGTGTACTCCCTATTATTTGGACTTGTGATTGCATCTCTCATTCCATTATACACCTTTTTTATTTTGAAAAGAAAGATGAGTATCAGCGATGCAGGGGCGGTGGCTGCCGCTTATGGATCGGTGAGTGCAGTTACCTTCGTTGCAGCTGTTTCATTTTTAGAAGCTCAAAAAGTAATGTATGGTGGCCATATGGTTGCCGTAATGGCATTGATGGAATCCCCTGCCATTATCATGGGTGTTATATTATTGATGAAATATGATGTTGAAAACAGAAGTGATGGAAAATTAACCGAAACGGTGAAACATTCATTCACCAATGGAAGCGTGCTTATGATTTTAGGAAGTTTAATCATTGGTCTTATTGCAGATACAAAACAAGCTGAGGGCATCAAGCCATTTACCACAGATATATTCAAAGGTTTTCTCGCTATTTTTCTTTTAGAAATGGGCATGGTAACTGCTAAACGATTCTCCGCCTTTAAAAAATATGGGTGGTTTGCAAGTGCATTTGCCATATTAATACCTGTAATAAATGGATGTACTGTTGCAGTCATTAGCGGATGGATTACTCCGGATGTTGGTAACCGGTTTGTTTTCGCCGTACTTGCTGCCAGCGCTTCCTATATTGCAGTACCAGCTGCCATGCGATTAGCTGCACCTAAAGCCGACCCCGGACTTTACATTCCCATGGCTCTGGGTATTACATTTCCCTTTAACATAACCATTGGAATGCCGTTGTATTATTTAATCATAAAGGCCACTCTTAATATCTGAATTTTTATTTAACTGAAATTAAACTTTGTTCAAGTTCACTATATAAAAATCTATGGTGTCTATATTTGAGTACCCCTTATATACCAATATCAATAACCATAAAAGTAAGCGACTTGAAAATGCAACACCTTGCAAAACGCTACCCTGATTTCATTCTGCGATCAATAAATATAATCCTCAATACTACAATTTCAGTATCCGGATAAATGAACAGGTTCGTGTATTGTAATTTTAATTTTGATTGCTAAATGCGAAAAACTTTTTTCTGAATACTCAATTCAATACAATTTATTGATAATGAAAAGCCACTTCACCCAATTATTGCGTCAATAAAATAATTTCGTATCTTCATCCCCGATTTATTTTAAATTAAAATGAAACCAAAAACTAAATTAATTTTAAAATGGATTGGAATTCTTTTGGGGTCCATCCTCCTAATCGCTATTATTTTTGCACTTTATGTAAATTCAATAGTCCCTAAATTTAATAGTGTACCGGTAACACTGCAACAAGAGTTGTTTAATAAGCCCGGACAATTGTTCCCAATGCAGGGAAAATTTATTTACAAAAGCGCTGTTGAAATTGCATCGATAATCAGAAGACAAGAAGCCTCATCGGTCGAAGTGGTATCCGAGTTTATAAATCAGATAAAAAACAATAATTACAAATACAATGCCCTCATCTTCTTAAGAGAAGAAGAAGCTTTGCTGGATGCAAAACAGGCTGACATGGAAATAGCAAAAGGAGATACCATTGACAAACCTCTTTTGGGCGTGCCGGTTACTATCAAAGAAATGTTTTGGGTTAAAGGTTCACCTTCCACCATGAATGCTAAAATGTATGGCTTCATAGCGCCTAGAAATGCCATTATTGTCGATCAGCTACGTAAAGCCGGAGCAATTATCATTGGCACCACCAATGATGCTTATATGCTTTCCGATTATCAGACACAAGGGGAAGTGTATCCGGCAGCGAGTAATCCGTATGATACAACAAGAACACCCGGAGGCAGCACCGGTGGAGGTGCTGCGGCCATTGCAGCCGGATTTTCTGCTATCGAGCTGGGAAGCGATTTGGGAGGCAGCATCCGTGTTCCTTCTGTTTTTTGCGGTCTTTGGGCGCTCAAGCCGACTTTTTCTGCAGTCAACATTACGGATGGTACAGGACCCGATTCTGCTTTTCAATACAAAAGACTTGCTTTGGCATCACCCGGACCTTTGGCAAAGACGCCTGGAGACTTAAAGTTAATTTGGGAGGTACTAGCACAAACTCCCATTGATAAAAAATTTCAAAAACCAATCGAATGGAAACAGGCTACTTCAAAAAATCTACATGAATATAAACTGGCATGGATTGATGAGTGGAACACACCTAATGGAAATATCAAAATCAGTACAGATGTTAAACAAAAATTACACCTGTTCATCGATTCCTTAAAACAACACGGGGTATCCACAGACAAAAAAGCACCGGATATTTATTGTGACCTTGAAAAAATGTTTCTTCGGACATTTGGTTACCAACTCGGTGAAAACCAACCCTGGCTGATTCGCAAATTTATCGAAATGGACTTTGCGAAAACCGATAACGGAAATGGTAACTTTAAAAATTTCCATGATGCCATTATGGATGCATCAGACGCTGGATGGGAAAAGACTGAAGCGGACAGAAAAGAATTGATTGCTAAATGGGAAATATTTTTTCAATCCTATGACTTTTTTATTTGTCCGGTAACATATGGTGCTGCATTTAAAAAACAGGAATCATGGAAACCTATTCCAGCGAATGACGGCATCACAGTACCCTATTTAAACTATGTACCATACACATACATCATCAATTCAACAGGACATCCATCACTTGTAGTTCCTCTTGGATTAAATAGTAAAGGCCTGCCAATCGGAATACAAATGGTTGGACGAAATTTTTCTGAAAATGAATTACTTCACTTTGCAAGACTAATAGAACCATTAGTACCGGCTTTTCAGCAACCAAGGTAAACTCAATATTATGGAATTAAGTCATAAAAAACGAACCATGCATATAGCCTGGACAATAGCATCAGGCTTCTTTTTGTCAAACATTGCATTCATTGCAACCATGTTTTTTATACCAACTATGGGGTCAGACGGCAAACCCATCGTGCCACCAATCATTATGACCTTAGGAGAAATCCAAACAGCCATGCTTATTTTAGGTTGTGTTGCATTGGGTATTAAACTTTCTGAGGAAAAGAAAACATTGCCATCAATCGGTTTCACAATGATGTCCATTACACAAGGTGTTATATTTATTACATACACCGTTTCAATTAATTCTCATGAAGGAATTGAGGAAATTTACAGAGTATTCATGAGCAGCATGTTTTTGCTGATTCCATCCATGATACTCATTGCTTTTTACAGTGATTTTCCAAAATGGTTGAACATACTGGGTGTTGTTGCCTGCATACCTTTGCTTATCGAGAATATAGGATTTGCTTACACCGGGAAATTAAGTGAAGGCTTAATAAACATGGATGGCTTTGGGCAATTACTCTTTTCCATCACTGCATTCTTTTGGGGATTGCGTACAATCAAAAATGCCCGTAAAGAGATAAAATCAGAGGATAGTAGTAACGTGATTAAATAGCATGCTGTATAAATAGCGTTCTTTAAGAATTAAAGGCAAATAGGATCAGCTCTTATACAGAACGTACATAGTATAGAAATTTCCAACTCAGTACTATACGAAACTAATTTATTAAATAATCAGATGGGAATTTTCATTATTTCAGTTACAGTTTTTTTAGCAGCCATACTTACTTTTTTTCAGGATTTGGTTTGGGAACTATTCTTACTCCCGTATTCATGCTATTTTTTCCGGTTGAATTGGCAATTGCCCTAACTGGAATTGTACACTTCTGCAATAACTTATTCAAATTACTTTTGGTAGGACGAAATGCCGATAAAGATGTATTGATCAGATTCGGCGTACCAGCGGTTATATCAGCCATCCTCGGCTCCTGGTTACTACTCTATTTCAGTGATCATAGGCCGCTATTTAGTTATGATGCATTTGGCAAAACTATAGCGGTTTATCCTGTCAAATTGATTATTTCTATTTTGTTGATTGCTTTCGCCAGCCTTGATCTGATTCCGTATTTCAGCAAATTGCAATTTAATAAAAACAAACTGCCACTCGGTGGTTGCCTGAGTGGATTTTTTGGTGGCCTTTCCGGAAATCAGGGCGCTTTGCGAAGTGCATTTCTAATCAGAGCTGGTCTTAGTAAAGAATCCTTTATAGCAACCGCAGTTGTCGTTTCCACATTTGTTGACTTCACCCGGTTGAGCATTTACGCGACACGGTTTTCTGCTTCCGGGCTAGAACGCAATCTGACATTAGTTATCTGCGCTACCGTTTCTGCCATTATTGGCGCTTACCTTGGAAACAAACTACTGAAGAAAGTAACTCTCCGGTTTTTACAAATTACAATTGCTATCATGCTAATCCTTATTTCTATAGCCTTGGGTTCAGGGTTGATTTAAT
Source organism: Bacteroidota bacterium (assembly GCA_029781865.1). Classification (GTDB taxonomy): domain Bacteria; phylum Bacteroidota; class Bacteroidia; order Chitinophagales; family Saprospiraceae; genus Vicinibacter. The sequence goes on from JAKOVW010000054.1 coordinate 18,714, forward strand.
GAACCAAATCTTGAAAAGATAAAAAGAACCATATAACTATGAACAGCCTCTATGCGAAAGATTTGCAGCTGACCTGATTCATACCTAACTAAATAAAGCATCTGAACTAATTCCGTTCTTTTGACTGAACCACATTTATCTTTTATGATCCAGTGTACAAACCACTGCCAGGCTCAATAATTCTTTATAAAATCTTAATACCGGATTCGTTACTTTTGTTTTACAAACTTCATCCTTTGCTTTTAAATAATACCAGACAATATACAATACCGATTCAATACCTGTTGAGTATTGCTTTGGTGTTGTTAGTATCCGGTATTTGTTTCGTTACGGATAATTACATTGGTTATAAAACAGTAGCCCTCCTGCTTCTGGTAACGGTTTCATTTATAGCCATGCTTTTTGAAATCGCACCCGTTTTAGTCGCCTCCGTATTAAGTGCTTTAATCTGGAATTTCTTTTTTATACCCCCGTTGTACACCTTCCATATAAACAATACCGAAGATGTATTGATGTTTTCACTTTATTTTCTCATCGCATTAGTTAACGCCATGCTTACATTTGAAATTCGCAGGGCTGAATTGAAGGCAAGAGATAAAGAAGAAAAAGAAAAAACAATAAAATTGTACAATACATTACTTAATTCGTTGTCTCATGAATTGAGAACGCCGGTTTCTACTATAATTGGAGCTGTTGATACGCTTAAGGAAAACAATCGCAACCTTTCTGAGTCCAATAAGGAAGATTTATTAAATGAAATCCAGACTGCAGGTATGCGTTTAAACAGGCAGGTAGAAAATCTGTTAAATATGAGTAGATTGCAAAGTGGAATGCTCAAACCAAAATTAGATTGGTGCGATATTAATGAAGTGGTGTACAGTGTCCTTGAAAAACTATCCATTACAAAAAACAAAAGCATTTTATTTACCGGGAATGATCGATTGCCAATTTTAAAACTGGATGCCGGTCTACTGGAACAAATTCTGTTCAACATTATTCATAATGCCATCCAATACACGCCTGAACACTCCACCGTTTCAATTGACGTTTCCTATGATTCCAACCTTTGCAAAATTATTATTGCAGACAATGGCCATGGTTTTCCGATCAAAGAACTCGATTATGTATTTGATAAATTCTATCGCCTGCCAAACACCAGAACCGGTGGCATTGGATTGGGCTTGTCCATTGCAAAAGGATTTGTTGAAGCTATGAATGGAAAAATAACTTTACAAAACAGGTCAGAAGGAGGTGCTGTTTTTACCATTGAAATTCCTGCCGAACCATCATTTATAAATAATCTGAAAAATGAATAAAGCTGAAATTCTGATTATTGACGATGAACCTCAAATCAGGAAACTGCTGGAAATCACACTGGAAAGTCATGATTATAAAGTATTTCAGGCCGAAACGGGAAATCAGGGAATTATCATGGCCGCGAATCACCCCCCGGAATTAATTTTGCTTGACATTGGTTTGCCTGACAAAAGCGGCCACGAAGTCTTAAGAGAACTGCGAACCTGGTACAATAAATCCATTATAATTCTATCCGTCCAAAATAATGAATCGGATATTGTATCTGCATTAGATCATGGAGCAACAGATTACCTGGTCAAACCATTCAGAACATCAGAATTGCTTGCGCGTATCCGTTCAGCAATGCGCAGGAATCCAGATTCAAATAATCTTAATGTAATTGAATGCGGAGATCTTCAAATAAACCTAACTGCGAGAACGGTAAAAAAAAATCAGGAAATTATTAAATTGACATCTACTGAATTCAATTTAATTGCACTTCTGGCAAAACACGAAGGCAGAGTCCTGACTCACCAATTTATTTTGAAAGAAATCTGGGGTGTTGCATATCAAAATGAAACGCAATATTTACGGGTATTTATAGCCAGTCTCAGAAAAAAAACAGAGCAAAATCCTAATCAACCCAAACATATAATAACCGAAAGCGGAGTAGGTTATCGATTCTCATAATTATCATTTTATTTAATCTTTATATTTTCTTTATAAAAGAATGCTATTCTTTATATTTTGATGACAGCTTACTCTTCAATTTTGCAATCGAAATTTAAATGGACAAAAATTGAAGAATATCGTCAACAACAAAATTACACTCGCTTCCCTGCTGGTAGCCCTCGGTATAATTTATGGTGACATTGGAACGAGTCCTCTTTATGTATTAAAAGCCATTGTTGGAAATCGTCCAATAGATGAAACTCTGGTGTTCGGTGGAGTGTCATGCATTTTTTGGACTTTGGCACTTCAAACAACCATAAAATACATCTGGCTGACATTGAAAGCAGACAATGAAGGAGAAGGTGGAATATTTTCTCTTTATGCACTAGTGAGAAGATATGGAAAATGGCTCGCTATCCCAACTATCTTAGGCGCGACTACATTACTTGCTGATGGTATTATTACACCTCCTATCTCCGTTGCTTCTGCCATCGAAGGTTTGACCATGTTAGATGGATTACAAAACATTCCAACGGTACCAATTGTCATTGTCATTTTATCCATCCTGTTTTTTGTACAACGTTTCGGGACGCATAAAGTCGGAAGCGTGTTTGGTCCCGTTATGCTTATTTGGTTCTTCATGCTTTTCACATTAGGCTTATTTCAAATTCTCCATTTCCCAAAAGTGATTCATGGACTGAATCCGTATTATGCGTATCAATTACTAGTTAAGTATCCAAAAGGGTTTTGGTTATTGGGAGCGGTGTTTTTAGCAACAACAGGAGCTGAAGCACTTTATTCAGATCTTGGACATTGCGGAAGAAAAAACATACGGATCACCTGGGCATTTGTCAAAACCTGCCTGGTGATTAACTATATGGGGCAAGCTGCCTGGTTAATGAATAGCGGTGAGCACCTGCTCAACAACAAAAATCCATTCTTTGAAATTATGCCTCAATGGTTTTTAATTACTGGTATTATCATATCAACAGCCGCCACAATTATAGCTTCACAGGCACTGATCAGCGGCAGCTACACACTTATCAGTGAAGCAATGAATTTAAACTTCTGGCCGAGGGTTGCGGTTCGACAACCTTCCGAAACCAAAGGACAAATCTATATTCCAAGTGTCAATAATATCCTTTGGATTGGTTGCATTATGATGATTTTGTATTTTCAATCATCCACACACATGGAAGCTGCTTATGGCTTTAGCATCACCATTGCGATGATGATGACTACCATTCTACTCACTTATTTCCTGGCTTATAAGTTAAAATGGAAAAGAATATTTGTGACAGCACTGCTATTTGTTTTTTCCGCAGTAGAACTTTCTTTTTTTATTGCAAATGTGGCGAAAATTAAAGAACGCTGGATGTTCCTGTTTTTCGAACTCTTTATATTCCTGGTAATGTATGTATGGTTTTATGCGAGAAAAATAAATAACCGATTTACTAAATTTGTTGATCTTGGTCAATATGCACTTCAATTGAAAGAATTAAGTGAGGATGATGTGATTCCAAAATTTTCAACGCATTTGATATATCTTACCAAAGCAGACAAACGACATGAAATTGAAGAAAAAATTATTAAATCCATCTTTTCAAAAAAACCAAAGCGTGCTGATGTCTATTGGTTTGTACATATAAACAGAACGGAAAAACCGTATACCTTATCTTATGATGTTTCCGAACTAATTGATGACAAACTAATAAAAATAAATATTCATGTTGGATTTCGCATTCAACCAAGAACGGAATTGTATTTCAAAAAAATAGTTCAGGATTTAGTTGACAACAAAGAATTGAACCTGCACATCAGGCCTGATGGCTCCAGCAAATACAATAATCAACCGGACTTTAAATTCATTGTCATTGAGAAATATCTATCCGTCGAAAACGAGTTTGCACTGAAAGAAGGCTTGTTGCTGAATACCTATTTTTATTTAAAACACCTGGGCTTGAGTGATGAAAAAGCGTTCGGCTTGGATAAAAGCGATGTAGAATTGGAACAGGTCCCCCTGATTTATCAACCTATTAGTACTATTTCTCTTACCCGAATTCACAAAAATGTATAAATTAATTATCCTTACAATTTATTTTTTTACAACAGAATTAACAGGACAAGTTAGTTCAACACATGAAAATGAATTATTCAATCAGCAGTCGACAAAAAAAATCCAGGATAGCCTGAAAAAATCACCCTCAGCTGATCATACCATAATAAATTCCGATCCTGTTGAACCAAATCAACAATCCGGTGAGCCATTTGAAGGCCTTGATTTGAGCTGGGCCAACGGCAATGACCGAAGAACGCTGAATATCTGGAGTAGTTTGAACTATTTTACTCCCAGCGTTCTGATTGATTTAAATTACACACACTCTTTTAATAATCCAATTGACAACACAGTGGTTGGTTCAACTGCCCTGGCACGCAATAATGAAATGCAACTATCCGCATTACATTTTGGTGGCGATTTTAATTATAAAGGTGCAAGGGCACGCATCATGACTCAGTTTGGTACCCGGTCAATCGTTATACCCAGAAATGATTACAGCCCATACAGGGGGCAATACCGACTGGCAGATGCATACCGGTATCTCAGTGAAGCTTTTGCCGGTTATCATATCAGCAAATGGTATGGCATTAATATCGATGCTGGCTTGTTTATGTCTTATATAGGTCTGAATTCTTTTTATCAGTCGGAGAATTGGGAATATCAGGCTTCCTTTACTTCAGACAATACCCCCTGGTTTTTTAATGGACTGCGCATCCAAATTCACCCTACCAGACATTTGAAAATTGAAACATGGATTATTAACGGCTGGCAGAGTTATGGCGTGTTTAATTCAATTCCTGGTATAGGAGGTAATATTACATGGGTCCCGAATAGCAATATCAAGTTATTAACCAATGATTACTTTGGAACAGATGCAGCAGGAATTCCGGAGCGGAAACGTTTTCATAGTGACAACAGCTTATTAGTCCGCTATTATAATTCACCCAAATCACGAGGAGTATCCAAAATGGCATTTACATTGACAGCAGATATAGGATTTGAGAAAGGAGGAGGTGTAAATGGATTCACCAATGGTGACAGTACTAAAGGGCCCGCACAATATTTCGCAAGTGCAATGTTTTATCACCGGATCTGGTTTTTTCAGGACAGATTTGCCTGGACTATTGGTGGAGGATTAATGAAAAACCCGGGCAGGTATTTGGTGTTACTTCCAACCGGTCAAGCCAGTCCGCTTCCAAATCCCAACAATCCTACTCAATCAGAAGGAGCCTTTCCATTTGGTGCAAATCCGGGTGATCCATTCTCAGCCTGGGATTGTTCAACAAATATTGATTATATGCCAAACCAAAGTATAACATTTCGAATTGAATTTGTGTATCGCCATGCAAGTGTTCCATACTTTGCAGGCCGCGGAGGAGTAACTTCGCAAACCGGTTACTCAACGTCAACTCTTGATCCTGAATGGAGACCGGATTTAGTTCAATCGGAAAGCAGATTACTTTTCGCTTTATTATTCCGGATATAGCATGGCGCGATAATCCAACACAAATTTCGTTTGAGCAACAATACGTTATTTATGATAAAATGTCCTTATTGGACCAGTTAAATTAATTTGGTTTTCGCGCTCTCAATTTACATAATCTTCCTTCAGATCATCTGACTAATTGATTGCTGTAACTCGTTTTGCCCTTTCAATTCATCCCACAAATTCAACATTTCATAGACAATATCAACAACCGGTGCAGGCTTAGGACATCTTCAGGAAAACTTTCAATACCTTCGCAACATGTCTTTACAGCGGTATAGCAAAAAAGAACCGATGGTTTTCCTATGGATCATTGTACCGTATATTCTTATCATGAACTTGTTGATCTTTGGTACCTGTATATTCAGCTCATACCGTTTGTTTTTTGAAAGCTTCTTTTTTAATGCCCTCTATTTTTTTATCATCTATGCGATATTCGGCAGCGTTGCCGTATTGATTCATAAACGCATTCCGAATGCCGGCGATCTGTTCAAACGAATCAGCATCATGTTGCCTGTATTTTATCTCATGAATATTGGTGCATTACATGGTGCATTTTACCTGTATAAATACAATGATCTTTTTGACTGCAAACCAGTTCCGGATATGCTATGGTATACGATATTGTATGGTTGCATAATGAGTACCGTGATCACCTTTATCAATGAAGGGATGGCAAATTGGGAAAAATGGAAAGATTCATTGGCTGAAAGCGACAAACTGAAAAATTCTTACCAACGAAGTAAATTATTGGGATTGAAAGGTCAGATCAATCCACACTTCCTATTCAACTGCTTTAACACACTTTCAGGTTTAATTTCAGAAAATGAAGAACAAGCGGAAAAATTTCTGAATGAAATGACCAAAGTACATCGCTATTTACTGCGCAGCGATGATGATTACCTTGTTTCCCTGCGGGACGAAATGAAATTTGCACAATCTTACCTCTACCTTATTAAAGCCAGATTTGGCAATGCCATTCAGATTTCTACAGATTTGTCTGAAGCTTCCCTGAACCTGATGATTCCACCTTTGAGTATGCAGGTCATTCTTGAAAACATCATTTATACCAATGCGCTGAATAAAAAGGAACCTCTGCAAATTCAGATTGAATCGGATTCCGCAAATCAACTGAATATAATACATAGTCTGCATGAAAAAACAATCATCAGCAATTTAAATGTCGATGAAGGATTGGACAACCTGATGACCAAATACAAATTATTAAATTCAGTTTCCATTCAGATAAAGGAAAACGGCAGTCAACGCAACATTACTTTGCCATTATTTCAAACCAGAAATGTGCAGATATGAAATTTCACAAACCACCTACTTATCAAATAGCCGGTTTTTGGATTTCAATGCCGTTTATTGTTTTTGCTTTGAGTTACATCATGTATGGCGATCGCTTTCTTCACGAATGGAAAATCTGGTTTGTCACCTATCCGGTAATCTATTTCATCGGTTATTTTTCCTGGCGCTCCCATTATGTTTACGATTATTATTTAAGAAGTAAATTTCCATCTCTTGAGCAGACCTATAGACGGGTCATGTATAAGCTGCTGGTTAATCTTTTTGTCATGTCGCCATCGGTGCTCCTGATTTTTTACTTTTTTCACGCATTTCATTTATTTGATTATACCCTGAAGACGGAGGATTTAAAATACGGATTTCTTACCGGGCTTACCGTGAACATTATTTTTGAATCACTTTGGGAAGTCCTTTATATCATCGAAAAATACAAAGAAACATCAGCCGAGAAGGAACTCATAGAACAAATGCAATTACAGCAGGAATTTGATAATCTGAAACAAAAAGTTAACCCCCATTTTCTGTTTAATTGTTTTAACACCTTGTCCTCCCTGATTGCAGAAGATAAAAATCAGGCTGAAAAATTTCTGGATGAATTGAGCAAAGTTTACCGTTACCTGCTTCGGAATAATGAAAGTGGGATGAGTACTGTCGAACAGGAAATTCAATTTATAAAATCCTATTCCAAACTTCTGCAAACGCGTTACGGATCCGGTTTTGAGCTCGAACTGAGCATTGATTCAACATATAAAGATTTGCAGCTTCCATCGCTTAGCTTGCAGCTGCTCGTAGAAAATGCAGTAAAACACAATGTGGTCAGTAAGCAAAAACCGGTAAAAGTCTCCATCGTTTCTACACCAAACAAAAAACTGATCATAGAAAACAATCTGAATAAAAAATACAATACCCTTGAATCCACCGGGATAGGGCTTTCCAATATCAGGGATAAATACAGATTATTGAACCATGAAGATGTAGAAATTGAAGAAGGCAATGGAATATTCAGGGTTACCCTGCCTCTGATTGCATGAATTCCTCAAATACAATTCACGACACAAAAATGACAATTGGAATAAATTTTATGGCAATTCGGAACTCTTGTCAATATGCATTTCATCGGATCACTTTAATTTTAGAAATTATTTCAAATCCGATTGACCGAAATTAATTCGAATTTGCAAACAACTGAACTAAATAAATCCATGAATATTTTTATTGTTGAAGACGAAGACCTGGCCGTAAAAAAATTGCAAAAAACACTGCATGCCATTAATTCCGAACTTCGGATTGCAGGAACAGCTGACAGCATCGCCTCAGCAGTAGAATGGTTAGAGCAACATGCACAACCTGATTTGATTTTAATGGATATCGAATTAGCGGACGGTCAGAGTTTTGAAATCTTCAATCGCATAGATGTAAAAAGCCCGGTGATCTTTACTACGAGTTATGATGAATATGCCTTGAAAGCATTCAAAGTAAACAGCATAGATTACTTATTGAAGCCGATTCAGAAAGAAGATCTTGAAGCCGCTCTTGCCAAATTCAATACCTTAAAAAATAATTATACCGGATCCAATGCACCCGGTCCGCAAATGAATCAACTGATTCATGAATTGAGGCAAACCCTACAAAACAAAGAATATCGGAAACGTTTTCTGGTAAAGCATTTGCAAAAGCTCCAATCCATTGACATCGATCAGATCGCTTATTTTTACAGCGATGACCGGATCAATTTTTTCAAAACTCGGGATGACAAAAAATACCTGGTCGATTATACTATTGATGAAATAGAAAACATGATCGACCCTCAACACTACTTTAGAATCAACCGTGCCATGATTGTTTCGATTAAAAGCATCGATCAGATCCAGGATTATTTCGGCAACAGACTGATCCTGCAATTAAATCCTAAAATCGACAAAGAAGCCTTAGTAAGCCGCGAAAAAGTTTCAGAATTTAAAAACTGGATGGGTAAGTAAAACACATTACTTCCAGGATTGAAGTGATGTGAATGATTCGCTTGAGGAAATAATCCCCGAGTATTCATTTCATTTTATAAATCTATACAATCTGCGTAATCTTCATAATCTGCATAATCTGCGTCATCTGCATAATCTGCAAAATCGGCGTAATCTGCGTACCACGGTTCAGTATACATTTTTTACAGTTCATACAACATGTCCTTGTCAGCAGCACGGTAAACACACACCTTTGTATCGCAATAGCACAAATTAAATTCAGACAGATGGAATCTTCACAAACACAAATCTTAACCCCGGATCAGCGACTCCGCGTTTTTATCAGTTCAACACTCCATGAATTGGCAACAGAACGTGAAGCTGCCAAAAAAGCCATACAGGAAATTCATCTGACTCCGGTTATGTTTGAACTGGGCGCCAGACCGCATGCACCCAGAAATTTGTATCGCGAATACCTTGCGCAAAGTCAGATATTCGTCGGAATTTATTGGGATCGTTATGGATGGGTGGCACCTGAAGAAAGCATATCAGGACTTGAAGATGAGTATAATCTCTCCGGCAACATGCCAAAATTAATTTATATCAAAAACAGTTCCGGAAAACGCGAAGAAAGACTCACGGAATTGTTACATAAAATACAACGCGATGATAAGGTATCGTACAAATCATTTTCAAATGCAGATGAATTAAGCAACCTGATCATTAACGATCTTGCCGTTTTATTGACAGAGCGATTCAATTTGAGTTTGCGTCAGAAATTAAATGACACCAGATTATTTCAATCATTACCTGCTGCTCCGAATGCTTTGATCGGCAGAGAAAAATGCCTGGAGCACATCACCGGTATGCTCAAAAGTCCAAACAACAGGATGATTACTCTATTTGGACCCGGAGGAATCGGCAAAACAAGATTAGCTATAGAAAGTGCAAGAAGGATAGAAAATCATTTTCGCGATGGAGTTGCTTTCATTCCGTTGGCACCGGTCAGAGATCCCAAGCTCGTTGCTGAAACCATTTGTTACAATCTTGGCATCAAAGTATCGGCAGGCAACACACTGGATAGCCTTAAAATTTATCTCCAGGATAAACACTTTTTATTATTGCTGGATAATTTTGAACAAATCGTAAATGCTGCTTCCATCATTGACGATCTTTTGTTTGCTGCACCCAATTTGAAAATTTTAGTAACCAGCCGCGAACGATTGTCGCTTTCATTTGAACAAGTGGTTGCAGTTCCACCATTACAAGATTCTTTTAAAAACAATGACAAGGGTGTTACGGACCAGTTACCACCAGCTGTTGAATTATTTATCAACCGCGCAAAATCCATTCAACCGGATTTTGAAATGACTGATCAGAACCGAGATAAGATTTTTCAGATTTGTCATTGCCTCGAAGGTTTACCTTTGGCTATTGAATTGGCTGCAGGTCAGATCAATTTATTGAGTCCGCAATTGTTATTGCAAAAACTGGATCACCGCCTTGATGTGCTGAAAGGAAATTTCAGGGATATTCCGGACAGGCAAAAAACCATTCGCAAAACCATCGAATGGAGTTTTGACCTGCTTACTGAAACCGAACAGGATTTATTGTTGCGCATTAGTTTATTTAATGCCGGTTGTACCTTACAAGCAATCGAATTCATTGGTGCTGATCTTGGAGAAGATGTTATGATGCTGCTTGACTCGCTGCTCAACAAGAGTCTGCTATCCAAACAAGATGAAGAGATGCAGGTGAGATTTCAAATGCTTGAGAGTGTCCGTGAGTTTGCGGTTGAAAAAATAAAAGCGCAAAATAAACTGGAGTCCCTTCAACTGAAACAAGCGGATTTTTACCTGGCATCCTTACACGCCTTCAAATTACAAAAAAACAAGGTCGATCAATCCGTAGCACTGTCCATGATGGAAAAAGAACATCCAAATATCCGTCAGGTCATGGATTTTCTTCTGCAAAAAAATGAATTGATTAAGTTAACGCAAATTGCCTGGAATCTTTGGTTGTTCTGGTGGGTAAATGCACATACCAAAGAAGGATATAGCTGGTTGATTAAAGCATGGGAGCAATACAAAAAAGGAACATTGGTCTTTGATGATAAAACGCTCTGCCTGCTGGCAACAAATGTAGGGATCATGTCATTCCTGCAAAGAGATTTCGCAAGTTATACGGATGCTCTTGAAAAAAATCTGGAATGCGTAAAGGGACAAGACGATGACGAACTCGTGGCTACAGCATTGTTGATAGCCGGAGTAGTGGCTACGATACTAAAACAATACGAAAAATCAGATCAGTATCTACAGACCAGTTTAGCGAAATACAAAAAAATCGGTTTGACCACAGGCATTAGTTTGGCATTAAGCGGATTGGGCAGAAATGCCATTTACGCCGGAAATAAAATCAAAGAAGCAAAAGAATATTATCGACAGAGTATCGCCCTGGCCAAGGAAGACCGCAATGAAATTTCAGTGATTATTTGCCTGAGCGGATTTGCTCTTTGTGAAGTCATGGAAAAAAGTTCGGATGCCAAAAATTATCTCCGAGAAAGTATTTTACTGAGTCAGAGTTTACACTTTTATGAAGCATTAGCCTGGTCATTGGAGATCTGGGCGCTGGTATCCATTAATGAAAATAAATTTACGCATGCCGTAACCTTGCTTGGCGCTGTAAATCATTTGAGAGTATCCACGCATATGCCCGTGTGGGATGATCTGGAAGCTATTATTGACCAAGCAAAGGATCAAATCCAACAAAGCATGCCCACCGACATGTTTATGGATTCCTGGAATGCCGGAGGCAAAATGAATATTGATCAAATGGTTGGATTTGCAATGGAGCGGTGATTGCGGACGAATAGCATTTCAATCGATTGGGAATTCACTTCATCATTCATAATTCGTTAATCGATGTTCATCATTTTAATTTTAAGCTAAATTTTCCATTTAGAAAGTTAACGCCGAATGATGAATATCGAATGATGATTTTGGAAGTATGAGCTGTTGTATAATGAATCATTCCATTTTAATTGATTCCAGAATTCACTTCATCATTCATTATTCGTTAATCGATGTTCATCATTTTACTTTTAAGATATAGCTCCTTCTGAGAAATTTAATTCCGATTTTAATTTACTAAATCTTAGTCCTAAGTACGAATAAATTTCAACCATTGATTCCTGTTTTTTTGACTCACATGGATAATATAGACATTGGAATTCGCAAATAAATTTGAATTTAGATCTAAATAAGTCTTATCTGCTTTTGTATGAAAACTCGAAATTTTCATTCCTGAAATAGTATAAACAGAGACCTCAATTGATTCTTCCGGAATAGGTCTGGAGGAATAAAGGAATATACTTCCGTCTGTTCCATTAACAATTGAAAAATTATTTTCTTCGTCACATTTAATTACCCGGCCTGCATCAGATACTTCAGTGTCAGATGAATGACTTCGATTTGAATTAATGAAAATAAATTTATTTAAACCTGAACAATCACGGACGTACCTTCCTTGCCAAATGCAATCTCCATTAGTTACTTGTACGCTAAGGTTATTATAATAGGGCTGCATTAATTCTACATAGGAATTTTTTCCTCCAGTTGACCAATTTATAACATATTTATTTGGATCAACAATTGATCCATCTTTCTCAAATAATGCAATTATAAATTTGCAGTCATTCCTGCAGATTGAATGACAAAGATTCGGTGGAAATTTTAAGTTACTATTGACAGAATATTGGTCCCCACAGGAAGATAAGATAAAATCAAAATCATTACAAATTCCGGAACAAGGTATCTGTGCCGTATCCATAATTCTTCTTTGACAAATATCAGCAAACTCTATGGTTTTTGGAACTCCCTTAACCCAGCTATAAATTTTGGAAGTAACACTAAACACTGTGCCACCTGGAACGATAACCGGATTTCTTTGCGTTATTGAATAATTACCTTGCGCACTCAATTCGTTAAGACTCCAAAATAATTCATGCTTTCGAATCAAAGGATTAACCTTATCCCCATTGGCATCCAGAATTAATAATTCAACAGAGCCATTTGAAAGGCATGTTTGTTTTAAAATAATATCACATGTATTTGCAGGACAAGCTCTGGCCTTAATTGAAAAACTCAAATTGGTCAGCGAACCTGTTCCAATTGGCAAACTAATTCCATCGGGCAGGAAGTTACAAAGGATACCTTTTTCATTAGGATTTGCAATTATACTTAATGCATTAATCGCATTATAATTTTTATCAACATGCGCTATATAAATTCTGCCATCAGGACCAAGTTCGATTCCAGTAGAAATATCCTGAGTATGGTTCATTCTGTAAACAGATAAGTTTGGATTTATTTCATTAAGATCATATTGATAACAGCTTGCATGCCCGGCTAAATAGGCATGAAATGTAGTTACATAGACAAATCTTTCATTCGGGGAGAAAGCAATGTCAAAAGCTACACTGAACTCTGGAAGCCGGGTTTCAAATTTTATGCTTCCAACCTGACCGGTTGCCGTATTATAATTTAAGATCTGAACATTGTTTCCGCTAAACATTGGAGCGTATTCGTGATAAGTAATCCCTATATACTTACCATTGCCAGAAATTTTCATTCCTCCAGCTGCTTGAAATGGAGTTGGAAAGTTAAATCCAATATTGGATATTACCGGAGGCAATATACCTGCAGTGGATATTTGAAATGAGTAAAAACTATTTCCAACAGCACTGTGAGCCAACAACCAATAATCAGTACCATTATTATGAAATGTAAGATCTAATTTTTCACTGGTATATTCGTTTGTCAAAGGAACATTTTTCTTATTTGCAACCACATCTCCGAAACCAGAATTTAATGAAAGATCGATCAAGGTGTAAGACAACACATTATTTTCTTCATGTGACCCGGTAGTAAAGATATAATACAACGTATTACAGCCAGGCGCCTTTGCCATTAAAGTAGTAGCCGCACTATAAGCACCTGCTAATCCTGAGCCGTTCGGAAGCGGCAGACCCCTATAATCATAAACGGTTTGGCCATTTGTATAAAGTAGTAATTTACCATTTTTATCCGAAACACTTGCAGATCCTTCAAACCCAACAAATGGCTTTTGTGTAGACTCAGCTTTAACAGGACTATAGTTAAAATCCATTAAGCAATTATTTCCAAACACCCAGACTAAATCTTCTTTTTGGCCAAAAGCAAGATCCGAATACAAAAACAATAAAAAGACTATTTTCCTCATGAAAGAACAATTAAAAATTGATAATTAATCAATCCGATTAACTGAAGCATAAAGCTAGTGCTGTTTAGCATTAAAGATCCGCAATTATTCAGCTGATTCCAGAATTCACTTCATCATTCATTATTCGTTAATCGATGTTCATTATTTTTCTTTCTAAGCTAAAATCTCCATTCAGGAAATTCAACGCCGAATAATGATTAACGAATGATGATTTTTGAAGTATGAGCTGCTCTATAATGAATCATTCCATATTAATCGATTCCAGAATTCACTTCATTATTCATTATTCGTTAATCGATGTTCATCATTTTACTTTTTGAGCAGTAAGCTCCAAACATGAAATTCAATTCCAAATAAGAATTAAATAATTAGAATGGATACAAATCCGTAATCCGCTTTTGCACTCGATTTAAGAGATAGAATTGCTACAATTTAAACTAAACATTGTTTATTTAATTAATTTTCCGTGTATCATTCCATTTTTAAATCTTACGTTTTCACTATAATATCTTCCAGGTATGCTACTTTGCTTTGCTAATTTAAAAGACAAATCAAACTCTGCATCCAGCACAAAATCAGTTGAAGAATCAATTTTTGAAATCTGCACAAAATTGTCTTTTGAATCATCAATATCCCAAACAGCATCAGTTATATCACCGCCATCCGTATATTTAAAATATACTCCGGCCAACTTAGTTGTATCCAGATTATATGACGAATTACTTACAATTAATTGCCTCTTCCTTATGTTTGGGTTTAAGCTAAAAACTATTAAATCACGTAAATTGGCTAAATTTTCTAATTGTCTCCAATTCAAAGTATCTGAATAATTCGCAAGGTAAACTGTTAAAGTGTTCTTTGTATGATCGAATAATTTTGCATCTGAACACCAAGTTACTAAGGGTTTCGCTGGAACTTCTTTGCTAGCCGCTGCTATAAATATATTTTCTCTGGTTAAATATTTTACTAATTCTATATCTGCAAAATTAGTATTATCATTGTCCTTGCAAGAAACAAGACATAATGTAAGACCAAACAACAAGTAAATAGAACTATTTATTAAGGAACATTGATTCATATATACTTGGGTTTTCTCATAAACAATTTAGATAAAGATACAAATTTATATTCTTTACGAATGATCTTGATTATATACACGCCAGAAGGTAAATTATCCTGAAGTGTAAATACCCATTTCCCAAACTGGATTTAAATTGGGTTTCGAATTACTAACTTCTATACTTCATCATCTTCACCAAAAAGCAGAGATAATTAACGACCCTGCCGGGATCTTGACCCGCCACAAACTTATGGATCGGCATCTCCTTCTGTTAAGTATTTATTCACGTTTTTTTTAATAAGAGCCCTCCAAATTCTGCCTAGTCGGCTTACCTTTGCAGCGATTTTTAAAAGCCCTGGGCAAAAGCCTTATGAAGCAGTTTAAAATTTTGTTTTTATTCCTTTTTATTGGAATTGGTAGAACTTTTAGCCAGGATAACTCGCTAAGTACCAATAATTCTTTGGCACAGCACGAAAGCCACGAAGTTCAAAATCCGGCCGCACCAGGCCATGAAGCTGCAAACCAGGAGCCTAGCCATTCCGGAAGCAGCCCTGCCGCTCATGAATCCCATAAATTCGACCCGAAAGAAACAGCTTTCCACCATATCTCGGATTTGAATGTGTATAGTATCGGACCCTGGAATTTTCCCCTTCCCTGCATCCTGTATGCTCCATCCAAAGGTTGGTCGGTATTTTCCTCAGGTCGTTTTCAAATCGATGACAACCACCACGGGACAGGTCAAAAAATAGTCGACGGCTATGTGCTGAATAAAGGACGGATCAACCGTATCAAAGCCAATGAATTTCCGGCCGGCGAAGTGGCATTGGATGAAATAATCACAAAAAAAGAAACCGTTTCGGGTAAAGAAAAAGAACAGGATTATGCCATGGCACAAGGCCGCGAATGGCTATTAGATAAACCAAGCACAGCCGACGGAGGACTCTTCGGTGGTGGTATTACTTCCTTTTATGATTTTTCAATTACCAAAAACGTGCTCAGCATGTTGCTGGTATTTGCTCTACTGGCCTGGGTTTTTCTCTCTATGGCCGGAAATTACAAAAAAGCTCCGGGCACAGCTCCCAAAGGTGCACAACTCTTAATGGAGCCTCTTATCCTTTTCATTCAGGATGAAGTGGCTAAACCTTTTCTCGGTCCGAAATGGGAACGTTTCTTACCCCTGCTTCTGGCCATATTCTTTTTTGTACTAGGTCTGAATTTGTTTGGACAAATTCCATTTTTCGGAGGTTCGAATGTCACCGGAAATCTTTCGTTCACCCTGGTCATCGCACTGATCTCATTCATTATTGTGAATGTCAACGGTAACAAGCATTACTGGGAACACGTATTCTGGATGCCGGGAATTCCTGCCTGGGTAAAAATCATTCTGACACCGGTAGAGGTACTGGGCGTGTTGATCAAACCGGTCACTCTGACACTCCGTTTATTTGCAAATATTACCGCCGGACACATGGCGATACTGATATTCATTTGTTTGATTTTTGTTTTTGGAAATTCAGGAGCAAATACTGGCGCAGGAATAGGTGCTTCGATTGGTTCGGGATTGCTTACTGTTTTCATGATGTCGATAGAATTGTTGGTTGCATTTATACAAGCATTTGTGTTTACCCTGTTGACTGCCTCGTATATCGGAGCAGCAACGGAAGAACATCATGCGGATGCGAATCATCATTAAGAATGTAGCTAGGAGGAGCTAGGAGCTAGGAGCTAGGAGCTAGGAGCTAGGAGCTAGGAGCTAGGAGTGATGAGTTAGGAGTTAGGAGTTGTTTAATAACTGCAAACTGGAAACTGCTAACTGGAAACTGTAAACTGTAAACTGTAAACTGGAAACTGGAAACTGGAATTAAGAAAACTTTTTAATCATTATAAATTAATTTTTTATGGGAGGTTCAATTGCTGCAATAGGTATGGGTTTGGCTGCTATCGGAGCTGGAATCGGTGTGGGTACTATCGGAGGTAAAGCTCTGGAAGCTATCGCCCGTCAACCGGAAGCTTTGGGAGACATTCGTGCCAACATGATTTTGACCGCTGCACTTGTAGAAGGTGCTGCTTTGATCGCAATCTTGTTTTCATACCTCGTAGCTTAAAAGAAACGGGAAAGTATTCAGCGGTTGGCTGTTGTACTTTCCCTTTTTTAAAATTTCAAACGATTCAACATGAATTCATTTTTTTACTCCATACTCTTAGTTGACTTTTCACCTTTGAAACCGGACTTCGGATTGCTATTCTGGTCATCCGTATTCTTTTTATTGTTCTGGTTCCTGATTGGAAAAATGGCCTTCAAACCGATTGTAAAAGCTCTGAAAGACCGTCAGGATGAAATCCAATCTTCACTGGATGCAGCTAAAGATGCACGCGCTGAAATGTCGAATCTGAAAGCAGAAAACGAAAAAATTCTGGCAGAAGCTCGTGAAGAAAAAATGAATATCATCAAAGAAGCTAAAGAATCAGCAACCATAGTCATTGCCGAAGCAAGAGACAAAGCAAAGGAAGAAGCACAGCGCTTATTGCAACAGGCTAACCTGGATATCGAAAATGCAAAAAAAGCAGCTATGGTCGATGTGAAAAATGAAATCGGAAAAATGGCGCTGCAAATTGCAGAAAAAGTAATCCGCAAGGAATTAGCAGACAAACCGGCTAATGTGGATTATGTAAATAAATTAGTCAATGAGGTGAAAGACAATTGATAATTTCTAATTAGTAATTAGTAATTAAAAATCAACTAACAACTAAATCCATGTCTCAACTCCAAATAGCAGAACGGTACGCAAAATCACTGATCGACCTGGCTCAGGAACAAAACCTGCTTTCTGAAATTTATGAAGACATCAGGACAGTACAGGATGTTTGTAAAAATAAAGAGTTCATCAGCATGCTGCAAAGCCCGGTCATCTACTCCGATAAAAAACTGGCTATATTCAAACAATTATTCGAAGGTAAAATACAACTGCTGACTATGCAGTTCATCCAGTTATTGATTCAGAAAGGAAGAGAGTACGGATTAAATGCCATTTGTTCTGCATTCATCGAACAATACAAAACCATAAAAAAAATAAAAACGGCACGTATTCTTACTGCAACTGAATTGAATGAATCTGAATTGAATAACATTAAGAATCGCTTTGCCTACTGGCTGAAACCCGGTGAAGTAATGGATCTTTCACAAAAAACAGATCCGAATCTCATCGGCGGTTTCATTCTGGAAATGGGCGACCAGAATTACGATGCCAGCGTTAAAAGACAATTGGAAGAATTGAAAGACAATTTATACGATAAAAGTTATATCAGTCTGGTGGAGAAAAGGTGAGAATTTGGTTAGGAGTTAGGAGTTAGGAGTTAGGAGTTAGGAGTGATGAGTGATGAGTGATGAGTGATGAGTGATGAGTGATGAGTGATGAGTGAAAATATGAATAGGAATGATGAACAATTAATAATTGACAATAAATATTTAAAATATGGTATCAATAAGACCGGAGGAAATTTCAGCGATTTTAAAACAGCAAATTTCCGGAGCAAATACAGCAGCATCTCTGGAGGAAGTAGGCATCGTGTTGCAAGTCGGAGATGGAATCGCACGCGTATATGGTTTGTCTAATGCACAATCAGGTGAGCTCGTAGAATTTGAAACGGGTACACAGGCGATCGTTCTTAACCTTGAGGTGGATAATGTCGGAGTCGTTTTGATGGGTCCATGGGATGGCATCAAAGAAGGCTCTAAAGTGCGCCGTACCGGAAAAATTGCATCCATAGATGTAGGCGAAGGAATGGTAGGACGGGTAGTCAATCCTCTGGGTCAGGCCATCGATGGTAAAGGTCCGATCTCAGGTACTAAATACGAAATGCCGCTGGAACGCAAAGCACCCGGAGTTATCTTCCGTCAACCGGTAAATGAACCCCTGCAAACGGGTATTAAAGCCATTGACTCCATGATTCCCATCGGTAGAGGTCAGCGGGAGTTAATCATCGGAGACCGCCAGACAGGTAAAACTGCCATAGCTATAGACACGATCATCAATCAAAAAGAATTTTACGACAGAGGAGAGCCGGTTTATTGTATCTATGTGGCTTCTGGTCAAAAGTCTTCTACAGTTGCAAAAGTGGCCAGAACACTCGAAGAATACGGAGCGATGTCCTACACGGTAATTGTTTCGGCTTCCGCTTCCGATCCTGCTCCATTGCAGTTCTTTGCACCATTTGCCGGTGCCGCAATCGGAGAGTTTTTCCGCGACACAGGCCGTCCGGCATTAGTGATTTACGATGATCTATCCAAACAAGCAGTTGCTTATCGCGAAGTATCCCTGTTGCTGCGCCGTCCACCTGGACGCGAAGCCTATCCGGGAGACGTATTTTATTTGCATTCCCGTTTACTCGAAAGAGCGGCAAAAATTCTCAATAACGACGAGATTGCCAGAAGCATGAACGACTTGCCGGATTCACTTAAAAAAGCCGGAATCGTAAAAGGCGGTGGTTCATTAACTGCATTGCCCATCATAGAAACCCAGGCCGGAGACGTATCCGCTTATATTCCAACCAACGTAATTTCAATTACCGACGGACAGATTTTCCTCGAATCCAATTTATTCAATTCGGGAATACGTCCAGCTATCAACGTGGGTATTTCGGTATCGCGCGTTGGAGGTAACGCTCAGATCAAATCCATGAAAAAAGTAGCCGGAACCCTTAAACTGGATCAGGCACAATACCGCGAACTAGAAGCCTTTTCCAAATTTGGTTCTGACCTTGACGCTGCAACCAAAGCCGTTCTTGACAAAGGAAAACGAAATGTGGAAATATTAAAACAGGCACAATACAGTCCGGTAGCCGTAGAAAAACAAGTAGCCATGATTTATCTCGGTACGTCCAATTTATTGCGCGATGTGCCTGTAGAAAAAGTGAAGGATTTTGAAAATGTCATATTGACTACGCTCGAACAAAAATATCCGGCTGTTTTAGAAAATTTCCGTAAAGGCGCATTGAATGATGCGGACTTAAAAATTCTGAAAGACCTTGCAGCAGAGATGAGTTCAAGCTACAAAGCAGGTTAATCGACTTTTCTATTTAAAATAAACGTATGGCAGCCAATTTAAAAGAAGTACGAAACCGGATTAAGTCAGTTATCTCCACACAGCAGATTACCAAAGCTATGAAAATGGTTTCTGCTGCAAAACTGAGAAAAGCGCAACAGGCTATACAGCAATTGCGTCCCTATGCCAACCGGTTGAATGTTACCCTGAGTCATATCCTGGCTGGTGGTAACGCCGCTGCAGGACTTTCCTTTGGCAAAACCACAGCTAAACAAAAACCGCTGTTGATTATCATTACGTCTGACCGCGGACTTTGCGGTGGATTCAACGCCAACATTCTGAAACTGGCTTTTGCCTATATCAAAGAACATTATCCGGATGCATATGCTTCCGGTCGTTTAAGCTTTTTATGTATCGGTAAAAAGGGCTTTGAATATTTCAAGCGCCGTTTTCCTAAAGCCAATTTTATTACCGAATATCAGCAATTGTACAGCCATCATGATTTTGCACAGATAGCTGCACTTGCCGATCGACTGATGAATGATTTTCGCGAAGGCACTTTTGATCAGATGGAATTGTATTATGGCAGATTTAAAAATGCGGGAACCCAGTTTCCGGAACGCGAGCAATATCTTCCTGTAGAAAAACTTCCGGAAGCAAAAGGAAGCCAGGCTAAAATGAATGCAGACTACATCTTCGAACCCAATCAACAGGAGTTGCTCGAAGAACTCATTCCTTCCATCCTGCAAACACAATTGTTTAAATGTCTGCTTGACACCCAGGCTTCTGAACACGGTGCGCGCATGACAGCCATGGACAAAGCCACCGAAAACGCGGAAGAAATGCTCGGCGAACTTCGCATCAATTACAACAAAGCAAGACAGGAAGCAATTACCAAAGAATTATCCGAGATCGTTGGTGGTGCTGCCGCATTAGCTGGATAAAAAAATTAAATCTTTACTGATTATAACAGCCTGTGATTTTGATTACAGGCTGTTTTTGTATTTGACGTAAGCTTCACCATTTGAAGAGAATGCGTAATCCAGTGCATTGAATTGTTGCAGCATTAAACATTCAGATCAATGAGTGCTCTCCAACTTTTAAAGTTGCTGCATTTTTTTTATTTATTTCACGGTAATACCGTTCTTAGTTAATTGTAGAAAATAGACAAGCGAATGTTCTTTCAACATCACTTGCAATTTAGAAACACAACACTGTTCTAATGAAACTAATAGATAAATTTAGTGAGATGAATTCCTCCATTCCATTTATACCTGATAAAATAAAGTCCATTGAATGGGATTGGTATTGTGGCATTTTGAGTATTATATCCTTTCGCAATCTGAATTCCCTGTAAATTATAAATCTGCCATTCATCCAGTACCTGATCAGAATTCAATTCAATTCCATCAGATAGATTATGAATTTTAAGATCTGCATTTATGGATGAATTTTCATTCCTGGTCACTCTATTCACCACTCCGATTTTAAAACGTATGGTATTATCATTGCCGTCATGCCAGCAGAGATAGAATTTGCCATTGATATACGTGAGATCCGGAGTATCCTGGCTGCCATTCTGATCCGTATTGATGCGAACCGTATTTTTGATCAGGTCCTGTGAATTATTGCCGGTGAAATAACTAAAAAAGATATCATAGCCGGTAACTGCTTCAGTCCAACAGATACCAACCGTATCTTTATTTCCGGCCATTTTAGGATCAACCTGTTGCAGATTTTTACCCAGGGAGTGATTCATGATTTGGAAAGCATCCACTTTTTGCGTATTCAGATCGAGGCGCGAGTAAAATACTTTGTTCGTGCCGGTACGCCCACTCATCCATGTGGTATGTAAATAGTGATCATTAAAAAAACCATCACCACCTGAGGCCGGACAAGATTGCAAAAACCAATTTGCTGTATCCAGTTCCTGTGTATATGCAAATGAGCCGGCATTATCCAAAGAAATGGCCGCCGTCATGTTGCGAAAGTTGTTGCGATTATTGCGGTATAAGATAGCAACACGGTCCCCATCGGAAGCCATGCCAACCGGGCAACAATCGCAGGCAGTGCCTTTTGAAATATCGGTTGCTTCCACATAAGGCGAAAAAGTATTGCCAAAATCGGAAGAGCGGAGCGTTACATAATGCGCCTGCGTCCAGTCCGTTTTGAACCTCATGTAGCTGATAATGGGCTGATTGTCTTTGTCTATGGCAACACCCGGAAAACGGCTGAAAAATCCGGTATTATCCACTACCACAATCTGTGTGCTGAATGTTTTTCCATAATCCACAGACCGCAATAAATAGATCTTTCCCAAATCTGCCGGATCTTCCTTGTAAACAATATATACATACTGATTCCTGCCGGCAAGCTCCGTACTGGCCCAATCGGTGATAAATGCTTTGGTATTTTTCATATCGATGTTGCGGGTTTGGGACAAGCTGTCCTTCGACCAGTATTTGTATTGTATGCTCTGTTGACTGGAGTTTCCCCAGATGATAATACCATGGTCTTCATCCAAAGCCAGAATTCTCGGCCGGATTCCGGTACCGCCACCGCCTGTAGTAATTTTTAAATCATTGCCCCATTTGATATCCTGGGCACAAACAAATTGGCCAGTTACTGAAAGGATAACAATTAAAATGGGAGCGTATATGTTCTTCATAATTTCTTGGTTTAATAATGTTTTCAAATGTAAATTTAAGTAATACGGGTCATCCGGAGTTTCTTATTCTCTATCTCCGCAATACAGCCCTATACGAAGAAAAGCTTGTATAGTTGTCTGCATTAAGGAGCTAGGATATTAGTAATAGGTTTTAGGAGCAAATTTTAATATTTCATTTGCCCTTATCCATTGAATTTACGGCCTGTTTTTTGCAGCTTTACACCATCCTATGAAAGCCATTATACCTGTTGCAGGGGCAGGAACGAACCTCCGGCCCATCACTTATACTCAGCCTAAACCACTGATTCCGGTTGCCGGCAAACCCATAATAGGTTATATTCTGGATCAGCTGGTTGATGCAGGCGTTGAAGAGTATGTCTTTATTCTGGGTTACCTGGGTGAAAAAATAAAAGCTTTCCTCGAGGATCATTATCCGAAAATCAAAAAGAACTATGTCTATCAGGGCGACCGGCAAGGGCTTGGCCAGGCCATCTACCTGTGCAAGGATTTACTGAAAGATGAAGAAGAATTGTTAATCCAGTTGGGAGATACTATTCTCGATATCGATATAAAAGTATTCCAGCATTCCCGTTTTAATACCCTTGCTGTGCGCAAAGTATTGGATCCCAGGGAATTCGGAGTTGTAGAGCTCGATGACCATGGATTGGTTACCCGACTGATCGAAAAACCGCAGATCCCAAAATCCAACCTGGCCATTGTCGGACTTTACCTCATTAAGGAATGGCCAAAGCTGCTGAGCTGCCTGGAAACCAATATTCAAACCGGCCGGAAAACGAGAGGTGCTTTTCACCTGACTGACGGATTGATGTGCATGTTGGAGAATCAAAGCCGCTTCGAAGTCATGGAGGTAAAAAACTGGTTTGATTGCGGTAAAAAAGAAATTCTTTTATCTACCAATGCGACCATGCTGGCCCGCCGTGATCAGACCCCATTGGCCAAACAATATGAGGATAGTATTTTTATTCCTCCCGTAAGCATAGGATACAATTGCCAGATCAAACACTCCATTATCGGCCCGAATGTTTCCATTGGAGAAAACAGCCAGATCAGCAACTCCATACTCAAGGATGCCATAATCGGCAATTTTACCAGCCTGGAAGACGTTGTACTGCAGCATTCGATTATTGGCAACGATGCCGTCATCAAAGGAAGATTTCAAAGTTTCAATATCGGAGATAATACAGAAATTGATATGGTGTGAGGGGGAAGGTGTTTAGGTGTTTAGGTGTTTAGGTGTTTAGGTGTTTAGGTGTTTAGGTGTTTAGGTGTTTAAAATATGATGAATAAATTAGGATTTATTCATCATATTTTAAACACCCAAATTCAACTAACTACAGACTATAGACTAAAAACTAACAGTCTAATAGTCTAATAGTCTAATAGTCTAATAGCCTAATAGCCTAATAGCCTAAAAAGCTAAACACCTAAATCCCTAAATTGCTAAAACCCCCCTCCATTGTGTTATTTTTGCGCCGTCATTAGGTCAAATGAAATCATTTATGAAATCCATTTTATATTCCGTTTTTGTTCTTTTAGTGTTGAATGCTTGTACCAAAAAAGAGACCTGTCCTCCGGATGTGGTGTTGGGCAATGTATCGCTGGAATCCAACAGCAAAGATTTCTTACCATACAACCACATCACTTATCTGGAATTTGTAGATAGTGCAGCTATAGACACTGCAATTCTTTTCAATCCCGCAGGTTTAGTCAGTGATTTGAGTAAAGCGATTGTTGGAAATATTTGTTTGCTGGATGCAGAACGATCCGATAGTTTTTATTATGCTGAACACAAAACCATAAATTTCTTTGATATCGATACCAGTCGAAAGTTCAGAGTGATTGGTAACCTCACTATTTTAGAAGACTATTTATCCAAATCGTCCACACCTGATAATCCCGTGCTGTTTGATGAATTAAAATTGACGGTACACCGAAGTAACCCAAGTTTGAGCGGTGGTGTCGCCACTTTAGAATTTGTGACCAATGACCGTGGAAATAAAAGCAGGATGAGCGATAGTCTGATTTCAAAAATCAGCCGGTTCTCATTAATCCCGCAAGTTAGTGTAAATGGCTCTGTATATAATGATGTATATGAATACAGAACAAATGACAGTGCGTATTTCTATTTCAAACCACTTAAAGGAGTTGTGGCTTTCCGCGATTTAAGCAACAGATGGTGGAATCTGAGCAGAGCCTATTAAGCATTCCTCAATTCAACTTCCGAAACCTGTTTCCGGAACGTATACTTTAGAATTGCAATTTCCAATAAACCGCAAATTCCATTCAACCATAAACAAAAAACCAGGAAAAGAAACGGAAATTCATTTTGGTGAATAAATCTCTACGAATCTTTTCCTGACAAACAAAGAACTAGTCTTTATTTAAGTACTTCAACGTCGACTGCGTTTAATCCTCTTTTTCCTTTTTCAATATTGAATTTCACCCGGTCATTTTCTTTGATCTGGTGCTTCAATCCACTTGAATGGACAAAGATGTCTTCGTTAGAATCAGATGGCTTAATAAAGCCGAATCCTTTAGATTCATTAAAAAATTTTACAATTCCTTCACTCATATAATAAAAATAAAAAATAATTAATCAAAATTGAATTCAATCAACAATTAGCAATTGGTCATTAGCAATTAGTAATTATTAATTGACAAAAGTATATGCCTTCCCGCTTTTACCTGCTCTACCTGTTCTTCCGATCCGGTGCACATAACTGTCCATATTCTTGGGTTGTTGAAAATTGATGACATGTGACACATCGACAATATCCAAACCTCTTGCTGCAACGTCTGTTGCCACCAACACCTGTATCTTCCTGTTGCGGAAGGACTCCAATGCCTTTATGCGATAACTCTGGGATTTGTTACCATGAATTTCATCGGCTTTAATTCCTGCGTGTCTCAATTGTCTGCATACTTTCTTTACTGAATGTTTTGTTTCAGCAAATACCAATACTTTGTCAAATGAGTCATCGCGTATCATGCTCAACAAAACATCTATTTTATTTTCACCCATTTTTACCTGGATGATTTCCTGATCTATGTGATCACCGGTTGCATTGCCAATGTTTAATTTGACTTCAACCGGATTTCTCAACAATGATTTTATCAGAGTTTGCTGACTTTTTTCTTCGGTCGCTGAAAACAAGATCGTTTGTTTCCGGTTTCGCATGCCTCCGACCAATCGTTGTATTTCTTTTGAAAAACCCATATCCAGCAAACGATCAAATTCGTCGAGTACCAGAAAGCTGAATTTTGATAAGTCCAATGCTTTTTGACTTACCATATCTGCAATACGTCCGGGAGTGCCGATGATAAAATGTACCGGTCTTCTCAATTTGGCAATATCTTTTTCTACGCTCGTTCCTCCGATCAAACATAAACTGAACATATTCAATCCATGACTGATACTTTTAAACTCTTGTTCAATTTGCAAGGCGAGTTCTCTTGTAGGAGAGATGACAATAACCTGGAAATTTGGTTTTTGATTCAATAAATTATGAATCAAAGGCACGAGGAATGCACCGGTCTTGCCGGTTCCTGTTTGTGCCAAACCCAACAAATCATTGCCTTCTAAAATGGCTTCCAATGATTTATCCTGAATTTCTGTAGGGGATTCAAATCCTTTTTTCAAAAGGTTTGAAATAATAGATTCATGCACCGGTAAATCTTTAATCGTCCGGGTAGCTGTATAACTATACTCTTCCGGGGTTTTTGCAGTTTTTACAAATTGATTGATATCAATATCCTTTGTTATATTTTTTTTGTTAACGGCTACTCTTGAAATGCTGGAATTCCTATTTGAAAAATGTCTTGGTTCACTCTTTTTTACACTGGTTACGGACTTCATAAAATTTTTTAATTATTTAATGGGATTTGGCAGAATTTGCTCAATAGATACTAAGTTCCCTGACTACTTTCCCTGTTTTGATTTATTTGTTAATTGGCGAGATTTGGAAAGGAAGTGTTCCTGATATGGGCCTGGCCCCTTTGAAATTCTTACAATACTTATCTGTGCATTGCCAAATAGACTGCATAGATACGACTTTTTTGGCAATTCACCTAATTTTCCGCCTTTTCCGAAAAATACTTCGAAGAATCAGGACGATAAAATTTTGTCGGGGAACCGTCATTCCGGAGACATTTTGGGTCTAAATAAGGATGTGAAAGAGCTCTGATGATACAATTCCGACGATAGCGTTAAATTTTATCTATGATCAACTTTCAAGAATGGATTCCATTAAAGCAAAATATCGTCTTATTTATATCGTGGTTTATACCGTGAAATCTCTTCAATTGGCTTAATTGTACCCAATTCATTTTAACCTGTTTCTAATTACCGAAATTTCAAATCGGATTTTCAATCTAAAATCCAAATTCCTCGCACCTAATGACCTAATAACCTAAAAACCTAACTTCCTTAACCTCTGATTCCCCTCACTCTGTTCCCTTCAACATCGGCACAAATTTGAAATTGCCAAAATTTTCCTTTTTGAGTTTGCCATCCTCCAGTTTAGTGATCTTCATCATTTTTTGAACACTTCCTTCTGTCAATGGAATGACCATTATTCCACCAATCTTTAACTGACTTAATAATTCATCGGGAATTTCCGGCGCAGCAGCCGTAATTAATATTTTATCGAATGGCGCAAATCTTGGTAAGCCTTTAAATCCGTCACCATAAAATGTCCGGATATTGGGATACCCAATTTTACGAAGTCTTTGTGCAGTTTGATCATGCAAATGTTTATGCCGTTCTATAGAATAGACTTTTGCTCCCATCTCATAAAGTACGCATGCCTGATACCCCGAACCCAATCCAATTTCCAGAACCTTATCTTTTGGTTTGAGCTCCAACAAAGAGGTTTGAAATGCAACAGTATAGGGTTGTGAAATGGTTTGCTCACAATCAATCGGAAATGCATTGTCTTTATATGCCCACTCGTCAAAAGCATTGTCCAAAAACAAATGTCTTGGTACAGCTAATATGGCATTTAATACCGCTACATCATTGATTCCTTTCTTTGATAATTCCTTAACCAGTTGCGCCCGCAATCCTTTATGTCTGTATGTATCTGTATTCATAGTACACTGCAAAGATAGAGAATATGACCTGAAGATAATTTGTCAGGTAAGTCGGCTGCAGGCTATCGAATGCAAAACATAGACCGTTTATTTTCAGCTATGGTCAAATTATATTTGACCAATTGACTTAATTAATACACTTAGAAAAAGGCAAATTATAAAATCACGAATCTTGTTTGCTCAAGCCTGACAAGCTAATTTCCTAAAATCCTAATAACCTAAGCGACTAACAACCTAACTACCTCCCTATCTTACATTAATTAACAGCTCATTTAAATGATCTGCATTAATTATTGATAATCTTTGCATACCGAAAATTGAACCATAAATGTATTCTATTAAATTTGGCACGGACGGTTGGCGGGCTATTATAGCCAAAGATTACACTGTCGATAATGTCCGAAGAATTGCTGCAGGTACATTGGCCTGGTTGAAATCAAAAAATTACCGCAAAGTTATCATCGGTCACGATTGCCGATTCGGAGGGCCACTATTTCTGGAAGAAATTGCAACCATTCTGGCGCAGGATGATATCGAATGTTTGGTCGCGAGGGGATTTGTCAGCACACCCATGGTTTCTTTGGGCGTCATTCATCATAAAGCGGATTTAGGAATTGTCATAACGGCCAGTCACAATCCGCCTTCTTACAACGGCTTTAAACTTAAATCTTCTTTTGGCGGACCCAGCATTCCTGCTGACATTGCTGAAGTAGAAGCCATGATTCCGGAGTTCGTTCCGGAATTAAAATCCTCCTTTAATACCCTGATCGAAAAAAAACAGATCCAATTCGTGGATCTGGAAAAGGAATATACCGATCACGTAAGAGCTTCATTTGAACTGGAAAAAATAAAGTTGCAAACGCGCATTGCTTATGATGCCATGTATGGGGCAGGTCAACGGGCTATGAAAACAGTAATTCCTGAATTAAAAGCATTTCATTGCGAATACAATCCCGGTTTTTGTGACACCCCACCGGAACCGATCCTCAAAAACCTAGGCGAAATTCAACAATTCCTGCAATCCAATCCGGGTAAATTCATAGGTGTCGCAACAGATGGAGACGCAGACCGATTGGCCATGCTGGATGATCAGGGAAACATGGTCGATTCGCAACATTTGCTTTTACTCTTACTTCATTATCTCGCCGGATACAAAAAACAAAGTGGTAAAATTGTCGTCAGCTTTTCCGTAACCAATAAACTCAAAAAACTTGCAGACCACTACGGACTGGATTGTGTCATCACCAAAATCGGATTCAAATACATTGCAGAATTGATGATCAGGGAAGACGTGTTGGTTGCAGGTGAAGAATCCGGAGGACTCGCGATCAAGGGTCATATTCCGGAGCGGGATGGAATCTGGATTGCATTGACTATACTCGAATTCATGAGTGTAACCGGAAAATCTATTAATGAACTGATTGCAGAAGTGTACTCCATCGTTGGTACATTTCAATATGACCGCCTGGATTTACATTTGACAGACAATCAGATTTCAAATTGTAAACAAACGCTGAGCTCAGAAATAAAATCCTGGTCTACGTACAAGGTATTGCATTCCGAAAATCTCGATGGCGCTAAATACTATTTTGAAAATGATGCCTGGTTATTGATCCGTACATCCGGCACTGAACCGGTTTTGCGTATATATGCTCAGGGAAAAGATCAATCTGAAGTGATTTCAATACTGAATGCAGCAAGAAGTGTATTGAATGTGTGATTGATTTGTGATTTGAATAGTTGCAAGTTGCAAACTTGCAACAACAAATGGATCGTGGCAAGTTACAAACTTGCAACAACAGGTTAAAATAGTTTGCAAACTGGAAACAACATGTGGATCGTTGCAAGTTACAAACTTGCAACAACAGGGAGTTACAAACTTGCAACAACAGGGGGATCATTGCAAGTTACAAACTTGCAACAACCGGGAGTTACAAACTTGCAACAACCGGAAACAGGATATTAACTCCGTTCAAATTTTAAAATAAAAATTTAATGTTTCCCGAACTGAAGCGAATGTCTGATCATAGCATGATGCGGTAATCCATCTTCGAGGTATTCCGATCCCCATTTTTCAAACTGTAGGGATTCATAGAACGGTATCAAATAAGATTGCGCTGAAATTTTGATATTATAACCCGGGAATAGCAACTCACATTGTTCCAGACTCTTTTCCATGATTTTTCTGCCGGTTCCCTTTCCCCTATAATCAATGTGTGTTGCAACCCTTCCGATAGATGCATATTCATCATAAGAAATTTTTGGCGGGACCAGGCGGGTCAATGCAACTAGAATATTGTCATCAAATGCCATCACGTGATAAGAATGCAGATCCTTGTCGTCGATATCCTGATAAATGCAATTCTGTTCAATAATGAAAATAGCCTCACGCAATTGCAACAATTTGTACAATTCTATAGTGGATAATTCGCTAAAATGTTTGACCAAAAATGTCATCGCCACAAGATAAGAAGACTTGTGAATGTGCTAAAATAAAATGGTAAAGGATGTTTATGTACTAATATTGCTTAGGATTTATTTTTGGTATAACATCTTTAACTGATATATCTCACTGTGCCTTGGTGCCTCTGTGGCTAAAATTAAATTCATTCCTTGGATAAATCCTGAAATGAATTCGATTATATAGCAGGGTCTTTTGTCTACCTATCCAAAAAATAGAATTTATTTCAGCGATTTGTCAATCAACAAAAAAAAGCCTCCCACTTCTGAGAGGCATCCAAGGTTTGCCACTCTTATTATTCACAGGCAACCTTACTAAACAAACTATAAACTTATAAAACAGAAGAGAAAATCAGAAAATACAATGTATCAACCCATTGATTTGAGGTCATTCGATTTTGCAACAATCACAAAACTGAATTTCAATCCAATAAAGTAATGTTCATTTCCACTCCATCACGATTCCTTTATCTTTTTAAATAGAATGTATCAGACATTCATCTTGAAGGAATCAATCCATGTTTACTATTCCATGTTACTCACCGCCATCTGCCTTTGCTAAATTCACAACATAAACCGCCACTTTTTTACCGGTGTCGAGTCCTGCCTCAATATCAAAGCGGTAATGTATTCCTCCATAACTTCTCGACTCGGCTGCTTCTCTTGCATACGCGTTGAACAAACCATTCTCAGATGGGAAGAAATGACTCAACACATCCGCTGCTGCTGCAGAAAAAGTGGAATGCCCAGAAGTATAACTAGGAAAGTTGGGTGTTCCCAAAATGGTTTTAAATCCTGGTATGGTTTGAATCGGACGTGGATAGTGATAATAATACTTAGCATCCCAGCATGCAATACCTGCATCCATTTCGGCCATATTTAAGTAAGCCAAAGTTCTCGCCGAGCGCAAGGGGTTTAATTTATATTGGATTAACTCATTACAGGCAAACCGATTCCAATGTCCGGGTGGAGTATACGTTCCTAATCCATCAGACCAAAAATTGGCAATCTTTCTTTGATCTTCTGTAATATTATCCAATCGTTGTTTCAATTCATCTGCCGCAGCATTGAATTCAGCAGAACCAGGCTTTGGTGGTGCCGGAGGTCTCACATCAACGATATTGGTTACTGCCCAGGTTTTTACTTTACCGAAATAAGGAGTAATACCAACAGGTCGTGGAGGAGTCTCCAGATTGCTCCAGGACCATCCAAAGGTATTTTGCGCCAGCGTTTTTAATGAATCTGAAATTGCTTTAGGTGTTTGCGCTGCTCCCATTCCATCTGTCTTTGCTCTGGCCAAAAAAACTTTTGCTACCTCAGCACCTAAAGTTTTGCCAGCATCAATATCGCTTTGTACATTGGCACCGGACCACAAAAATGCATTGATACATTCATCTGCTTTTTTCGCAAGAAAATCTTTTTCCAAAGGAAACATAGCTGATAAGATATCGCGGGATACCGCTGCGATCACCGCACCATCTGATGGATATGATGGTAAATTGGATTTCGGAAACAATTGCGCTATGCTTGCATCAGTTACACCCGGCTCCGGTCTGTTGAATTTGTATTTATAATGCCAGCATGCAATAAGTGCATCAAACTGAGCCGTAGCTAAATAAGCGAATGCACGACAGGAATAAGGTGGATGTGCAAATGGAAATAAAGGATATTTGTCCGGTGTCGCAGAACTTGGAGCAGGATAGCTACCATCTGCATTCGGTGCAGGTGCCAGATTGTATTTTGCAGACAGTTGTCTGGATATTTCATTCCAGCGAATGATAGGATTATTGGACCAATATTCAACACTTGCTTTTTGACTTGCTGTAACAGCAGCAGTTGTTGCTTTTAAAGCAGCAAGCTCTGTTTTATATTCAGCAGAACTTACATCCGTTGGATCAGGAATGGCTATTTGCTCATTGCTGCTCAACAAAATAGGTTTCCAGTTGCCTCCCGTTGCATCAGTATTTGTCCAGGAATATACCGGATAAGATACATACTGAGGTACATCTTCCGTACAAGAAGCAATGAAAAGAAGACTAATTATAATAAGTATAAAAATTGAATTATGACTTTTCATGATGAATCGATTTTAAGATTTTGAAATTCCGAACTGATAGGTAACACCGACTAAAAAACCGGAAGACTTACCTACATTTCTACCGGCAAACACTTGTGAATAGTTGGCAAGTACACCAAATCCTCCGGCAGGAAAATACTGAGCGTGAAGACCAATACTGGAAGCTTCCATTTTATTTGAAGGAAATCCTGCATCTTGTCTTCTGATGTCATGTCCCTTTACCGTATTGAAATTTTCATACGTACTTTCCACTTTTAGTTTTCTATCAAAAAACCAGCATCCCAATGTTCCGGTAAAATCCGTTGCATTCGGCACATCCACTTTATCGGAATAGTATCCGGTATCAGCATAATAGTAATCCCGTTCAATTTTAGTTGTGCCTCTTGCAAGAAATGCCCCGGTAACTCTGGCATAAATTCCCATATCCAATAGATACTGAAGGATAAGTCTGCCCTGTGCTTCCGGCGCACCTAATCCCAGACTGAAAGGCGCATAGTCGGATAAATAATTGGACATTGGTGTTGTAAATCCAACTACGGCATGTGTTGTAAAATCACCACTTCCCAAATGAGACTTTAACACTTCCGCTTTAAGCCATGCACCAAAATCCTGTAATCCTTTAGCGTCTTTAAAATAGCCACCGGATGACGAAGTATGAACATACGGCACAGAGACCAATATATTCAGTTTAGTAGTAATGCCTCCTGCAAGCATTAATCCGTAAGTGTTTCTGGTAAAAGGAGTCACATTACCGTTAGTCCTCAGAAGTGTTCCTTCCCAATAACGATCCCATTTATCGCTCCCATACAATCCGGCTACACAAATGCGTTTGCCTTCCATCATGATTGCATCTGAAGGAGTTTGGGCTTTAGTAATTGCCGGAATCATATTAACGATCCCAAGCGTCAGTGCCATGAGCACCTTTGAATTTAGTTGAATACGCAGTAGTTTGTTCATTGCTTTTGAGTTTGGTTTTGTAAAACGTACAGAATTGCTGATTCTGACCTTAGAATAAAAAGCCCGTAAAAGTAGATTTCTGAAATAGGGAAAAGTATTCTATTTTACGAATACGTCTTTACAGTGGATAAATTCCCATTAGAGATTGACAAAAGTTTGAGGTTGATTACAACCATTACCTTCTTGAAAAGCAATTAAAATTATGAAAGTGAATGTCAATGCGATTCTATTACAATTAGAATACTCATTATTATTTGCGAATAGAAAGTATTAAAACAAAAAATCATTACGTATACACAATACTAAATGAATCCATTACACCTTCAAAATAATAATAAGGTAATATTCGCCTGTTATTGCTCAGGCATTGTTGGTTTAACCAAAGTGAATACCCTGGATAGATTAAAACCAAAATGAATTTGTCCTTTGGACCAGGAGTCTGTTGACTCTCCAATAAACCCTTTGTAGATCATTTGGGTAGCATTGGTAAAATGAAGCTGGAATACATGCCCACCGGTTTCAATATCAAAACCAACAGATAGTGGATTTTCAAATCCATCCGCAAGCTGATTTGGAAGCGTATAAAAATACTCCACGTTGATCGAAGTTCTTTTTGTTAGTTTTTGACGGAATCCGATTCCTAAACTATAGACATCATTTTTTTCTGAACTTGTTTTGACTAAATTCCGGTGAACCAGTGTAGGCATAATCTGAATAGATAAACCGTCACTGAATTTTCTCGCGATGAGTAATTGATTGACATAATACATCCGGCTGGAAAAATAATTGGGCCTGGTCTGATCCGCAAATTTTGATGTTTTTAATTCAATAGATGAAAACCAGGACAATGACACCGGCATATTTTTCTTGCCGCTTGACTGTCTTAATATTTTGATTTTGGCAAAGCCATCTACAGCCTTATCAACAGTAGACCTGCCGAGGCCAATCATAATCCTGTTCGTCAGACCATAGTCCGCTCCTATTCGTATCGTAGCACCATCCAATCCAAAAAATTCACTAACACCTCGGTCTATACTAGAAAACCGGTGTTGGATTTTGACATCCAAAACCCCTTTGGCAGCATTTTCAATACTTTGACTGTTTATAATCCGCGTCGTTTTAAAAGTGGCAGACGTATATTGAGTGACCTCTTCCTCACCCAGCAAACTGAGCAGATCTGTTTGTGAAAAGGATCTTTGAATTCCACATACAGTCACCAATAAAATAATAAACAGGGATGGGAAGGACTTCATATTATTGACTTAGAACATTATAATCAACCTTAACCGTGATTTCTACATCATTTGAAATATTATCTTTTACAACAGCAGGTATCTCTATTTTATAATCACTACATTTAACGATAAACTTGGCATTGGCATGCAATCCTTTTGCATCGACTACCAGTTCAGCCGGAATCGTTATCGATTTGGTTACACCATGCATGATCATATCTCCGGTTACAGTAACTTTATAAGTACCCGGGACAGCGAATTTCACATTACTGACATCATTGATCACTCCTTTAAATACCGTTTTAGGAAACTTACTGGATTCCATATAATTTTCATTGAAATGTTCCTGCATCAAAGCCTTTTCAAAAACAAAGGCATTATTTAATGCTGCAAATTCCAATTTTCCGGTAGCAGCATCGATTACCGTTGTTGATGTTGAATTCACTCCTTCAATTTTCTCCATCGGAGAGTCAGAATGAAAACGGATCATCGCATTTTTTGAAAAATATTTTTGTCCATTTCCCTTTGTGATTATAAGTACAAAAGCAAATACAATCAACAATGTCTTACCACTCATACGAATTAAATTTTTCATAGTTTATATACTGTTTGATTTAATACAATATCCATTAGTTTACCAGAACAAATTCCCTGGATTTTGACATTCATTCCTTTCTTCACTTTATCGCCCACCTCGTTAATAAAC
Source organism: Bacteroidota bacterium (assembly GCA_029781865.1). Taxonomy (GTDB): domain Bacteria; phylum Bacteroidota; class Bacteroidia; order Chitinophagales; family Saprospiraceae; genus Vicinibacter. Next base: position 54,072 of record JAKOVW010000054.1, read on the forward strand.
CGACTATCCATTTCACACTGAATGTTACTTAATGGGCTTCCGGTTGAAACAATCCAGATCGTTTGATTGCCCACTTTCTGAATGTCGAGTAATTGCCCTTCGGTCTCGATTATTTTATTCAGATATTTTGCCAATGCAGCATTTTCATCTGATTCAAAATCTCCCAAAAGAGTTGCCGCTGAAACTATAAAATCCGCTTTCTTATCACTAACATTGACCGGACCTTTGTTATACATTCTGTATGCATAAAATCCTGCAGCTGCTACAATGATCAGAACAGCTATTGCAATATTTCTTTTCATAACGTTAATTATTTTTTTTACCCTGGTTTATCCAGGCTTCAATTGTATTGATTTCACAATCGGGTAATTTATCTCCACCCTGAGGCATCGCTATAACCCCGGACACCCTTTTTATGGCGCCAAGAAAATTTTGACTTGCAATAATAGCAACTAAATCCGTGTATCCTTCGAATTCATAAACAGAAACTGTATTATTGTTACCATGGCAACTGTAACATCTGTTTTGCAAAATCGGATTAATATCGTTAGTGTAACTAACATTCAGGGTATCACAAGTTGAAGTTATGGGATATAGTTTATCCTCGGAGTCATAATAACAGGAGCTCAAAGAAAGAATAAATAAACCCAGTACACAAAGTTTGACATTCATAAAGATCAGTTGTTTAATATTCCCTGCCTGATCCATGCTTCTATCAAATGAATTGAACAGTCACTGAGCTTTTGACCACCGTTGGGCATTTTCACACAACCCGGATTCCAATTGATTACGCAAGTCAATTTGCCGCTTAAAGCGTAATTCCGTATTTCTGCATAACTGCTCAATGATACATTTCCCAAAGGAGCTGTTCCGGAATGACAAACCTTGCAATTGTTGCTGATAATTGGAAATACCGATTTGATAAAACTTACAGCAACCGTATCACAGGTTTTTGGCAAATCACAGGTCTCATTCTTTGCACCCTGCAAAATCCAGTCTGTTATTAGTTTTTTCTGATCAGCTGTCAATGCATTCATAGGAGGGGGCGGCATTCTGTCTTTTAAATCACTGTTCGTGATCATTTTATACAGTTTGCTACCCCCTGGATTAAAGGCCTTAATGCCGCCAGTATTGACGACATTCACAAAACTATTCAAAACTACACCGTCTTCTTTGGAAACAGGATCATGACATCCCGAAAGCGCACAACTAGATAGCAAAATGGGTAAAATCTGGTTGTCGAAATAAATCACATTCGGATCACAGGGCTTGCTGTTGGGATCGACTACATTGGTATCAACCGGATTGCCGTTGGAATCCACCGGATCCGTTGCAATAATAACAGGATCGTGTACGCATCCACCCAGGTAAACCCCCATGGCACTCACCACCAACAAAAATACCGTTAACCGAATGATCAATTTCATAAAGCATTAATACGGTAATACTACCCTAAATGTTACAGAAATGAAGCTGTTTACCTACCCAACCATGAAAATTTGGCGATGAACCGGCAATATTAGTTGGTAGGAAAATCACATCTAAGAATGGACGAGTGGGGGTTAATAGAATTTTTCATGAATAGAGCCTAGATCTATACGACATATTACAGTGACCATTGCAAATCAGCTTCTAAATTGAACCCATAACAAGTGGTGCAGGGAAATGTAAAATCCGCGCAGGAATGAGATAAACTAAACCATTTTTTGCATCAATCTTTTCGGATTACGGACACCGGCATATTTTCATCGTAATCACCGGCAATCATAGGGGTTTGAACATTCCCGGTATATTGACGGACATTGGTATAGACATAATTAAAAAGCTCTTTAACAGTTACAATCCGGTCGCGATTCATGTCAGCCTTTCCTTTCAAACCATCAATGAGAAAATGCGAAAACACTCCCTGATGTAATCCACCGTCCTCCAGCGAAAACTCCTTACTCTTGGAAGACATGATAAATGCTGTTCCACCGTTTGCTTTTTCAAGTTCATCGTAATAGTAAAGAAGTGAATTGGAGAAAGCACCTTTCGCTGCGAGCAGGCTACCGGAATTGCATGCATCCAGATAACAAATCTTATATTTCGCATGAGACTTGTTTATGATTTCTTTTACTTCATCGTGTTTAAGAAGATTCGAAAATCCATCATAATCGATAGGAATAAAAGTACCTTCCAAACCATGGCCTGAATAATACATCATAACGACATCATTCTCGTCCGCACGCATGAAAATCTGGTTCAAAGCCTGTAATATATTATTACGTGTTGCTTCTTCGTCGATGAGAATTTTTATCTGTTCGTCTTTGAGCGCTCCGCCTTCTGGGCTTTTCAGAAATGCATAAATCTTGTAGGCATCATCATCAGAGTACTTCAGGGTAGGCATGTGTTCATACCGTGCAATTCCAACGATCACTGCCCAAATTTTTACTTCCGGATTTTTATCAACAGGGACATTATTGTCAAATATGAATTCTTTTTTGCGTTGTAATTCCTTCACCGATTTACCGTGATCCCAAATGGCCCCGTAGGTCAGTCCTGAACTGAAATACATAATCCCTTCTCCATTTGGAGCATGATGATCCCACATTCCTTCATAGCGATCCCCATTCACATAATAGCAAACACCCTTACCTTTGGGTTCTCCATCTACAAATTCGCCGACATATTTTGATCCATCACCATAGGTAAACATGCCTTTGCCTTTTGCACAAAAAATGGCATTGCAATTCGGCAAATTAATTCCACCCAACTGAACACCTGTATCATCTGCATTTGGAATGACAACCTGTTCCCTTTTGCTGGGTTTTAAAATTGAATGTTCAACTTTGAATTTTTCGTCAGGTTTTTCCTGGACGACTTCATTTGTCTTTTCTTTAGGTTTAATGAAATCAAGATGCATACCTACATTTTCCTGCTTGTTGTTCAAACTATCTGAACCGGATACTGATGCAGTTTCATCCAGAATCTTAATTAGTTTATCATTTTTCCACTGTGCAGCGATTGTCTTACCGCTCACATCTCTGAATTCCCCATAGCCATCTTTCTTACTGGCTTTCCATAGCCCCTTATAATAGCTTCCCGATTTGTAGTACAGGCTTCCTTCTCCGTCAAATCTTGAATCCACAAAATTTCCTTCGTAACGTTCACCCGTGGCAAAATAATAGGCTCCTTTTCCATTTGGTTTCCCGTTTTTCCAATTTCCGGAATACCGGTCTCCGGATCTGAAGTCCATACTCCCCTGGCCTTCCATATTATCCGATTTAAAATTCCCGGTATAAACATCTCCATTGGAAAAAAATAGCTTTCCTTCCCCCTGTTTTAGATCATTGATCCACTCGCCGATATATTTATTGCCGTTAGCGTAGTTGTATATTCCTTTCCCGTTTTTCCTGCCTGACTTGAACTCCCCGCTATAACGGCTGCCATTACTGTATCTATAGGTTCCAAATCCATTGGAGCAGGTCCCTTTAATACATCCCTGAGCTTCAATGGATAATACATATAAACTCAGAGCTACCCCCAAAATAATTGCTTTCATATGACCTATTTTACGCTTGAAATACCTAAAAGTTAGCAGATTACACCTTTATATATTAAACAAAGTTATAATCTATCTTAGAGAAATAAAAAATAATTTTAAAAGGTAGGTTTGGTCCGATATGGATTGGAAACTTAAAACGCCGCCGGATTAGTATCTTTGCCTCTTAAATTTTTGAAATGAAAGCTACTTTTTTATCAACCATTCTCTTGTTATTACTGTCCTGCAAGTCAGAAAAAAAGGCAGATCCCGCACCGACTTCAACAAGCACTCCTGCCCTGGAATTTTTTGGAGAAAAGATTGACACCTCAGCCAGTACTTCGGTTAATGCTACATTGGATGCTTTGAAAACCAAAGACAGCCTTGAAGCAAAAGTTACCGGATATGTCACCGGAGTTTGCAAAGTCAAAGGCTGCTGGATGATGATTAGTCAGAATCCGACAGATACCACAGGCCTTTTTGTAAAATTCAAAAATTACGGATTCTTTGTTCCTAAAGATCTAACGGGAAGCAAAGTGACCATTGCAGGTACTGCGTTTAAATCCATCACCAGTGTAGAAGAACTCAAACATTATGCTGAGGATGAAGGAAAATCAGCCGAGGAAATTGCTAAAATTACCAGCCCCAGTGAAGAACTGAAATTTATGGCAAATGGAGTTGCTCTGATTGAGAAGGGAAAATAGGAAGAGGAAGTGATGAGTGATGAGTTAGGAGTTAGGAGTTAGGAGTTAGCAGGGTTGAATATTGAATATTGAGTATTGAATATTTAGTATTGAGTGTAGAGTGCTGGATAATAAATATGTATACTGCAATTAAAAAGAAACGATTGATGACCGTTATAGGTCTTATCATTGCAGACTTTGAATAAATAAATAATTCTTATATGTCAAAATTATCGATTCCCGAATTATTAGGAGACAAAGCATCTTATTATTTAGAGCATGAATGCAAGACCATTTCAAAATCTATGCTTCATTTGCCATCCGTTAATACTATCGATAAAATCTGGACATCAACGAACAGGAACAATCAAACACTTTGTAGTTTACAACGAATTTTTGATCATGGCCGATTATCCGGAACTGGTTACGTATCCATTTTACCGGTCGATCAGGGAATAGAGCATAGTGCCGGTGCATCATTTGCTCCGAATCCCATTTATTTTGATCCCGAATACATCGTCAAATTAGCAATGGAGGGAGGATGCAATGCAGTAGCATCCACTTATGGTGTTTTGGCATCCGTATCGAGAAAATACGCTCATAAAATTCCATTCATTGTAAAAGCGAATCACAATGAATTGCTTTCGTATCCAAATAAAGCTGATCAGATATTATTTGGTACCGTTGAAGATGCATGGAACATGGGAGCAGTTGGTATCGGTGCCACCATTTATTTCGGATCGGAAGAAAGCACCCGCCAGATTACAGAGATTGCCGAAGTTTTTGAATATGCACATCAACTCGGAATGATGACCGTTCTTTGGTGTTATCTCCGAAATCCGGCATTTAAAAAAGATGGCAAAGACTATCACAATTCTGCAGACCTTACAGGTCAGGCAAATCACATCGGAGTCACAATACAAGCCGATATCATTAAACAAAAACTTCCCACTTTAAATGGAGGCTATACCGCTTTGAATATGGGTGGTTCCTCCTACGGAAAAGTGAATCCGAAAATGTACACCGAATTGTGTTCTGATCATCCTATTGATCTTTGCCGCTACCAGGTTGCCAATTGTTATATGGGCAGAGTAGGATTGATCAACAGCGGCGGCGAATCTAAAGGAGAAACTGACTTAAAGGAAGCTGTAACCACTGCAGTTATTAATAAGAGAGCCGGCGGTATGGGACTGATATCCGGACGCAAAGCCTTTCAAAAACCATTGAAAGAAGGCGTGGAAATTTTAAATGCCATTCAGGATGTTTATCTGGACAGAAAAGTAACTGTCGCTTAATTGAAACGTGTTTCAACTTTTCTAATTTAATTTTTAGTTGTCATTTTAAGTCTACGCTAGCTTTATTATAAAAATAATAAAACCAGCTACCTTCAGGATATTCATGAAAAATCGTACCTCGCGATTTTGAATAGTACTAAATTTCAATAATAATATGAAAGTTATTAAAAGTTCAAACATTTTTATTCGGGTATTTTAAAAACGGCTTCATATTTAAAATATCCAATGATAAAATAGTTTTCAATCTAACTCCACAGTAGTTTTATTTATTGATTGCGCTACTTCCATTTTACAATGCTTAATTCTTTCGTCGAAAAAAAATCATGATCTGATTTTATGCAACTACAGTTAGCAATATTGGAAATTTTATTTCTTCAAAATTAAGTCATTAAAATGTCTTCCAATATTCGTGCCTTCTTCCAGACCGAGCTCCAGATCCTGGCGATATTGAGTGCCTGAATAAATTCGACTCCAGCTTGCTTCATTCGCCAGTTCATAAAAAGAGTTAAACGTTCTTGGCGCGTGAAAAAAATCAGGAGTTGCATTTGAAGGTGCAGTGATTGCATAGTTATAGCCAAAATAGGAAGCAAGAACTTCCATGGTTGCTCCAAACTGCATTGCATGTTCGCTTGGAAATGCAGGATATGAAGTATTGCTAAATGTACTCAAGGGATTTTGTGGAGGAATCTTGTAATTCGGATCAATAAAATACCGGATAAACGTTTCAGGTCTGAGCAATATAAACTTATATTTAGATCTCCAGCAAGTAACAAAAGCATCATGTGCTGTTATGCCAATTTTAGACAACACTTCAGCTGCTATTGCAAGATTTGCATTTTCTATCTTCAACACTTTTGCAGCAATAGCGATAGAATGCCCTGCTGGTGTCGATGATATACCTGAATCCTCATTCCAAAATTCTAATACCCATTTTGTTACATAATCAGTTGGAGCCTTAGTATAAGCCTCCAAAGCCTGAGAATAAAATCCCGATTTCGCATCTGTTGAAAATTCAAACGTTGGTTTATACTTCATGATAAATTCATCATTCACATTGGATGACAAAAAAGGTCTGACCTCTCCCCAATATGCTTGTAATGGATTTGCCTGTTTTGGATCTGTAGATTCCCAATGTCCGGGAGTGTTTGGAATTGTATAATCAGGAAAATTATGCAAATAAGCTTCATCCTGTCCGTCCGTTACAGAAAAATTATAAATAGCCAATCCTGCTTTTTTACCGTAATCAATGGATCGTAACCTGGTATTCATTTCTATTCCACTATTCTGATTTAAATACTCTTTTTCTAATGAATCAATTTTTTTAAACCGGTCACCTGGAGCCAGTTTGAATTGTTCCTTTAAAAGGACCGCCATGCATGCGTTGACTACTAATTCCCAATTATATTCTTTTCCATTCTCAGCAACAGGCATTGATTGTCCGGTGTATCCGTTGATCAAACCAGAATAAGACAAGTGGTCCTTTATGCCAGCCGCAATGGATTCATACATTGCCAGTGCAGCGTATGCATATGCTCTTGCTGCAACCGGGGAGGAATAACCGGGAGTATATTGCACCAATTCCCTTTGCAGATCTATCCAATTTAAAGCAACATCCGCTTTAAATTCCGATGCCTGATTGATATTTAAAACAGAATCCGCATTGTCCTTATGGCATGATCCGAGACTAAGGATGAAAAGAATAGAAAAAAAGATGTTCGTGTTTTTCATAATTATTTTTTTAAATGTTCAATAATCAATTTGACTTTACCACAATGCATTTCCACATAAGTGAAGAACCAAATAATATCAATCTACTCTCTTCCTGTTCATTTTTCCATTATAAGGAAAATTTATTCCTGCTATTTTTTCAAATCAATATAAACAAAATTTCTTCCGATCAGGTTACCCTGATAAATGCTGAGTTCGATGGATCCCCAGAGATTAAATCCTCCGAGCAACCTCGAATGAATCTGCTCATACAATAATTGGTACAACGTACTGAAAGATCTTGGCTGACATTCTGCATTCACCATCATTTTTTTATTATCATTACTCACAGTAACGGAATAGTTTGAACCATATAGAACATCCATTGCAGAAACTACAGCAGCGATCTGCACTGCATGAGAACAGGGAAATTCAGGCGACGGATCCGTTTCCAAAAGGGTAGTATAATTCGGATCTATATATTGTTTAATATAGGTCTCCGGCCGGATCCGATTGTACGTATATTTAATTTTCCAGGAGGCTACATAAGCATCATGCAAGGCCATTCCGATTCGCGAATAAACTTCAGCCGCTTTTGCAAGATTCTCATTTTCGTTTTTGAGAATGGAGGTCAAAATAGAAAGCGAATGACCAGCAGGGGTTGAGGTTTCTCCATCTTCATCATTCCAGAATTTAACTACATTCATGGTTTCCAGATCCTGATTGCTGCTCTGATTATAAACTTCATTCGCCTGAGAATAATACAAACTAGCCGGATCAGTAGAAAAATCTTGCGGAATAAATATCGGATTATACGCTGTATCAACAGAAAGAAAAGGCCTGACCGATCCCCAATAAGGCTGAAGTGGCCGGTGGTTATTCATATTGGTCGATTTCCAACTCCAGGGTGAATTTGGAAGATTATAGTCGGGAAAATTATTGAGATGTGCATTTTCCTGACCATCGGATTTAGCATAGTTAAATATCGCATCTGCCACTTGCCTTCCATAATTTACTGATCTTAAAATTTCAGTCTGATCCGAACTTAAATTTTTATCCACATACTTTTTTTCAAGCAGAAAAATGGAATCAAGATTTGACAATGAAGCGGTTTTGAAAAATTGCTTCATTACACTTGACATACATGCATTGACTACTAATTCCCAATTGTAGCTTGCTGAAGTTTCAAGAACAGGAATACCTGTTCTTTGATATCCGTTAATCAATCCGGAATATGACTTGTTTTCCGGAATTCCAGCCACTACTGACTCGTACAAAGCTAAAGAGGTATAAGCGTATACTCTGGCTGCAACAGGAGCGGTAAAGCCGGGAGTTGTCCTGACCAGAAAACGTTCCAGGTTAATCCATTCAATGGCAACTTCAGATGAATACTCAGATGGCTGATGAATTGTGGAGTTACTGGTCTCTTTCCTGCAAGCTGAAAACAGAATATAGGGAATCAGTACAAAAAATAATTTTGATGGTTTCATGTGTTCTATTCAGTTATTTCAAAGATACTCTGAAATGTCTTGTTTTACTGCAATTAGTAATTAGAATTTACTTAATTGAAGGATGCTATACAACAGGAATTTTGACTTAATGCCTTTATCCTGATTAAAGTCCAAACAGGGCAAAGTCACCACTATAGCTTGTTGAATAAGTAATCCATTGAAAACTCAGTCTCATTCCCTTTTCTTTTAAAATTAATTCCGGTGTTACTTCTTCAAAGGTATATTCACAATATTTCTACCGATAATTCTTCCCTGGTCTTTTCCTGATTCAATGGCCTGTCGAAAATGAATTCCTCCATAAAGCCTTGATATTGCAGCTTCATTGGTAATCTCTGAAAAAGAATTAAAAGTGCGTGGACTTCCATCTATATCTGTTCTGGATTCATGTGTATGATCGGTAAATCCATAATTAGAACCAAAATAATGTTCAAGAACTGTCATCGAAGCAGAAGTTTGCACTGAATGACCGCTGGTATGTTCAGGAAATGAAGGGGTTGTCAGTAAGGTGGTCCAGCTTGCATCGATGTTTTTATTGATATAGGTGATGGGTCTAAGTAAATTATAAACATATTTGGATTTCCAGCAAGAAATAAATGCATCGTGCACGGCGAGTCCAACTTTTGAAAACACTTCTGCAGCAATGGCCAGGTCAGATTTTTCCAATTGAAGTACTTGTCCAGCTATTGACATAGAATGTCCGGGTGGTGTTGCTGTAATTCCAGGGTCATCACTCCAGAATTTTGCAATTTTCTTCTGTTCATCTGTCAAATTTAGTCCGACAATGTATACTTCATTAGCCTGTAGATAGAAAATGCTCTTAGGCTCTGTGGAATAAGCATTTGGTGGAAAGGTCTGAATCAATGCACTTGCGGTATCGCTGCCAACAAAAGGTCTGACCTGTCCCCAATAAGGTTGAAGCGGCTTTGGATTCATTGCGGAAGTTGGTTCCCATTTCCCCGGAACATCCGGAACGACATAATCCGGGAAATTTGAGCTGTATGCTTCGTCTTTACCATCCGTTTTTGAATAATTGTAAACGGCTTCTGCAACAGCTCTTCCATAAGCTATAGATCGAGTTACGGTAGCAGTATCCGTTGAGTTGCTATTGATATAAGTTTGTTCGAGTTGGTCTATCAATGCTAAATTAGCTGCAGAGCTGGTTTTAAATTGGTTCCTCAGCATATAGGCCATGCATGCATTAGCTGATAATTCCCAATTGTAATTTTTCCCTTTTTCCAGGGAAGGAATATTCTGACCGGTATACTCACTTATTAAACCGGCATAAGATAGATTTTGGGGAATACCAGCAACCACAGATTCATACAAAGCCAATGCAGCATAAGCATAAGATCTTGCAGCCACCGGAGGCGAAAAACCACCGGTTGATTGAACTAAATTTCTCTGCAGATTTATCCAGTCAATCGCTACGTCGCCTTTATATGAAGAGGCACTATTTAAAATAAAGGGCTCTGCAGTATCCTCCTTACATGAATGAAAAATGATCAAAATAAAATAGACCAGGAGAAGGAAACTTAAATTCTTCATGGCGTAGATGTTTAGTTTTCAAAGTTAACAATACGCAAAAAAGAAATCAAAAGTTTTCTAAGCTTTTTTTAAAAAAACCGATTCAAGATGAATATTAAACCACCCTTAAGTGCATATACGGAAATTAATACGGTCCATTTATTCCGATTTCAGATGACCTTTAAACTTGTAATTAATATCATTTTGACCTGCTTTCTTCCAAACCATTGTTCCTTCAATACCATTATCCATAGTCTTCCCCTCAATTAATATGGTACCTTCTGTTCCACTGGATATGGTACCGGCAAATGAAATAATTCCGTTTGCATAGGACGACTTATACGGTGCTGCCCCAAAACCATATTGGTGACAGGCTTCAGAATCCATCATGCCATTCTTAAACACAACCATATCGGGATCCTGTTTCTCCGGATGATTTACATCCCACGTACTTAACTGATAGGTTTTACCATCCAGTGTTTTGTTCATGTTTTTACCACAAGCGACAACAAAAACGAGATATAAAAAACCAAATAAATAAAAGCGATTCATTGATTTGAAATTAAAATGTTTAGTAATTTTTTTTATAAAATGAGCACTGTCTGATTTATTCCCTACGACAATATCCATTCCTATCTAATCTTAATTATGAATTGAAACTAAATTGAATATACCGGTACACTTGCTCACTACAATCTCCTCAGGTTTTCTTAGTACATCACCAGCGGCATTTTCCTTATATACTGATCATTGTTCAACTGACTCATCATAAAATCTGCTACATCTGCACGGGAAATAGTAGCTACGATCCCATTCGCGCTGATGTCTGTTCCACTTCTGTATATCCCGGTGCGCATTCCATTTGTCAATCCGGCAGAGCGGACCAATGTCCATTGTAATGGACTCGCTCTGATTATTTTTTCCCTGGCTTCATGTCCTGCAGTTTCTAATCTTAATAATAGAGGAGCAAGGACACGAATCAGTAAACCAGCTTGTTTTCTACTCTCCTTCACATTGATAGCCGACATATAGATCAGGCGGTTTACACCGGACTTCATCATGGCATTGACGATATTGGAAATTCCAATCACTACAGATTGATCATACTTAAATGGGCTTGCGGCACCCAAGGTTGAGAAAACAGCATCTTTACCGTTTATTGCATCCCCGACTAAATGATCATTGGCTACATCTCCTACAATCAATTCCAATTTGGAATGACTTATTTTCATTTTAACCGGATCTCTGACAAATCCGGTTACCTGATAACCTTTTTCTAATGCTTGTTTTACCAATTCATGACCAGTAGCACCAGATGCACCAAAGAGGATCAGCTTCATTTAAATTCATTGAAATGAAAAAATGCTTAATTGCCTAACTGCTATTGCATTACTTATCCCACCGGTTTTACTTTTGGGAATCTATTAAACACATTCATGTAGAAAATAATAAGACTGATATCCAGTTGCGCTACAGTGTTGAATAATCCTGTTTAAACAATGCTATGATTCAGTATATTATCACCGGGCTGCTTTGATATATCCCCAGCCATCATGTTGGCGGGAAATGATCTCATAAATTCCATCCGGTACCGTTTTTACTCCAGCCAGTAATTGAGATTTGTCAACCCCATTGTTTTTCATGGCTACCTCACAAACTTTGAAAGAGATATTTTTCTGCCCGGCATACTTTATCACATCATCAGCAACTACCGATTTATCCTTGGTAATCATATCCAGCGATTTAGCATAGTAGACTACTTCAATTTCAGCAGTTGGCACCATATTCATAATCTCCTTTATCCACCGGATAACCATCTGATGTATCACCGTATCTTTAGATGTTACATCGAACACAACCTTGTATGGTGCTTTTTGAGCAGATAACACATTACCCAATAAAAATGTACATGATAAAATGAAAATAAATCTTTTCATAAACGAGTATTTTAAAGAAAGTCAACCGTATTACAACTCAACTTTAGAAACGCACACAATTGACTTCCCGTTAACTAAAAGGAGGTGAATTATCCAGCAAAGATGTATCCACATTTATGCTCTTGCGCACGGCCTAATGCCCAAACACCGGAAGGAACAATCTGAATACCCGGAATGATATTTGCTTTCCAGTCTTTCATCACATCATCAGCATTCATCTTCATCATGCCTGCGATAACATTTGAATAGACCATCATAGCAGCGCCACAAACGCAAAACATAACACCACTTTTTTGTAAATCTTTAATTCCGATATCCACTGCTCCAACGCCAGGCACTTTAAAATCACCGGGATGTGTATTCCAGAATGGATTCCTTGTCTTGGTTGCGGTTGCAGCATCTGCAGCCTGAAAAGCGGGTCCAAGTTCTCCTGCCTTAAATACTTCACCAAAATTATATTTAGCCCACATGCTATCCTGGAAAGCATAGCCTATAGCATCATGTCTAAGTACAACAACTACACCACATTCACTTGAAGGAGTTCCTGTAGATTCATTGGTCATTAAGAAAATTTTAGGCCATGCGAATGGCATAATTTCATGAGGACGTGTTGCATCATAAACCACACGGTGCCTTCCTTTGATTTTGTCAAACCAAAGATCTGCTTCTCCCTTTGGCGCTGGAGCTTTTCCTTTCATTGGTGGCTTCTGTTGTGCGCCAAGTCTTAATGGCGAGACAACAGACACTAATCCCAGTGCAGCAGCTCCGGTTGCAAGTTTACCAAGAAAGCTTCTGCGCTTCGTGGTCTGATTTAATTTGTTTTCTTCCATGTTGTATAGTTTTATGAATGATAAATGACGTTTCAGACTAGTCTTCCGGCTATTTACAATTTCCAATTCCTGATAAACCGCATACCGGAATATACTTTAGTTCAACACATGAACTTTCATAATTTCTCTTTCTGAAGACTCAATCAGTTGCTTAAATTGCATATACCAGTTTTGCCATTCCTTGGTTTTCATTCCTTCCGTTAAATCTTTTTCAAAAGCTGACAGGGAATCATATTGATTTTCAAAAATGAGCCTGTAAGAACGCCCGGTAAAATCGGAAAGGACCCGGGTATTGGAAGCTGGCATAATTCCCTGCGCTGAAGCTTGCTTCAACAAGGTCAATGCATCCTTAAATGCGCCAAACTTTAACTGGAATATATCCCGAACTAAATACATGATTGATGATTTAAAGGTGAAAATCAAATTGCTCCACAAAGATCTCTCTTGAACTTTCACCGGTCAATCCCATAAGTATGGGAATGATTAGGTCCGGGGCAAAGGCATCTTTTCTAAAAATTCAATTTTTCTTACAAATTGACAAGTTGGAGTCATACGGCAATGATTGGAATGCCTGTTCAATTTGGATCACCACAATAATGTTCTTATTTATACGGCTCTTAAGCTATCCCTTCTTGGACAATATTTTTGAAACCGCTTCCGTGGCGGAATGAACCTGCAATTTTTCGTAAATTTTTTTAATGTGCGAGCGAACAGTCTCAAGCCCTATATTGCATTTATTGGCAATCATTTTGTAACTATGACCCGTTGTGAGTAGATTTAACACTTCTGTTTCTCTGGGACTCAGTCCATATTGGTCTTCTTTAGGGATGGTCAGATTCTGAAATAACTGGATGACCTTTTTAGCTATGGAAGGAGTCATGGGCGCTCCTCCTGAAAGTAAATCCTTAATTGCTTCTGGTATTTTTTCAATGGGCGTATTCTTTAGCAAATATCCTGAAGCTCCTCTGCATATGGCTTCAAAAATATGATCATTGTCTTCAAATACAGTAAGCATCATAACCGGCAAAACCGGATAATGCTTCCTGATCAATTTTAATCCCTCTAATCCGTTGGTTCCCGGCATTCCAATATCCATCAATACGATTGCGGGTTTCAATTCCTCAATTTGCGGCACCACCCGATCACAATTTTCAAATGCTCCGATTACCTTAAAGTCTGCGTGAGAGTTGAGAAATGCCACTAAACTGTTTCGCAGGTAGTGATTGTCTTCAAAAATTAAGATTCCGGTCTTCATTGCTGAAATAAAGAATGATCAAAACTAAATCTTTCCTCAGATATATTAATTAACATAAATATGGGATGAGAGTTATTCCGAACAATGCATGAATACAATTGCTTGGTTTGCCATTATTCAAAAATTCCTTAGTCTCAACCCCATTAAAATTTTCAAATTGGTTAGTCCAAACATTTTAATACGATCAGACCAATTAATTGGTATTTATAACAGTTTGCCTATTCTTATAAATTTACTTTTAACTCGATTCTGGTTCCAATTCCCAAACCGGATTCCAATTTAAAATTTGCACCAAGCTCCACGGCTCTTTCTTTCATGTTTTTTAAGCCATTGCCATTGGTAATTGAATCCGCAACAAATCCGATTCCATTATCTTCTATAATCATTATAAATTGCGATCTATCCAGCATTAAAACTATTTTTGAATTCGTCGCTTTTGAGTATTTAGCCTGATTATTTAATGCTTCCTTAAAAATCATAAACAAATCCTTGCGCATGCGCAATGGGATAACTGCCTGATTAGATTTTTCAATGATATCAAATGAAACTTCGATACCAACGGCCTCCAGGATTTCCGAAGCATATTGCCGCATCCTGCTCCACATCATTTCCGGTTTATCGTTTTCTGGTTTAATAGACCAAATAATTTCATTCATCATTTCCATCGCTTTGCGTGATGCTGCCTGGACAAACTGAAATAATTCATTTTGATTTTTACCCGTTTTGATTAAATGGTCTGCCATGCTGCTGGTCATGTTGATGCTGCTTAACGTTGAACCAACTTCATCATGCAAATCCCTGGCGATTTCGAGTCTTAACTGCTGCATATGTAATAATTGCTGAATTTTCATTCTGAAATAGAAATATCCTATTAAAATAAAACTCCAGCCAACTATTGCATAAAACCACCAGGTATTCCAAAAGGGGGGCTGAACCATGATGGTTATCTGATCATTTTTTGCACTCCAGATACCATCATTATTTGCCGCTTTTACCATGAATGTATAAGTACCTCCCGGCAAATTGGTGTAAGTGGTAGTCATTTGACTTCCGCAATAATTCCAATATTTATCATATCCTTCAAGATAATAAGCATACCTGTTTTTGGCGCTATTTGTAAAATTCAAAGCGACAAACTCAGGGCTAAAATTATTCTCCTTATAATTAAGTTCAATGGGCTTTAATCCATTTCCCGTTCTGCTTATCGGAATTTCCTGTCCATGTACTTTTATAGCGCTAATCAGAACTATAGGTGGACTCTGATTTTTCAGAATGGATAATGGATTACATCCTGTAATCATACTATTTGTTCCAAAATATAGAAATCCATCCCTGCAACACATGGCTGCACCATCCATTCTATTGGAAGCCAAACCGTCCATCTGTGAATAATTAATTATACTTCCATTCCGCGGATTCAATACACTTAAACCGTTATTCGTGCCAAGCCATAATTTTCCTTCAACGTCCGGAGTTATAAAAAAAATGTCATTGTTACTCAAACCTTCCGACGTCGTAAATACTTTAAATTCATTTCTATCCGGTCCCATTCTTGCTAAACCGTTTTCGGTAGCAACCCAAAGAAAACGGTCCGGATCTTCATAGATATCATAAATGTTATTATCCGGTAATGTCCGCGATTGCTTTTTGCTATGTTCAAAATGAATAAACTCACCACTTACCGGATTCAAACGACATAAACCCCTGTTTTGAGTCCCAATCCAGATAAAATGATCCCGATCTTCGAGTATACAAAACACGGTGTTATCCGGAATTGAATTCGGATTTCCGGTTTGACTTGTATAATGGATTAATTGATTGGCGGATGGATTAAAATAATAAATTCCATCATTTGCTGCTATAAACCAAAAGTTACCTTTGCTATCCTGGATTAATTTGCGAACATTTTCTATTGGCTTTTGAACAGGCAAATGAAAGGTCTCGACCACTGCCTTTTTCTCGTTGTATATATAGATCCCGGAACTTAGACACAAAATCAACCGATCCTGATTGTCATAGGTCATATCTGAAATCCGTAGATCATTGATCGGTGTATGATCTGAACCGCGCAGAGTAACATAATCAAAGTTGTGCTCTTGCCGGTTGTAATGAAATAATCCAACACCCGGAACCGCAATCCACAAATACTTGGTGGTGTGACTATTCTTATCTTCCAATATACAGGAAGGTCTCCGGTAAATTGATTTTTCTGTTTTTTGCAAAGGAACTTTCAGTCTGAAAAACTGATGTGACAATTTATCATATTTATTCACTCCTTCATCGGTCGCTATCCAGACAATTCCATTGTTATCCCTGAAGATATCATTAATATAATTATCGCTCAATCCCGATGGATTGGAAATATTGTATTTAATGGTACCGAAATATTTTTCCCGTGATAAATCATACATTATTATTCCGGAACCATTGGAAACAATCCACCACAGACTGTCTTTCAATTGACAACTTCCGGTTAAAACGTTTTTGGAAAGTTTATCATCTGATTCAATCCGGACAGGAATTGAATGCACAAAAGAATCTGAATAAACTACTTTATGTAGTCCGCCATACCATGAAGTTACCAAAAGGGTATCTTTTTTATATGATGCTATTTTAGTGACTGTCGCCGGGAGATTGAGTTGCTGGTATTCATCCGATTGAATTTTTGTGGAATGCATTTGACCGGTACATAGATCAACCATAACAAGATCGCTGGTATTTGTGCCTACGAATAAACGGTTACCATGATCCGGAAAAATCCTGGATATGGTGTAATTGTATTCCAATGGCAAACTAAAGAAATAAGCTGTTTTAAAGTCACTGTCGAGTAGATGCACTTTAGACTTTGTAGCAAACCAAATCTGACCAAAATAATCGACCTCTACGGCATGTATCCGATATCGATCTGTTTGCTCAAGTTCTTCAGGAAGGTTAATTTGATGAAACGAATTGTCTTCATATGTAAAATAGCACAGGCCTCCATTACTGGCAATCCAGATTTTTCCATCAGGATGAAGACATAGTCCATTAATAATATTGTTCGGAATACTGGTACTGTCTCCTAATTTATTGCGGAATACTTTGAATGCCTTTCCATCAAACCGGAACAGACCATCGGAACTTGCCAACCAGATAAAACCATAACTATCCTGAATAATTTTTCTAATGGGTGCAGAGATTCCATTTTGATCATTGTAGTGTTCAAACGGATACATCAGATCCTGGGCAAACAGGTGATTCATTTTTACCGCAAGAATCAATACCGTACATACCAGAACCTTAAAACAAGTTGTGGTTTTCAGAAACAAGCACTTAATGGATAAAGAACTCACCCATCAAAAATAACATATAATCGGACGTAAAAGAAAGCAAGTGTTATTTAAATTCCTTCTCGATATTTTTATCGGGTATGATCCACATCAATGCCACACCAACTATAAAAACACCAGAAATGACCGGACTTATAAAGGCGAACACAATAGATAAAATATAACACAGCAATGAAATTTTTCCCTTCCTGTTTTGCCTTCTATGAGCAAATTCAAATTCATCCGGATGCAAATGATGTTTTAAAACAAGACTTTGCAGTATATACCAGGCAATGGCTGGCATCAATAGGGAAATTGAATAAAGGGCCACGGTATTGGTTGCAAAATGATTTTCACCCATCCATGCAGTTGAAAATGGAATTAATGACAACCAAAACAACAGATTCAGATTAGACCAGATAATTCCGGAAGTTACCCGGGTGATCGCATACATCAGATGATGATGATTACCCCAGTAAATTCCCAGGTAGATAAAACTCATCAGATAAGATAGAAAGATGGGCAACAAAGTGCTTAGGTCTGACCACTCTGCACCATGAGGCACTTTCATTTCCAAAACCATTATGGTAATGATGATGGCTATCACACCATCACAGAATGTCTCTAATCTGTTTTTATTCATTTCAGTTTACGCAAAATAAAGTGAGTATACGCTTCCAAAGATTCAAGTCTGAACTAATCTTCTGTTCGCAACAGTTTACCTATACAATATTGATTATTGACTGTACTTCTCATTTAATGCCCTTACCATTTCATCTGTTATATCGAGAGAAGGATCACAATAAAATATATTTCCTTCCCGTGCTACAGAAAAAATAAACTGATATTTTCCATTGGCATTCATTTCCTTGAGATAGGAAACTACTTTATTATGTAAGGCTTCATTAAACTCTGCCGTTTCCTCTCCAAACTGATTGGATAGTTTTTCTTTTCGCTCCATCAAATCGCGCTCCATACCTGCAAGCCTTTTTTGAGCTGCTTCGGTCTCCTTACGAGTCATGTTCTCTGCATTTTTTTGCAGATTTTGAGCTTCTTTCTGCAATTTCTCTTCCTTTCCCTGCAACTCGAGCATCATACTTTGTTGCTTCTTTTTAAATTCAGCTTCACTCTCCTTGAAAAATTTAAGTTGATTTAACAGGCTATCAGAATAAAAGTATGCCGCAGCTATTGATCCTGTTCCTGGTGCACCTGATTGCATAGAGCTGCTGTGTTTTTGTTCGGGAGCTTTCAATTTTCTGTTTTCCATAAATAAATACATAATAGCCAACAGGGAAATTGCATGTAATATCCAGCTTAGATTTTTCATTTATAATTTATTTAATTTAAAATTCTGCAGAACCCGGAAAACGCGGGAAAGGAATAACATCGCGAATATTACTCATTCCGGTTACAAATAGCACCAATCGTTCAAAACCAAGACCAAAGCCGGCATGCGGACAGGTCCCAAATCTCCGCGTGTCCAGATACCAGGACATTTCTTCAACCGGGATGTGCATCTCTTGCATACGGGTCTCTAATTTATCCAATCGTTCCTCGCGCTGCGAACCACCAACTATTTCTCCGATACCAGGGAATAAAATATCCATTGCTGCAACCGTTTTATCATCCTCATTCTGTCTCATGTAAAACGCCTTGATCTGTTTGGGATAGTTGATGAGAATAACCGGCTTCTTGAAATGCTTTTCAACCAAATAGCGTTCGTGCTCGGATTGCAAATCCGTTCCCCAGTTTTCAACCGGAAACTGAAATTTTCTTTTTTTATTGGGAGTGGAGTTTTTCAAAATCTCAATGGCATCCGTATAACTTAAGCGTTCAAATTGATTCTCGACACAAAATTTTAACCGATCCAGTAAGGACATTTCATTCCGTTCATTTTGTGGTTTCTGCTTTTCTTCTTCCTGCTCGCGATCATGCAAAAACTGTAAATCTTCTTTGCAATTTTCCAATACAGAACGGATGACATATTTCAACAAATCTTCCGCCAGATCCATATCATCATTCAAATCAGCAAAAGCAATTTCTGGTTCGATCATCCAGAATTCAGCCAGATGCCTTGGGGTATTGGAATTTTCTGCGCGAAATGTTGGACCAAAGGTGTAAACCTGTCCCAAAGCCAAAGCCGCAAGTTCTGCTTCCAGTTGTCCGGAAACCGTAAGATTGGTTGGTTTTGAAAAAAAATCTTCTTTGAAATTAATTTCACCCTCTTCGGTAAAAGGAATTTTTTTGAGATCCAAAGTAGTTACCCGGAACATTTCCCCTGCACCTTCTGCATCTGATCCGGTTATGACCGGTGAATGCAAATAAAAAAATCCTCTCTTGTGAAAAAACTCATGAATGGAAAAAGCCAGCGCATGGCGGATTCTGAAAATCGCACTAAAGGTATTTGTCCGGAATCGAAGATGCGCGATCTGACGCAAAAATTCCATGCTGTGTTTCTTCGGTTGTAAAGGATAAACCGATGCGTCGCAATCTCCGAATATTTCCAAAGATTCAACCTGTAATTCCATTTTCTGCCCCGCTCCCTGCGAAACGACTAATTTTCCTACAGACTTAATTGCTGTTCCGACTGCAATCCGCTTAATTAATGATTCATCAAATTGCGAAAAGTCTACTACCAATTGCAAATTGCCTAATGTAGAACCGTCATTAAGGGCCACAAAGCGATTGCTTCTGAATGAACGCACCCAGCCCATAACGGTAATCTCCTGACCCGCAGGCTCCATGCCCAATACCTCAATTATCTTAATACGCTGCATATCCTGAATTGTGGGGCAAAGATAAATCGCAGATGACAGAGATTATAAGGATTGACGGGATTCATTGGAAAAATAAAATCAGCCCATTCAATCCTTTTCAGGCCAAAACTTCTATTTTTTCTTTTAAAGCTGACAATAAAGATTCTGATGCTGACCCACTGTATTTGAGTGTTTCCAGCTGATAGATAATTTCCAGCCAAAGTGCTGACGAATCGTCACTGCTTTTATTCCGGACAAGAAATTGCTTTACTGACAACAACGTAGTCAGATCGGGCTGTAAGGAATATTTTGAATTGATTTTTTGAATGACCAGATTTTCAATATGGTCTACACTCAAATCATTTTGAACAGATACGTTATGCTTATTGAATTTCGAATTTTTACCCCCTGAAAAATAGGTCGCATTCCGTTGTAAGAATCCAATAACTAGTAAACCCAGAGGAAGACAACACAACATCCATACTTTATAATCTTTCCACAACACAGCAGAATTGTACTGTAATTGTATCTCCCGTTTGATATCGGCCAACCCACTACCAACTTTTGCAGCAACCATTGCATTCCCTTTACTAATTCTTACCGGAAAACTATCCTGCAGACTGATGTACTTACTTTGTGCAGGACTGAAATACACAAAGCCAGGTTTGATCATAAATTCCCCTATTGATTTAGGAACTATCAGGAAATCAAATTTCCTGGTCTTGGTCATTTTGGGCTCGTCCGTAACTTTTATAATTTCACCTGATCTCGAGTCCGAAATTTCAAAGCTGGTATCCAACTGCAGAAAATCTGTTTTGATCATATTGAAATTCGCATCTCCACGAAGTTCGATACCCAAATGAATTGCATCGTTCAGGGTATATGAATTATTTAAAGAATTCACCTGAATATACATTTCTCCAACAGCACCGCTAAAGTGCTTCGGAACCGGTTGTGGCAAATCCTTTACTTTCAGTTTAATTTCATTACTAACTACATTTTCGACCTGCGAACGAAACAAAGACGGCATCCCCATACCCCATGGATCATTATCTCCTTTCGCAATTCTGAACACGACCGGATCAATGACTAAATTACCTGTTTTAACAGGAAACAATACGGATTTAGAAAGTACTTTAGTCGTGTATTCCCGTCCATCATAAATTTCTCTTTGAACAGGACTGCTGTTTAAATTAACAGCCTCTTCCTGGAATGCATCCAGATTTGGTTTTGATGCAAATTCGATATTGTCAATATTTACCCTGGTATACAATTTATAGGTCAAAATAAATTGTTCTCCATAATACACTTCTTGTTTCTCAACAATCGCTTTGATAAATACATCAGCACTATTGGTTGAACTTGGAGTCGCTTTAACTACCTTTATTACAATTGGACGTGTTTGCAACGTCTTTCCCTTGACCACAACGGAAGCGGGAGGGATCGTAAAATTTCCGGTTTGATTGCAGGTCAGCACATATACAAATCCTACCGATGAACTCATTGCACCATTTATAATTGTCGTTTGCATGGAGCGGGAAGGACCCGAAACTACTTTGAATGGAGAAAAATCCGGTGCCCGAAACCCGGAACTTTCTGCATTCTTTAATTGAAAAGTCACCTGAAATGTACTGCCCTGTAATACACTTTCTGCATTGGTAATAGCTTCAAAGCTAACTTGCCCGAATATAAAACCGGGAACAAATAAGAAAAGATATTTCAGATAACTCTTCATTATAATTTGGTCACTTTTCGCTTCTTAGTTGGTTGTTCTTCTTTTTTTATTTCAGGAAACTGCCCCCGCTCTTCCGACTTGTACTTTGGGTGCTGGCGTTTCCCATCCGGATTTCCAATAACAACTACTTTTACAGGAGGCGTCTTTAATTCTGCATCTTCTGTTTTCAATTTGGCAGAATTAATGATAAAGTCACCTTCAGCAGGCGCTTCCAGGTAATACGTATAGGAACTGCTTTGATTGACTTCGCCATTCATGAATGAATAACTCGAAGCCGTATTTGGTCCTGAAATCACATTCCAGCCCGCAAAATCAGGAGCGATAAATTTCCCGTTGCCATTATTGATCTCGAATTTTACTTCCAGAAAATTACCCAACATCAAGGTATCATTACTAACGGAAACATTAAACTCAACCGACTGTGCGCAGATATGATTTGCTGCAATCATTAAAATTACTATTATTCTTTTCATATAAATTAATAATTTATCAATTTACTGAATAGCTAAATCCAGAGAACAAATTAATTTCCGAAATCAATCTTCTTAACTTTTAAACATTTTAGATTCAACTTCGTTTACCGCTTAATTTTCTTTAACCTTAGTTTATCAAATCAAAATCAGTTACCAGTCTTTATCCCGTTTAGGAGATTTGCTTTGTGATTTCTGCAGGCGTTCCCTGATTTTTTTATCGCGATCATCTACCATCCTCAATAACTGCTCTGCCTGTTCTTTGTTCATTTTATCTTTTTTCTCTTGTTCGGACTCTGCATTTTTTTCTTTATTCTTTTCATTGGCCTGATTTTGTGATTGTTGCTGTTCTTTATTCTTCTCCTCTTTGGATTGATTCTGTTGATTTTGAGAATCCTGATTCTGCTGTTGCTCCTGCTGTTTGTCTTTGTCGTTCTTCTGTTGTTGATCCTGTTGCTGCTGCTGTTGTTGTTGCTGCTGTTGCTGTTGCTGAATTTGCTTTTGTCTTTTTGCCAGGACTAAGTTCTGCTTCGCCTCCTGATCATGCGGATTGATTTTTAAAGCATCCTGATAAGCTTTAATGCTTTTATCATATTCCTTTTGATTAAACAATGCATTACCCAGATTGTAATACGCTTTTGACTTAGCCCTATTGTCAATAATATGTTGCAAACTTTTTTCATAAGATTCAGCCGCTTCCTTTGTTCTTCCTTGTTGATACAAGCTATTCCCGATATTGTATTGATTCTTGAATTCAGGTTTTAAATCATTTGCTTTCCGGTAAGCTTCTTCCGCTTCCGTAAAATTGGAATCCTTATAATATTTATCCCCTTTAATGGAATAAAGTGACGGATCCTGTGCAGCCAGCAAGCTGACCAAACCACAGAAACAACATATGAACGTAATCCGGTTAATCATTTTTCTTTCTTATAATCATTGTTTCAAAAATGAGTAAGCCAAAAGCAATAATCAGTATGTATTGAAAATAAGATTCATAACTGCTAAAGGAATGATAGGTCACATCTTTTTTCGACAACAAGGCAAACTTCTTTTTTAAAATTTCAAATGACGCATCCCCATCCTGTATTTCCAAAAGTTCAGCCTGCGTTGTTTCGGCAATTTCCTTTAACAAAGACCGATTTGGTTTGGTGATAATCAATTCTCCTTTTTCATCCATTTTGAAATTGTCCGCGCCATAATTGATATTGGGAATGGCTCCTCCTTGTTCTGTACCTATTGGTATAGTAAATATGCTGATTCCTTTTTCTGCTGCATGCTTTGCTGATTCTAATGCTGCGCCTTCATGATCCTCGCCATCGCTGATCAATAATACTACTTTATGAAATCCTTCTTCATCAGCAAATGATTTTGCAGCCAGATTAATAGCATCGGCAATGGCCGTCCCCTGTGTACCTATATTTTTAGGACCCGCCATGGAAGTCATCAAATGTATTGTTGGGATATCTGTAGTTAAGGGCGAATGCAAATAAGCACTTCCGGCAAACGAAATGAAACCGATCCGCTCGGAATGAAACCGGTCTAAAAATTGTTTGATCCAGATTTGAGCCCGCGACAAACGGTCCGGTTTGATATCGGTACACAACATGCTTTGCGATACATCCAATGCGATGAATACATCCACATTTTGTGTTTTGATCTTTTCCTTTTTCTTTCCGTACTGAGGGTTGGTTAGTGTTAGAATACTCAGGAAAGTTACCACCAGGAATAATATAAATTTTAAATTGAATTTATCTGTAGGAAGAAATCTCGAATTCAGAAGTGTTTTTGGATTGCCCAACTTTTTCCAGATCGTTTCTTTTTGTTTTTGGTAATTTAAAAACAATAAATAAAATACCGGTATCACCAATATCAAAATCAAATATCCGATCTCTTCCAGTCTAAACATATCAGGGTAAAATTCTTAAAATAGTCATCCGTAAAATCCATTCACAGGCAAGCAACAACATTCCGAAAATCAGAAAAGCTCTGAACTCCTCAGAATAGCGTTTGATATACCGGACTTCAATTTTAGTTTTCTCCAATTGATCAATTTCTTTATAGATCTCTTTCAATTTTT
The DNA here is from genome assembly GCA_029781865.1 of Bacteroidota bacterium. Classification (GTDB taxonomy): domain Bacteria; phylum Bacteroidota; class Bacteroidia; order Chitinophagales; family Saprospiraceae; genus Vicinibacter. The sequence goes on from JAKOVW010000054.1 coordinate 78,680, forward strand.
CAGCATTTGTCGCACGGTAATATTTTCCGCCCGTAAAGTTTGAAATTTGAGTCAGCAACTGTTCATCTATATTAACAGGTGCCATGCCAAAGACATACTCACCATGTTGACTTCGGCCAATGGGCGAATAAGCTTCACCATTACTGCCGACACCGATTGAATATATTTTAATTTTGTAAGTCTTTGCAAGATCGGCAGCCAATGCAGGCGATATGTCCCCTGCGTTATTCACTCCATCGGTCAGCAAAATGATGATTTTGCTTTTTGCTGAATCTTCCTTTAATCGGTTAATCGAACACGCCAAACCCATTCCGATTGCAGTTCCATCTTCAATCAATCCACACCGCAAATCATTCAGCAATACCTTTAATGCCTCATGATCTGTAGTCAATGGACATTGCGTATATCCTTCACCTGAAAAAGCAGTAAGACCAATCCGGTCATAGGGTCGCTTTGAAATAAAATCAACGGCTACCGCTTTGCTCACTTCCAATCTGTTGGGATCAAAGTCCTTACTGAGCATGCTGGAAGAAAGGTCCATCGTCAAAAATATAGCGATACCCTCTGCATTTATTTTTTCTTCTCTTAATATCCATCTCGGCCTTGCTAGTGCCATAACAAATAATGCAATGGCCATTAACCGAAAATAAGGTAACCAGGCATAGATTCTGATTTTCCAATTTCTTCTTTCTTCAAAAAAATGCAAACTCGGAAACTCGAGTGCATTTGTTGTACGCTCCGCATTTTTTACAATGCGATACCAAATCAAAGGCAACAATGCCAATAGCAGGAAAAACCATGGCGACTCCCACTCTAACCGGTCCAACCACATCAGTATCATTTTCTGTTTCTTAAGACTAATTTATTATTTCCCGATAAACCGAAAATTCCTCTGGAAAAAATATCTTGTTTTTTCCAGATACTGATCATTGCGATAAATGGTAAAAACAATGTAATGAATGGCAGAATAAAAAGAAATATGGCCACCACAGCTACTTTGTTTTTTGATATATTTAAAATAGTCAACTGCCATCTGTAAAATATTCCCGTATGCATTTCATGCCATTTGATCCAGTCTTCCGGCAATTGAAACTGATTTCTTCCTATGATGTGATGCAATAATTCCAGTTGACCGGCATTTTTGTTTTTATATAATTGAATTAATTCATCAGGCACTGTTTCAATGGGATTTTCAAACTGTGCAGCCATGGATTCACCGATTAATGCTTGCCAGTGCACCCTTGTTTCTTCCAATATTAATTCAGAAAGTTCCTTATTGGCTAGAATGAACTCCTTAGAAAAGGTCAGCCATTTTTCATTTCGCTCTGCCGAAGGCAGCACATTCGCAAATTTGGCCAGATCGCTTTCTTTAAAACAATCCCTTAGCAACTCCCAATTATTGATCTCCGGTTTTTCTTTTTGAATGAAGTCAATAATCTCAGAACTGGTATTCTCAAGAGCATGAATTTTTAATCCGGATGATAAATAAGTGCGGAGAATCAAATTGAGTTCATCATAATACTCTTTAACCTTTTGATTTTGCCATAATTTTTTGGATTCCAGTTCATCTAAAGATTGCAGGCAGGTTTCCCAGATCTTTTTCTCTTTTGCCAATTGGATAACGGCTGGCTTGACCCGGTCTGCTTTGAAAAACTGATACAACACAAACAACATTCCTGCAATAAAAATCAACCCGATAATGATCAGGTACATGTATCTGAACTTAGACTCCGTTTCTTCGATGGATTTGATAGGCCTTAAAATATTTAAACTATCAGAAGGATAATTCACTTCAATGTGTAACTGATTTCCCAGAGCATGCACAGAATCTTTTGCAGGAAACAATCCTAAAGGAGGTATACTAAAATAACCACTGTCAAATACGGTAAAGACAATTTTACGTTCCACCCCCTGATCTTTCGTAGTCCACTTTCCTTTATCGACTATATGAAACCAGGACAAGGTATCCAGAATGGCAAAAGGCTCTTCACCTATTATATTATCCGAACACGTCAATATAAGATTTCGCTGATCGCCAATCAGCATATGAAGACTATCCAGTTTTTGCGTGAAAGACACCTGGGCATTTGGCCCGGTGACCCAAATACTCATTGAAAAACAAAAAATAAGTTGAATAATCTGTTTCAATTCAATGACGCTTTTTGAAAAATTTCAACAATACTTTTATATACGTATCATCCAGATCCAACTGTAAAAAATCAGCATTGGCTCTTGAAAATTGTTGCCGCAACTGAGCATAGTGCCGCACCTGCGCCTCCTCATACTTTTTCATTAATTGTTTATCCGAGCTATCGACAATCATTTCTGTACCGGATTCGGCATCTTTCAATTGAATTAAACCAACGGATTGCATGGATTTTTCCAGCGGATCCAGAATTTGAAGACCAATTAAATCATGTTTCCGAGCCACAATTTTCAAGGTGGCTTCCGGAACGGGATCGTGAAAATCCGAAAGCAAAAAACAAATGGTTTTTTTAGTTTGAACGCTATTTAAATATTGCAACGGTAAATCAAAACGCGTTCGGCCAGCATCCGGATGTGTAACCAGTAATTCGCGGATCATACGCAATATATGTTGCCGTCCTTTTTTAGGCGGAACATACAAGTGAATTTTATCACTAAACAAGATCAATCCGACTTTATCGTGATTTTGCGTCGCAGAAAAAGCTAAAACGGCAGCCATTTCTACCATCCACTGCATTTTATTCTGATCCAATGATCCAAATAAGGTAGAGCGGCTGATATCGACCAGTAACATTAAAGTTAACTCACGCTCTTCCTCAAATACTTTCACCTGAGTCTGCCCTGATCTGGCCGTTACATTCCAGTCAATATGACGGATGTCATCGCCGATTTGATATTCCCGTACTTCAGAGAAAGACATTCCTCTTCCTTTGAATGTGCTGTGATAAGCACCGGAAAACAAATGATGGCTTAACCCTTTGGTTTTAATCTCTATTTGCCTTACTTTTTTAAGAATATCCTGTGTTTCCATTATTAAAAAAGTTTTCTCAATGGTCCGTTTCTGCGAATATGCTCTTGCAACAACGTGTAGGGTACAATTATTTTACGAATCCCCCAAACCGTATTAAATTCAGACGTAAAACAAAATCCCTCCGGTCTCAGGGACCACAAACTAAAATATTCAACATCCATATACCCTCTGAATCTGCTGGATGTATTGATGGACATCATTTCCTTTTTTTTCCAGGAGATATAATCCGCAAAAAAAGATTTGTAATCGAATTCTTTGTCGAAGAGCTCTTCAATACTTACAATGCGGTGCAACCTTCGGTCATACGTAAACGGCAAACTTCTTTCCACTTCACTCCACGGTTCTGTAAATCGGAATATTCCGCTTACCCAATCAGGACTGATCCAGTCGATATCCATGTATGCCGTGGCATCTTTTTGTTCCTGCATAGCTCCCGGTTGATAAAACGAAATCACCTGGTCTTTCCACTTATTGATAAAATCCTCCAGCCAATTATCAAATTCGCGATCATTAATTTGAATAAATTGTGCATATAAGCGAATGGCCGGAATGCTAAGATTTTTACAATTGAAATTGTATTTGGTATCCGCATTCCAATCTTCGAAAATCTGAAATTTATCTTTGAAAAATTCTTCAACCTGCGTCCGGTTTAAATCGAGTTTAGTAGCCTTGTATTCTTTGAAACGCTCGCCGAAAAAATCGTAGACGCGCAGATTCATTTTCTGACACCGCGTATCTTCACAATTACCGGAAACTATGTACCCAGTCAGTTTACCCGGCACGCTAATGCTACCAAATACCCGTTGATCCTTTTCCTTTTGTAACTGAATAAACACCGGATTTTGATCCATTATGCCATGATAAGACTGATACCAAACCTGTGCAGGACAATCCAAGACCTTGTAACCATCGCGGTTCACTTTTTCAAATTCAATATACCTGCCTTTTTCTTTTCTCTTATCCAGTATATTGACTAAAACACCTGTGGCATTTACATCTCCGGATAAGTATCCTGCAATTTCATAGCTGGTATCCAGAAGAACCAATCGCATCTGATCGGAATGAAAGGCACCTTCTGCAGTGAATAGTTCATTTTTACTTACATTTTGCAGGATGCCTTTGTATTCCTTCGTGTTATGGCCCAGGGTAAATACATAACTGTCCCCTTCTGTACTGATTCCTGCATAATGATTAATCCAAACACCTTGCTGTATGGAACCAAACATATCCATAACATCATGTACTTTTAATGACACGGTTGTAGTTTGACCTGAAATGGTGATCAGGTAAAAACAGTACACCGGAGCGATGAACAGATATTTTATGATTTCATTGCTTTTCATTACAGAATCATTTCGCCTCCGGATTAGAATTATTAATTTTTAATAGTAATTAGTCTTACTACAGGGATTTATGGAACTTCCACTCTTGAAAGAATTCTGGAAATAATTTCATCCTGATTAATACTTTCTGCTTCCGCTTCATACGTCAAACCAATGCGATGGCGCATAATATCTCTGCATACATTTTGCACATCATCCGGAATTACAAATCCGCGGTGTTGCATAAATGCATGCGCCTTGCTGGCGTGTGCAAGAAAAATACTTGCTCTGGGAGAGGCGCCGTATTGTATCCATTGCGACAATTCTTTCAACCCATAATTTTCGGGACGACGGGTGGCAAAAACCAACTGTACAATGTATTTTTCGATGCGTTCATCCATATAAATTTTCAACACCGATTTACGGGCTTTGAGAATATCCTGTGGATGAATAACGGGATCAATTTTTTCATGAACCTGTGAATTGAGATTTCTTCTCATAATTTCACGCTCTTCGTCAATGGTCGGATAGTCGACGATGACTTTCATCATAAACCTGTCCGTTTGGGCTTCCGGAAGAGGATAGGTTCCTTCCTGCTCAATCGGGTTTTGTGTAGCCAGCACCAGGAATGGTTCTTCAAGATGAAATGTTTCCTTACCTATAGTTACCTGTTTTTCCTGCATGGCCTCCAATAAAGCTGATTGCACTTTAGCCGGAGCACGGTTGATCTCATCTGCAAGAATAAAGTTGGCAAAAATCGGTCCTTTGCGTACGGAAAAATTCTGGTTGGCCGGATTGTAAATCAGGGTTCCAATGATATCCGCCGGCAATAAATCAGGAGTAAACTGAATCCGGTTGAAACTGGCATCTATAGATTGTGCCAGGGTTTTAATGGCCAGGGTTTTGGCCAATCCCGGAAGTCCCTCCAATAATATATGGCCATTGGTCAGCAAACCAAGAATCATCCGATCCAGCATTTGCCCTTGTCCGACGATGATCCTTTGCTGTTGGGCAATCAACTTATCCAGAAAAGCACTTTCAATGGAAACCTGCTGATTCAATGCTTCGATATCAAGATATTGTGACATAAATTTAAATTGTTAGCTTTTGAGCTTATAAAATGATCAAATTTGCGTTATATAAAAATTGAAAAAGAAAGGCTAAAAACGCTAAAAAAAGACAATTGGGATATATGCCAGCTTACTATTTTTACTTTATTAACATTTTATTTTGCTTTCACTTAAAGGCACAGGTTAATCCGAATAATTTCACCAATGAAATTAACATTGCTAAACTGAGTAAAGGTAACCTGTTAGTGAGATTAGAATCGAAAGAAAACAAAATTAATTTTCTACAAAAACAAATTACGGCCAAAGACTGCAATGATAAATGCAAAGCCAGGCTTGAGAGGCAGATTCAGGAAATTCGGGTTGCAAGAGATTCTTTCAACAGGCAATGGATAAATTCATTTAAAGCGTATTTTACTTTTTGCCCGGTTTATTTTTATTATGATAAAGATCATGAAGAACTAAAGAAATCGAAATTCAAGGGAAATTTTTTCGTAGATGAAAATTTAAATGTAATAAATATTAATAGAATTAATCAGGATAGCATTTTAATTCTCAAGAAAGACATCACACCAAATTCTGAAAATGAAGGATGGTTATTTCAAACTATTGATGGCGTTACGTTGCAAGATGGATTTCCGTATATCACAGTGAATAATTCTAAAACCATATTCAATTGGATTTCAAGTTCAAACCATAAAAAATTAAACAGCGATTATCTGATCCAGAAATTAAATACGGATTTATATGCCTACTAAACGAAGTTTGGGTCGAACATATAAAGGATATTTAGATTCATTCAATGTGAATCATTTTTGTTTTGAATTGATAAGCAACACGCCCCCGAGAATAAGTCCCAATCCAAGATAGTCATGCCAACCCAGTTGTTCATGATCCATGATACCCAGAAATATAGCAACTACAGGCATTAGGTAGGTAACCGATGCCGCAAACATAATTTCAGCTCTCTTAATTAATATATTAAACAAGCTCATTGCGACTGCTGTGCCAAAGACTCCGAGAAACATAGCATAGGGTAAGGCATGCCGAGCAGTTTCACTGGTTTCCAATTTATGAGGGATGTCGATAAAAAAGAATAGAGGTATTGTGGGAACGAGCAACATAAAATACATCAGGGAAGTCAGTGGAAGGCTCGGCAATCCCATTAAATGTTTTTTCAAATAATTTGAACTGAATCCATAAAGCATTGGGGCGCTCAATGCCACACAAAAGAAAAAAACATCCGCTCTGAGTTGTGCATTGGATTTAAATACAATCAAACTAACGGCTCCCATGAGACCGATCAAAACACCGATCAACTTCTGTGTTTTGTTAGCCAGTCCGAAAAAGAGAATACCAATAATGTAGGTACACAAAGGCGTAAGTGAGTTAATGATCCCTGTTACTGCACTATCAATATGTGTTTGTGCCAATGGGTACAAATAAATTGGTATGCCACTACCTGCAAGTGCACATATAAACACATATTTGTATTTACCCAATGGTATTTTTTTGAAACCGGAATACACCAGGGGCAACAATGCAAGACCGCCTGCCATAATTCGCAAAACGGCAACTTCCATCGGTGCGAAGCCCGTCAGTGCATGTTTAATTAAAAAATAAGAAAAACCCCAGATGATGGCGCAAAGAATCAGTAAAACCCAATTGATGAATTTTGAAGTTGAAGGATCTGAAGATTTTGAATTTCCGGGCATGAACTGTGCCGGCAAAGATATTTACGAATTTGTAAATACCGGTAGGATTATTTGAATCTGGTGTTCAGAATTTACCTATCGAATTTTTAGTTTACTTTAAAAAATCAAACAGCTTCCTGATTGAAAAATAAAAAAAGGGACTGTTTCTTCAAGCAGTCCCTATGAACAAATTTCAAAACAAAATTAAACTCAGCGTTTCCAGGGCAATCCTAATACCCGATGTGCGCTTAAAGTACCACAGTAATTTCCTCCATCATAATCCATGCGATAGTGCACACCAAGAGGCAGGCGACTAAATGCACTTTCATTGGCAAGGTCACGAAGACTATTGTAGCTGCGTGGAGCGCCAAGAAAATCAGTCCTCTTCTGATGGCAGTAATCTGTAAATGGATATGAACCACCGACAAAAGCTTCCAGGATTCCTACACCTGCAAATGCAAATGTGGAGTGACCTGAAGGATAGGCCGGGAAAGGAGGTGTAAAACCTAACCAGGGAATTTTAAAATTGGGATCAAACACCCGATTGATATAGGTAATTGGTCTTTCAACATTAAACTTGTATTTGTTATACCAGGCATTGACAGCAGCTTCATTTTCTGCCAATCCAAGCTGAGCGTAAAGAACACAAGATGTTTCCAGATTGAAATTTTCTTTTTCAACAATCTGATCGGCGATTGCAAACATTCTTCCCGGAGGACTAAACGTCCATCCTACGCGATCATCACTCCAGAATTCAGAGATATGTTCCATCTCTCCTCTGTTGTCTTTTCTTGCGATGTTAGCCAGTACATACATCTCATAAGCTTGTGCAAAAATTACGGAATTGGTATCTGCATCACATTCAAACGGAGATACCAATGCATCTAAATCATCTTGTGACAATGCAAATCTCCGCACTTGACCCCATTGAGAATACAAACCCCTGGTCGCTACAGATGGATCGGTAGGTACCCAATCACAACCTTTGGAATTAACCGGCACCGGAAATGGATTCAAATGTGCGTTATGGCCGACGACATCGGTAATTGAATATCTCCAGATAGCCGCAGCTACTTCTTTTCCATGAGCCTCTGATTTATTAACCAGAGATTCTGATACCTCATTTTTGAATTTTGCTTTCAATTCATTTTCCTTGGTAGTCACTTCATTAAAGAAGTTTTCCTTATTTAAGACATTTCCGGCTTTATCTTTAAATGTAACCGTTTCAAAAAATTTACTCATCAGATAACTATATGATGCATTAATGACTTCCGGCCAATAGAGATCTTTTTGAACGGCAGGCATATCGGGAATACCTAACCTGTATTGCAAGGTTTGATACTCTGGCATTCCTCCCAAACAGGCTTCATATGCACTGAGACCCATATACGCCATTGCCCGTGGTGCAGGGCCCGGCCTAAAGAATGCGGCATACCGGTCCAGATCCAGAAATACATTTACCCATTCATGGTATACGTCATTTGGCTGGGACTTCATCAAGCTTACCCCGTTTTCGGCAGGTGTTTCTGATTTATTACAGGACATGGTTGCCCCCAAAATAAACACCATGCCTAAAAACAATAATCGCAATGAGACTTTCATAGGTACAAATTTAAATTTTTATTATTTAAGAGTTTTTTATCTTATTTACACAAAAATAACCGCGACGACTGAATCCAAAAAATTTTTATATTTAATTTTTAAAAAATTAAATTGACCTGGATTGAAGTCTGATTCCTTTAATCCACTTTTGAATTCTTTATGCGGAATTAAGGATTCATTCAAAATAATGCTTAATCTAAAAGGTATGCCTTTCCGCTCAATTCCGGATTGCAATTTTGAATTGTTCTGAATGCAAATGTCGAAGATCCATTCTCTGATAATCATTTTCTAATTCACCCAACGTCGGACAATCATTAAAAAAATGTTGCAAATAATAGGTGCCCTGATAGTTTTTCTTTTCCAGAAACGAAATCATCTCCCTGATCATTTCTTTATTCATCAAAGCGGAATGGACAGTGGTTCTTACTTCATAGCGTATTCCCGAATTCACGAGCAGGTCAAGTGATTTTTCAAACTTGGAAAAATGATCGGATTGCGTGATGCGGTAGAAATTATTGCGAAGTGCTTTAAAATCCAAAGCAACGTAATCCAGTAACTCATCGTCAATTAATTCCCGCAATTTTCGAGGACTGGTGCCATTGGTATCCATCTTAATCCGGAATCCCATCTGCCTTATCTCGCGAATGAATGAATCAATATTCAGGTGTAGCGAACATTCTCCACCACTAAACACGACACCGTCTAATAATCCTTTCCTGGTATTCAAAAAAATGAGCGCATCTTCAAATGCCAGCTTGCCCTTTCCTTTTACGATATCAATATTGTAACAATACCTGCATCGCATGTTACATCCTGCAAACCATAAGATACATGCAGTTTGATCCGGAAAGTCAAGTAAGGTAAACGGAGTGATATGATATATCGGTTTATTCACATGCTTTTTCGACAAATGGCTTACGTTCCTTATGCTCTCCTTTTTTTCCTGTATTAAAACTTTCTACAGGCCGGTGATAGCCCATTACCCTCGTATAGACCAGGCATTTGGTACGTTGCTCTTTGTGCAAATCTAAAAGTTGACATTGTTTTGTATTTTCCATATTACGATTTTTTAATACCGGTTGATAGTGATTGTAGTAATATCTGGTCGCAAGTTGGACAATACTCATGTTCGCCACTGAGATAACCATGTATCCTGCATATACTAAATACAGGAGTTACGGTGACATACGGAAGTCTGAAATTCGAAATTACTTTTCTCAATAAATTTCTGCACGCTTCCGGAGAACTGATTTTTTCCCGCATGTATAAATGCAATACGGTACCACCCGTGTACTTGCATTGCAATTCGTCCTGCAGCTCCAATGCTTCAAACGGATCATCGGTATATCCGACCGGCATTTGGGAACTGTTGGTATAATAAATGTTTTCCTGTTGTCCGGCTTGCAGAATATTGGGAAATCTTTTTTTGTCTTCTTTCGCAAAACGGTAAGTAGTCCCTTCCGCAGGAGTAGCTTCCAGATTATATAAGTTTCCTGTTTCCTCCTGATATTGTGTAATGCGCTTCCGGATGTGATCCAATATTCGCAAAGCCAATTCATTTCCCTGGTTGCTTACTATATTCAGTGTATCATCCGAAAAATTGCGGATCATCTCATTGATCCCATTCACTCCAATAGTGGAGAAATGATTTTTTAAATTGGTCAGGTATCTTTTCGTATAAGGATATAACCCGCGATCGAAAAGTTGTTGAATGAAATTTCTCTTTTTTTCCAGGGTTGATTTAGAAATGTCCAGTAAATAATCCAGACGCTTCATCAATTCATATTCATTGTTTTTATAAATGTAACCCAGACGTGCCATATTGATGGTAACCACTCCAATGCTTCCGGTCATTTCAGCACTTCCGAAGAGGCCGTTTCCACGTTTCAACAATTCTCTCAAATCCAATTGCAATCTGCAACACATACTCCGTATGGCATTTGGTTTATATGCATTCGGGTTTTCGACCTTCTTTCCCGATTCATCGTAAATGTACTGGCTGCCTATAAAATTTTGAAAATAAGAAGATCCGATTTTAGCGGTGTTTGCAAAAAGCAGATCTGTATTTTCACCATACCAGTCAAAATCTTCCGTAATATTCACCGTCGGAATAGGAAATGTAAACGGTTGTCCGTTTGCATCTCCTTCTGTCATCACGGTATAATATGCTTTGTTGATCACATTCATTTCAGTTTGAAAATGCTTATAACATAAGTCGGATAAAGAATCAACACCTCTTTCTTTTGCTCTTTTTTCCAGATCCGCATCATCAATTTCATTGAACAGATGTATATCATTTTTTGTCGGAATCTGATCCTTCAGATCATTGGGCACGACCCAGTCCAAGGTAATATTGGTAAATGGAGATTGCCCCCAGCGGGCCGGAACATTCAGATTATATACAAAACTCCGAATTGCTTTCAATACGTCCTCAAATGATAATTGATCTTTGAAAACATAAGGCGCGAGATAGGTATCAAATGAACTGAATGCCTGTGCACCTGCCCATTCGCTCTGAAGGATCCCCAGAAAATTAGCCATTTGTCCCAAAGCTTCCCTGAAATGTGAAGGAGCTTTGCTTTCTACGCGCCCACGCACACCATTAAATCCTTCATTCAGCAACATCCTCAGACTCCATCCGGCGCAATAACCGGTCAGACAATCGAGATCATGAATATGAAGATCTCCGTTGCGATGTGCAAATGCCTCTTCTTTGGTATACACTTTATCCAGCCAATAATTGGCGATGACTTTTCCCGCAACATTATTAATTAATCCGGCACTTGAATACGAGGTGTTTGCATTTGCATGAATTCGCCAATCCGTTTGATAAATGTATTCGTTGACGGTTTGTGAACAATCGATATAGGTTGTATCTTCATTCAGTCCGCTTACATGCTCTCTTTGCAATTTGCGCGTATGCCGGTGCAGCATAAAAGCACGCATGACATCAAACTGTTTTTTCTCAAACAACACTTTTTCGATCAGGTCCTGGATTTCTTCAACAGCCCAGATTTCTTTGGACGCTAACCGGTTTTGAATTTCTTTTGCCACTGCAACATCCACTTTTAAATGTTGTCCTTTGAATGCTTTACTCAAAGCATCTTCAATTTTAAAAAACTGGAACGGCTGGTATTCTCCATTCCGTTTAATGACCCATGTATTCATGTTTAACATTGTTTTCTTTAAAAAAGCTCTTCATGTTGAAGGATGAAGAGCTTACAAACTAACTATTAACTTATCCCTAAAATATTGTTTAACCGGAATACTCTAACTGTTTTTAAACCGCCATTTCTTCTTCGATTAAGACTTTCTCTTCAATTTGTTCCGTAATTATCGAATCCATTTCTTTAATATCTGCTGTTTTGGATTTTAATGAATTTATCCTGGAAACAATAAACCAGGTCAATGGCAAAACACCACCAAAGAAAAAGACGGATGCCCCTATTCCTCTTAACCAGGTTAGCGATTTAAATACGCCAAAGTCCATGAATTTTGTAGAACGTCCATACCAAAGACCTTGCTCCACTACCGCTTTAAATTGTATAGATCCGGCGGGGAAAAGATCCAGAACCACCATAAGCATTAGTCCAGCATTGATGGACCAAAATGAAAAATTAACTACTTTGTCATTCCAGTTTTTATTTTTTATCATCAATCTCGATGCAAACAATAATGCGGCCAACGAAATATTTCCATAAACTCCCATTAACGCAGCATGTGCATGATTTACCGTTAAATAAGTTCCATGCTCAAAATAATTCATAATGGGTAAATTGATAATGATACCTAACACACCTGCACCAAAGAAATTCCAGAAATTAACGGCAACAAGAAATTTAAACACAGCCGGAAATCCGAAATCCATTAATTGATTGTGTGCTACATCGCCAACTGCAATTTTAGGCATGCTTTTAAACCTCCATGCTTCCACCGTTAATAAGATCAGTGGTACAAACTGAAGCGTCGAAAACACAGATCCCAGAGCCATGGTAGCAACAGGTTTGGCATTCCAGTAGAAATTATGTGATATGCCTAATAATCCAGTACCTAAGAATAAAATGGTTGCAAAGTAAACCACACGTATTGCGGCCTGCCGGCTTACCAAACCCATCAATACCATTAAATAACTTACTATAACTGTTATGAAAACTTCAAAAAATGCTTCGACCCACATATGGATCACCATCCATCTCCAGAAATCTGCAATGACAAAATTGGTTTCAGGTCTTGCAACAAATCCGGATAAAAACAATAAAGGAATTCCAATCACTGAATACATAATCCAGTTGGGTAAATTCCATGGCTCGTGTTTAATAAACGCCGGTTTAATTCCACGATAAACAATTACTCCCCAAAGGATAAAACAACCCATTAATAAGATCTGATAAAATTTTCCGAAGTCAACAAATTCCCAGCCCTGGTGTCCGAACCAATTGCTCATCTTCCCCATAAATCCAAGAGGACCCAGTACCATTCCGGTCAAAGAGCCACCAACTAAAACAAAAAGAGAAATGAATAATATATTGATCAATCGGAGTTGACCGGGAACTTCTTTTTTAGCTAATATGGGTAAAATAAAAATAGACGATGCAATCCAGCACGTAGAAATCCAATACAAGGACAACATCAAATGCCAGCTTCTCGAAATGGTAACAGGCACATCAGTAATATTTATTCCCACGTAAGAAAGCCAGTTAATAAAATCATTAATGGTTACAAGACCGCTGGAAACCTGAATAAAAAATAACAGAATGGCGACAAAAAAGAATTTGAATGTAGCCCTTTGTGTTGGTGTTGGTGAAAAAGCTGCAACTCTTGCTTCCGTAAACAAATCTCTTTTCGGTGGTTTGAAAAATTTATTTGGCAATTGATTGTATTGTCCAATGAAATACAATACGATACCACATGCAAGTACAAATCCCAATAATCCAAGCACACTCCATAAAATGACCGGTGAAGTTGGTGTATTACCTGAAACGGGATCATAAGGCCAGTTATGCGTGTAGCTATAGGTAGATCCGGGTCTTTGTGTCACACAAACCCAGGCACCCCAGAAAAAGAATGAACTTAAATCTGCGACTTCTTCTCTACTTTTAATATAATTTTTGGGAGGAAAGCCCTGTCCGTCATTTTTGTCGATAAACAGATCCGTATAATATTTCTTTAAATCCTGTAAGGCATAGGTTTCAGCAGGTGTGAGTGCGATCAGCTTGTCATTGGAATTGTAATTATTCTGTTTCAATTCCAGTTTGACTTTTTCTTTGACCTGGCTGATGTCACTGGCCTCCGGTTCTTTTCCTGTTTTGGCTTTTAATTCAGCGAGATAATAATTACTCATTGAAACAGACATTTGATGCAATGCCTCAGCTGTAAAATCAGGACCTCGTTGCGCACCATCTCCGAAAAAACTACCATATTCCATCAGCGCATATCGATGGAATACTTCCTGTCCACGCTCTATGGTCTTCTGATCCATGACCACATTTCCCTGTGCATCCTTGAATCCAGTCATGGGAGGAGCGTCTACATAGGTTTGGAATCCAATCATGCCAACCCCAATCAGGCTGATCACGAGAATAAATATGAGAGGACCACGCCAGTTTTTAGTATTCATAATGTAACTAATGTTCTTGGTCGCAGCATTCCCAGTTTGTCCATTTTGTCCGTTTGTGTGCATAATGATGGTTTTAAAAATGAAGGATTAGTCGTTTATTTATTTTTTCTATTAAAGACATTTTTGTCTTAATTTATTTCGGACAAATATATCTTTAATTAGCCAAATTATCTATCTTTTAATTTTTAATTGAATCCTACCCGCTTTATTTAAGATATTTTTATCTTATTTATAACCAAAAAAAACGAATTTTTATATACGCATTTTTCCTGTGCTGATTCCCTTGATCAAATGAGCCAGGGATGTTTTTTCAAATTCTTTCTCCAATGACCCTTTAACATTTTTCCAAAAGTTGTGCACAGGGCAAGGTTCCTTTTCCCCGCAGCCTGGTAATCCCAATAAACACTTCTCGAAGAAATCATTCCCCTCTAAAATATGAACCAGGTCTATCAGGAAAATACGGTCTATGGGCTTTTTAAGCAATACACCCCCATGCGGACCCCGGTGTGACTCAAGTACTCCATTTTGAGTAAGCACTTGAAATGTCTTGGTCAGGAAATGAAAGGAAATATTCAACTCTTCCGAAATTTCGCCAATCGTAACATACTGTTGATCCTTATTATCCTTCGAAGCCACATAAATCAGTGCCCTTAATGCATATATAGTAGCTTTGGATAACGCTCTCACCTCTTTTTATATTAAGACAATTTTGTCCCAAAAATACATATTTTTGGAAACTTGTTACTTTTTTGAACTAGTTTTTTTGGATTTTTTATTGGTTCGCATAACCAGGATTTGTAATTCTTCAAATTAAGCCAGTATTATATGGATCAATTCAGCATTGAACTAAATCGTAAAAATACAATGAGTGCGTTTGTATTTTAAAAGCAACCGGCAACACTTTTCGATTAAATTTGCTTCAGTTTTAAAAATTTTCTGATGAAAACTTTCTTTACCGCCTTATGTATTCATCTGGGATTTCTGCTTTGTGCACAGTCTTTTGAAACCAAAGCAGAATATTCAGCTGCCCAAAAGAAATCATTTACTGTAATTCCAAGTCCTCCATTATTACAGAAACCGGTCAGCTTTATAATTAAGCCGAGTCAGGCTGACATGTCTTTTGATCCTCTTTTGAAACATCCGGTGAGTCCTAATGAATCAGAACAGGACGAGGAAATTCAAGCCATTAAATCCGCTAAAGATTATTTAAAAAAATTCCCCGACAACCTGTTCCATATTGGACATGGTGATAATAGTCCCAGCGGAGCTGAAATTTTAACAGGCACTTCTTTTTACGGAGATATCGATGGCGCATGCCCCAACGATAATACCATTGCGATTTCAAAAGCGGGCAGAATCATAAGTATGATGAATGAGTTTGTCGGCATCTATACTTCGCAAGGCACCAAAATCAATGTATACACATTAAGTGATTTTTTCAGTGGCTTTCTTACAGAATCCATCTGTGATCCCAAAGTAGAATACGATCCTTCGGCAGACCGTTTTATAATGTACGTTCAGGCATGCAGCGATAATCCACAGCACATTGCCTTTGGATTTTCCCAAACGAATGATCCTAATGGAAACTGGACCATTTATCTTTTTGATTCGGATGGACTGAATGATGGTTCCTGGTCCGATTATCCCAAACTAGCCATCAATAAAGATGAGGTCTTTGTCTCTATGAATCTTTTCGGAAGAGGAAGTTCGGGTAAGTATATTCAATCGATTATGTACCAGCTCAACAAGAATGATGGTTACGCGGGAAGATCCCTGAATTATAAAATCTGGACAGGCTTTAAATCCGGAACCATTTTACCTATACGATCAGGTGCAAAAGGACTATATGGTCCGGGCATATACGCATTACAGGCCACCGCCGGTGGTTCTGATTTTTTCAACTTTTATGACATTACCGGAAATCTCAGTGATCCAAACAGTAAACTGATTTATCAAAAATTATACACCACAGCTTATGAACCTTCCGGAAATGCATATCAATTGGGTACCAACATCCGACTGGACATCGGAGATTGCCGGTTACAGGATGGTTATTTTCAGGAAGGAATAATCCATTTCGTTTTTTCTGCAGATGATCAGGGGTACAGCGGAATCCGCTATCATCGACTCGACCCCACAGTAATGGATGCAAACAAATTTGAACTTTTTTCATCTTCAGATTTAAGAGATTATTGCTATCCTTCCATTGCTCCTTTCTCTAATCTTACAAAAGATAAATCAGCTGTTATTCACTTCACCTCTTCCGGCGAAAATTACTATCCCGATATGCGCGCCAAATTATTTTTTGATGATTTTTCTTCTTCCGGTTCGATACGCGTAAAAGTTGGACCAGGACCACATACCAGCTGTTATAACGCTACACGAGATGCAGCGCGATGGGGAGACTATTCCGGTATTGCCAGACATTATAGCGCAACTGCTCCAACTGTTTGGGTGGCTGGCAGTGTGGGTAACAATACGAATGGAAAATGGTGGACCTACATCGCCGAACTCTATTCTTCTCCTACAACAACTACTTTGGAAACCAAAGCACAGGAAATTAAATTGTTTCCAAATCCGGTAGAAGAACGATTGCAGGTGAATGTTGAAGTACTGAAACCGTTTAAAGTCCGTTTTATATTAAAAGACGTTAATGGTAAAATCATATCTAAAATGTATGAAGGCGTTTTACTTTCCGGAGAAAATAAGTTTTCATTCAATGCAAGTCAATTGCCCAACGGGCTGTATTTTTTAAATATTGAATCCGATAAAAATGAGCTTATCAAAACTGAAAAAATTATCGTCAATCATTAGTACCATGCTCGTGTTTGCAGCATGCACTTGTCAGACCTCACGGGTACAAAACAATCCGCCTGATATAAACAATAGGGATGCTTCCGCAGGCAATACATCAAAAGATACCGCGAAAACTAAAATCAAGAACTATCCTTCTCCGAATGAAGAATATGATCAGCATAAAATTGATTCCATTAAACAAAATAAAATAAAGCCCAAATCGAAAAGAGAAAATCGGAATGACTGATTTACATGATAACCGAATTCTTATAACAATACAAAATTGCTAAAATCAAATTCCGGTTGGATCGTGGACGCTTAAATTTTCACCCATTGAACGCCATTATCATCGAACAGGCAAACGATTCCAGATTCACCATTGTAATATAGTTTTATGGGTTTTGGAATGCTGTTGGGATCACTCCAAAAATCTGAGGTATATACATTTTTGAATTCCCGTGACAAAAAAGTTACCGAATTATAAAAATGTTGGGAGTAATAATTTGAATAACTGAGATTGCCCTTATTCACAATCATGGTGTACATCGTGTAAAAGTCACCGGTAATGATCTCATCCTTTCTGGCAAAATAAATTTCATCTCCATGTCTTCCGCTTAATTCATCATGATAATCCAGAACCGGATGGATCCCGATATTCATATTCAGGCTTAATTCTTCGAAACGTAGTTCAACACTTGCATTATCCGTTTCATAACAATAGGCTACTCTCCGCATAGAATCCTGTTTGCATTTCTCCGGATAATTTAAACCATTGGTGCTGAAACTATAGTATTTATTCAGAAGTTTCAAATGGCAGGTATCTCCACGGGCGTTTACAAACCGCTCAATGGTTCCGGTCTTATGACAATAATAGGGCAGGAACCATTTGGCTAAATCACTTAAAGCATATTGACCCAGGAATACTTCATCGCAAAAATAATTTAAATCAATCCCGGCATCTTTACAGGAAAGTGAAGAATACTCCAATGAATCTCTGGGAATGCAATGTTCAATAGTAACAATATCTAAATTGTGTTCTTTCCTGCAAGAGAAGAGCAGCATGAGAATAAAGACACTTATGCTGAAAGGAATTTTATTCATTTCGTTTTTCCAAAACAAATATTGCTTTAAACGTAACAAGTTAAGCCATAAATGAAAAAATCACGCCCGTTTATTGTTCGATAACACCTAATGAATTAGACATTACCCTCCAAACCTATTCTTCGACCGGCTCTAGATGAAGGCAGCCATTTATTTTTTAGTGACCCGTATCGCCACTCTTCTGTTTTGTTCTCTTCCTTCTTCTGTTGCATTATCTGCGACAGGGAATTCAGGACCATAGCCTTCTGCTTCTAGCCGTTTGACGTCGATCCCTTTTTCAACCAATGCATTTTTGACTGCTTCCGCGCGTTCCATGGATAATTTCACATTCGCTACCGGATCTCCCGTATTATCTGTATATCCACCGATTTTAAACTCCAGGGATGGCATTGCCTTCATAATGGTAGCTATGTTTTTAATTTGTTCATCCGATACTTTATTGAGGCTCGCACTGCCTGTTTGAAACAGGATGCGATCAAAATTAAACCAGGTCGTTTTATCAATTTCATTGGCTTTGTTTTGAATCCATTCTACCAATTTAAGCTCAACGCCTTTTTCAGGTAAGGACAAAGTTGAATCTCCCAGTCGAATATTGATTGATTTTCCCAATGCGGTCCATTTGGATTTAAATACCTGGGCAGCAGAATCAAGTCCTTCTTTGGCAAGCTTCGCCGCATTTTCTGCTTCTATAGAGGTAGAGTCCAATACGGCTTTAGCATTTTTAATGGCACCCGTAAAGCGATCGACCATTTCGGTCTGATTACAGGATTTAACACCTACCCAGAGTCCTCCGACCAGGGCCATGATTGCAAGGATCCACAACCACCAAAACCTGCTTGTTGGCACACTCGTTTCAGAACCACCTGAATGATCATGGTCTTTCGAATACATCAAATGAATCAGTCCCATCTGGGAAGTCCATCCGTTGGGCAGCGATCCGAGTATATTTTGTTTATTATCAAGTAACCACTTCAGCAAACCGGCCATTCCTAAATCTGAAATTTCAGCCTTATTGCGCAGACTGGCTAAAACCAATGGTGCCGCGATCGATAGGACTTTCCCTGCTGAACCTACATTTTGAAATCCGGCGAGGTTATTGATGGAATGCAAAACGGTGCTTTTTCCTTCAAAAAGATGTGCAAGTAAGGATTCTCCTAAACTTGTATTGGATGTGTGCTTTGAATTTCCATCGAAGAGCTCAGTCAAATGGCTCAGTATTTCCGGATCATTTTGTTGGTCCTGAATAAGGTCCCAGATCGGGATTATTTTGTCTTTTTCTTCAATAGCGTTTAACACACCTGCCAATAAAGCAGGAATTCCCGTTTCAAAACCTTTAGACGTACTTGCTTCAGATTCTCCCAAAAACCGGGAAGCCCTTGCGATCAAATCCGGCGAAAGGTGGGCTTTAATTATTTCAATTACATTCATGAGAATAACTTTTCAAGTCCTAAATAATTCCGCAAAGTTAGAAGGGACTTGCTTTCTATGCTTAAATCATTTGTTATTGCTTGCAAAAGGTCTCCTTAGGATTTGTCATCTTTGTATTCAAACGCCAAAAAATCAACATGCATGGATCTGGAAGCATTGAAATATCCCGTTGGAAAGTGGAGCAAACCAACTGATTATCAGTCTGGTGAAATAAAAAAATGGATCGAGGAAATACGCGATTTCCCGGCAGCCTTTTGTGACCTGCTTGAGGCGTTACCGGAATCTTCTTTTTCTTTCAGATACCGCCCGGAAGGATGGACGCTGAGGCAACTGGCACACCATGTTGTCGATAGTCATATGAATGCATACATACGGCACAAATTGGCTTATACGGAATCCGAGCCTACTATTACACCCTACAAGGAAAATCTCTGGGCCGATTTGGCCGATGTGCAGACTGTGCCGGTACGGAATTCCCTTCAATTATTGAGAGATCTGCATCTGAGATGGACGGTTTTTTTGAATTCCATCGAGGCAGATGCCTATACCAGGGGATTTTATCATCCGGAACATAAACGGGTCATTAGCTTGCAGGAATCAATAGGAATGTATGCCTGGCATTGCCGCCATCACCTTGCCCATGCCCAGCTGGCTATTCAAAATCCACATTAACCCCGCCTTATTTAAACCCGGTAAGGGATTTAAGAATCATATACCCCTTTAACTAATTTGACCCTTTACTTCAGGTTTGCTCCTGAAAACCTATTTTTGCGGCCTCATGAGTTTTATCACTGAATTAAAGAGAAGAAGAACCTTTGGCATTGTCTCGCATCCGGATGCGGGAAAGACGACTTTAACGGAAAAATTATTATTGTTTGGAGGCGCTATCCAGATTGCCGGTGCTGTAAAGTCTAGTAAAATTAAAAAACACGCAACCTCAGATTTCATGGAAATCGAAAGGCAACGGGGAATTTCCGTGGCAACGAGTGTCATGGCATTTCCTTACCGCGATTTGCAGATCAATATTCTCGACACACCGGGACACAAGGATTTTGCGGAAGATACCTTTCGCACGCTGACAGCTGTGGACAGTGTTATTGTGGTTATTGACGTCGCAAAGGGAGTAGAAGAACAAACGGAAAAACTCGTCGAAGTCTGCCGGATGAGACACACCCCGGTAATTGTATTCATCAACAAACTGGACCGGGAAGGAAAGGATGCTTTTGATCTATTGGATGAAGTGGAAACCAAATTAAAACTAAAAGTGACTCCATTGTCCTGGCCCATTGGAATGGGTAAAAGTTTTCAGGGAGTATATAGTTTGTATGAAAAAAAATTCATTCACTTCCGGCCTCACGGAAAGCAGGATACCGAAGAAGTAGTAGAAATTGCAGATATCAAAGATCAACTTTTAGATAGCCTGGTGGGAGAGAAGCCCCATCATCAGCTCTTGGAGGATATTCATACAGTTGAATCGGTCTATCCGAAATTCAACCGCGAAGATTATTTATCCGGGAAAGTAAGTCCGGTTTTTTATGGTAGTGCAGTAAATAATTTTGGAGTTCGCGAATTGCTGGATTGTTTTGTGGAGATTGCCCCGGAGCCCTTGCCGCGGGAAACAGAAGAACGCATTGTAGAGCCTGAGGAAGAAAAATTATCCGGATTTATTTTTAAGATCCATGCGAATATGGATCCAAAACACCGGGACCGGATCGCATTTTTTAGAATTTGCTCTGGCATTTTCAAACGCAACACCAATTACTTTCATGTTCGTTTAAACAGGCAATTTAAATTTTCCAACCCGACTTCTTTTATGGCTGCAAAAAAGGAGGTCGTCGATGAAGCATATCCCGGAGATGTTGTTGGTTTGTTTGATACCGGAAATTTTAAAATAGGCGATTCATTAACGGAAGGTGAGCTTTTGCATTTCAAAGGGATACCGCGATTTTCTCCCGAAATATTCAGGTATGTAAATAATGCAGATCCTGCCAAATTTAAACAATTTGCCAAAGGCCTGGACCAGCTGATGGACGAAGGCGTTGCGCAAATGTTTATCAAAGAAGACAATCAACGCAAGATCATCGGTGTGGTGGGTGCATTACAATTTGATGTCATTCAATACCGGATGGAACACGAATACAGTGCGGCTTGCAGCTATGAACCGGTTAATTTGCATAAGGCTTGCTGGGTGGAATGCACTGATCAAAAAAAACTGGATGAATTTATTACCCGTAGAAAAAAAGATTTGGCACGCGATAAAGACGGTAAATTAATATTTCTTGCAGAATCTGCCTGGACCCTGAAATTAGTGCAGGAAAATTTTCCCGAGATTAAGTTTCATATGAGTAGTGAGTTTTAAATTCACAAGTAGTATTTTTTTGCCACAAAGGCACAGGGACACAGTGTTAATCTTCTCCAAAATATATATTCCGTTTCAACTTCAGGTTGGATAAAACCAAAAATAAATAGGACGAATCTTTTGTCCGTCTGTCCCTCTGTTGCAAAAAAGGAACGATCAATGATGATGCAATCATCATAATCGGAAGCACTTGTAGTTTAAATCAAATCGCAAAAAAAGAATTGAATTACAGCCATTTAGGTAAGCCCTGTTTCAACCTATGAAACAAGAATCCTATTCATTTTTTACCAATTGAACCATTAATCCAGATTTTCAAAACAGGAGTACAGTGTCTCTAAATACCATGCGGAATAATTTTGTTTCAACAGAATTTTAAATACATGGATCCATTAATGTCAAAATCACGAATAAAAGTTAAGTTATGAACCCACTCCTTTTAGTTCGAAAATGCCTCGATCGCAATGGAATCTATTTATGGATATTAAATTTACTGGTTTCCGGCTGCCTAATATCTCCTCACAATTCCAACTTTGAAAACGCAAGTACTGTTGGCAAAAATAATATTGAAGCGGCTGGTCATTATTCTTCGCACTCTTATTCAGGCAATAATTCTAAATCAATAACTAATTATGGCTTTAAGATAACTTATGGTATTGCTGAAAACACCGATCTTAAAATAAGTTATGATAATTTCAACAAGTTTCTAAATTTTTACGAATTCAACCAGTTTCTAAATTTCTACGAATTAGGTTTAAAATTTTCTATTGTCAAAAATAAGAGTGCACTCGTACTGCCGGTTGGAATTTATAATAATAAATATCACACCACATTTTGGCTTTCTCCAAGATACTTATCGACTTTAATTCGCAAGAAGCAATTTGACTTCACAACATGCTTCAAAATGGAAATCCCATTGGTCGATTCAACCTTGCCCGCATTTGGCTTTAATGCCACATTTGGTCTTAGTGATAATTTAAATAAATGGGCAGTTCGACCAGAAATTGGGATAAAGTTTGTTCTTAATACAAGAATTAATTCACTCATAAGCTATGGCATAGGATTTAATTATACTCTGTAATAATGTTTCTCTACATGGATAAAAATTTAAAAGCAATACTCGAATTCTGTAACTCCCATTTCGAGAAGCTTATCTATAAATACTTAGAAAACTTTAACACATAAAGAGAAACAAAAAATAACAACTATATTACCCTTCCTCTAACAACTTCGTCAAAGCTGTTAATACAGCAAGCATAATCAATCTGCCCGGATCGGTAATTTTGACTTCGTTTTCATCATCCGGTGCAATGGACAAATCAATAAAATCCATAACTTCGGTTTCCTTGATTTCATTAAAGAAAATTTCCATGGCTTTGTCGTAGTCATTATTCTCATTGAGAATCTTCCAACTAAACTCTTCTGCTTTCATTACTTCTGCTTCAGAATACGGCTGAATGCTTTTTACTTTCTGAAATGTTCCATATATCCCAAGAAATAAAAATAGAACATAATCCATTTCTTCTTCCGTTAATAATTCTGCATGCGTTCCAATCAGAATATCCAATAATAAGGATTGCTCGGATTGCACGTGATCCAACAGTTTATCAATTTCTTTCGGATTGCTTTCAAACCGTATAATGGTCTCGTCCAGTTGATGTGATTCTATCATTGAATGGTGATTTACTTTGGTCTATAGTCTATAGTCTATAGTCTATAGTCTATAGTCTATAGTCTATAGTCTATAGTCTATAGTTTGAAAAAATTCTATTTCAAATTGTTTGTCATGTATCATTTAAAAATTTAAAGTCTTTTCCTCCCCCTACAGACTTCTTCCCTATAGACTACAGACTTCCCTCCTACAGACTTCTCTCCTACAGACTTCCTCCCTACAGACTTCCTCCCTACAGACTACAGACTTCCTCCTCCTACTTCTTATCCTTCCACGCCCAAAGATACATACAAGCATGCGAACGATACGGCCTCCATCGTTCCGAAATGCTGATCATTTTTTGCTGCAATTCCTTTCCCTGAAGATCGAGTTTATATAGTTTTTTCATCGCCATCTGAATGCCATAATCTCCCGCAGAAAAAACATCTTCCCTGCACAATCCAAACATCAAAACCATTTCTGCAGTCCATTGTCCAACGCCTTTTATTTGCGTTAGTAATTTTGCGATTTCCGCATCATCCATCTGGCTCCAATCTTTTTTATTCAATTTATGCTCTTCAAAAAATGCAGCGATGTTTTTTATGTAGGATAGTTTCTGATAAGACAATCCGATAGCCCGCAATTTTTCATCCTCCATTTTCAGGATGGCTTTGTTTGTTGGAAATTTGTTTTTGAACAATGCAAGAAAGCGTTCTCTAATCACCTTTGCCACTTTTGTTGAAAGTTGCTGGCTGATGATGGAATAAACCAAATACTCCCGCAAATCCGCGTCCCTATTTAGTTCATGC
This sequence comes from Bacteroidota bacterium, assembly GCA_029781865.1. Classification (GTDB taxonomy): domain Bacteria; phylum Bacteroidota; class Bacteroidia; order Chitinophagales; family Saprospiraceae; genus Vicinibacter. Next base: position 103,139 of record JAKOVW010000054.1, read on the forward strand.
AATTCTTCTGTCGGAACTGTTTGAATTAATTTTTTTAGCTTGTTATCCCTGGAGAGTGACTCGATATGTTTCATATTCGATATAGGTTTGTCTTGTTCAATTGAAAATCAGCTTCAAAAATAAGTTACAAGAACTATAGTTGATCAAATTACTTAGCTGAGTGCGGATCAGCATTGCACCCATAGAATATGTAATACCTGAAATCAATTGGCAATATAGTTTGGGCCGCAGATGGTCATCTTTTACATCAGGTAGATTCTTTTCGCTGTATTAATCCTTTTGGCTTTTACTTTGTTTACACAAAATCATTAAAAACAATTAATCATCTACCCATGAGTTTTACAGACAAAATCAATAATGACATCAAGGAGGCTATGAAAGCCCAGGACCAAAAAGCCTTGCGGGCCATTCGGGCCATCAAAGCTGCCATTTTATTGGCAAATACAGATGGCAGTGGTAAGGAAATCGATGATGAAAAGTCCATTCAGATCGTACAAAAGCTGGTAAAACAACGCAGGGAATCATTAGATATTTATGAGAAGCAAGGAAGGGAAGATCTGGCGGTAACCGAACGGGAGGAAATAGAAGTACTTGAAAAATATCTGCCTGCTCAATTGGGTGAAGCCGAGCTACGCCAGGTGCTTACATCGATAATAAAGGATTGTGGCGCCACGAATGCAAAAGACATGGGTAAAGTCATGGGAATTGCTTCCAAACAACTTGCCGGAAAAGCAGATGGCAAGGCAATTTCAGCAATGGTAAAAGAATTACTGGGAGGCAATTAAACCCAGATGCTTCTATTTAGAAAATAACATCTTTGTTGATTGGATTCAGACGGACTGTCACTTCATTTAACTGAATTAAATCAATGTGTTCATTTTATTCCGTTAAATAAACATATCCATATTCTGTTATCTAAACTATTTATTCATTTTACTTTTCTGCCTGAATCAATTCAAACCATTCGTCCAGTTTTTCAAAATCATAAAGTCCAATTTTATCTTCGCGTCCGGGCGAGAACATGAATCCGGAAATTGTTAAAGATGATTCGGCTATTTCATTGGTATCTGTTTTCAAAATGCACTTCCTGTTTTCTATTCGATCACCGACATGATCAATAACTATGTAATCAGGATTTGAAGACGGATGATTCAAAAAATAATGACGTGATTGAATCAGTACTGACTCATCCGGAAAGAGTAATGCATCATTGATAAAATAACCATCCAACGGATATAATTTTAACACATCCTGAGGAGGAGCGGCTGAGACACCTATTAGCTTAGGTCCGGAAATCCATTCCTTGATTTGAAGAATCAGCGCTTTTGTTTTGTGAATATCTGCAAAATCAAGATCGATTCCAATATAATCCACTTCCATTGCCGCCAGGTATCTGGCAATGGTCAGATCTCTTACCGGATTTGCAAACAGGATGGGTTTATTCATTCTATTCATAACAGTACATCGTTTTCTGGAATTTTTACGTGAAACGTTTTACGGTGGTATTTACATAAGCCATGCTCCTGGATTGCCTGCCGGTGCTTTAGAGTTGGATATCCTTTATTTTCATTCCAAAAATAACAGGGAAATTCCTCGTGAATTTTAAACATGTATTCATCCCTGTAGGTCTTGGCCAGGATGGAGGCCGCTGCAATACTTTGAAATCGTCCATCCCCTTTGACCATGCAAACTTGTTCAACTTCGAGATAAGGGATTTTCCGGTTTCCATCTACCAGCACTAAATTAAAGCTGGATTTTAAGCTAACAAGACATTCCCGCATGGCCTTTAAACTGGAGTTTAAAATATTAATCCGGTCTATTTCATCCACATCAATGCTACAAACAGCCCATTCCAAAGCTCCTTGCTCAATTTCATACCTCAGATGCGTCCGGTCGCTTTCTGAAAGCAATTTGCTATCGTTAAGACCCTTAATCCGCTTCGAAGGATCCAGTATTACAGCTGCAGCGAACACCGGACCCGCTAATGGACCTCTACCAGCTTCATCACAGCCCACTTCATATAACTTATTTTTATAATATGTCCTTAATTTCAATGGTTTTATGAGTTATTTTTTTACCTTTGCCCGTCGCAAAGTAAGAAATATGCGTTGTTTGTTCTTAACCCCCATTTTCATTCTTTTTATATTCATTCATTCAACTCGATGTCAAACCCAATGGCACCAGGCTACCGTATTATTGAAGAACAAATCCTTTAATGAACTCTTTAATTTGGGAATTGCCCTTGATCACGGTCATTACACTCCGGGTGTGTCTTTTTCCGGTGTTTTTACGACCAAAGAATTAGAGAAAATTCATCATGCCGGATATGAGATAGAATTAACGTCCCATGTTGATCTCAAATCCAGAAGCGGACCCACAAACTGCGAAATTATACAGGAACAGGCTCCTGTTTATCCGATACCCAGCTACTATTCCTACGGATCCATGGGTGGCTTTCTTACCTTAAGCGAAATCTATGATGATCTCGATTTGATGGAAGCCCTTTATCCGAATTTGATTACTGTCAGAAAACAAATCGGAAACTTTAAAACAGTTGATGGCAACAAGATTTACTTTGTCAAAATATCTGACAATCCAAATATTGACGAAAACGAGCCGGAAGTGCTGTATACAGCCTTGCACCATGCGCGTGAGCCACTAAGCATGTCACAGATGCTGTACTTCATGTGGAACCTGCTCGAAAACTACGGAAGGGATTCCATGATTACCAAATTGGTAAATAACAGGGAATTGTTTTTTATCCCCTGTGTAAATCCCGACGGCTACAAATACAATGAAACAACAGATCCTCAGGGTGGAGGCTACTGGCGTAAAAACCGCAATCCGAATCCGGACGATATAGGCACTGACTTAAACCGCAATTATGGAGAAGGCTGGGCTTACGATAATGATGGTTCCAGCCCATTGGGGTCTTCAGAAACATACCGTGGTAACGGTGCTTTTTCAGAAATTGAAACAAAAGCTTTAAAAGAATTTTGCATCACCCGTCATTTCAGCATTACGATGAATTATCACACTTTCGGTGATAAACTGATTATTCCGTGGGGATACCTGGATAAACCGACTGAGGATTCTACCCAGTTTCTGAGTATGGCCCAGGATATGGTTCGATATAATCATTTTGAAATTGGTACCTCTTCCCAAACACTTGGTTATAAAGTAAATGGAGTCGCTGACGACTGGATGTATGGCGAACAAAATTTTAAAAATAAGACCTACGCATTTACCCCGGAAGTAGGATATGATTTCTGGCCGGCGCGTACCGATATTTTGCGCTTGAATCAATCGACTCAGTACATGAATTTTATTTCAGCCTGGGATGCCGGAGAATGTGCTCATGTCAAAGAAATATCGTCTACTTCTATTTCAGCTGATACCAATTATCTGGATCTTGAGTTAACAAGAACAGGACTTATCCAGGCGCCGATTCAGATAAATTTAGAATCGGATAAATCCTATATCCGTTTTTTGAATAATAACTGGAGTTATAGTTTGAAAGGCGGAGAAACAAAACATATCAGCGTCCCCTATGTCATTGATGGAATTCCACACAAAGGTGACAGTATTACATTTACTGCGAATCTGATCACCGGTATCTATACGGAATCTTCAAAATTCAAAAAGAGTTTTACCGGAACAGCTAACTGGTCTGAAGAATTTACCAGTGTAAAAGAATGGTTTTCACCCACCTTGTCTCCATGGAAACTGACGACCGAATCTTTTGTAACAGCACCCAATTCATTAACGGATAGTCCGTTTTCTCCGATGGATGCAAATACCGTGAAGGTCTTCCAAAGTTCAAAACAAATTGATTTGCGAAATGCACATTATGCATTTCTTAGATTCAATGCCAAATGGCAAATGGCAGATGATGGAGAATACGTGCAGGTCAAAGTTGCGGACAATTCTCTTGTCTTTCAATCTTTATGCGGTAGATATACCAAGGCCGGATCAGCATCACAGGTATATCAGGAACCATTGTACTGCGGAAAACAAAATGATTGGGTTTCTGAATGGATTAATTTAAAAGATTACTTAGGCAAAGTCCTGTTCCTTGAGGTATATCTGTCTGCCGGACCCAATGACGAAAAGAATGATGGATTTTACTTTGATGATTTTGAAGTCTTCACAGATATCACCACACAGGTACTGGATCAAAACAGCTGGAATTCAGAAGTATTTCCACAACCTGCTCACGACAATGTCTACATTTTGTTGAATGAAAACAAATCCATTTCTGATCTAAAATATCAATTGATATCTGCTTCCGGAAAACCCCAAACTTTTGAGTCAGTAATCGAAAAGAATGTGTTGAAGATCAAAACTTCTTCACTGATTCCGGGTTTCTATTTCCTATCCCTACAATACAGGGATGAAAACCCCAGACTCTATAAGGTCGTTATCGAATAAATTATGAATACGGATTTTTTAAAATCACTCCGGCTCCGGGATCAAAATGAAGGAAGCTGGTGTGGCTCCATTTCTTTTCCTCCAAATGATTATTTAGATTCCTTTTCACCGGTAGATGGAAAGCAAATCGGATCAGTGGGCATTACCTCAGAAAATGATTATGAAAAAATAATTGCAAAAGCTGAACTTGCCTTTCAATTCTGGAGAACACTTCCCGCACCGAAACGAGGAGAAATCGTCCGTGAAATCGGCGATGAATTTTTGAAGCATAAAGAACATCTAGGGAAGCTGGTTTCCTATGAAATGGGAAAGAGTTTGCAGGAAGGATTAGGCGAGGTGCAGGAGATGATTGACATTTGTTATTTTGCAACCGGGCTATCCAGGCAATTGTATGGCCTGACCATGCATTCTGAAAGACCATTGCATCGAATGTATGAGCAATGGCATCCGCTGGGTATTGTAGGCGTTATTTCCGCATTTAATTTTCCGGTTGCCGTTTGGTCCTGGAATGCAGCATTAGCATGGATTTGCGGTAACGTGGTGATCTGGAAGCCTTCCGAAAAAACACCACTCTGCAGTATTGCATGCCAGCAGATTGTACAAGAAATATTCAACCGCCATCAGATTCCGGATGGTGTTTCATCTATTATCAACGGAAATTATAAAGCAGGCGAATGGTTGAGTAAAGATCCGAGAATTGCCCTGGTTTCTGCAACCGGATCGGCCAGAATGGGTAAAGCCGTTGGCGTTGAAGTCGCCAAACGATTCGGAAAATCCATTTTAGAATTGGGCGGCAACAATGCCATCATTGTTACTCCAAGTGCAGATTTAAAAGTGGTACTTACCGCTGTTGTATTTGGCGCAGTTGGAACTGCCGGTCAGCGTTGCACTACCACAAGACGATTGATTATTCACGAAAGTATTTATGATAAAATAGCCGGTGAATTGGCAAAAGCATATGGTCAATTGAAAATTGGAAATCCGTTGGATGCTCAGAATCATGTCGGACCATTAATCGATAAACATGCAGTTGAATTATATAACGCTGCTCTTGAAAAAATAAAAGCTCAGGGAGGAAAGATGTTGGTGGAAGGTGGCCTGATAACCGGCAATGACTATTTGAGTGGTTGTTATGTCAAGCCTTGCATCGCAGAAGTGAAACACGATTTGACAATCGTACATGAAGAAACATTTGCACCCATACTCTATTTGATTAAATACAAAACCTTGCAGGAAGCCATTGCCATTCAAAATGAGGTTCCGCAGGGATTGTCTTCTGCAATCATGACAAGGGATTTGCAGGAGGCAGAATTATTTTTATCGCAGACCGGATCTGATTGTGGTATTGCCAATGTCAATATCGGAACCAGTGGCGCTGAAATCGGTGGTGCTTTTGGAGGAGAAAAAGAAACCGGTGGAGGAAGAGAAAGCGGTTCTGATGCCTGGAAAGCATATATGCGCAGACAAACCAACACAATTAATTACTCCAGCGAAGTTCCTTTGGCGCAGGGTATTAAATTTGAATTATAGCCAACACAGAATGAATTAAAGTACTTTTGATTCTATTCATTTACAAAGCTCCATTCAGATTTCAAATTATTCATCCCGCCTTAGTAATTTCATCTTATCCGGCTTTTGCTTTGTTGCTTTACCGCCATATACGAAAAACGTATTGCGTTTTTTATTACTAAGATTTTTAAAATTCAACTGGTGTTTTACAAAATCAGAAGCATAGGACTTTGCAGTTTTGATTGCGATACTATTTAATCTATCTGCATGTTCAATGATAAGATCAATTTCATTACCAGCCAGATCCCGGCAATACAATAAATTGTATATAAAAAAACGATGGCACTGTATGAGCTTCACTGAATATTGTTCGGTATTTATAATTTTCTGTAAATCCGTTCGGGTCTTGCTTAGCATAGAGCCAATTATCCGGAACGGTTTAAAGCCCCGAATTTTATTAGCTTTGCAGACCTTTTAGACAAAAGCGATTTTATATATTTCACGAATAAACGCATTTGCCCTTTCGACCTTACATGAATTATCTTACGCTAGAACATATTACCAAGATCCATGGTGAAAAAGTCTTGTTTGAAGACCTCGCCATTATGATCAACCAGGGTGACAAAGCCGCTATCATTGCCCGCAACGGTTCAGGAAAATCATCCTTGATCCGCATTATTGCAGGAGAAGATCATTCAGATGGAGATAAAGCAAATGTCTATGTAAATAAAGACATTCGTTTAGGTTATCTTAGTCAGGATCCGGATTTCAATGCAGAGGATACCGTATTGGAAGCTATTCTGAGTTCGGATAACGAATGGATGGCTCCATTGAAGGCACTCTATCATGCTCAACATTCACAGGTCCAATCTGAAATAGAAAAAGCACTGATTCAAATGGATGAGCATCATGCCTGGGAAATGGATACGACGATGCGGGAACTCATCGGCAAATTTCAATTGCCGGGTTTTGATTTTAAAATAAAAAATCTGAGTGGCGGACAGAAAAAAAGACTGGCATTAGTTCGCATCCTTTGCATCAAACCCGATTTTTTAATTCTCGATGAACCAACCAATCATCTGGATCTGGAAATGATTGAATGGCTGGAAGCCTATCTCGAAAATTCGCAAATCACCTTATTCATGGTCACACACGACCGGTATTTTTTGAATAATGTCTGCAACCAGATTTACGAATTGGATCGCGGCGTTTTGTATAAATACCAGGGAGATTATGAAGATTACCTGGAAAAAAAAGCAATCCGCACACAACAGGAAGCAACTTATAAAGATAAGACGGAAAAATTGTTGCGAAAAGAACTGGAATACGTGAGACGAATGCCTAAAGCACGCACATCAAAACACAAAGCCAGGGTAGATCGGTTTTACGATTTAAAAGATAGTCTCGATACGCCGAAGGAAATTGGCGCTATTGAATTTGAAATCGAATCTCCGCGCATAGGCACGAAAGTTTTGGAACTACATCACATTTCGAAAGCATTCGGTGATAAGAAAATAGTCGAATCCTTTTCTTACAAATTCAAACCAACTGACCGTATTGGAATTGTCGGCCCGAATGGTTCAGGAAAAACCAGTTTTATCAAATTGCTTACCGGTATTCATAAAACGGACGCCGGAAAAATCATTATTGGCGACACCGTTCAATTTGGCCACTACGAACAGGATGGCATGCGTTTGAACGAAGACAAGCGAGTGATCGATGTGATACGCGACATTGCCGATTATATACCACTGAAAAAAAGTCATAAGTTATCTGCAGAAGCTTTACTGGAACGATTCCTGTTTCCCAGGCCACAACAACAGGTCTTTGTTTCACAACTAAGCGGCGGCGAAAAAAGGCGCTTATATTTACTTACCATCTTGATCAGCAATCCAAATTTTCTGATTCTAGATGAGCCTACCAATGATCTCGACATCATTACCTTGAATGTGCTAGAAGAATATTTACTGGACTTTCCGGGTTGCATCGTCATTGTGAGTCATGACCGGTATTTTATGGATAAAATAGTGCATCATCTTTTTGTTATGAAACCGGATGGAGTCGTGCAGGATTTTCCTGGAAATTACTCCGATTACCGAAACACGGAACAACGGATGCACAATGAAGAAGTCAAAGCCCGAAACAGCGATGAAGCTAAACCGGCAAACAGTGAACCCGTCAAACCAAAAAGAGCAGGACAGGCTGAGAAAAAGGAAATGGCCAAAATCGAAAAAGATCTGGAAAAATTATTTACGGAACGGGATGAATTGATGGCTAAATTTGGCAACAGCATGGATAATGAACAATTTGCCAAAGTCAACAAACGTTTGCAGGAGATTCAGAAATTAATTGACGATAAAGAAATGCGTTGGATGGAATTGGTCGAAATGGAGAATTAATTCCAAAGCGATTGGAACGATTCTTAAAATTGCCCCTTTTTGTCAAGTATCATATACGCTAAGCTTTTAAAACAATATGGATAGAAATGAGTTAATCTCAGTATAAAAAAATGAAGCTCACCACAGCAAAAATATCCGTCATCATCATATTCAGTGTGATTGTAATCCTGGGTATACTGGGAATGCAGGCATATTATATCAAACAGAGTTTTAATAAGGAAGAAACACAGTTCCACCAGTCCGTAAGTGTGGCTTTAAGGAATACAGCACAAGCACTTGCCAAATATTACAACACGACCCTCACCGCCAAAGGCTTGATTGTAAGGGAAGCCAGCAATATTTACATCGTCAATGTCAACACGCCAATCGAACAATCGGTATTGGCAGTGCATTTGGAGACGGAATTTGAAAAACAAGGATTGCAACTGCCTTTCGAATACGGCATTTATGATTGCTCCACAAATGAACTGGTATTCAGTGACTGCTGCAATGTACCCAATGAGAAAAAAAATCCGGTTACTAAGAAGAAAAAAGCCAGGAAAACAGACGTGTCAAATTATTTTGTGGTTAAGTTTCCGGAAAAAGAATCCTATGTCTATCAGAAACTGGGCAATGTATTGTTTTTTTCCGGTTTGATTCTGGCAGCATGTATTATTCTGGCAGCGGCCATTTACATCATCCTGCGTCAGAAACGATATTCCGATCTGATGAGAGATTTTGTAAACAACATGACCCATGAATTCAAAACACCTATATCCTCAATAAAAATTTCGGCAGATGTTTTGTTGAATCATCCGCTTGTTGAAGAAGACAAACGATTGCATCAATACGCTAAAATTATCAAGGACCAGAATCAACGACTCAATGACCAGGTAGAGAAAGTACTTCAAATTGCAAAGATGGAGTCTTCGACTTTCAGTTTAAAAATGGAAGAACTGGATTTGAATGACATGCTGAAAGACGTTTGTCTGCAAAATCAATGGAGGATAAGAGACGTAGGCGGTTCCCTGGAATTTGATTTTGCTTCTAAGCATGCTAAAATCAAAGCAGACCGTTTTCATTTGACAAATGTTTTTTCCAATCTGATGGACAATGCGATTAAGTATAGTCGCGAAAAACCACATATTTTTGTCCGGACGTATGACAAAGACAACAGCTGTGTCCTTGAAATAGAAGACCAGGGAATTGGAATTAAAAAAGAAGAACTGCCTTACTTATTTCAAAAATTTTATCGGGTCTCTACCGGTGATGTACATGATGTAAAAGGATTCGGAATTGGCCTGTATTATGTAAAGCGGATTTGCGACGAACATGGATTTGAGCTAAACATAGAAAGTGAATACAAGAAAGGCACAATTGTACGTATATTGGTCAAAAATTTTCAGAAATGAAAAAAGCGAGGTTATTATATGCCGAAGATGACGAGACTTTATCTTTCATAACGAAAGATCACCTTGAGCTACAAGGATATGACGTGGTACATTGCTCCAGTGGCGCAGCGGCTTATGAAAAATTCAAAAATGAAAAATTTGATTTGGTAATACTCGATGTGATGCTACCTGAAATGGATGGCTTCACGATTGCAGAAAATATCCGGAAAAAAGACCATCAGGTACCTATACTTTTCCTTACTGCCAAATCTTTAAAGGAAGATCGAATCCAGGGTCTGAAACTTGGCGGTGACGACTATTTAACCAAACCATTCAGCATAGAAGAACTGATATTAAAGATTGAAATCTTCTTGCGCAGAAGCCGGGTTTATGAAGCACCAACGGAAGAAAAGGAAATCCAGGTTGGCATTTATGTTTATATGCCCCTTGAGTATCAATTGGTTCTGAATGGAGAAGCCCGGATATTGACCCAGCGCGAAAGTGAATTGCTGAGCTTTTTGCTGAAGAATAAAAATAAGGTCATCAAGCGCTCCGTAATTCTGGAGACCCTATGGGGTGAAGACGACTATTTTATGGGAAGAAGTCTGGATGTTTTCATTTCGAGGCTTCGTAAATATCTGGCAGATGACCCGCAAATCAAAATCGACAACATCCATGGTATTGGATTTAAGTTTATATGTCCCTGAGAATCAGATTTCTTCTTCCTGCATTACTATTTATTGAATTTCAAGCCTTTATGCTTACCGGCCAGGCTGTTAATCCCTTCGACCTCAAAAGACCTGCTGTTGTAATAGATAGTTCAAAATTGCTTAAGTACGAGAATACTTCTGTCAAAACCGCCAATCCCTTTCTGCTACGACCCGGAATGGCTGAAAATTCCGGCTGGGTAGGTAGCTCCAAAAAATCAAGCCCGGTAAGCTGGATTAATGAACCGGGGCAATCCAAAGTCAAATCCAGCGATGTTCAATCGCTGCTTTTCTGGTCTTTGTTGTTTCTCAGCTTTTTATTGGCAATAGCGCTGAATATTAACCGCAGCGTAACGATCAAATTATACAGAAGCTTGTTGAATCTCAATTTTCTAAGCCTGTTGTACCGGGAAAGCAAAGAAGAAAACCTCCTGATTTATTATTTGCTGTATGGCCTGTATTTTATCGGTCTTAGTTTGTTTTTTTACCTGAGCATCATCCATTTCAAAGGAATCAAAGCCCCGTTTTACATCCTTTATATAGCACTTTACATCATGGTCATTTATGGCTTAAGGCATTTAAGTCTGAAACTAATCGGTCATATTTATGGAGTCTATAAGGAAGCAGACCGCTATCTGTTCAGCATTGTGATTTTTTCGTGCATCATGTCCATTTTGCTGATCCCTGCGGATTTTATCATAGCTTTTGTAAATCCCGATTTGGGGCGTAAATGTATTTGGTTGATTTTCATTATCTTCGTGATATTGTACCTCTACAGGCAATTTCGGGAAATTATATTTTCTGTCAGTTTGTGGCGACATCATATTTTTCACTTTTTATTGTATCTTTGCACCTTCGAAATCGCGCCCCTGGCTCTTTTAATACTATTTTTATCAAGGCAGGGCGTCATTTGAGAAGCCGAAGGAAATGCCGACTAAAACGACAACCATCGCATCAAAAAAAGATACCAGGTGCAGCAAGGTGAAGACCATTTTGGTTTCACAACCCAGACCTGAAAGATCGCCTTACTTCGATCTTGAGTCTAAATTCAACATACAAATAGATTGGAGATCCTTTATACAGGTGGAAGGATATACTGAAAAAGAATTCCGCCGCCAGCGCATCCGCCATGATGAATTTCCGAATGTGATTTTTACCAGTAAAAATGCCATTGAAAATTATTTCCGGCTTGCTGAAGAAATGCGCTTCAAGATCAATGAGATGAATAAATATTTCTGTGCAACAGAAGCGATTGCAAATTATTTGCAGAAATTTATCATCTTCCGGAAACGCAAAGTATTCAACGGTACAAAATCAGTTACCGAGCTGACGAGCTACTTCAATAAACACAAAGAGTCCGGTCCTTTTCTCGTTCCTTGTTCAGAGTCCGGAAATACCGAAGTCTCCAACTATCTCAAATCACTGAAAGTAAAATTTCATGAGTCCCCAATGTATCGTACGATCAGTGCAGATCTTTCTGATCTGAAAGAAATCAAGTACGATATGATTGTTTTTTTTAGTCAACTTGAAATTAAATCCCTGTTTGATAATTTCCCTGATTTCAAACAAGGGAACACGAGAATTGCTGCTTTCGGCGCTTCCGCTGCCAAAGCCATTACCGAAGCTGGCCTCATATTGGATCTTCAGGCACCAACCGTAGAAACACCTTCCATGACCATGGCACTGGAAGAATATCTGAAGAAGTCGAATAAATAAGCTGATGGAGGAAGTTAGGAGTTAGTGGTTAGGAGTTAGGAGTTGGCTGTTTGATTGTTTAGAAACTAAAAATTCGTGCGAAGTAAATGGTAACTCTTAATTGGTAATTAGTAATTCATAACTCTTAATTAGTAATTGGTAATTCATAATTAGTAATTAGTAATTGATAATTAGTAATTAATAATTCGTAATTGATAACCCCTGAATCCATAAAACAAAATCTGCTTTCTCCGTTGCCGGGAAAGTCTTCTCATTTAAAGCTCGCTCCATTTGCTGCACGATTGGATTATGCAGTTCCGGATGATGTGCAGAAAGCTGCTGTTTTGATTTTGCTGTATCACAAAGAAGATAAACTTTATTTCCCCTTGATCACCAGACAATCGCATTATCCAGGAGATAAACATCGCGGGCAAATCGGATTGCCAGGAGGAAGAAAAGACAGCAGTGATGAAAACATGGCATTTACATCATTGCGGGAATGTGCAGAAGAAATTGGAGTGATCAGAGACCGGATTGAATTACTTGGTGCTTTAAGTCCGATTTACATACCCGTAAGCTATCATCACGTATTTCCGTATGTTGGATTTTATCAGGGTGATATACAATTCGAATTGCAAACTTCAGAAGTGCATTCCCTGCATGAAATAGAATTGTCGCATTTGATATCCAATGACAATCGCAGAGTACAGGAATTAAAAACAACTGAAGGTCCCTTGCGTGAAGTCCCCGTTATTCAAATCGATGCATTAACGATTTGGGGTGCTACAGCCATGATCCTCGAAGAATTTTCAGATGTGATCAAAGGGATATAATCATAGTGTTGATTTTCCGAATTACCATGGATCACTTATTGCCTATTAGTTTTCTATGTGATCTATTGTGAACTATGTGTTTCAAAAAAACATTTCGTCCGAAAACCATTTTTAAGTCTACCCAATAAAACATAATTTTATCGTATAACGGTCACATCCCCTTTCTTGGTAACTATGTTTCCATCTCTAAGTATGAGTAGTGCATGCCAGGCATAAACACCTGGCACTACCTGTTGTCCTTGAAATCGACCATCCCATCCCAATGGAAGTTCATTTGCTATAAATCCTTTCTTCTGCCAAACCAGATTACCCCATCGATCATAAATGGATAAAGATGAAATCAATGCAATTGTTTTTCCATTGTCGAACAAGGTAAACCAACCATTTAAATCTCCCGGATGTATAACATTAGGATAGTAAATTCCAACCTCATTTTTAATGGTTAGAATAAGATAATGAATAGAATCACAGCCACCAGTTGAGGTAAAATGCTCTTGATAGGTTCCGGATAAAGGATAGCTCTGATGATTGATTGGCCAGGTGTAAGCAGTGTCTGTGATTACTGTATCTCGTTTCTCAAAATCGAGATTCACAATTAAATTTAATTTGAGAATAGAATCACAGCCTTGACTTGTTTTTAGAGGATACGTATATTCTCCCGATTGCTTTAATAAAGTTTTATTCACCGGCCAGAAGTATTCTTTACAGGCTTCTGCTTTATCAACAAACTCAAAACTTTTAAGAATATTCAAATCGAGTTTGTAAATGGAATCGCAACCGAAACTGTTGGTATATTTTTGAAGATACACACCCGACTGATTGTATGTAATACCATTTATGTTCCATTTAAAAGTGTCACAGTTGGTGGCTGTATTGTTATGTATCTCCGATCTGATATTTAGATTGAGATTGATTAAAGAATCACAGCCATAGGCATTCTGAATCATAAAAGCGTATATTCCATTTGCCTTTAGGGTTTTGCCAAGAAAACTCAAGCTATCACAAACAGAAAGTGCTATATTTTCTTGACTTGATTTATTGATGGTCAAATTTAAATTAAGGGTACTGTCACATCCGTTTACATTGACTGTCTTATATTCGTAAACACCACTTTTGTCATAGGTATTTCCATTCCATGTATAGCTATCACATACTGTTTGATTAAATTGAAGCTTATCCGAATTGTTTATCGTTAGTTGCAATGTTGCTATACTGTCACATCCAGTTGCATTGAGAGTTTTATATTGATAAGTACCGCTTTGGGTATAGGATTGACCATTCCAATTGTAAATAGCACAAGAGATTTGAGAAATATTTGAGCTAGTTGATTTATTAATTGTAAGTTGAAGTGTTGCAACACTATCACATCCTGCAACATTCAATGTTTCAAATTGATAGTTTCCACTTTGAGTGTAAGCTTGTCCGTTCCAAATGTAACTGTCACAAGCTGATAATGCCGTATTTGAATTACTTGATTTATTAATTGTGAGTTGAAGTGTAGTGATGCTATCACAACCAAGACTATTTATTGTTTTATACTGGTAGCTGCCACTTTGAGTATAAGTTTGTCCATTCCATAGATAAGTATCGCAAGCACTATTAACAATAGTCGCATTAATCACTGAATTGATTGAGAGATTCAATGTAACCATGCTATCACAACCAAACCGATTTATAGTGTAAAACTTATACAAACCACTTTGAGTATAAGTTTGTCCATTCCAGAAATAATTATTACAAGCAGTGTGGTTAATTAATTGATTATCTGATTTGTTGATGATGAGTTCTAATGTTGTAATACTATCACACCCTAGAATATTTAAAGCTTGATATGGATAGTTACCGCTTTTGTCATATGTGATTCCATTCCAGAAAAAGCTATCACAAGCAATATGCGGTATGTTTATAGAGCTAGAACTCTTAATGATTAAATCTAGTGTTGTAATGCTATCACATCCAAAATTACTTATAGTGTCATACACAAATGTACCGCTTTGCAGATAAATTTTCCCATTCCAATTATACTTATCGCAGGCTTTGATAGATTGAACCGCATAAACCGTATCCACTGTAATCAATTCCATTATGGAAATTAGACTATCACATCCCTTTAGCGTACTTAGTTTATTATAATACTCTCCTGCATCATGTATAAGTGTACCGAAGAAATTATACTCTCCACCTTTACATATTGTTGCATTTAACCTTTCAATTTTTGGAAAATCAAGTGTATGAAAAGTATTATCGGTATAATCGCATTCCGCAATTTTAAAATCAGTAGTATTAAATTGTCCCGATCCATTTCTTGTGGTATTAATGACCATAAAAAGATCTGTGACATTAGATACAGAGAATTTAAATACTAAATTTAAAAGGCTGTCACCACTTTCCATTTTTTTCAATGTGTAATAGATACCTATCAAGGCGCCGGTTGCTTCAGGATCTCCATTGTAAAAAGAAACAGGCAGGCTTGAATCTGCACTAAAAGAAGCATCTGCTCGATTGTATATGTCAAAAATTACTGTGTACTCATCATTTTTTGGATCATAATTGATGCATTTAATATTACCTGTAAGGCTTGCAGCTTTTTTGAAATACATACCATTATCCAATAATGATTCTTGTACAAAAAAGTTATTGTATTTGCCATTTTTGTATGTAGCATTGTTTTTTTCTACTTGTGGTATAGTGAGGTCGTCATTAATGTTTAGCACATGATAGTTGTATTGGTTCCAGATACCACGTGCAGGAGCCCAACCGGGAATACTGTCCGGAGGACCAAAGATGCAAAGTTTTCCGTAATCACCAGTATGAGTGAAACCACATGGTATGCAAATCTTAGCATGACCTGTATGGTCAATATCTCCAATTATAGGGTATTCAGCACTTGTCCAAGAATAGCAACCAAACTTTGCTATAACTTTTGGTTGGATTCCTGAGCCATCGATAATGCTTAGATTAGTTTCGTCCCTATATACAATTTTATTTATCCCATCATTATTAAAATCAAACATAGATAAACCAGTGTAAGCAGATGAATCAGTTGTAGTGAATATCCAGTCTGGCTGAAAGATTGTGGTTCCATTGTATGAAAACGCAAGCAAACTTGAAAACCTTGTAAATAGAATACTAGGTTTGCCTGCACCTTTAATATCACCTATAAAGGGTGGTCCAATTCCAGTATATACAATACTTGGAGGATACGCTTTTGCTATAAGTTGCGGTATTCCATTAGAGAGGGTATACGCATAAACTATAGATTTGCCGCTTAGTCCTGGAGATGTTACTATAATATCAAGTCTTCCATCTAAATTGATATCAGCAACAGTTGTAAATCCATCTCTGAAAGTATTGTCCACTTGAATATTTAAAGGAGTCATACTGTTGCCTGCCAAACCATTTATATTGTTAATTTTTATTTTATATACAGTAAATCCGGCAGCTAATTCTAAATCTGTTGAATCTTCATCCAACTGTGCAGCTATAGTAAGAGCATCACTCCCAAAATTCATTGCGCCTTCTCTACCAATACCATTAGCACCACCATCGGCTAGTTTGATTCCTGTTCGAGCATTAAAAATTTTATTGTTAACATATATCTCTGGAATACCATCTTGATTAAAATCAGCTAAAGCGGGTGTGCCACCTGGTTCTTCTGAAAACTGAGTATATAAATCGCCCCTCTCGTCAGAGATCCAAGCAAGCTTGCCATCAGCATGGTAACAAAATAATCTTCCTATAATAGGTCCTGGATTTGGAAAATTTTTTGAAGCTTCAAAAAATATTTCAGGAATTCCATCTCCATCAATATCGGCAACTGCAAGACCGGTTAGCTCTAAATTAAAGTAAGGAGTAGTAAATCCCCATTTTGTAGATCCGGTTTTAGAATCTATTATTAAAATTTTTTGATTATTACTTGCTTGAGCAATGAATTCAGGTATACAGTCTCCATCCATATCTGCCAATAAAGGAGTTTGTCTTGGATAAACAGAGTCAACACTTTCATATTTTTTCTCAATAGTAAATTTTGAAGTTGGGTATTTTTCTTTTGTATAACATAAGTTTGTATCTGTTTTCGAGCAAATATTGCCTTGTCCAAAAACTTGTTCGACACAAACTGACAATAAAATAAAAATGTATAATCTGAACATCCTTAAGCTTTTAGAGGCTGGAATGACAAATCTTTAATAGTGATTAACAAAGTTAATGAAATAAATAATACACACACCAAAATTATCTTATAAGGGCCATTGGTAGACCCTTATAAGATAGTTGTTTTATAACTTACAATTTGATCAGTTTAATATATCCATATTTTCCTTCGTTGTTTGTATATTTTACAATATACAAACCTGCTGGTATATCAGGAGCATACCTATATTCCGCACCTGTAAAACTTCCATGACAAATAAGTTCAGAAGAAGAATTATAAAACTCAAAATTTGTGTATTTCATGGATGACCTTAATATCATCTCTTTTGTATTCAAAGGATTAGGAATGATAATAAGTTCTTCTTGAGGTATAATTGCAGATTTACTATTTCCTTTACTGCGATAATCAAGGTTATCACAATCAGGCTTCGGAAAATAAAGAACCTTAAAACAAGTTGGATCACAATCACATGCTGAAGTGCTGCATATTTTAAAAACTATAAAAACAGCTGAATTGAAAGGACCAAGTGGATTACTAAAGGTTCCACCATGTATAAGAGTAGTTGGGGTACTTACAGCATAACTATTAGCACACAAATAACCAGAGCCTACTCTTGATGTATCTACATCAATATAAAATTGAGAGTGATCTTCAGTGCAAGAGACATCTTTAAGATTTACTTCAAGGTTGCATTGAGATTCGCTAGAACATGGTTTTGGTGGACAGACAACAACGTCTACAGTACATCCCCCACCTGCATCTAAAGTGAAGGAGAGACAAGTTTTTCCTATAGTACCTGGGTAAATTGTATGAGTAGTATTATAACTAAATGGACCACCAAGTCCGCCACTTAAACTGTAGGTTCCAGTTGTACCGAGAACTTTAATATCAAATGACCAAGTATCATCCGAGCCAGTTGATGTAGGTGTGCCTCCATCATGATCCCGACAAAGTACATTATTTATAGTTGTTCTATAGAATTTGTTGCAACTAGAAGAACAGAAGTATGGAGGAGTTATATCAAAAGTGTCAATGCAATCTGCAAATTTAACAGTAAGCTTCCAACTTCCTTCTTGTATATAAAAAGGTCCCAAATTGAAAGTGCCATCTCCTGTATCAGCCTTAATTATTGAATGACCAGATTCATTTGGATACGGATCATCCAACCACCTTTCTATTGTGAAGGTATCACCATGTAAATGAGTTAGATTAACCTGTACATAATAATAATCATCCGATAACATGGAATTAGTATTATTATTCTGGCATGATCCAGTGTAGACATTTACCTCATATTTCTCGTAATCTCCAGGGCAAATTTCAATTGAGTTGCTGAAGATGGGAGGCAAATGAGTGTATAATGAGCTAAAGTACAAAGCAACGTATAAGTCCTTGCATTCATCTGCAAAAATGTATAATGGAATGTCAAAACAAAATGTATGATTGGAAGTATCAATATTTCAACAAGTGCTATAATCATTTCACAGCATCCACTCGCTTATAAAAAAGAACATATTGAAGGTAAACTATTCCTCGTATCAAAAAGCTAAATAATAGAAAATAAAAAATAACTTAATTCAATTTCCAACTTCAATCCCCCTTATTCATCAAACCTATTTTTCCTTAAAATATTTATTGAGACCGTTGTTTATCAACCGGCATTAGAAACGGATAAATAAGTACTTAAAAACACCTGAGTTTTATTACTTTTGATTTGAATTTACAGGATATGAATACATCAGATAGTTTTGTAGTTACCGGAGGTAAAAAATTACATGGCAGTCTTCAACCGCAGGGTGCAAAAAATGAAGCCTTGCAGATATTATGCGCCTGCCTCCTGACAGATCAGGCCGTTACGATCAACAACCTTCCTGATATACTGGATATCAGACATCTTATCGAATTGATTAAAGGACTGGGCGTTAAAGTCACCAGGCATGATGCACATTCCTATACGCTGGAAGCAGCTTCCGTCGATCTCGATTATTTCGGCACCAATGAATTTCAATTGAATGCGCGCAAAATCAGAGGTTCAGTTATGCTACTTGCACCATTGCTGGCCAGATTTAAAAAAGCAGTCCTTCCAAAACCGGGTGGCGATAAAATAGGACGCAGAAGACTCGATACGCATTTTTTAGGTTTGCAAAAATTAAATGCGGAATTTCATTTTGATGAAAATAAATCGGAGTACCGCATCAGCGGAGATCAACTCAGAGGTGCTTACATACTGATGGATGAAATTTCCGTCACCGGAACTGCAAATGTATTGATGGCTGCGACTCTTGCGAAAGGTACCACAACGATTTACAATGCAGCCTGCGAACCATACATTCAGCAACTTTGCAAAATGCTCATTCGCATGGGCGCAAAAATTTCAGGCGTAGGTTCAAATTTATTGGTCATCGATGGCGTGGAAAAATTATCCGGTACAACGCATACTTTATTGCCGGATATGATTGAAATAGGTAGTTTCATCAGCCTTGCAGCAATGACCCAATCTGAACTTCGCGTAACAAACGCTGGCGTCGCCCATCTGGGAATCATTCCATTTGTATTCGAACGCATGGGCGTAGCACTCCACATCGAAAATGATGACATCATCATTCCTGCTCAGGAAGAATACGTCATACAAAGTTTTATGGACGGATCGATCATGACAATTTATGATTCACCATGGCCGGGTTTTACACCCGATCTGATGAGCGCACTATTGGTAATGGCCATTCAGGCCAAAGGCAGTGTTCTGATCCATCAGAAAATGTTTGAATCGAGATTATTTTTCGTCGATAAACTAATCGATATGGGTGCGCAAATTATCTTGTGCGATCCACACCGCGCCACAGTCATAGGCCTCAACCGAAAATACCCGCTAAAAGGAATTGAAATGACCTCACCGGATATTCGCGCCGGTGTTGCATTACTTATTGCCGCCATGTCTGCAACAGGTAAAAGCATCATACATTCCATTCATCAGATCGATCGCGGTTACGAACGAATTGATGAACGATTGAATGCAGTGGGAGCTGAAATCAAAAGAATGGATTAAGAGGAGGAGAATTTAGTTAGGAGTGAGAAGTTAGGAGTGATGAGTTAGGAGCTAGGAGCTAGGAGCTAACAGTTAGCAGTTAGCAGTTAAAAGTTAAAAGTGATGAGCTAGGAGTGGGAAGTGAGTTTGAAAAATGTTATTGCTTTAGATTGAAATGATCTTACTATTTTCTCAATAGAAATTTATTAAACAACAAATAGCGGAGCGATATGAAATCGAAGGTTCCATGGAAAATAAAAATGGATAAACCATTAACTGCGGAAGTAAAGGAGGGCCCGGATGAATGGAATGAACGATACGGAGGTAAAATGATGGTGATACCCACTCCGCGTATTATCGAAAAATTATTATTTGAAATTAAGAAAGGAAAATTATGGACCAACTCCCAGCTCCGCGAACATATAGCAGAAGAATGCAAGGCTGATTATGCCTGCCCTTTAACAACTGGAATTTTTTTGCGAATTTGTGCAGAGTATGCAGAAGAAATCCGCAAAGAAGGCAACACTAAAATTCCACCTTATTGGAGAGTAGTGCGCGACGACGGAACAATGAATGAAAAATTTCCCGGCGGCCTCCAGCACCAAATTGAATTATTAAAAAGCGAAGGACATGAAATTGTCATCGAAGGCAAAAGAAAACCAAGAGTGTCAATGGGAAGAAAGTGAGGAATGAGGAGTTAGCAGTTTACAGTATGCAGTTTACAGTTCAAACAATTCGAAATTCTCAATAGTTAATTAGTAATTAATAATTGGTAATTTGTAATTAGTATTTAATAATTGAAAATTTTCTCCATGAAATATCTTTTTTGGATTTGTTGGATCATCGATGCAGGTGTTGCCGCATGGTGGGTGATCAGCGATATGAACCTACAATACATACGTCCGAATCCGTATTCATTTGTCTTTTTACTTTACGTTCTGGTCAATCTTTTGATCTTCCTGCTTTCAGACTATAAGAAGGCCGCCTTGATCATGAGTCTGATTCCCACCATTCCGCTGGCTTTGATGATGCTGGTCATTATCATCGCTACATTGACCGGCGGGAAATGGAATTAGGAATAAGAGGAGAGTTAGGAGTTAGCGGTTAGCAGTTAAAAGTGATGAACTAGGAACTAGGAGCTAGGAACTAGGAGTGAGCAGTGAGCAGTTAGCAATTAAAAGTGATGAAGTAGAAGCGATGAGTGATGAGTGATACTTAAAATACTAGATATTTGAACCAATTCATAGCGCATGTTTCATCACTCATAGTTCATAGTTCAGATCTCAAAATTCAAATCCCATTGCTCTTAGTTCCTAGCTCCTAGTTCCTAGCTCCTAGTTCCTAGTTTCCTCCTGCCGATGCTCTTTTCTTTTCTTCTTCAGCACCGCTGGTGCGTTTGCGGCCACCGGAAATTTTGGTGCTTCCGAATTTATAATTGACGGAAAGTGACAATACACGGGTTTCGCGTTTGACATCGAATCGTTCGAAATAATCGCGGTAATAAATACTTGCACTCGGCAGATTCGTCCAGAAAATATCCGTTGCACTTAATTTCAGACTTAATTTCTTTTGGAAAACCTGCTTTTGTATACCGAGACCAAGTCCCCACATGGTATTTAAATGCATAAATCCATACACCTGCGGAGTCTGATATGAGAAATTTAATTCACCGGCCCAGTCATTTTCAAATTTAAATGAATTAGTACTGGACAGTTCCAACACCAGATTTCCGTCTGACAAATGAGTATTTGCAAATTCGCCCTTGTACTTGCCAATCCAGGAATTGACATTCAACATGCTGCTCCAGTTTTTGAGGATATCAAAATGTGCACTTCCACTGATGGAATAATTTTCAAAACGGGTCAGGTTTTCATTGGTTTGTACGGTAATGCGATTCTGTCCTTCCACTGGTCCGATGACTTCTGTAATGTTGTCCTCCGTACTCGAATACGTAAAGGATAGATTGTAATTTTTATTAAAATTGTGATTCCATTCAAAATTCCAGCTGTATTGCGGATTGAGATAAGGATTGCCTTCCTTATACGTGCTTGGATCGAGGAAAAATTTAAATGGATTTAATTGCTCATAGTTCGGACG
This sequence comes from Bacteroidota bacterium, assembly GCA_029781865.1. Taxonomy (GTDB): domain Bacteria; phylum Bacteroidota; class Bacteroidia; order Chitinophagales; family Saprospiraceae; genus Vicinibacter. The sequence goes on from JAKOVW010000054.1 coordinate 125,358, forward strand.
ATCCAATCTTCTACTCACATTGAATCCCATGTTGTATTGAGGAGATACCGCATAATTAATAAACAGCGAAGGAAACAAATTGACATAGTTCTTATCAAAGGATTGTCCGTTGACCAATTGATTACCCTTTGCTATTGTTTGCTCGACTCTGAATCCGGCCTGCAGGCTGAACTTCTGCCATTCTTGCTGTAGGTTAATATAGGCTGCATTGATGTTTTCCTTATAGATAAAATGATTGCTCTTGGTGCTGTCGTAAACCGGTACCGGATTGCTTTTATCAAAAAATGCAAGATCATTATCTGCATCCACCATGCTACTTTTAATTCCTGCTTCCAGCTTGCCCTGATGATTCAGGTTTTTTGAAAAGTCCATTTTTAATGAACGTATTTTTAATTTTCCCTTCAGATCTCCGTACAGATAATAATCCGACGCCAGGGGTTGATGTTGAACATCAAAATATTTTGTAAGAAAATTCTGCTCCGTATTATTTTCGAACCGGGCATAATCCAGATCTATATTGAGTTCTGTTCCTGCTGAGTCAAAACTATGTTTTGCATTCAGGTTGATTGAATAGTTGGGCCAAACATCTTTGCTGTGATTGCTGGTAGAAAATGAAGACACTTTTTGGCCGGACTCATCCTCAACATCCGAATTATTTTGTCCGTTTGGTTTAAATCTGTTTAGTGAACCAGTTGCAACAAATCCGACTACTGTTTTTCCATTCGGCAAATAGAAATCCGAGCCCAATCTTGCGAGATAAAAATTAAATGGAAACACCAGGTAATTTTGCTGATCATAAGCTCCGGTCCTGCTTTGATTTTCAAAAAATTCACGGTATAAATTGAGTTTGTTCAATCCCTGACGGTAACTGTAATTAGCATTACCAAAAATATTGAAATTTTTTTCGCGATGATTCAAATTAAGACTCACTCCGGTTTTCGGATATACACCCTGTCCGTAATTTGCTGAAAGATTTCCATTCGTTCCGAATCGCTGATCCTTTTTCATTTTAATATCAATGATTCCTGCATTGCCGGCAGCATCATACTTCGCCGGTGGATTGGTAATAATTTCGATGCGGTCCAGACTGTTGGAAGGCAATGCCTTGAGATAGTTGGCAAGATCTGATCCGGACATCGGAGTTGGTTTGCCATCAATCATGATTAAGACGCCTGACTTTCCTTTCATCGTAATGGCATCCAGATAATTGATCGTAACTCCTGGTGCTTTTTGCAATACTTCAAATGCACTGCTGCCACTTGCCAAAATGCTGCTTTCAACATTCACTACGTACCGGTCACTTTTGCGTTCGATAAATGGTTTCTTACCGGAGACCTGCACTTCATTCAACACCTGCTGCTTTGTTTCCAGCCGGATAATTCCCAAATCAATATCTGTTTTTGCATTTGATAACGGAGCGATTTCCTGAATGAGTGGCTGAAAGAAAACCATGCTTACTTTTAAAAAATACAATTGTTCCGACTTGGGTTCTAGTTCTAAAGTAAAATTACCCGTCTCATCGCAGGCCGTTGCTTTGATCAGCGAACTGTCTTTCTTCAAATGCAAACTTATATTGGCAAAGGGCAGCGGTTTGTCTTCCGAATCAATCACTTTTCCCGTAATAATATACAATGGTTTTGCATTCAATGCAATACAAATAAATAGCCAAAGGCAAGCCAGGAGCATTACGCGATGCATATAGTAATTTTAATAAATGAATAAAATGATTGCAGCTTAAACGCCTGCAAAAGTCAATTCAGAAGGAGACCTAAAGTCGCATTCCTTCCTGTGACAAATATAATACAAATCTACGAAATGATTCGTAGATATAAAAAATTTCTTTTTTTCTATTCACCCCGGTTGAAGGGGACATGGTAGGATCAGGAAATATCGACTGGAATAGATTCAGACATGCCCTTGTGAAGTAATAAAGAAAAACTGAACCATGTCAAGATGACAAAGCAATACAATCGCGCTGTTGAATAATTCTGATTCGGGATGGATTACAAAAACTACTCACATGAACCTTACGGAATAGCTTAGTGTATCCCCTTTTGTGCATAAATACATTTTATTCCATCAGCGTGGAAAACGGGTCTTCGCTTCTTGGATGCAGATTGTGATCATGTATTAATCGCACACAGGTGTTCCAGCGAAGTATAGAATCATCATTGCCCGCAGGCCGGATTGCTTCTGCTTTTTCATAATGGTTCATTGCTTCGGTAAACCATTCATAAACAGTAAACTGACCACCCATAAAATTCTGGGACAAGAGAGAAACGGCCTGCCGTTCACAAATGATCCCATGAAAGTATTGTTTTTCGTACTCGCTGTTCAATCTCGAAATGAGATCTTTCACTTTAGCACTGTAATCCAGGCGATACCTGCCCAGCTGATCCGCAATAGAGAGTAATAAAATCGCAATTGCCTGCTGGTTATTGGGTTCGATTTCCAGAATATCCTGGCAAATACTTTCCGAAAAATCCGGTTCATTCAGCATGCGATAGCGCTCTGCTTTAATAATGGCCTGAGGGATTCCTTCTTTGGTTATGGGTTTTAGTTTGAACATGATATTATGATTAATCCGGTTAATTTAATTATCTAAAGATTTAACTGATTGCCTGAATAAAATTGTATAAGTAACGATACAAAGGTATGTTAGCAAGGGCAGTTGTACTACTCTATTAAAGTCAAAATTTGATCAGGTTTGTCATTTTTCCCATAAAGTTCTTTCTTACAAGTTTTACGTACTTTTAACTAAATAAGCTGTATTTTTGATTTCATTTCCTATTTCCATCGTCACCCATTAAAATTTATTTCCAGGTATCAATCGATTGATGATTAAGCATGTAGGTTTACTTCAATCCATTCGATTTACCGATTATGTTTGTGGCCCGAAAGATTCCATTAGAATAGTCTTCACTTTGAAATACTTTTGGTAAGCAAAGTTGCATGTTATATATTTACTTTAAAACCAAATACATATGAATAAATTTAACACCACCTTATTGCTGCTCTTCCTGTTGAAGATTGCATTTCCCGATTCCGGATTTTCTATGCCAAATAATATATCGACTTCCGATACGATCATTATGCCACCTAATTTTGATGGCAAAGACCGCCCCACCCTTCAATGCGACGGTCAGGTCAATAAAAGTATTAATGTTGGTCTTGCCATGCTGAATAGTCCAATCTGCGTTGGAGAAGAAATTTTGGATTCAGCATTTTGGTATGCTCATCCCGGCGAACCGGATGAATATCCCAAAAGACGCCTGCCCAAAATCCTGGGATGGAATTATATCGATGATTCAAATGATCCGAATTTCAATCACCCTAATCCGGACACCTTATATTATCCGGAACACAATGTCTGGTCACCATCAGATCCGCTTTGCTGGGGACCCAATCAACATATCATGGGCTCCGGAACCGGTAGACCTTTTAGTCCGGATTGCTCGACACTAGTCATAAGCTATACCGATTCAATCATCAATCATGTCTCCTCTTCCTGTGATCCCAACACCTTGACTTGTTATGACATTTTGCGTTCGTGGATCATATTTGACTCATGTAGCGGAGTGGAAAGCAAACACGTGCAAGTCATAAAAATCACAGATACCATACCACCGTTCATCATTTATCCAGATACCGTTCTCATTAATTCCGAAGCTTTTAATTGTGGTCGATGGGAAGTTTCCACACCTTATTTAACGGACAATTGTTCGCTGGAAATCCATTATCAAATCGAGTTCGATAGTGCAATGATTTTAGGCAATGACACCACCGGTTATGTAGTCGTCAATATTCAACCGGGAATACACACCGCCTATATCGTTGCGAGCGATTGTTGTGGCAACACGACGCGCAGACCAGTTATTTTGCAGGCGGAAGACCATATCCCACCAAATGCAGTATGTAGTAATAGAAGAGTGGTATCTATTACCGGTAACCAGGCTCCTGGTCATAATTTTACCAAAGTTTTTGCGCGTGATCTGGATCAGGGAAGTATTGACAATTGTGCCACGACTGTTTATTTTAAAACAATCCGAATTGATCAATTAAAAGGCACAGGTAATGGAAGTGTTGAAGATCAAAATGATAATGGTACGAATTGCAAAGGATTCAACGGAGACGATGATTCCACTCTGGTTGGTAATCAGATTTACTTTGATGATTACACGAGTCTATGTTGTTCAGATGTTGGACAAACAATACAAGCTGTCCTTCGCGTATTTGAATTGGATCCGGGACCGGGACCTGTTGCACCATCGCGCATGAGTAAAGGCGGTGATCTGTTCAATCATTATACAGACTGTTTGAGTGACTTAGAAGTACAGGATAAATCAGTGCCGACTCTTGTTTCTCCACCGGATATTGTAATTAGTTGTGCATTTCAATTTGACATTTCAAAACTAAATGATCCCAACGACTCTACTTTTGGAAAAGTAGTTACCGATTTATCATTGAGAAGAAAGGTTTATACAAAGGATATTGTTTGTCATAACTATTGTATCAAGAATGACAAAACCGGATATCCGGGAAATGATCCCGGTGCTCCACCTTCAAATCCACCTGCCGGAAACAGAGCATGTGAATATTACCTTACTTTGTTTGATACCGCACATGCGGATCGCACTTACAGTATGGCCTGGGGATTTGATGGATATTCACTTAGTGCCTGTGACAATGTTTTGTCACTCAGTGTCACCGATAAACGAGTATGCGGGCAGGGAAGAATCGATCGGAAAATTACTACCACCGGTGCTAACGGCATTAAAGTTTCTGCCACGCAAACCATTTGGATAGTAGATTGCGATCCATTTTACATCAATCGAAATGATGCCTGCGATCCTAATGATGATATCATATGGCCCGGGAATTGCAATGGGACTCCAACCATTATAAGCGATTGCGCAACAAATACGAATCCGGATAATCCGCTACTGGGAAAACCTGTGATAGATCACAATGCTGATGATAAATGTGCATCAATCAGCATGAGTTATTCAGATGAAGTAATTACTATATTACCGGATACCTGCCTTCGGATTTTACGCACCTGGGTAGTTACTGACTTTTGCCAATACGACCCATCAATAGATACATTGACCGGCAAATGGAAACATGTTCAGGAAATTAAAATTCTGAACGTCGTTGGAACGGAGGATAAAAAAAGAAATAACAATGAGTTTTATGTAATGCCAAATCCATCATATGGAACCGTATTTATTAAAAGCTCCTATGTCATTGATCATATTAAAGTAATTTCCAGTTTAGGTAAAACTTGTGCTTACTACAGTATACCTGATAATCATTCTATTGAACTCAACAACACGTCTCCCGGTGTTTATTTTATACAGGCTTATTTTAAAGGACAACATGTTGCTTCAACAAAATTTGTGATTGTTGAATAGGGATGAAGACATAATAAAAAAATAATTTGAAACACATAGACACATAAGAACTTAAATCATTTCAACTTATGTGTCTTTGTGTTAAATAATTTTGCCAAGCTTTGACAATTAGCGCCCATAGATAATATCTGAACACTACCGGTATTGATTTTTTATATCTGTATCAGGTCGAAAGAATTATATTATTTATTCCACAACCATCCTTTTCGCACTCGTGTAATCCCCTGCATTCAACTGATAATAATATACTCCCGGTAACGACAAGGTTTCGCGTTTCAGCTTAATGCTGTTCCAGCCTTTTTTGCCTATAAGTTCTTCCGTCCAAACCACTTTGCCGGTCAAATCATAAATACTTAACTGGGCAGTAAGCGATTCAGGTAAAACAAAATGGATCATGGTCTCCTTATTAAATGGATTAGGCGTATTCTGATACAGTTCAAATAAACCTGATTCCTTAGACTTGTTATCGCGAATCACGGATAGACTTATTTCTTTGGCATTTAACAGATTGTCGTATGCTTCCGCCCTCGTGATCTGGCTATTTAAATTGAACTGATCTTCCAGGTTTCCATTCTTCATGGCACGGAACAACAGCGAAAAAAGCACGGTTCCGGATTCTTCACTTTGCATCGTTTTAGCATTCCAGCTGGTCGTCAGAATTCCTTCATTCTTCTTTTGTGTACCAAAATTGTATTCATTCATCTGCAAGGCACCCGATTCAAAGGATTCATAATTCAACACATCCTGATTGTACTTAAGCGTAAACTGATACGCGGCAATATTTTTAAAATTGCGGGATTTGAATTCCATTTTGTACAATTCACCCGCAACGAGGTAATGGCTGTCAATTTCGAATTGCAGCACTTCCTGATTTCTCGTTGTAATGCTGCTTATATTATTTGCAATCGCAGAATTATTTACATCTCCCACTTTAATGGAAATAAAATCCATGAAGTAATTAATGTCTTTCGGCACCTGGATCGTAGCTTCCCGCGGTGAATTCCAGGGTGACTTTAAATCCATTGGATGATTCGACGGAACAAAAGTCCATGAATCCGATTTATCAAATTTTGTAATCACTCCCAAAATCAATTTTCGGATTTCTAAAACATCAGCGCTTGTAATACTCATTGACTTATTGACATCCGCAGCAATCCATTGATAAGGACTTGATAAAATTTCCTGACCCAGAATGTGTCGTTGAATTTTGACTATATCTGCAGTGCTGATACCATTCAGCGGATCATCTTTCCTCGTTGGTCTGACTACATATTCTTTGTTGGTGCCAAAAGAAAGATCTCCGAATAAGTACTGTCCGGTATTATTCGTAATAATTTCCTTTTTCATCGTTCCGGATTCCATCAATTGCACATCGACATTGCTGGTATTTACATCCATCATCGTTTTTACCACACCTGAAATCTGTGCAGAATGACCGACATTAGGACAGACATCCTGCGGATCCTGCACCATGACGGCCGTTTTGCAACAATCTTTATTTCCTTCTTCGTCCTCCACACACAAAGTGAGTGCAATAGTTAAATCTGTATTCACCTTGTTTTTAACAAACTCATCACAACAAATAGCCAGGCTGTCAGCATTGTTGTTTTCAAAATAAATTTTAAGATGTTTTGAATCCGTACAATTGTCATAACTACCTGCATCAAAATCCCTGGCCCAGATGGTGATGCATTCTGTGCTCGGCATTACCGTAGTAATCAATCCGGCATTACAATACGGGGTAGGTCTTTTGCAATCTTTTATTTCGAATAATTTGCAATTAACGGCAATATTACCGCAACCATCTTCTACATACCAGCACACTTTGTGTATGCCGAGAGGATATACTCCGCTGGCATCAAAAGGACTGGTTGGATTTTGTGCATACGGATTGTCATGTATATACGGTTTCCTGCCTGCACCGAGACTTTTTTGAGATAAAGATCCAACTTCAAAATCATAACCATTATGTATTCCCTTGCCGTCATTATACAAATCTATTTTGTAATCGAACGATAACCAATCCACAGGACTACAGTTATCTGTTGCTTCTGCTTTTATCTGTAAATAACCGTAACAGATATTGTCATTCGGATTTTTTACGGCAGCATAACAATTGCCCATCGTAATCGTTATCGCTGGTTTATCGACATCGTGTACTTTTATCACTTGCAGGTACTCCCATCTTCCGGTAGTTGAACTGATCAGCGGATCATACTGACACCAGTCTATCACAGTCCATTTGCGCACCACTTTAAAACAAGCATCCGTCTCAATGTTAAAAACTTCATCTACAAATTCTATACTGACCAATGAACATAAATCATCTGCATTATTTTCAATAACCGGTCTTCCCAATGCTGGATTATCCGGACTGATATCAGCACCGCATCCATCAATAGTCGTTGCAATGCCTGTGCAATTGCCCGGCCAGGTGATATCGTCATCTGGATCGCAATGATCATTTCCGTTGATATAAAATGGATCACAATCAACGACCCAAATGGTTTGAGTTGCAGTAACACTGGTTCCATTAGGACCCAATGCGACAATCGTTCTGCTTATTCTACCCTGCCCACATTCACGGTTATCATTTACGGCAATACTAAAATTGGTTCCACAGGCACCGATAACGGTTCCATCAAATCCCCACAGCAAATCATAGATCCTGTCGAAATGAGAAGTGTCAAAATAAAAATTATAGAGACTACAGGCCTTATTTGAAACCGGAGGATTCGATTGCGATGCTCCGGGAATATATCCAGGATAACCTGTAATTGCATTACTGGTACAATAGTTATGACAAACCACATCTTTGGTAATGACTTTTTTTCTTGACTTAATTTCTGTGACTACTCTTCCAAACGTGGCATCATCCGGCTTACTTATTTTATCGATATCAAACCAGAACGAACAACTCACGACTATGTCCGGTGGCGCAGTAACCGTCGGCAAGGTTTTATCCTGCACCTGGATGTCGACCATGCAATCATTGAAATGACCGGCAAGATCACCATTATTATTCATGCGTCCCGGGTTGATGGGTCCATCGCCTGTCTCACGATCAAACACGCGCAAGACTACGCGAATTGTTTTACCAACATCATTGCAACAGAAACGAGCATAGTCATCAAAGAAAATCTGATTTCCATTTCCAATAAAATCATCGCCATTTACACCTGCGCAATTTGTTCCATTGTCAATTTGATTGACAGCTGATCCATGATTGGTACCTCGCAATTGTTCCATGCGGATTACTTTGAAAAACAAATGTGCAGAACAATTATCCCAGCTAGCCTGATCCAAATCCTTTGCAAACACTTGACCGAAACTCTGACCATCGACCTGATTCGTATTCAGACTCACTACTGTAACTTTATCACATACCGGAGTGGGAGGAACATTATCAATTGCTGTAATTACAAAACGGTATCTGCTTACGTTTCCACAGCAATCTTCTGCAACAATGTAATTATTCCAAATGCCCGGCTTAATATTGGTTACAATATATCCTGAAGTTTCATCGCCAATTACAAACCCACTTTCTGCAATAACATAATAGTGAATATCATTACTACAATTATCCGTTAACCAGGGTTTGGGAACGATGAATTTACCATCGCAGGAAAATTCTTCCATATTGACCAATACCGAGTCCGGAAATAAAACAGAAGGTGCTTTTTTATCTGCGACTTTAATGATCTGGCTGTGACCTCCGAATTGACCTGTGCACCAATCGAGCACGGTCCAGGTACGAAGTATTTTATAGCATCCGATATTTCCGGCATCGCAATTGGGTTTTGCAAGATCAATTTTGAGATCCTGAAAATTCAAACTCAGATTTAAACAGTTGCCACCTTCCGGCACTCCTGTACCCAACCACATAACCACCTGATCCGGTCCCCAGCATACTTTATTATTGTTATTCCATTCCGGATGTGCAGGATAATAAACCGGATATGGACTTGGATGGCCCGCATAAATTCCGGTGTCTATACAATTCCAGCCCAAAACTCTGGGCAGGCGCTCTCCGGCGAGATCTCCGTCCGGACTTGGCAGGTATCCACCTGTTGCATACCAATGCGCCGAATCCAGTAGATAACCATCGACACAATATGGAAATGCAAGAAAATGGCTGGTATAATCCTGCGACGTATTTATTTTTTCATCACAGGCTAAAGATGGTTTATCAAAATCATTGTAATTTAATGGAACATCAACATCGTTTAATGCTGCAAACTCAACGCGTATTATTTGTGTGCACGTCGATTTATTGCCGACTTCATCAATGGCCGTCCAAACTCTTTTAATCTGTTCCTGATAACCTACTGCACAGGTACCATGAGTGACATCATCATAATAGCTGAGTGTATACGTACCACAATTTTCAATGACTACAGGAATACCAACGCAATCCGGCGTCGTCAGAATTCTACCGCATCTCACACTAGTATCCGATGGACAGATTAGTCGTGGCGGAATTTTATCTTCAACGGTTACTTTAGCCCAGCAACTGTTTTTAAAAATGGTATCCCGAATCGTGACTTTGAGTTGATGACCAATATCTTCTTTTCCAACCTGTGATCCTATTAAATTCGGATCGCGATCGATCAATTCATTGGTGTACCAATCCCGGATTTCAACTTTGTAATCGTCGAAGCAACGGTATGGGCCACCGGCAAGAATATCATCTGCACCAATGGTGGCAAAACAATTTTGATTGAGACTGATTTGAACTTCAGAGTGACAAACTAAGCTGCCACTTGGATTTGGTTCCGGATTGATCGTAACATTTATGCAGCAGGTAGCTGAATTTCCAAATGGATCTGTGGCAACAAAACAAATTTGATGAAAACCAATATGAAGCAACTGACCAAATTTGTAAAGCGTCGTATCAAGAGGCATAATGGTAATTGAAAATTGACAGTTGTTTTCTAGTTCAGGTAGAAAATCGAAAACAACACCACATTCGCCGCTGCTTAAATTAAACGTCAAATCATTACAAACTAAATTGAAACAGGGAACCGCCGATGAGCGATTGGTCTTTAGCTGCTTTTTAAGAGGTAATTCTTCTACAGATGTGAAACGCGAATGGTAATCATTAGGAGTTGCGGAGTAAGCGGTTCCAAAGTTCAAACTAAAGAACATAATTCCCAATATGGCAACATGAAATTTAAGGGAATGCTTTAGGTTCAATTGCAGACTGCAAAAACCGGTAAAAATGCCGGTTACAGACTGAGAAGGAGAATGATACTTCATCTCGAGGTGGTTTATTCCTCAAAAATAAGTCAAAGCTCTGATTTAAAGAAATTTATACATATTGATTTTTTGAATGAATGATACATGATCTATTTTTATACTATATAACATACTAAAAATCTGTTTAATAAAGATTATTTACGGGTTTAATTTCAAACGACAACACGGTGAATTGAATGCCTATAGCATTAAATTCCCGGCTTCTTCAAGCTTTATTCAAGTTGTTCTTATTGAATTTGTTCTGGTCTCAAAAGAGCAGACCCAATTAAATATTTATATTTCCAGAGACCGGTTTCTCGTGATCCTAAGCATGGTGTTTATTTATTACTAGTGGATAATCAGAAGAGACTAATATGCTATTCCAGGTTGGTAGTTTTGGAATAGCTCAGCTCAAACTTCAAAAATCATCATTCGTTAATCATTATTCGGCGTTGAACTTCCTTACTGGAGTTTCCAACTTAACAAGTAAAATAATGAACATCGATTAACGAATAATGAATAATGAAGTGAATTCCGGAATACATTAAAAATGATGTAATTCATTTTTGAATAATTCTCGATTCAAATCTATAAAACTGCTTAAACTTCAAAAATCATCATTCGTTATTCATCATTCGAAATTGAATTTGTTGTTCGCGATTTAATTCTTAAAAACCAGATAATAGATCCCAATAATCCATTTATAAATCAAAAATCAAGATAGTTTACATCCATTTTGTTAACTTAGCAATCTGAACTCTTGGTTCATATTTTTAAGAGTATAATAGAAAGATGACCAATAATTCTATAACAAATATTAATAATTTCATATATTGCCCTAATTGATGATAGTAAGGTACATATTTCTTCAACTCATTTCTTTAATAATACTGACGGAAGCATTTTCGCAAAGAGAAGATTATAACTGGCTATTAGGATCATGTAACCCTTTATCTGATTCAACCTGGAGTAGGATACATTGGATTTTTAATGATCAAGATGTCTATTTGGAGAAGCGAGAGTACAAAGTAGACCATAAAATGCAATACACTAACTCTTCAATTTCTAACAAAAATGGTCAATTATTATTCTATACCAATGGGCTTTCAATATTCAATCGAAAGTATGAACCAATGCCCAATGGCGATGGATTAAATCCAGGGAAATATGCGAATAGTAATAAAGATTACGGGTATGATTTGGAAGGCGGAGCTATCATTCTTCCCTGGCCCGGGCATCCAGGAAAATATTTTGTATTTCATCTTACTACGGATAATATTCCATTTGTCTGGTATTCATTGGATCTGTTTACAACATTAGTGGACATGAGCCTGGATAATGGATTGGGAGATGTTGTTTATAAAAATAAATCCGTACATCACGACAGCCTGGTAAACGGAAGCCTGAGTGCTTGTCGTCATGCCAATGGCCGGGACTGGTGGATTCCTTGCTTCTATTATTCCGGTAGAAAATGTTTGATGTTTCTTTTGGATCCTGGTGGCGTCAAACTTCATCATATTCAATCTATACCTTTTCATTTTGAACCAAGTGGCAACGGTCAGGCACAATTCAGCCCTGATGGATCCAAGTATTCATTTTTTCATAGAAACAGCGCAAGCTATCGCGAATTTTTTCTAGCAGATTTTGATCGTTGCAATGGAAGATTTTCTAATCCTGAATATCACACTGTCAATAAATTTGAATTGGTTGGTGTCGGATTTTCTCCGAATAGTAACTTTCTTTACATGGCAACAGCAGCAGAATTATATCAAATGGATTTGACAGAACCAAATCCATTTGAGAATCGCTTGCGAATCGACAGCATTGATGGTTTTGAATCATTTCCATTGTTTCCATCCTATTTTTCCTTCATGCAGCTTGCACCGGATGGAAAGATTTATATTAATAATGGGCGGTCTCCTGATCGAATCAGTACCATCAATAAGCCGGATCTGAAAGGAAAAGCTTGCGAGGTGCTTCAACACAATATCCATATCACTAGTAATGCAACATTGCCAAACTTTCCGTTCTTCAGATTGGGAGCATTACAAAATAGTAGCTGCGATACCTTAAATAAACTACCGGTGGCGGATTGGACGTATATACCTGATAATACTGACAATTATAAAATAAAATTTAGCGATCAGAGTAATTATGAAATCAGCGAATGGCAATGGGATTTTGGAGATCTAAATAGTGTATCTGATACAAGCAGTTTGAAGAACCCGGAATATATATTTCCTGGAGATGGAATTTATGAGGTCTGTTTGATTGTAAAGAATCCAAGTGGTGCAGATACACTATGCAAATCAATTAACATTACCCACGTATCCGCAGAAGATATAGCGGAAGCAAACGCAAGAATAAAAATTTGGCCTAATCCTTCAAATGGTCAAATTACTATTCAATTCCCCAAAAACATTCTTATAGATAAATCCTTTCTCTCCATACAGGACATCAATGGGAAACCGGTTTATACTGATCGTGCAATTTTAGATTCAAGAAAAACATTAACTTTGGATCTTAAGCCTGGTGTTTATTTTGTGATTGTAAATAATTATGCAGGATCTAAATACTATTCCAGGTTGGTAGTTTTGGAATAGCTCAGCACAAACTTCAAAAATCATCATTCGTTAATCATTATTCGGCGTTGAACTTCCTAAATAAAGATTCCATCATAATAAGTCAAATGATGAACATCGATTAACGAATAATGAATGATGAAGTGAATTCCGGAAAACATTAAAAATGATGTAATTCATTTTTGAATAATTCTCGATTCAAATTTATGACTCAGCTCAAACTTCAAAAATCATCATTCGTTAATCATTATTCGGCGTTGAATTTCCAGAATGGAGTTTCCAACTTAACTAGTAAAATGATGAACATCGATTAACGAATGATGAAGTGTTGAATGATGAAACATAGAATTCCTATGTGTTCTATGTGCGCTACTGTGTTTCAAACAAATTCTGTTATAATGCAAAATCTTCTTCACGGTAACACGCAACCGAATTTAGTTTTTAATAATCCGTGTCACTTTAGTTTTATCACCGGTAGAAAGAATCACACTATACATTCCGGATTTAAACGGATCCAAATTCAGTGTAAACGCATTATGTCCCTTTGTATACTGAATATCCTGAGTCAAAATACTCTTGCCATGAATATCAGCAATCTGAATCGTTCCGTTGCCAAATGCAGATTCATTCGTTTCAATATAAAGCAATCCATTTGTAGGATTTGGATACGCTGCCATCTCCACGTCGCTGTTACTGTTATTGCTTATTGCCTGTATCTGGCATGGAATCGAGATGGTAATTTTCTTTTGTCCGCCCGCACCACAAGCATTTTCTGCATAAACTGAAATATCACCCGGAGTATTTCCAATCTGCACTTTAATAATATTCGTCGTTGTGCCTGTTAAATAAACGGTACCCGGCGGTACGGTCCAATTGTATTTGGTTGCTCCAGGTATTCCGGCTATATAATAGTATTGAATGGATCCGGAACATGGAGCTAAATTGCCATAGAGTTTATCCGGATATTGCGGTACTCCATAGACAGTTGTTTTTCTTGCTATTCCCGCGCCACAATTATTATTTGCAGTTACCTGTACCATTCCACTGGAGAACATGGGAAATTTAATATTCACTGCAGTATCCGAAGAATTAGGAATGGCAGTGATGATCGCTCCCGGAATGTCCGTAGTCCAGGTATACGATTTTGCATAGTCTACTTTTTTAATGGAATAATTTGAACTGGCCTGGCAATTCGCATAAATATTTCCGGAAATATAGCCAGGAATTTGAGGAACGGAAAAGATCTCGAGATATCGGATGGGACTATTACCACAATTATTATACATGATCACACCTAACTTACCACTAACAAAACTTCCGCCAAAATTGATAACTACATTTGGCGTCCCCTGTCCCTGCGCAATTGAAGCACCAATAGGTGCAATCCAGTAATACTGCACATCATTCACCGCATTCACTGAATACGCTTGCATCGTATTGGCACATACTTCGGAATTAGTTCCGGTTATCGGATCTGGCATTGCCGGTATACTTTTGGTTTTAACCTGGATACTTGCGGGTAATGATTTACAACCGGAAGCATTCGTCACGATTAAACTATATGTTCCAGCATTGTTTACCGCAATTGACTTTGTGGTAGCTCCGGTACTCCATAAATAAGTTATTGCATCATTTGAATTCAGTTTTAATGTACTTCCCGGACAAATACTGGTTGCACCATCAGCTGTAATCACTGCGGTTGGCGATGTATTGACTCCAACATAAAATGAACTGGAAACACCCTGACCATAAGCATTTTCTCCCTTAACCAGTATATTTCCGGAAACCGCAGATTGATCAATATTCAGTGTGATGGTATTCGTATTGCTTGTTCCAATAAAACCATTTGGCAAGGTCCAGACATAAGAAGTTGCATTGAGTATCGGGGCAACTGTATAGCTGACTCCATTTTGTCCGGGACAAACCGTTGCAACACCAGAAACCGGTCCTGCGCATGCCGGCAAATAATCAACCAATACTTTGTAAAGCAATGCTGTATTTCCATCTACCGCAGACGGAAAGGAATTCGACAAACCACACACTGCCACTTTCATACATGGATCATAAAACATTCTGGTTCTATAGCCAATGGTATTGCCGCCATGACCCCATAATGTAGTATTGAATATATTGATCGTCGAAATTCCCAATCCATAGGATCCCGGTGGAATGAAATTTATCATCTGCGCCAATGAATTTGCATTCAGGATTTGGCCACTCAACAATTTATTATACCAGGTGACCATATCCGCCGGAGTTGAAAATAAAGAACCTGCCGGACCGCCCGCTGTGTTTAATGATATTCTCGAAGTATCATGATAATCGACATTGTTATACCAGCGATGTGAAATAGTACCTTGAACTGTTTCTTCCACATCATAGTAGGTATTTGTTAATTGGTAGGGATCCAGTATGTACTCCCTGATGAGTTTGCTTATATGTTTGCCCGTTGCTTTTTTCGCAATCATTCCCGCAAGAATATAGTTGGTGTTGGAATACCAAAAATTTGTACCCGGTGTAAATTTCATGGGACCAATCCAGCCCAAAACTTCTTCTGGTGTCCAGGCCCTGAGTGGATTTTTATTTATCGAATCCAATTGTGCCTGCGTTGAAAACATGTCATCGATACCACTGGTATGATTCAATAATTGACGAATCGTAGCATTTGGATCGATGTTTTTATACTTTGGTAACCATTTGTATAAATGATCATCGAGACTTAGTATATTTTTTTCAGCAAGTATCAACATAACAACTGCTGTAAATAATTTACTATTGCTGGCCAGACCAAATTCCATATCCGCTGTAATGGGATGACCCGCGTAGGACAATCCACTGGCTCCGGTCCAAACACCCTGACCCGGCACATAGACACCGGCTGACATTCCCTTAGTCGTCGGACTTGCACTTACCATTTCATCCAGTTTTTCCTGAAGCTTAATGGCCAGATTGCTGTTGAAATTTTGTGCGTGTAATCTGAATAAAATACTTACCAGAATGAATACTCCAATTAATTTTTTCATTTGTTCATTTTTTAAGTTAAGAATTAAATTGCCAAAAAAAATATGGTAATGTGATAAGGTAAGTTTTTAGTTAACTCAATGCCGGCCAAATCAACTAAGAATGAATTGAAGAGCCTTGCACCAATAAAGATTCAATCTCCGCATGCATTTAAATGCTTGCCGTTTATCGAATGCAAAAGCAAAAATGATTATTTATGTTCAGCTTAAACCGGAGACTTGACAGATGGTCGCAACGGGTTTACAGGCGGATTGCCTGCCCAATGCTTATTTCTTGTTAAACTGCTTTAGAAATTGCTCTTTCTTTCTTTTAGCCACATCTATTTGTTCACCATTGCTCATGACTGCAACTCCGCCATCACCGCGGATGTACTTTTTTACCTCGTTGAGATTGACAATGGCTGAATTGTGAACTCTGAAAAAATTATGCTCCAGCAAGAGTTCTTCGTATTCACCAATATTCTTTGAGGTAATTATTTTTTCACCTGACCTGATCTGAAAATTTGTATACTGACGATCTGATCTGAGGTAAATAATATCCTGAATCTGGATGATGTTTAATCCTTCTGAGGAGGGCAAGGCTATTTGAAATTGATCGGGCTTTGGATTATTCAGGTTGTGCAAAAATGATTCGAAGCGCTTATTGAGCTTTTCCTGGCGGTTATTCGCCTCCACCTTGGAAACGGCCAATTTCAATTCTTCAATATCAATGGGTTTAAGCAAATAATCTAAAGCTGAAAATTTTATTGCCTTAAGTGCATAGTGTTCAAAAGCTGTTGTAAAGATGATATCAAAAGGAATCTCATTAAACTTTGTTAGTAAATTAAATCCACTCTCCCGTTGCATCTCAATATCCAAAAAGATCACATCTGGAGTATTTTTCTTGATGGCTTGATACGCTTCATCCACCGATGTGGCAAAACCTATCACCTCAACTTCCGGGCAAAACTCGCTCAATAAATTACTCAATAATTTTAAGCTGTTTTGTTCATCATCAATAATCAGAGCCTTTATCATATTTACGGTTCAATTGGTATTTTAATAATGACACGAGTTCCAGCGGGTGCACCATTCGCATCATATAAATCCAGAGTGCTGATTTCTGCTTTCTTATTCGAAATAATTTCAATCATTCTTATTCTGTCTTCAGTGACTTTCAAACCCAGGGATCTGTGCGTTTCGCGCTTTTTAGCATTAATACGCTCCGCTTCTTCACGTCCTACGCCATTATCTTCAATACTGCATATGAGTTGTGACTCACTTTTACAGATAGATAATTTGAGATGCCCGGAATCCGTCTTGTTCAACAACCCATGAATGACCGCATTCTCCAAAAAAGGATGTAAGAGCATTGATGGAATTTTCATTTGGAGGACAGCAGGATCATTGCCCGTATTCATTTCATAGGTGAATTTATTTGCAAACCGAAGTGATTCCAATTCCAGGTAAAGCTCGAGCATTTCAATTTCAGAAGCCACCGTATTCATATCGTGATTGGAATTTTCCAATACCTTTCTCATTAATCTGGAAAACTTAGATAGATACTTATGCGCATCTGCCTTCTCCGATTCTGAAATTAAATACTGAATGGAGTTTAATGAATTAAAAATAAAATGCGGATTCATCTGCGCTCTTAATGCTGTTGACCTTGCTTCTGCAATTCTCTTTTCAATGCCGGCCCTTTGTTTTTCCTGTTTGCGAATAGAATGGATGCGAAGCTTATAGATCAATCCTAGAGTCAACACAGACAATAAAATGATTAATATTTTGAACCAGGCAGTTTGCCAATAAGGCGGACGAATGGTGATGTCCAAAGTATATCCATTGGTATTCCAAAGTCCATCGTTGTTTGAACCCAGGATTTTCAACTGATAATGACCCGGCGGTGTATTAGTGTATTGTGCAAACCTGCTCGTTCCACAATATTTCATTTCATTATCATAACCTATCAGCTGGTAGGCATATTGATTGTTTTCTGGTATATCGTAATTCAGGGAAGCCATTTCGAATGAAAAATCATTCTGATCATAATTTAACTCAAGCGTTGAATGGTCTTTTGATTTTTCTTCAAACCTGATCTCCTGATTTCTGACTTTAAAAGCAAGCAGTTTGACCGGAGGCAAATAGGTATTGTATTGAATGGAAGCTGGTTTAAAAAGATTAAATCCATTAATTCCTCCAAAATAAAGTTCACCTGACCGGAGTCTTGTTCCCGCAAAAGAATTGAATGCTTTACCCTGCAATCCATCTTTATCTGTAAACAACCTGGAGTTTTGAATCATTTTATGATCATCCAGTTTAACAAACAACAAACCTTTTATGGTACTCACCCAAATCCTGTTTGTATCTTCTGCGATGACTGACATGACTTCTGCGTTTAACAATGGGTCCTGAGCATTCAACTGATGAATGGTATCTTCATTTTTACGTTTATAATAAATACCGCGGTCGGAAGCCATCCATAGCGTACCATTGGAGTCCTCGTCAAATTGATGCACCAGATTTGCATTGAATCCATTGGATTTCGAATACTTCCGGATTATTTTAAAACTATCATCGACCATAAAAATTCCCGATTTGGCTGTAGACAGCCACATTCTCTGATTGCAATCTTCATATACCGTTAAATAAAAAACCCGCGGCAATTTGGCAAGTTGGGCATTATTCAATCTGTTCTGAAAAAGATGCTCCTCAGGCATCCATCTTCCGATTCCTCCTGCTGTGGCAATCCATACCTCTCCGTTTCTTCTGATTCTGACATCATAGACAACTCTGCTTGGAATGGATTGATTATCGGACTCAGAATACATATAACGCGTCCAGGTATTTGATTTTGTGCGATAATAATTCAAACCATTCTCGGTTGCAACCCAAATGTTATTCAGGGAATCAATTTCGATGCTATAGATAAAATTATCTGACAGCGAATTTGCATTCTTAGTATCATGATGATAACAGGTAAATTGATTTATAGTCCGGTCCAAATACATAAGACCATTTCGGCTTCCAATCCACAAATTGGATTTCTGATCCTCGCGCGCACAACCATTGTCATTTTCACAAAGTGAAAACGGTTTGCCCGGTTGCAGAAGGTAATTCACAAACTTTTCAGAATTCATGCTTACCCGGTCCACTCCTCTTCCACTTGTACCTACCCAAATCATACCTGAGCGATCTTCAAACAGGCTGCCGGTTTTGTTTTCAGAAAGGCTTTTCGCATTAAACAAATCCCTTTGAAAATGGATCCATGATGAATCTTTCCTGTTATAATACAGAATACCATCAAATGCACAAGCAATCCACACATTGTCTTTGGAATCACATAAAATTGAACTGCATTTTTTGGCAGCGTCATTCATTTCGATATTTGGGAACTTTAGTTTGTTGTAACGCTTTGTATGCAAATCGAACTGATACAAGCCATCATCATAATAATTTATCCAGATGTTCCCGGATTTATCCATACTTATTGAGCGACTCTGATTTGCAATTCTGGAATTTCTTTGTTCAGGATGAATTAGATATGGGGTAAATAGTTTTTCCTTTAATGAAAATTGATACAGTCCAACGTGTGTGGTCATCCATAAATTTCCATTTCCATCCGTCAACATGTCTATAATTCTATTTCTAAAATAAACTTCAGCTTCCGAACCTATGGTATCATTGAGATACCTGGTAAAATTACCTGTAGATTCATTGTATTTGGCCAATCCCATTCGCGTGCCGATCCATATATTGGCAAATTGATCTTCAATAATTTTGGAGATGTCGTTGCTGTTTATGCTGTTTGGATTCAGCGGATCATGCTGATAAACTGTAAAGGATTCTTTTTGGGGATCACAACGTATCAAACCGGCACCTCCAAACCAGAGCCGTCCTTTGGAATCTTTAAATGCACCATTAAATGAAGTTTTCAGGTCTCCATACGAGTCGAGGTTGTATGGATAAAAAACTTTTGACGTGTGGGCGTTGAACTTATTAATTCCATTACTTGTAGAAAACCACATGTAGCCTTCATCATCCTGGGTAATTCCATTTATATCATTGTCTGTTAAACCATTTTCTATGGTGAGATGCTGAAAACCGGCTTTTTCCGTTTGACAAAAAACGAAAACCGGCGAAACTATTAAACACAGAATAATGAATGTGCTAAAGCTTTTATTAAAAATAAAATACACAGGTATCATTCCCTGTAAAATTAATCCAATATTCATTCTTTTGAAAAAAAGGACGCTTTTGATTGACCACCGGCATAATCTGATTGACAAGCGGACCGGGAATTTTGGAAGCAGAATATAAGATGATCATCTGCAAATAAAGGAGTATTTCAATCAGATCGTTAAACTTAAACTTACAGCAATAACATCAATCGGTTCTTATAACAACATAAAAGTCTAGTAGATGGGAATCGTATGATTAAAATTTCGTCTTACCGGATCAGCGTAAAGTCTCCTTTTAGAATTTGTTCCGAACCATCCCCGGATTTTATCTTGGCATAATAAATATAAACGCCCGGATTCATTTTTTCAGAATGGAAGGTACCATCCCATCCGGATTCCGGATTATTGGGAAGAATATTTTGTGCTTCAAATAATAACTCACCCCAGCGATCATAAATCTGAAGCAGCTCGATTTGCGACTGATCATCTGCAATTAAATAAAAATGATCATTGATGTTGTCGCCATTGGCTGAAATTGCATTGGGCGCATAAACAAACCCCGACTTTTTTACGCGAATGAAAATGGAATCCCTGCTTACACAATTCCGATCATCGAGCGCCAGACTATACACCCAGATATCCTGATCTGCTATAAATTGGATACTGGAACAATTGGTGCAATTTCCTAAATTGACCGGAAACCAATTTATAGAGCTAACATTCCGGTTGGATTGCAAATTTAAAGTAATGTTTGTTCCTTGTTTTACTTCGAGATCATTTCCAAGTTCTGTAATAAATTCCGCAGGTTCATCCAAATTAAAATTAACGGTATCCGTAATACAACCCTTTTGATCCCTGATAAATATGCGATAGTTTCCTGAACCTAAACTCGATACAGAACTTGTGTTCTGAATGATCTGATTATTTAAAAACACCTCGTAAGGCTTAGTAAAATCTGACGGATTTAAAATCTGAAATCCACCATCATTTTGATGGAAACAACTGATCGAATCCAATTGAATCTTAAGACTTAATGGAACGTATTGCTTATTGAGATAAATCAAACTATCGCAACCATAGCTATTTGTCAACGTAATTGAATCTAATCCGGCTTCAGACAACTTACAGGTGGTGCTATTTATCCGAATTGTGTCAGAAGGAATAAAAAGGATCAAAGTAATGACCAAACTGTCGCAGGTAGCCGTTGTATAAATGACCGTATCCCTTTTTTGTTGATTCCATTTGCAGGTAGTCCCCATAATATAGTTGGTATCCGCAGCAATAAAAACGGTGTTTACTATAACGGTACTGTCGCAACCTGATTTATTTTTCAAAATACTCCTGCTCGTTCCTGCTTTATTCAATTCACAGGTAAACGTTTGTATAGTGCTACTATCTCCGGGAATTAATCGCGTTTCTGTATAAATGACACTATCACAGCCAAATTGATTTTGAAGGTTTTGTTTTACAATTCCCACCTCAGCTGAATTACAACTAAACGCAAGCACGTGAGAGCTATCCCTGGGATCGAGAATGTTATTTATGGTAACCACGCTATCACAGCCGGCGCTATTGATCCAATGCGTAATAAAAATCCCGGATTGGTTTGGATCACAGGTATGCGACAACTGAAATACACTATCTTTTTTCAAGGGAATATGATTGGTAATCACGAGGCTATCACATAAAAGAGTAGAAAACGTCAGCGTATCGGTATAACCTTTTGAAAGGCCACATTCCTTTGTTGTAACTGCAGTCACAGATTGCGCAGAATAATCTGTGCGGATACTTACTATACTATCGCAGCCATAATAATTTTGAAAATGATTGATGACTGTACCCCGCTGACTGCTGTCGCAACTGGTTTGAATAATAAATACCGAGTCATTTCGCAACGGGTAGTGCTGTGTGATAACGAGCGAATCGCAATATTGACCACTTAAGCTCAGCGTATCCGCAAAAAATGCTTGGATAGAACAGGAAGAGTCCTTACGGGTGGTCATTGGGGTGGGTCTAAAGATAAATTCCATTATAACCAGTGAATCACATCCGGCTGTATTTTTTAAAATCAAACTATCGAATCGATACTGATTCGGATCACAGGTGTTAAACTGAAGATGTGTAGTATCTGAAGGTATCCGGATCGTATTGGTAATAACAATACTATCACAACCATTCGAAGTGTAAACCATAGTATCGCTTGCGCTTTGTGGGATACTGCAGGAATTCAACGATATTCTAAACGTGTCACTGCTGCTTCTGCTCACAAAACTGGCTACTGTGCTGTCCACATTTCCGCAACGATCTTTAACATAAAAACTAACCCGTATGGCATTCTTCGTAGAATCACCATTAAAATTAGTCCACCATATAGCTGTATCACAATTATCTTTTGCATCAGCATAACCATGGTTCATTAACCATAACCGCAAAGAATCTCTTGCATTGGGATTGCATTGTAAAAATCTGTCTTCCGCTTTTTTTAGAATCGCCGGAGGAATAGTATCCACTATATAAAAATTGGCAAAGGCAGATTTTTCCTGTCCGCAATGATCTGCAACGATAAATTCCACAATCACCGTATCACAGGAACCTGCAGGGTTATGATCGACACTGGCTCTCCAGTTGACTTTCCCGCAGTTATCGGTGGCAATGCCATCGCCATTTTTCTTAATCCAGTCATTAAATAATTTATTCACATCATCCGTACAAAACACCGATTTATTTTGAGGAACCTTAGTAAAATCCGGAGGCGTTTTGTCAGCAACAGTAATGATTTGTTTTACCGTTGATGTATTTCCACAATGATCACTGACTTCCCAGCTGCGGGTAATAATTTTAGTGCATGGGTCAGGAGTTTCAAACGTCTCTTTAAAAGCAATCTGTGGACTTTGATCACAGTTATCGGTCACAATTAACTGTGCTGCTTTCGGCACGTCCTGCTCACATTCGAACTCCAGATTGTCTTGCGGATTACTGATTTGCGGAGCTTCCGTATCACCCGGACATTCAAATATCTTTATATCATCAATTAAAGTTCCTCCCCATTCATTGCCGCCAATACTACTGAATTCCATTTTGGCTGTACTTGCTTTCGCAGTAAACATAAAACTTACTTTAAACCATAGTATACTGCCATCGGTATCCACGATCCAATTTCCGGTTAACCATGCACCTCCGGCAATCTTCAGTGTTCCGGTGGAAGTATAACCCGAGCCATTCTGCGCAGTCCAAAAATCAATGCGATAGGTATTCCCCGCAGTTAAACCCGTTAAATTATATTCGATAGCACCGAAACCCGGAGATCCGTGTAAATCGATAAAATTGGATCGGCCATTTGGATTTCCTAAAGTCAGGTTTCCGAAAAATGCATCCTTATGATCAATGGAAGCTCTGGTTACTGTCCATCCTGAAAATGATTCCCCCAACCAATACGTGATCAATCCGCCTGGCGGTGGTGAAGGAGCTTCTTCAAAATCCAGATTGGGATAAAACAATTCTACGAATTGTCCACAACAACAACTACCACCTGATGAACGCGGAATAAATTGCTTATTTTGTGCATATGATAATTGCAATCCTAATACCGGAACTATCAGCCAAAAATATTTGATCAATTGGAATCGTATTTAATACGAAAGTACTCAAGATTGATGATGAATAAAAGAAATAATTTAAATGAGAATTGTATTGCGTTTTGTCTGGCGTATTATTTCAAAAACAATTTTGATATGGCTTCATCATCACTTAACAAAGATTGCTTCTGTGCAATATCTTTTTTTGTCTTTAAATAATGCTCTACTCTGTCCTTCGAAAACACAACCGCTTTGTCTGAAATATCGGAACCAATAAAAGAACAATGCGATTTCAGAGCTGCAATAATCGATGATCCGCTTCCAAAAAAAGGGTCACACACAACAAAACCGGATTCAGCACTTCCCATCAGCATTAATTCAAAAATCTCCGTTGGCTTTTGTGTCGGATACTTTGCTGATACCAATCTTTTAATTTTCCAGACATCAGGTATGTTTTTTGAATTCAATGGCCGCTTTCCCTTAGAAGCAAACAATATGAACTCGTGTCTCCTTCTAAAGTAATGTCCCAATCCAATGTTTGCTTTGTCCCAGCAAATCACATTTTTTACATCAAATATTTCCCTGACTACAGGAGCAAGAGTGAGCAAAGAATAGGAATCAAACATGAGATACAGGTGCCTGTTGTTTTTTAACACGCGAAGGCACTCGATTAAAAATGTTCGGTAATTATCAACCGTATCATGAAACTCTTCAAACCATTTTGCTCCCGATTTGCCTGCATCAGAATATTTACCGATTATTTTTCCGCTTCCCAGTTTTAATTTCTGATTCATACCTGAATATGCCGGATCAGTAATGATAAGATCTATACTTTCATCCGGCAGCGATTTTAAAAAATGGATTGCATCATCCTGATACAATACCACGCGATTATCTGATGATTGATAGGCAGGTATTTGACCGGGATTAATTTCAAAAGATAAAGATTCCTTTGTTCTGTTATTTTGTTGATTCGAGGCTTCCAATTTATTCTTAAGATAATCTGAAATCAAATGATAGGATTGTTCAGAAAGCTTTCCGTTTTTACCGATGGCTATTTTATTTGCAATTAGAAATTCGTTCAGGATATTTTCATCCACTGAAAATCCGTCCAGTACGTTTTTAATTGAATAAGCCATCTTTTATCGTATCATTCCTCAACATGCGAATGTACTTATCTTTTTCATCAAACCACTATTTTGTTCAAAACTCAATTAATTAAATGGATCAAGTTCATAAGCTAAGGACTTATTATTCATTGGGCATTCGATTAAATCGTTAGATCTATCAATTAAAATTTCATAAAAATTCATTTCCCACGATTGAAAATAACTTTAAATGGAGATTTTGTTCTTTTGCAGTCGCTCAAAAGAACCAAAAAGCTTGTCCGAAATAAGATGCTCTAGCTTTACTCATGCCTCAGCTCCTAATTTTTATCGGCCTTTTTTATTTACCATTGTAATTTATTCTATTCCATTCAACAGAGAAGAATCTCCGCAATTGGCAACTGCAAAAATTACTCGCCGCGCATTGTATTTCGGACGTTTCTCCTATAGTTTTTATTAAATCAAATTCAAAGTATCTCCAATCTTCAATCCATTTGGTATTTTATTTTTTTACAAATTATAGTAAACAAACAACTTTCCTCCCATTTCAGGTTTAATCAATCCAAAAATTCATATTTAAATTTGGTAATAACCGGTTCTTTCCTGGAATCAGATATTAAATAATTGCTGCGCTTAACGAATCAGGATTGTTTTCTTGAATCTTATAATTCCTCCAAATAAGAATGTACCCAACTTTTTCTTCTTCCTTATGCCATGTCTGTCATTCCTACAAAAAAGGCTTATCTCCCTGGAGGAAATAAGCCCTAAAAAAATACTGATTTTGGAATTATTATTTTATAACTGCCATCACCTTATTACACGTGAAATTTACAGTTATTGCACTTTTTTTAAATCACTTAAGATATGCATGGACTCATAAACATAAATGTCTTTTGAAAGTCCTTTCAGAAAATCATCATTGCGTGCTACTCTTGAAGAATCAGAATTGATATATGCAAGGTCTTCCTGCAGATTTTCCGTTTTTAAGCCGGGTATCACCTGCGTGCCTATTTTTTCGTATTTTTTATTTTCTTCGCTTCGCTGTTTAATCATCATTTTGTACTTGTTCAGTTCCAGTGGATATTCCGTTTCTTTTCTGTTCCTGGCAAGGCGTTTCGCATTCTCGTCAACCAATGAAAATTCGGCATTGGCTTTTACGCGCTCTTCTGCTTTTTTCTTTACTTCGTCGAGATTACTGATCTGAAAGGTATTCTGTGAGTAATTCTGCTTTTCAATCACATCATATGGAAGCGGATGATCGTATTCTTTCTCACCATTCACGATGTAACTGTAGGTATCCGGTAAAATGATATCCGGCTCGACTCCTTTTAATTGAACAGATCCACCACTGACGCGATAATATTTTTGAATCGTCACTTTCATCTCGCCCAATGGTTTTAATTCCGGATAGGGTGTAAACTGATCCAGGTTTCTGAATTGCTGTACCGAACCCTTTCCAAATGTTGGCTCACCACCCACAATGACAGCGCGTTTATAATCCTGCAGACATGCACTTAAAATTTCTGATGCAGATGCACTGTTGCTATTGACCAGAATGACCATCGGTCCATTGAAATAAACTCCTGCATCCGGATCATTGTATGGTCTAGTACCTCTTCTGTCTTTCACCTGCACGATAGGACCTTCTTTGATGAACAGTCCTGCCATATCCACTACTTCCTGCAATGAACCACCACCATTATTTCTAATATCCAATATTAAGCTTGTAGCTCCTGCTTTATTCAGTTTATTTAATTCGACTGCAATATCTTTAGCAGCAGATGGATTCTTAGGATCATTAAAATCTGCATAGAATTTGGGAAGCCTGATGATTCCCACTTTTTCATTTGTTTCGTCCAGTTTGAGTATTGCAGATCTGGCAAAACCTTCATCCATGATTACTTCATCCCTGGTGATGGTTATCATTTTAATACTGCCATCCTGTTTTTTTACTTTTAAGGTAACTTTTGTTCCCTTCTTACCGCGGATTTTACTCACCACATCATCGATACGCATTCCTTTAATATCAACCGGCTCCATCCCTTCCTGCTGCACAGCCTGTATCATATCATTGGTTTCCAATTCGCCTTGTCTTGCTGCAGGACCCCCTGGAACAATCGAACTTACTTTGGTGAATTCTCTTTCTGTTTGTAATCTGGCACCGATACCTTCCAGTTTACCGGACATGCTGATATTGAAATCTTCTTTTTCCTTTGGATTCAAATAGTCTGTATGCGGGTCATACAAATGAACAAATGTATTGACAAACATTTCAAAACGATCAGCGCGTTTTACTTTGGATAAGCGATCAAACCAACCATCCATCATATCTTTTACTTCATGCACTATATCCATACGTATGGAATCTTCCGGTCTCGTTTTTCCTTCCTTTTGAAGTTGCTCGAGATCCTCGGTATATCTGTTCAGCTTTTCGTATTTCAATGACTTGCGCCAATAGTCCTTCATTTCCTTATCATCTGCGGGCCATTTTCTTTTTTCTGCATCCAATTCAATTTTTTCATCTTTGGTAAAATCAAAAGGTGCATCAATCATTTCGCGGTAATAACCTTCGCATTTTTTAGTTTCTTCATCGAGCAATTGCAAGGCGAGATCAAAAAACTCCAGCTTACCTTCTTTGAAATGATCATCCAGATCCTTTTTGTATTTTTCTAATTGGTGTATATCCTTTTGGGTATAAAACCGTTTTCCGGGATCCATATTAGTCAAAAAATCGTCGAAGGCTTTTATTGAAAACGCATCATCTACGACCGGCGGCGAATAATGAAATCGTTGTGAATTTTCATAAACCAATTTCAGCAAATGGCTTTCTTTGGATACAGGGTCGCCCTGAGAAAGTCTGCAATTTCCTGATAAATAGGCTATTAAAAGGAACAATGGCAATAATAAAAACCAGGATTTTTTGTACTTCATTTCTTCTTTCATTTTAAAATATGCTAATCAACCACTATTGTCGAAATGTAATTATGATCAATGCAACACTTTACAAAAAGTTTAACAAAGATGGAAAATTCCACAATAGCCGGAAAGCAAAACGCAAATATAGTACGAAATGTTTCGTATTTGATGTTTTAGGGACAAATTAAATGTCTAAAAATCCAACAGCCTGACGGTTTCACTTTAACTGCAATATCACGGGTAGTTCAAAAAAAATAACCTAAAGTAATTGTCATTTCTCAACCTTTACAAGCACATTGATCTTTTCAATTGAACTAACTATTAAATAAGCATGATATGCAGACCAACTGTTTTATTCCAATACTCTTGATCTGGTTTTTTCATCCGGTACGAAACAACGATCTCTTTTTCCAAAAATGCGATATCTGATTCGTGCGATCCATTTGTAAATCATATTCCGAAGAAATGCAGGAACCAAAGAAAAAATGATCATCATCCTGAACCAACCACCAAGGTCCCTGAATATTTGAATTACAGCATCTGAATAATAATACACCTTACCACCTCTTAAATAAACAATTGAGTCTGGTAACTCACTTAAACGCAATTGAGTCTTCAGTACATCTGTTGCCATTTGAGACTGAAGGCTGGAATACCAAAATCCTTCTTTTTTATCTTTCCGAATAATTAACCGGATCAAACTGCTGCACAATACACAGAGCCCATCATAAAAAATGACCCGCTTATTTTGAAGATCCACCCAAGCCCAACAAACAAATGCAATCTTAGTTGCCAATACAATACCATTAAGACCGCAACTAGTGCTTTGCTGCTATATGTGAGCTATAATTTTGTCGATCGCTTAAATGAATGTGCTTGATCATAATTTGACCCGGGCAATCCAACTCTCCGTGTTCACAAAATGCCGTTTTTTCGCGTTTTTTGCTTTCCTGACGGCCTTTTATTTCCCCAATTTTATCCATCTTAATCCTTTCATTCCTACTAAACCGTATTATTTTTGCACCTCCTAAGAAAAATCAAATAAAATGGAAAATCTGGTTTATTTATTACCCGCATTCGGGTTGGTGGGCTTACTTTATATGGCTTATCTCTATAAGTGGGTCGCTGCTCAGGATGCAGGGGATTCAAAAATGCAGCAAATCGCTGGATATATCAGGGATGGCGCAATGGCCTTCCTTAAAGCTGAATACAGGGTTCTTGCCATATACGTGGTGATCGCCGGACTGCTTTTGGGTCTGTTGAGTTTTAAAGTTGAAACTACGCATTGGATCATTGTTATAGCCTTTATTTTAGGGGCTCTTTTCTCTGTAATTGCAGGTTTTATAGGTATGCGCATCGCCACACTGGCCAATGTGCGCACTACCCAGGCTGCCCGTTCATCGCTGGTGAAAGCTTTGCATGTATCCTTCCGCGGAGGCACCGTAATGGGATTGGGCGTTGCCAGCCTTGCCGTATTGGGATTAAGCCTTTTATTTGGCTTGTTCTTCTACTTCTTTATGGGTGGACACTGGGCGAATGCCACAATTAAAGGTCATAATTTTATACCCGTTGAAGCCATGTCCGTGATCCTCGAAGTCCTGGCTGGATTTTCACTGGGTGCTGAATCAATCGCCTTATTTGCCCGGGTAGGCGGGGGAATTTATACCAAGGCCGCAGACGTAGGCGCTGACCTGGTTGGAAAAGTGGAAAAAGGCATTCCCGAAGACGACCCAAGAAATCCTGCAACTATAGCGGATAATGTGGGCGATAATGTGGGAGACGTGGCCGGAATGGGAGCAGACTTATTTGGTTCCTATGTGGCAACTGTTTTGGCTTCTATGGTTCTGGGTAATTACGTCATTCGGGATATGGGCGGAGATATCTCTGCAACAGATACCTTCCGGGGTATCGGACCTATATTATTACCATTATTTATAGCTTGTATCGGTATTATTTTTTCCATCATAGGTAGTTTTTTCGTCAGTATAAAATCGGAAACTGCCAAAGAGCAGCAGGTGCAAAATGCATTAAACATGGGCAACTGGGTTTCCCTGGGATTGACTGCTGTTGCTTCCTATTTCTGCATTCAATGGTTATTGCCATCTACGTTACAGATGAATTTTTTTGGTACCGGCATTAAAGCGGTTTCCTCCATGAATGTATTTTATGTCGTATTCATCGGTTTATTTGTTGGTGCTGCTATTTCTTACCTGACTGAATTTTACACCGGACTGGGTAAGAAACCGGTAAATGCAATTGTCCAGAAATCAGGTACAGGAGCTGCAACCAATATCATTGGTGGATTGAGTAATGGAATGCTGAGTACGGCAGGACCCGTTTTGATTTTTGCCATGGCCATCTGGTTTAGTTATGCCCTCGCAGGATTTTATGGTGTTGCGATAGCAGCGAGCGCGATGATGGCAACCACGGCCATGCAACTTGCCATAGATGCATTCGGACCAATATCCGACAATGCAGGTGGTATCGCCGAAATGTCTGAATTGCCTAAAGAAGTAAGAACGAGAACGGATATTCTGGATTCCGTTGGAAACACCACTGCAGCGATAGGAAAAGGATTTGCAATTGCATCAGCTGCATTAACCGCATTGGGATTGTTCGCTGCATACGTAACATTTACAGGAATCGATGGCATTAATATATTTAAAGCAGATGTGCTTGCAGCATTGTTTGTTGGAGGAATGATACCCGTTGTCTTTTCAGCTCTTGCCATGAGTTCTGTTGGTAAAGCTGCAATGGATATGGTCAATGAAGTGCGTCGCCAGTTCCGCGAAATTCCGGGAATTATGGAAGGAACCGGAAAACCGGAATACGGACGTTGCGTTGCCATTTCAACCAAAGCGGCATTACAGGAAATGATTTTACCAGGTGCAATTACTTTAATTTCACCAATCATTATAGGATTCGTCATGGGACCTGAAGCACTGGGTGCCTATATGGCAGGTGTTTGTGTAAGCGGTGTTGTATGGGCTATTTTCCAAAACAATGCAGGCGGATCCTGGGACAATGCCAAAAAATCATTCGAATCCGGAGTAACCATTGAAGGAGTCGTTTATCACAAAGGCTCCGAACCACATAAAGCAGCAGTCATCGGCGATACCGTTGGAGATCCATTTAAAGACACCTCCGGTCCGTCCATGAACATCTTAATCAAACTCACTTGCCTGGTCGGATTAGTACTTGCCCCAATCTTAGGCGAACAATACAAATCTTCTCATCCCGTGCATCCAAAAATGGAGCAGATCATGCAGCAGAAGGAGATGAAGTGAGATAGGAACTAATAGTTAGCAGTTAGCAGTTAGCGGTTAGCGGTTAGAGGTTAGAGGTTAGCGGTTAGCGGTTTTGTGTTGTTGCAAGATTTCAATGGTGTTGTTGCAAGATTTCAATGGTGTTGTTGCAAGATTTCAATGGTGTTGTTGCAAGTTTGCAACTTGCAACTCTTCACATGGCATTTATACTTAAATCTTACTACCAATCAAATGCTCACTCTTAGTGTTGTCGCAAGTTTGTATTCATGTGTTGTTGCACTTAGTGTTGTCGCAAGTTTGTATTCATGTGTTGTTGCATCTCATGTTGTTGCAAGTTTGTAACTTGCAACTCTCCTTTTGTGTTGTTGCAAGTTTGCAACTTGCAACATTTCCATTTTCAGCCACTTTTAATTTTAATTCCTTAACTTTAATCTGGCTTATATGAACACATGAACATTAAATTTAATTTCATTCTTACCCTTAACCATAGATTGTTTTGCATTCTTCTGCTTTTTTTATCCACATCCAAATTACAAATTGTATTTGGGCAGGATAACTTGTTGGATCCAAAATTTGGAATAAAGGGCAAACAACTGTCGACGGGAGGAAGAGGTGATAACAGGGTAAAATTTATACATAAGCTCAGAGATGGCAAAATACTTTTTGGAGCAGAAGTGAGATACGGTAAAGTTTATCAACTCACACTAAATAGGTTTGAAGCGAACGGCAAGGCTGACAGTAGTTTTGGGAATTATGGAATCCTGAGATTGAATAATGGTGGAATAGAATTGGATTCTTTTGAGAATATTTACATTAGCGGTATCCTTCAATCTAATTTCAGAATATCAAAATATCACAAGGATGGAAACACTGATAGCACTTTCGCAAATCAGGGCAACTTAGATATTAGTTTTAGTAACACAAATGCAGGAGCTAATATTAAAATCAGAAATAATAATATCTATATAATTGGAAATCTAAATTCCAGGAATGCATATCCCTATGATTTACAAAAATTTGATTTGAATGGAATTAAAGACACTACATTCGGTCAAAATGGAACTATCAATTTCCCGACCGATATTAGGATACCTTCATTGGAACTCACAGCTGATCATAAAATAATCGTTACCGGTGGAGGAGATTACAATTTAATAATTCGACAATATTTGCAAAATGGAAATCTGGACAGTAGTTTTGGAATAAATGGGGAAGTATATTATAATGATACCATTAAAAGGGTTCATGCTGAATCTATACAATTTCAGAATGATCAAAAAATTCTGATTTCTGGAAGAGCAAACATTCCTTCTGGTTATAAATTTTTAGCAAGGTTTACATCAAATGGGATTTTGGATACTGGTTTTGCAGATAAAGGCTTCCTAAAGGTAACTTCAGCAAATGCCATTCCTGATAATCTTGAAGTTTTTTCCAATGATCAATACATAACCACAATTCATATTGAACGAATTACAGGGTATAACTCAATTTCAATTAAACGATTTCAATTAAATGGAAGTTTGGATTCTACATTTGCTAATTATGGTTTCTTAAACCTTGAATATAATCAACTTTCAAGCCATACTGGTGATAGAGATGCTTTTATGGATACCGATGGAAATTTTTTATTGGCCAATTCTATTCATAATTTAGCTAATAACACCTATATGCAAATTTCTTCACTTAATGCAGATGGAAAAATAAATCTTTCATTTGGTAAAGAAGGTGTTCTTGATTTGTATATGGGGTATAATGGAGTTTATTGCTCTTCTTTACTTTCTATCTATGATAAGTCATTAATTCAGGGTGGTACACAATATTACAGTTGGGGATCCAACATTCAACTAAATAAATTTAAAGTGAATGGAATACCCGATTTAAACTGGTCCAATTTTGGAGTCTATACGCCACCAGGATCACGTGTATTTTTGTATAACAATTTTGGAGTACTTCAACCTGATGGGAAAATTCTTATAGGAGGTACTGCTTCGATCGATACGGTAACTGAGTATCCAACGCAAATGTACGTAAGCAGAATATTTGTTGATGGAACTCCCGATTCAAGTTTTGGAAACAAAGGCATCAGCTTTATCAATGATAAATACATCGGATATTCGGGAGCATATACTCTTGCACTTGAGAATGATGGAGATATTTTAGTTGGCGGTTACTCGAATACTTACCCTTCAATAGTTCGTCTGGATCAAAATGGCTCGGTAAAATTAATATTTGAAAGAATGAAATACCTTTCTGATCGGGTATCAAACAAAATCCTCATTGCGAAAAATGATAAAATATACAACATTGGAGTTGGCTATTATTCAAAATCACAATTGTATTACTCTCATGTTACTCGTTATCTTCCCGATGGAAAATTGGATTTGGAATTTGGGGATAGTGCAAGTACTATCATTTCAACTGCAACCAATGATATTCTTCTTTCAGGAGCTTTAGATCAGCATGAACGGATTCTACTTGCAGGATATGACACCATATCCGGTGGAGCATATGAGATGTTTGCCTGGAGGGTCTTGCCAAATGGAAAAATCGATTCGAGTTTTGCAAATAATGGCATTTTCAGATATAAGGTCAATAATCAAAATTCATTAATTGCAGAAGTATTAATTGATCAACAGGGCCGGATTTATCTGGGCGGCACCGGTTATAAAACCACAAAACAGGATTTTATTTTACTTTGTTTGGATGAAAATGGTAATCTTATAAATTCCTTTGGAGAAAACGGATTGGTATACGTAGATTTTAATGATGGTGATGATTACATCACTTCCATGATATTTGATTCCGATCAGAATATCATTCTCGGAGGAAACAGCGAAAGTACCGAATCCTATTACATGGCCTTGGCGAAAGTGATAAACAACTTGAATGTTGGTACTATCGACGAAACCTCCAATGCCGAAATGCAATACATCTACCCAAATCCAATTTTGGATAAGGCCACTTTGAAATTTTCGTTGAATCAGGCAGGGCCTGTTTCAATAAGCATTTCAGATGTAAATGGTAAACTAATCGACAAGCTCCTGTCTTCACAATATTATGCTACAGGTAAACATCAGCTTGAATTACAAATCCCACATGAGCTAATAACCGGCTATTATATAATCACAATACATACAACTGCTCAATCGAGATCTGTAAAATTTCTGAAGCAGTAATGCAAAGCTGAAGGATTTAAAAATGATTTATCAATTGTTGGAAGTCTGAAGTTTAAATTCCCGTGTTGTTGAAAGTTTGCATTCCCGTGTTGTCGCAAGTTTGTATTCCTGTGTTTTTGCATTCCATGTTGTTGCAAGTTTACAACTTGCAACTCTTCACATGGCACCGTGTTGTTGCAAGTTTGCAACTTGCAACTCCTATTTAATGAACAGCCACAAATTTTCCTGAACAAAAGAATTTGCCAGCTCCAAATACCTGGTTGTATGCCATACCATTCGGCAACAAAGTGCCATCAATTGTAAATACCAACATCCACTCCAGACAATACCAGCAAACTATCATGCGCAACAATAAAATCGACTATATCTACTCCATTCGGACCATTTGTTGGCTCCCAAATATTTTGCGCAAAACTATTTTCAATAAATGAACTTAATATGAAGATTAAGAGTGATAGTAAATTCTTCATATTGTTTAATTTTTTAATTGCAACACTGTGACATTTTTCATCAATTACATTTTGTCAATTGATTAGTTTTTGTTGCCAACTTTCCCCTAATGCTCCACAACCACTTTCTGTACCGGCAACTTCGGATCATCAAATTTAAGAAAATAAATTCCATTTGGAATTTCATGAATATATATTGAAAACTGAGATGATAAGTATTTTCCATTTAAAATATTGCGTCCCGAGATATCCACTAAAATCCATGTGCCATCGACTTTTTTGCATTTCGATTTTAGATTAACATTTAATTTATATTCATCTTGAACAATACTTATATCTCCAAGAACATCTAAATCCTGGGTAGCAACTGGAATCGATGCAGGCTTTACAGTTTTATAAACTACATCCCCATTAAATGATAGATAGAGATAATTATCCTCATCAAATGTAAATGAGGTACTAATATGTTGATCCTCAATTGGAAGACCTGACTCAAAGGGCTCCCAGTTCTCACCATAATCCTTTGATATTTCGCAATTAGGACCACTTGCTCTGTAGATGACTTCATCGTCACCTGTAATCAACACATCATACCGTACGACTGGCTTTATTTTTTTATAAGACATAAGTTTGTCTTTTGATATATACAACCAAACCGGGCCAGATCTATAATCTGCAGCAGTAAAGTAAATAGTGCCCTTACGGGATATCGTAAATTCATAAATTTCCGCTACTTGCAAATTCAAAGTGTTCCAGTGTGCGCCATCATCGTTTGTATAATTTATATCCGGTTTGATAATATGATTCGCTCGATCAATTATCATTGTAAAAAAGCTTCCGTCCGGATTGAAGACACCAGTATTACCATAATTCAAAGAAACTGGCACCTCTTTCCAATTTACTCCACAGTCGCGCGAAAGAAAGCTGCCAAAATCTCCTATTACATAAATTGAAGAATTAAAGTTTCCAAACAAACCATAAATATCACTTTGTCCATTAATAATGAAGTCCTCCCAATTTAAACCGAAATTCACACTTTTAATAAGTTTACGATTAACTCTGACAAAGAGTTCACCTGATGTACAGGAAACTAAATTTGATGATGGTCCTTGAGGATCCATTGGCAACTTAAATTGCTGCCAATTCTTACCCTTATCCTTACTGTAAGAATACTTTCCATTACCGCATAGCTCAGTAAATAAACAATTCTGCTTGTTGCTTAAAATTTGATAATCATACTTTGGTTGAAAAAACTCTTCAAAACCAATCCAATTATACCCTCCGTCAGAAGTTTTATATAATCCATTATCTAAACACTGCTTATAAGGATGATATAAGTAGACCTCAGTCTGATGTTGAAGTAATTTTGAATCAGCGCGTATCTTTTTATACATTACGCTATTGGAGACAAACCAACTCATTCCTAAATCTGATGACTCCAAATCACTGCTATCTGTGAAGGCAAGCAAATTTCCATTTGTTTTGATTACAAAACTCTTCATGTTGGAATTTAATGGATAGACGTCAATTAGGTCTTTACCATCTCTGTCCATCCTAAGTAGTTTCTGATCGCCCGTAATTAGAAAAAGATATCCGGCAGGATGCCAAA
Organism: Bacteroidota bacterium; assembly: GCA_029781865.1. Classification (GTDB taxonomy): domain Bacteria; phylum Bacteroidota; class Bacteroidia; order Chitinophagales; family Saprospiraceae; genus Vicinibacter. Next base: position 161,869 of record JAKOVW010000054.1, read on the forward strand.
ATAAAGAACGGGGTTCGCTAACATTATTAAATATTTTTACTAAACCTGAACCATCATCATTCATCCGAAATATGGAATAAAAAGAATTTTCATATACTACTAAAAAATTATTATCATTTCCCCTCAACTCAGTTGCCTTAATTCCACCCGCCATATTAATAAGAATGTATTGAAATGAAATTCCACCGTCAGCTGAATACTTAATTGTTTTGTTATCATAATTTCTTATATAAACTCCTCCATAATCATTTGCAATTACTGTTAGGTTGCAACATTCATACTCCTGAATTTGTGCCCATTCAATTTCATCCTTATCCAATCGGTATAATTTCTGATCAATAATTGCAAATATTGAACTGTTGGGGCCGGCCGACATGGATCTTGCAAAACTTGATTTTGAATCCAGACCTTTGTTCAGTATTTCCCAATTCTGGCCTTTATCTTTCGAACCATATATACCATCAGGTGTCGAGATTATTAATCGACCATCAAAAAGAACAAGCGCTTCAAATAAATCCAGTGAATGTGGCCCATTTGTCGGCTCCCAGATATTTTGCGCAATACAATTTTCAATAAATGAACTTAATATGAGGATTATGAGTGACAGTAAATTCTTCATATTGTTTAACTTTTTAATTGCAGCACTGTGACATTTTCTATCAAATACAATTTGTCAATTGATTAGTTCCAGTTGCCTACTTTTCCCTAATGCTCCACAACCATCTTCTGGACCGGCAACTTCGGATCATCAAATTTAAGAAAATAAATTCCATTTGGCAAACCTTCTAATTTAATGCATGATCTGTCAGATTTTATTTCTCCATCCATGATTTTCCGGCTATGTATGTCTAACAGTATCCATTTTGCAGTGAATCTAATTTGATCACTATCCAAAGCCAATAAGATTTCATCATTCGCCGGATTAGGACTTAGCTGAATCGAATGAACAAATCGAACATTTTGAGTAGATACAGTACTTGATACTGGTTCCACTGTTCTAAATACTTTATGATTCCTCATCCCAATATACAAATACTGGTCTTTATCAATGGCGAGGTAATATCCAAGAGGATTTACGGGTAATCCACTCGTAAAGTCTTGCCAGGTTCTACCTCCGTCTATCGACTTTTTATAAATTCCGGCACTATCGAGTGCATATAAATTCTCATCATTGTCACTTAATAAATCATAAAAAACACCACCATATATCTTATCCAATGAATTCAACTTATCATGGGATACATAAAACCCGGCACTCATTCCACTATTATTGCTACTATTTACTCCTGCCAAATAAAATACTCCTGACTTTGTCATACAACTTCCGTAAATAAAATCGAAATGCATCTTTGCCGTATCCCAATTTATGCCTTTATCATTTGAATAAACCAATCCACCATTAAACAAATCATCCAAAGCGAATAGAGTCCCATCCGGATGTTCATACAAATTTATCAACTGGGGAGGAAATGACATATTCCTAAAATTTATTCCTAACCAGTTCTGCCCTCCATCATTTGAAAAGTAACCGCCATTCGAACCAAACCCAAAAGAAACATAAATCAAGTTCCTGTTATCTCCCGATAAACTTCTAAATCTATTCATAGTGTCGATAGCAATCAGATTCCATGTCTGTCCATTATCCCGGCTTTTATAAATAGTATCACCAGATTCAATAAATAGTTCTCCATTCGCATTTGACAGTAAGGAATAGCTCCCGAATTCGCTGAAGTTAGTATTCATTGGCTTCCAGCTATGACCTTTGTCATCCGAATAATTATACCTTGGATAAAAGCAATCTAAAAATGCTACATAAACAAATCCGGGTGTATTAGAAAAAATATAAGTGACAATAGGATTCGAAAAATAACTACTGTAATCAATCCAACTCTTACCTTCATCGACCGATTTATACAAATCATTGGAAATGCTTCCTTTATTCAACAAATAACAAATATTATTTTTAAAATAATACTGCGGATCATAACTTCTTTCCTTGTAGAAAGTTGAACTTACTTTAGTCCAGTTTACACCTTGATCCTGAGATTCATAATCGCCATCGTAGGTCAATAACAATAATCTGCCATTCTCTTTTTTAAATATTCTAAACAGAATGTATGGAGACCAGGTAATATAACTGAGATTTTTTCCCAGGCTGTCCATTCTGATAATTTCTGCATTAGATGAGATCATAAAAACAAATCCATCATCGTCCCAAATCATCTGAGGATTTGTCACGCTTGCAGAATAGATTTTAGTCACAACCACTCCGTCATCACTCACGCGGTATAAATCACTTTTTACATTTCCCGCAACCAGCACATAATTATTGTCATTCCCATTGATTGAAAACGCTTTTAAGTCCCTGATTTTCGGATTATTTAGAATCGTATCAAACGAGTATCCTCCATCTTTAGAAATAAAAAGGGAAACCTGCAGACTATCAGACAAAATAAACACTGAACCTTTCTTATCGACAATCACTTTAGATTCCTCAACAAATCGGTTTCCGGTATTTTCCCAGATTCCGGAATTCTTTTCGAACCGATACAAATAATCATCCACAATGGCATATACAATTCCATTAGTACCTGAAGACAGGCTGGTCGCATACGAATCAGGATGATCCAATCCAATTGCATTCTTTTGCCAACTCAATCCTTCATCATTGGAAAAGTATATTCCATCGGATTTTACAGAAAGCACCAACCCGCCATCTGAGGCTATCGCAAAATCAGAAGCATCCAACGATTGGGGTCCTGAGGTGGTTTCCCAGATGTTTTGTGAATAGCCGTTATCAAGACACAACGGGATTATTAAATAAATAAAATACCTGGCCATGGCTTAATATATTTCAATGAGGTTGCCCATATCATTTAATAGACCTCCGATTTGTCAAATAGCTGCCTGAAAGCGAAACTATTTTCAGTCCAATCACCCTTTATTTTCAAGTCCCTGGAAAATTATAATTCCTATAATAAAATGGGACGGCTACCCAAAGCTATCACTATTAATTCTAAATGCATAATTAAAGTTAATAACTAACTCAAGTGTTCTTACAAGTTCGATATGGTGTTGTTGCAAGTTTGTATTCCCTTGTTGTCGCAATTTTGCACTCCTGCGTTGTTGCATTCCATGTTGTTGCAAGTTTACAACTTGCAACTCTTCACATGGCACCGTGTTGTTGCAAGTTTGCATTCCCGTGTTGTTGCAAGTTTGCAACTTGCAACTCTTATTTAATGAACAACCACAATTTTTTCTGTATAATAAAATTTGCCAGCTCCAAATACCTGGATGTATGCCATACCATTCGGCAAAGAACTGCAATCTACCGTAAATTGATTTGTATGGAATTCACCGCTCAATCTTTCGATGCCGTTAAGATCGATAATTTTGTAATTGCCGGAAGAAATATTTTTATTGGAAATAGTTAAGCATAAAAAGTGCTCAACTGGATTAGAATTAATTAAAACAGAATCGATTGTTTTATAATCTTTTGTACTTACTGGATTAACAGTTGGAACAATTGTTTTAAAAACTCTGTCGTAGAATAGACCAATAAATATATTTTGATCATCGTCTACAACAAATGAATTAGAATCCTCAAAAGGGAGGCCTGAAGAAAAGTCCTCCCAGGTAAAACCGCCGTCTGTTGATCTCACACATTTATTATACATATTATTTCCATATAAATTGCCACTACTATCTACCACAATATTGTCCAAATAAGTATTTGAAATAAATGTCAGATCCTCTAATTTATTATTGGAGACAAATAATCCAGATTGAAAACCGAATTTAGGCTCACCAACAATATAGATTAGACCTTTGTCTGTAATACATAGAGATTTTATTGAGTTGAATTGATAAGGAGTATACGTCTGATTTAATCCATACTTATCCGTAGTATAAATAAAATTTGAAAAATCACTAGAAACAAAAAATACCGTTCCGTCTGGATGAAAATAGGTTTTCATTAAATATTTTGGACTTGGAGGATTTGGGATGGACTCCCAATTCTCACCACCATCGTTTGATATATAGCTTCGGTCGCCAAAAGCAATCACCATATTTTTAAAATCACTTCCAATAGCGGCAAAGATGGAATCATTGTAAATACTAAAATGCTCCCAAGACTGCCCATAATTTTTACTTTTATACAACTTAAAAGAAGAATAAGATAAAAAAATCACATTTCCTGTTACCGTAGAAACTAAATCATAAACGGGTAAATCCAAAACAGGTATATTCAAATTTTCCCACTGCACCCCTTTATCTTTTGTATATAAATAATTCGATGAACAAATTCTTGCAAATATATTGCCCAGGCCATCATTGAATATTTTAAATACCAGTGGATGCATAAATGAGCTATCCAATGCAAGCCACTTCAAACCATTATCATCCGATCGCAGAAGTTGCATTTGACTACATCTACTTAAAAAAATAAAAATAGATGAGTCTATAAAAAATAACTTTTCTATGTTATAAGGAACAGCATATAAGCTGTTTTTTTTAACCCAATTCAATCCATTATCTGATGATTCATAATCTCCCTTTTCGGTCAGTGCAAGCAGATTTCCATTTGGTTTATTCGTTATTTTGGTAATCCAGTTACTTAAATAACCGGTATCAATTTGGATTTTGACAAATTGATTTCCAGAACTATCCATTTTATAGAAATACAAAGCATCTGGTTCATAGAAATAAACATATCCATTAGGATGCCAATTCAACCCGAATATAAAATTCGGAGTATTTAATATTTCATGAGGCTCTGAACCATCATCATTCATTCTATATAAACTATAAGATTGTCCTGAATCTACAATGAAGTAATTATTACCATACCCATTGAAAGAATATGCGGTGATTTTTTTGAATTTTTTTTCATCTAAGATCCGATGAATGGTTAGCCCATTATCATTCGAGAAATAAATTTCCGTATTATGGTTATCTAAAATATACAAATAATTTGATTTTGAGTATAATAATTGAGCAATAGAAAATGAATGTGAAGTGTTCTCCCAGATTTTTGAACCTATATTTAGTTTATACAATTGACTGTTCACGATTGCATAAATAAAACCATCGGGTCCTTCAGCCAAAGAATTTGCAGCAGCGCTTGAATCCGGTAAACCCATATAATATTTTGTCCAATGCTTTCCTTTGTCATTCGACATCAATATACCCACATCTATTCCAGACAATACTAGTAAACTATCTCGTTCAACAATAAAATCGATTATATTTACTCCATTCGGACCATTTGTTGGTTCCCAAATGTTTTGGGCGGTACAATTAGTACAACAGATGCAAAATAGAAAAATGGAGTGAAAAAATAGCTTTTCCATATTAGTTCATTATCCAATGACAACGGTTGGATTCCTTAATTGTTACACCTTAATTTGCAAAGTATCTGAGTTTATATATTCATTCCTTAAAAAGTGACAAATTATCTCAGCTATCTTAATGTCTTATAAATACATTATTGATTTTTAAAAATAAAGAAAACAATGAACAATTAATAATTCTATGTATGCTATTGTGATCTACTGTGTTTCAAAAATAAAACACTCCTTACTAAATAGTCTCTTCTTTATTCTGAACTTAAATGATCCGAAAGTCATTTTGAGCTTAATGATCAGATCTTCTTCAACGGCGAATCACTCGTATAAGGCACTTTTCCCGATGGCACCACCTTACTCGCTTTCTCTAAATGCGTCTCCTGGTCATCGAAGAAAATATGCGCACCATAGGCATCCAGTACTTTATCCTTATCGAGTCCTCCTAAAAAATAAGCCTCATCGACATAGACTCCCCACTTGCGTAGTGTTTTGATCACGCGCATATGCGAGGGCGCATTACGCGCGGTAACAATGGCAAGGCGGAGGGGGGACAATTCGATCCGGGTGGGAAGATGCTCCTGTATTCTGGAAAGTTTGATTAATAGTTTTGCAAATGGTCCTTCCTTCAGCGGATCGTTTTCATGCTCGGCTTCATATTGCTGAAATGCTTCAATGCCTTCCGTTTTGTAACGGTGCTCCGATTCTTCTGAAAACAAAACGGCATCTGCATCAAATGCAATCCTGACTCTGTTATCGGACGGATTAAATTCTTTGGGTGGGGCATATATTAATGCAGCAGCACAGGTCTTTGAATCAATGACCGCCTGAACATCGCTCTCATCTTTCGACAAGAACAAATCCAGGTCAAACGCATTCATATAGGGTGCAAGTGGTTCGCCTCCGGATAAGGCCACCCGGGTGATGTCAAGTTCAAATTTTTTAATTGTATTTAAAATCCTCACTCCCGTCTCGGGACTATTGCGCGACATCACTATGACTTCGACAATTCGCTTCTTTGCCTGCTTATTCAATTCCAGTAAACTTTGTATCAGATAAAATGCTGTACCGGGATCCAACGGTATATCTTCATTCTCCAATTGATATTTGCGATAACCTTCAATCCCTTCTTTCTCGAAGACTTCATTTTCTTTTTCCAAATCAAATAAAGCTCGCGTCGAAACTCCGATTACTAATATGTCTGATAGATTTGTAGGCACAGGATGTCGTTGTTAGTTTATGGTTTTAATAAATGAATTGCAATTCGAATTTATAGCAAAAGTTGCAAGTTACAAACTTGCAACAACATCATGGGAATTTTAATAAACAAATTGCAATTCGAATTCATAGCAATAGATAAAAGTTGCAAACTTGCAACAACATCAGACTTGCAATAACATCATAGGCTCATTACAAAAGTTGCAAGTTGCAAACTTGCAACAACATCAGACTTGCAATAACATCATGGGCTCTTTGCAAAAGTTGCAAGTTACAAACTTGCAACAACATCAGACTTGCAATAACATCATAGGCTCATTACAAAAGTTGCAAGTTGCAAACTTGCAACAACATCAGACTTGCAATAAAATCATGGGCACATTACAAAAGTTGCAAGTTGCAAACCTGCAACAACATCAGACTTGCAATAAAATCATGGGCTCTTTGCAAAAGTTTCAAGTTGCAAACTTGCAACAACATCAGACTTGCAATAACATCATGGGCTCTTTGCAAAAGTTGCAAGTTGCAAACTTGCAACAACATCAGACTTGCAACAACATCATGGGCTCATTACAAAAGTTGCAAGTTGTAAACTAGCAACAACATCAGACTTGCAACAACATCATGGGCTCATTGCAAAAGTTGCAAGTTGCAAACTTGCAACAACATCAGACTTGCAATAACATCATGGGCTCTTTGCAAAAGTTGCAAGATGCAAACTTGCAACAACATCAGATTTGCAATAACATCATGGGCTCATTACAAAAGTTGCAAGTTGCAAACTTGCAACAACATCAGATTTGCAATATCATCATAATTTCATAGTAAAAGTGTATCCAAAAACAGCCATGATCATAACAAATTGCGTTATTTAGTTGTCCACTTTTTCAAGATTCCTCACTGCCGTTCGGAATGACATATTACTTTTGTGGGAGAAGGGAAGGGAAGTAAAAGACATGCCCTGGCATGTCTTTTACTTCCCTTCCCCCTTTTTATTTGAATGTCGTCATTCCGAACGGCTGTGAGGAATCTATTTATTATCCGGCATCTGATTCATAAATTTATTTAGTCGATGATATAAAGCCATTCGTTATTCACAAAACAGCCCATGACTTAAGTCAAGGGCTGTGTATTTATGAGATGATAAACTTATAGTCTTAATTCATCTAAAATAAATTTTTCCAGGCAATTTTTTCAGAAATAATTTGTTCAATTGCTGAAATTGGAATCCGTTCTTGTTTTAATGTATCGCGGTCCCGAATGGTGACCGTCTCATCACTTAATGTATCAAAATCGATGGTCACACAATACGGCGTACCAATCGCATCTTGTCTCCTGTAGCGTCTTCCAATGGCATCTTTGTCATCGTACTGACACAAAAAAGAAAATTTTAACTCATCAAAAATTGTCCTGGCTTTATCGACCAATTCGGGTTTATTTTTCAGTAAAGGAAGTACCGCACATTTTATTGGCGCGATTGCAGGATGCAATTTCAAAACAACCCGCTGTGATGCTTCTCCTTCAGCATCCGGTACTTCTTCTTCACAATACGCATTGCTCAACATGGCTAAAAACATGCGGTCACAACCAATAGATGTTTCAACTACATAGGGAATGAAATTTTCATTGGCCTCGGTGTCAAAATATTGCAATTTTTTACCCGACAATTCCTGGTGACTCTTCAAATCAAAATCTGTACGAGAATGTATGCCTTCCAATTCCTTAAATCCAAATGGAAAATCAAACTGAATATCTACCGCAGCATTTGCATAATGCGCCAGGTTTTCGTGATTGTGAAATTTGTATTTTGATGCCGGAGTACCCAGTGCCAGGTGCCAGTTCATACGCTTTTCTTTCCAGTACTCATACCACTGCATTTCTTCTCCTGGCTTCACAAAAAACTGCATTTCCATTTGTTCGAATTCGCGCATGCGGAAAATAAATTGCCTCGCTACGATTTCATTGCGAAATGCTTTTCCGATTTGCGCAATTCCAAATGGTATTTTCTGGCGGGTCGTTTTTTGCACATTCAAAAAATTCACAAATATCCCCTGTGCCGTTTCGGGTCTCAGATAGAGTTTCCCTTCTTCACCCGCGATGTTTCCCAATTGAGTATTAAACATCAGATTGAATTGCCGCACTTCCGTCCAGTTTCTCGAACCGGTATCGGGATCGACAATCTCGCAATCTTCGATAATTTTTTTCAACTCTGCCATGTCACCGGAAGTCATGGCATCGGTCAGTCGTTTTTGAATCTGATCCTGCTTCGTTTTATTTTCTACTACCCTGGGATTCGTAGCGCGGTATAATGTTTCATCAAAACTTGCTCCAAATTTTGCCCTGGCTTTTTCAACTTCCTTTGAAATTTTGGCCTCCAACTTATCGAGATAATCTTCGATCAATTGGTCTGCGCGATATCTTTTTTTGGAATCTTTATTGTCGACCAACGGGTCATTAAATGCATCGACATGCCCGGAAGCCTTCCATGTTTTCGGATGCATGAATATCGCAGCGTCCAGTCCCACAATATTCTGATGCATTTGCACCATGCTCTTCCACCAATACGTCTTGATATTATTTTTCAATTCTACCCCATTGGGAGCATAATCATACACGGCACTTAATCCGTCATAGATTTCTGAAGAAGGATAAATGAAACCATATTCCTTACAATGCGATGTGAGTTTCTTGAACAGATCTTCCAACTTGGATTATTTTGAGATCTGAGATCTGAGATCTGAGATCTGAGTTTTAAAATATTACAGCTTATCGTAGTTCATCAATTCGTTTCCTAATTTCAATTCATCCCTGATCTCATGGTTCAGCTCTCATCGCTCTATTAAATATCAATATTCGCGTAGACTGCATGATCTTCAATAAATTTTCTTCGTGGTGGAACATCATCGCCCATCAGGATTTCAAATAAATCATTGTAGATATATCCATCCTCTGTAACTCTGGGACCTGCTGTGGCCAGTTCTTCGATGAAGACTTGTTTGAGAATCCTTCTTGTGGGATCCATAGTTGTCTCCCATAACTGTTCGGCGTTCATCTCACCCAAACCTTTGTAACGCTGTATATGCACGCTGTCTTCTTTCCCTTTGCCCAACTCTGCAGTAAATGCAGCGCGTTGCTCTTCATCCCAGGCATATTTAGATTCCTTTCCCCGTTTCAATAAATACAGGGGAGGTCTTGCAATATATAAATGTCCTTTATCAATAATCTCTTTCATGTACCGGATGAAAAAAGTAAGTATCAGTGTAGTGATGTGACTACCATCGACGTCGGCGTCGCACATGATGATAATTTTATGATACCTGAGTTTATCCGTATTTAATCTTCGCTGACCATCTTCATCTTCAAAAATATGTACGCCCATTGCCGTAAACATATTTTTGATTTCTTCATTGTCATAAATTTTATACTCCAATGCTTTTTCGACATTGAGAATTTTTCCACGCAAGGGTAGAATAGCCTGAAATGCCCTGTTGCGGCCTTGTTTGGCTGTACCACCTGCTGAATCTCCCTCGACCAGGAATAATTCGGATTCTTCTGCTGATCTTGAAGAACAATCAGCCAATTTTCCCGGCAAACCGCTTCCGGTCAGTACATTCTTCCGTTGTACCATCTCGCGGGCCTTTCTGGCTGCATGACGTGCGGTAGCTGCAAGAATTACTTTATCTACTATTCTTCTTGCTTCTCTCGGATTTTGTTCGAGAAAAGCCATCAATGCATCGCCTACGATCCGTGATACAACCCCGACTACTTCAGAATTTCCAAGTTCACCTTTCGTTTGTCCTTTAAATTGAGGCTCGGGCACTTTGACGGAGATCACACTGGTCAATCCTTCCCGAAAATCTTCACCGCTGATTTCCATTTTCAATTTGGCAAACATTCCGGTCTGATCGCCGTATTGTTTAAATACTCTTGCCAATGCTCTTCTGAATCCACTGACATGAGTTCCTCCATCTCTGGTAAAGATATTATTTACATAAGCCAATACATTTTCCTGAAAACCGGTATTGTATTGCATGGCTACTTCAACATCGATGTTTTCTTCTTTGCCGGTCACATAAATTACAGACTCTGTAATTGGCGTACGTCCCTGATCCAGAAAAGTGACAAACTCCCTCAGGCCTCCTTCAGAAAAAAATGTTTCTTCTTTGATCTTGCCTTCGCGTTCATCTTTGAGAAAAATGGTAAGCCCGCTATTGAGAAAGGAAAGTTCGCGAAGTCTTTGCGCCAGAATATCATAATGATATTCCAGTGTTTCAAAAATTTCAAAATCAGGTTTGAATATGATGGTTGTTCCACGGGAATTGGCAGGACCGATCATTTCGACATCATGCAATGGCTTTCCCCGCTCGTATTCCTGCATATATGTTTTTCCTTCCCTGCGCACTTCAGCTCTTACGTAAGACGAAAGCGCATTGACACAGGAAACCCCAACGCCGTGCAAACCACCTGAAACTTTATACGAGTCTTTATCAAATTTACCGCCGGCATGAAGCACGGTCATGACTACCTCTAATGCTGATTTTTTGAGCTTCTCATGCATATCCACCGGAATACCCCGGCCATTGTCTTCCACTTTAATGGAATTATCCGGCAGGATAGATACCAGGATATGCGTGCAATGTCCAGCCAAATGCTCGTCAATGGCATTGTCCACCACTTCCCAAACCAGATGATGAAGTCCTTTGATATCGGTACTTCCGATGTACATTCCGGGGCGTCTTCTGACGGCTTCCAGTCCTTCTAAAGCTTGTATGCTCGAAGCACTATAATCTCCTCCTTTTTGTGTCATAAAATGCTATTGAAAATTGGCCTACAAAGATAACCATCCAAAGTGATAAAATAGCAGCTAAATTGTTAATAATGAAGATATTTTAAATGAAAAAAAGTCCTGGTATTGCCCCCGTTTTTTTCGTCATTTCCGATCGATTTTTAAGGAACAAAAACAGTCAGAATCAGGACAGGATCAGGGCAATTTTGGAATCCATTTGAAGACTTTTTAGAAGTACATGGTTTTTCCGGAAATTGCACAGATTTCATGGATTTCTAGCTGGATATCAATGCAAATCCGAAAATCGCGCATAGCCCTTAGAAAAGTGGATTAAATCCGATCACAATTCAATATCTGTTATTGGAATCTAAGGGTCAAAGATGCTTCAACTGATTTATTAAAGCTATCACCATTTCACTTTTAAGAAATCTCTGTAATTTACTTTTTCCCTGGTCCATTCCGGATCGTCTTTGTAGGTACCAAATAACACATCCCAAAAAATAGTAGTGAATCCAAAATTGTTGTTCCACTCCTTATTCTTGTGATGAAAATAATGAATGGGCCTTTTACTCCAGAAGATTAAACTTGGATTCGTGTGCGAGACCTCATGCGTAAAAGCCGAAAAAACCAGGCAAAGGACATTTCCGACAATCCAGCAAATACTCGCCTTCCAGGAAAGAAAATACCAGAAACCGGCTCCGATTAAAATCACAATTGAACCGGGCTGCAGATAATCCCAGAATTCACTAAACCAGCCCTGGCCCGTATTTCGCTTGTGGTGATCAATATGTGGTTTCGCATGAACCACTCCAAAATGCATCAGGCGATGCACCCAATAAACTCCAAGGCTAGCAAACGCATAACCCGAAAAGAAAGGTAGAATATACCTTAGTAACACAGCAATCATTTGTCATAACTTTTTATCAATTAAAAAATGAATTACTCCATTCCCTTAAAAGATCCTAAAATCCTTAATCAACTCAATAAAAAAATTTGAAACACCCTCTGCTGATTACAGGTGGATACAGATCTGCATTTTGTATTATGCCCTGTTCTTGATTTAATTCAACAATTGCCGGAGAAGCAATCCACAATGATGATCCTTACACACTTCCTGATTGCATCTCTGCAATATGGAATTGCTTTTACTTTAATAGTTCTTTTAGTTTCTTTTCCAATTCATACTCGTCACCCGGAGCATAACCATTATGTGTATACACTATATTACCTGTAGCATCTACAACGAATGTCTGTGGTACTGAAGAAAAATTCAGAAGACGGAGCATGTCCTTATTCTGATCGGAAAGGATGGTATATGTCCAGCCTTTTTGTGCAACCATGGGTTTTACTTTATTCAGGGCTTGCGCATCATCTATAGTCACAGCAACCAACTCAACTCCCAATTTCTTCCATTCGGGATATAATTCTTTGATGGCATCCAGCTCTTTTTTACAAGGTGAGCACCAGGTCGCCCAAAAGCTCACTACAGTCAATTTATGTTTGTCAAAACTGGCATTCAGATGCACCGTTTCTCCATTCAAGGTTTTCAAATCTGCTTTTGGAAATTTCTTATCTCCTAAAGTAAAGGAAAGCAATGTGATGCTTACAAGCAACAAACAAAAGTAGACTGATTTCATTTGAACGTTAATTTAAATTGACCCGACAAAATTCTCTAAAAAAAGCTGTTACTTTAGCCCCTTATAAATTCTTAACGAATGATTAACCACAATACGAAAGCAGGCTTCTTCTTTTGCATCTTGTTGATTTTCACAAAGTTGAATGGGCAGGAAAGCTTAATTCTAGGAGGGGGCTTCCAGGCCAATGGTAACCTCTTTCTGCGGGACAGCCAAATTGGTGCTTATAATATCCCTCAATACGACAACCAGCTGTTCGGATCCGAATCCTGGCTGGATCTGAATGCTTCTTACCAGGGATTCAATGGAGGAATCCGTTTTGATGCATTCAACAATTCAAATCTGCTGAATCCGGTAAGTTCCTATACTGCTCATGGCATCGGAAAATGGTATATTCAAAAAGAAACGGACCACTTTGAAGTGCAGGCCGGTTACATATACGATGAGATTGGCAGCGGTATTATTTACCGAGCTTATGAAGAACGAGCGCAACTCATAGACAATGCCCTTATCGGCGTTGCCGGCAAATATAAATTTTCTGATAATTGGTCGGTCAGAGCATTCACAGGAAAACAAAAAAATCTGTTTGATTCCTACAATTCGATATTGAAAGGAATTGCAATCAACGGTTTTTTCAAACCTTCTGATTCCAGCAGTTTGAGTCTGGCTCCCGGATTTGGTTTTGTCAACAGAACCCTTGGAGAAGAAGTGGTCAATCAAATTTCAGCTATTGTCGGCGGTTATCAAAAACAAGATCAATTCAAACCTTACTACAACACCAACGCTTATACCCTATTCAATAATCTGAGTTATAAAAGTTTCAGCTGGTATATTGAAGCGGCATTCAAGCCAAAAGATATTTTTTATGATCCTAAAGCGGCACAGGTTTTTCCAAACGGCGATACCATACTTGGAAAATTTGTTTCGAGAGATGGAAATGTATTTTACACCAGTCTGAGTTATGCTGAAAATAATTTAGGGATAACCGGAGAATTTAAACGAACCAACGGATTTATTTTTCGTGCAGAACCTTTACTCGATAACAATAAAGGTTTAATTGGTTTTATTCCACCAATGGCTAAAATCAATACGTACCGGTTAAATTCCCTGTACTACCCTGCCACTCAATTTTTGGATGAAATGGCTTATCAGTTTGATCTTAAATATGGCCTCGGAGAGCACTGGAACTTTTCAGTAAATTATTCAGATATCCGCGACAAGAATTTCAAAACCTGTTTTTACAATGAAATTTATGCCGAGGTTATTTATAAAGAACCAGGCAAATGGCAAATCACCGGAGGAATACAAAGACAATTTTTCAACCAGGATTTATATTATAGTCACGTCGGTGCTCCCAATGTAAAAGCATTCACCCCATTTGCAGAATTTCTGTATAAGTTTACACACAAAACGTCATTGCGTTTAGAAACGCAATACATGGACAACAATGAAGACAGAGGCAGCTGGATTTATGGTCTTGCAGAATTGGGTTTTGCGCCACACTGGCTGATCGAATGTTCAGATATGTATAATACAAAACCTCCTGTCGGTAAAATTGCATTACACTATCCTACTTTAGGAGTGGCATACACACATGGTCCCAATCGTTTTGCCTTGCGGTACGCAAAACAAATTGAAGGAATTATTTGCTCAGGAGGTATCTGCAGACTCGAACCTGCATTCAGCGGAATCCGGGCAAGCATTACCAGTATATTTTAAAAATTGAAAACATGAAAACCAGAAATCTATATTATATCTTTTTAATTCTTTGCTCATTTGGCATTGGTATTACCGGCTGTTCTGACTGGGAAACTGCAGTGAATATACCGGACAACGGACCCGTGAATTCTAAACGCGTGGTCGTCATTGAAGAATTTACAGGTGCTTCTTGCGTAAATTGTCCGAAGGGAATCGCTGCGAATGATGCAATACGCTCTATCTATCCATACAATGTCATTGTTGTTGAAATTCATTCCAACTTTTTAGGACAACCTGCAACGGCAGGACAGGTGAATCTTCGTACACCGGATGCACAAGCGATTGAAGCCTTTCTGGGAAACTGGCTTGCAAAACCGGAAGCTGCATTCAACCGCTTGTATGACGACGTAGGTCTGACTTATCGTTATGGTACCCCTGAAAGCTGGAAGTCCTATGTGGATGCCGAATTAAATAAACCACCCAAAGTGGAATTAAAAGCAACGACTACTTTTGATGATGTTAGCCGCGAACTCAAAATCAATTTGACTCTTACCGGTCTGGAAGCCATCAACGAACCTGTGCATTTGCATTGTGGCATTTCAGAATCCAACATTATTGCCGATCAGTTGGACAATACGGGTAAATTATTGAATTTCGTTCACAATCATGTGTTGCGGAAAATGATTACACCTATTCCAGGTGAAAAAGTTACCGACGTACTTTCTTCCGGACAAACTATATCCAAAGAGTATTCTTTTACCTTACCACAGGACTCAATACTTTGGAAGCCGGAAAACTGCAAAGTCTTTGCCTATGCTTCGCTGGATCAAAATAAAAAATACATTTTGCAGGGCACGGAAGCAAAGGTGAAATGAGGAAGGAAAAAAAGTGATGAGTTAGGAGTTAGGAGTTAGGAGTTAGCTGTTAGCAGTTTAGGAGTTTAGGAGTTAGGAGTGACGAGGGATAAATGATGAGGGATGGGGAGTAGCTTGATTTTTTCAATTGATATTCAATTTTGATTTGTATCCGGGATCCAGCACTTCTCCAAGTTGCTGTGCTTTTAACGCGTCTTTGATGGCATCTTCTTTTTTACCTGATTCATATTCGGACATGGATTTTACAATCCAATAAGTTGAATTTTTAGGATCTAATTCTATAGCTTTACTAAAATCAGCCGCTGCTTCTTCGTATCGTTTCAATTGAAACAAAGTCATTCCTCTTCCATAAAATACATCCACACTATTCGGTTCAAGTTTTAAATATCGGGTATAATCCATAACAGCTTGTTCTGATTTGCCTGTGTAATTATGAAGTAAGCCCAGGCTCCTGAATGTTTCAGAAAAATTAGTATCAATTTGCGCAGCGCGATTCAAATCTATCTCGGCTTTTGCATACTCCTTCATTCTGGTATAAATGATACCGCGATTCACCAATGCTTTTAAATAAGCCGAATCATATTTCAAAGTCTGGTTGTAACTGGACAATGCCTGGGCATCATTTTTATCTTCCTTAAAGTAATAAGTACCCAGATTGTAATGACCCGTTGCAGATTGCGGATACTTTCTCACCACATCGGACCATAGAGTCTTGTCGGATTTCCAAACTTTGGTCCGGGAAAAAGAAATGAATGCAAACACCAAACATAGGGCGACGGATAATCCATACACCAAACTATTGCCGGCATACGCCTTTGTTTTTTGATTACCATATTCATACAAATACATCGCTGCGATATAAAACAAACCGAGATAGGGCATATACGTAAAACGTTCGGATACTACAGTCATGCCTACCGTAACAAATTGCAAAACCAAAATGATATTCACCGTAAAAAATCCGAATCCAAATACAAGCAGCCTATTGGTTTTGAATTTTCTCAATACCAATACCGCCAATAAAATCAATATAACCGGAGCCAACTGAAATTGCAAGGGAAACTGACCATCTACTTTTGCTGGAAACGGATGAAAAGAAGACAGGTTAACTGGTATGATCAGCTTTATCAGATAGTGTACATAAGCATACCCGGACAACATGAATCGCTCTATCAGACTATATTGATCCATACTTCCTACTGCAGAACCCTGTGCTTTAATCGTGATTAAACCCATGATAACTGAACCAATCAAAAAGGGAATTTTTTCTAAAATCAATCCTGCGTTTATTGTTCTGTTTCTATAATAATCAATAACCAAAAGACTTAATGGAAAACTAACTGCTGCCGGCTTCGACAATAAGGATAATACAAAAAAGAATAAGCAACCCAGATAGAGCAAACTATTTTTGATATCCGGTTTTTTGATATAATACAAGTAGAAGATTAAACCCGGGAGATAAAAAAAACTATACAGGACATCTTTAAGCTCGGATATCCACGCCACTGACTCGACATGCATCGGATGAATTCCAAACAAGGCACTCACGAAAATTGCCACAAATAATTTGCGATCGCTCAATACATAAACAAACCAAAATACCCCTGCAATATTCATCAGGTGAATAAACAGATTGACTTTGTGATAGAATGCCGGATCTAAATGAGAAGCATGATATTCTATGGATAATCCAATCATGGTCAACGGATGATAATTTCCAACAAAATAATTTTGATTGAAAAAATAGGGAATTGCTTCAGATAAAGGTTTGGCCAGTGATGCATTCCGCACGATGTATTCAAAATCATCCCAAGCAAAACGGTTAAAACAAACCGGACTCAATGCAATTGCACTCAGGATGATCACCCCGATGAGCGACAGGAAAACTGCTTTGTTTTTTTCCATAAGTCCAGTTGACAATGATTGCAAATTTAGTGCATAATGAGAAATAGCTGTTTAGGTTGTAGAGGGTTAGCTGTTTAGGCTGTAGAGGATTAGTCTTTTAGGCTGTAGTATTAAAGGTTATTGATTATTGGCTATTGGTAATTAGTAATTGAATATTGATTAAATGACTATAAATATTCATAAAATAATTATAATAAGTATGTTTCAAAAATTGCAACGTTCCGCAATTCCCATTTTTAAACTATTCAACTTATATGCAATCATTTAAACACCCAAATCCTAAATCCTTACAGCCTAAAAAACTAAACAGCTAAACTCCTAAACCCCTACCATCCTACAGCCTACCACCTAAAAACCTAAAAGGCTAAAAACCTAAAAAGCTAAGATCCTAATTCCTCACTCCAAGCAATCCATAATTTTTGCCATACTCCATCATCTGACTGAAAAAAGAAGTTGGATATTCGACTTTGACATCTGCTATTTTATTCCCCTTCATTACAGGAATGAGTTTGGGTTGAATAAATCCTTTGTAGGGTTTTATATCCAGTTTGGAAAAACGTCCCAATATTTCTTTGTGCAATTCCTTATCCACTTTTACACCATAGGTTTCGACAAGATTTTTACCCCCTTCATAATCGCCTTCACTTTTTATTCTTTGTATTTCTTTTAAAAGCTCTCCGAATAAATTCCGAAGTTTATTGTAATCGCGGATTTGCACATAGGTCTTTCCTTGTTGCTTTACGAATTGAATGACAGAATCTTTCTGGCCCATTTTAAATGCCCACATTGAATTCAGCTGCCGATTTCTCATGTGAGCTTCTTCCAGATTATCACCTGGCTTGAGACGGGTAAGCTGTGTCATTAAGCCATTGAGAACATAATTGTCGTATTGCGCTTTGGCAACTTCAAGTGAAGGCATCACACCGATGTCAACCAATTTCTGATCCAGGATATAATACAAAGCAACGAGATCCGCTCTGGCTTCTTCCAGACAACTGGCATAGTTTTTCAGCGTTTTATCCGTTGTTTCTACTCCTTCGTTTATTTGCCCGCTGGCATGTCCAATGCATTCGTGCATGTCAGTGTGCAAATCACTTCCCAATGCACCATATTTCTTGATTCTATTTTTAACTTCATCATTCAATCCGAATTCATCTAAAGTTCCTTTACGGGCAGACATGACATTGTAGCTATAAATGATATTGCTTAGAGAAACCGATTTGCTTCCGTAGTCCTTGCGAATCCAGTCGGAATTGGGAAGGTTGATTCCAATAGGCGTGCTGGGTGCAGCATCCCCACTTTCGACGACAACTGTGATTGCCTTGGCTGTGATTCCTTTCACTTCCTTCTTTTTGTGCTTAGGATCAATGGGGCTGTGATCTTCAAACCATTGCGCCTGCTCTGCAATGGCTTTGATCCGCTTGGTGGATTCATCATCGCGTATGCTTACCGTGCTTTCAAAGCTTCCCTTTTTTCCTATAGCATCCAGGTATACTTCAATAAATCCGTTTACTACGTCAATCTTACTTTCGGTATCGTGAACCCATGCAATACAATAATCATCAAAATCTTTCAGGTTTCCCGTCTTGTAATATTTAACCAATAACTCCAGCGCCTTTTTTTGATTCGCATTTTCAGCAACTGTTATTGCCTTGTTCAACCACATTACAATTTTGGAAATGGATGCATTATACATTCCTCCAACTTTCCAAACTTTTTCAACCACCTTTCCATTTACTTTTACCGTTTTACTATTTAAACCCCAACTTGGAGCATTTCCAGTCGTGGGTTTTTTAGCATAAAATGCTTCCACTTCTTTTTGGGTAACATTTTCATAAAAATTATTGGAGGATGCCTGGATATTATCAATTCCACTTCTCAGATCAACACATTTCGGATTTACGTTAAGATCATACAACAAAGGCTTAATCCTCTTCAGAAATTGATCTAAATTTTCTTTACCGGATTTTGGAAATCTTTTGTGATCAGATGCTTTGGCAATAGAAACAAAATAGTCCCAACTGCACTCCGGAATAAATTTTTCATTACCGTAATGATGGTGATTTCCATTGCTAAACCAAAACCGTCCACAGTAGGTTTCAAATTTTTTCCAGTCTGCTGTTGATTTATCCCCTTTATACGATCCGTATATGTTATCAATGGTTTTCCTTAACAAAATTCCGTTTTTATCCTTTTGATCATAAATGATATCTCTTCCGCATAAAGCAGCTTCATAGAGATAATAACACAACTCTTTTTGTTTTAAACTCAAATCATTCCATCCCGGAATCTGATATCTGAGAACCTGAATGTCGGCAAAAGCTTCTGCTGCCACTTCAAATGATTCATCTGCATTGGTGTCCTTTGGTTCGGCAAGCTGAATCGTGGACGTTTTGACTATTTCCCTGTTGTCTCTTTTCAGTGCTGTAAACAAAGGAATTGACAAGAACAATACGTATACTAATTTCATTGGAGATAATTAATTTCTGCAAAGATAATAATTTGATCGAAAAATGGATTGATAGCAACCCGCTTAGATCGGGGGCTGATTAGCTGATATAAATATTTTCACCTATTAAATCGACTTTAATTTAATTTGTTCGTGGCAACTTATTAAACGAACAAATGCAGATTCATTTTCATCTATGGAACCAAATCTTTAACAATAACATGAAAATGACCCTGCTCAAAATTCCTAATCTCTGTGCCTTAGTGCCTTTGTGGCAATAAAAAGCATCTCGCTTATCTTAACTACCATAAAAAATAATTGAAATTTTTTCCACTGATCTCCTCTCATACACAGATCCGATTTCCATATCAATTCTTTCTCAATCGGTTTGCCATTTCGTAAAACGAAAGTGCTTTTGTCGTATCACCCATGCTCAGATAGGTTTTACTTAAAAATTTGAGATTGTCTTCGCTGGTCGAATCGAGTTTAAATGCGACATTTAAATAGTCAAGTGCCTTTGAGTACTGATTCAGATTCAGATAGGCTGCTCCCAGATTGGTATATGCACCCAGATATTTAGGATCAATTTTTATTGCCTGCTCGAAAGCCTGAATGGCATCCTTATTCGCACCTTTATTCAGGTAAGCCGCACCTAAATAAGCATACGCATCCGCATCTGATTTTTGCGTAATCAGGTATTCTTTATAAGATTCAATGGCCTGATCAAATTTCTTTTCTGCAAAGTAAGCAGCTGCTTTATTCTTAATAGCAACATCAAATCCCGGATTGATTGCTTTTATTTTATTGAAGTCGGCAAGGGCCAGATCATTTTTACCCATCCGCGCGTATAAAGACCCGCGACCATTCAAAGCATCAACATAATCCGGTTTCAAGTCCAATGCCATATTGAAATTCGCCAATGAAAGACTGTCTTTGTTCTGATGAAAATAGATCACTCCCAGGTTGAAGAAAACCGCCTTCTCACTTACATTTAATTTCGCTGCCTTGTTGTAGTATTCTATGGCTTTGTCAAATACCCCTTCCTGTTGATACAGATAAGCCCTGTTAGCATAGGCCTTCGCACTTGGATAATTACTGATTGCCGAATCCCACAAGGTTCCGGTATTTTTCCAAACTCCGGCTTGCCTGAAACTCATAAAACTAAAGAGTACACTGATTGTACAGATCATTAAATAAGCATTCGAAGTTTTCATCTTAATCTCCTGATCTATAAACCATGCCAGTATGAAAAACAATCCTATATATGGAATATAGGTATACCGGTCTGCGATAATTGCCGAACCAAACATGAAAAACTGTAAGACCAAAACCAGATTTAAAAAATAAAATCCAAAGCCAAAAGTATATACCCTGTTTGTCTTCCATGTTTTCATGCAGAGATAGGCGCTTGCAATAAAAAAGATTGGCGACAGCAGATACGTTTTTGAAGTTGCTTCATTGATGGGCGGGAAGGGATAAAACGTGCATAAATTAACCGGCCAGAATAATTTAATGATGTACATCATATACCCATAGAATGGGAAAAAAAATCTCCGGTCGAAATTGTACATTTTAGTCAAAGGTGTGGCTCCAACTGCTTCCTGGTATTTCAAGGTCAAATACACAAGTATTGCAGACAATAGAAAAAAAGGTAGTTTTTCAATGATAAGTTGCATGGACAAATTCCGTCTTCTATAAAAATCCAACGCGAATAAAACGACCGGAAAAATGATTGCTGCAGGCTTGGATGCCAATGAAAGTATAAACCAGATCAGTGTGAAGATCAACTGCTTTTTTGAATGTTGATCCAGATAATTTACATAGCTGATCAATCCCAAAAGAAAGAAACAAGAATACAGGACATCCTTGCGTTCAGCAACCCAGGCAACTGACTCCACATGCATTGGATGCACGCCAAATAAAATCGCCACCGTAAATCCGATAAAAACATTTCCCGGAACCAGTTTGAGGATAAATTGATAAACGAGGTATACATTGATCAAATGCAAGATTAGATTGATCAAATGATACGAAAATGCGTGTTCACCTGAAATCGCGAAATTGATGGCAAGACTGATCATCGTTAATGGATGATAATTACCCTGGACTGTAGTGGTAAAAAATTTGCCAAAATCAGAAAAACTACGGATCATCTGATTACTGGTTACATAATCCTGATCGTCCCAATTGACGAAATCGGCAGAAAATACAGGAATGTATGCCAAAAAAGTCAATAAGAGTGCTAAACCTATGTACCAAACAGTTAAATCCTTAGTTGCGATAACAGGAACAGCCTCTGGAGTTTGTTTTAATACTTGCTTCTGCTCCTTTGGTTTATTTTTGTTTTTCATCTTAAATTGTTTATTCAACTTGCGCTCCGATCACACAAAATAAAAAAGAAAATTCTATACTTCCTGAATTACATTAAATCCTTTATAACTTCCTGTGACAGCCAATCCAAAAACCTCAGAAGCCATATTATTGTGTTTTAATTTCCATGCCGCTTCATTCATCTTGGCTGCTAAGCCAATGGCATCATCAAATAATAATGCCCTTCTTTTGTAATGATCAATCATAATACCGGATCCGGCATTGGAAATGCGATCCGAAATATTCGATAAGGTTATTTGTTGTATTGCAATCTGACCCGACAATTTTATAAGAGTTAAGACCGGTAAGTTTATTTTTAGTGCTAACTGCAAGACCTACATTGATTGAAGCTATCTTTTAATTGCAGGAGGTATAAATACTGACACATCAATATTTCTTCAATAAATTTGTTAAGTCAGGCTCAATTTCTTCAGCCATTTTAATCAACAATGGTCTGTTTCGACAGCGTTTTATATAATGGAGCAAGGATCCTGGTTTTGTTTTCCCTAATCGCGCCATTTCTTATTAAGCACCATAATGAATTCCATTCAAACCAAACAACTCAAAGGCTTTTGTGCTATTAAATATTTCCATCTCATCAATCAAGCCATTGCTCATTAAATCAGCCACATATTTCTTCCTTAAAATGGAAAATTCCTAAGGGAAGGGCAGGGCAGTTATTTTATTAATTATTTTTAATATACGTAAATACCTGTTTTTCAAATATATTTTAGTACAATTATTGATAATTGGTAACTTTATTGAATAAAGTTTTTCATCCAAAATTTTGACTAATTCACTCTTTCCAGCCGAATAAGCTAAATCCATGTACAATTCGTCTAATTTTGCCTTTCAATTCATAATTCCATGCGCATTTCACTGAACTGGCTAAAGCAATACATTGATTTTACAGAATCCGCCGAAGAACTTTCTACCATCCTTACTTCTTTAGGTCTGGAAGTGGAATCTGTTGAAATACTCGAAGACATCAAGGGTGGATTGAAAGGGGTTATCGTAGCGGAAGTCGCAGAATGTGCTAAGCACCCGAATGCAGACCGCTTAAGCCTGACCAAAATCAATACGGGAACAGGAGAATTGCTGCAAGTGGTATGTGGAGCTCCGAATGTGGCTGCTGGTCAAAAAGTGTTGCTTGCCCAGGCAGGTTCTGTCTTATATCCGTTTGCCGGAGATTCGATCATTATCAACAAAGGAAAAATCAGAGGCGAAGTTTCTGAAGGAATGATTTGCGCAGAAGATGAATTAGGAATCAGTAATAATCACGATGGAATAATGATTCTCCCGGAGGATACACCTGTTGGAAAACCGGCTGCAGAATATTTCAATATTTCAAGTGACACCATTTTCGAAATTGGGCTAACGCCTAATCGCGCGGATGCCATGAGCCATTTAGGGGTGGCCAGGGATTTATTGGCCTGGTTTCGCGTACACAAAGATCGAAACAAAAATTTAAATCCACTTCCATCTGCCGGATTGAATGAGGCCAAAGGATCCCTTCAAATAACTATTTTAGTCGCTGATGCTGCTCTTTGCCCAAGATATAGTGGCATTTGTTTATCCGGAATACAGGTTAAGGAATCACCGGATTGGCTGAAAAAAGCAATCCGAAGCATGGGTTTAAATCCAATCAACAATATTGTAGATGTTACCAATTATATCATGTATGAAATGGGACAACCACTTCATGCATTTGATTATGATCAGATCCAAAATCACACCATACATGTAAGGACTTTAAAAGAAGGACAGAACTTTCGCACGCTGGATGAAGTAGATCGAAAATTGTATGCAACTGATTTAATGATCTGCGATGGTAAGGATAATCCATTGTGCATGGCCGGAGTTTTTGGAGGAATAGGATCAGGAGTCACAGATAGCACCAGCCGGATTTTTATTGAATCAGCACATTTCAATCCTTCAACGGTCCGCAAATCGAGTATGTCACACAACCTTCGCACACAATCAGCCAGATGTTTTGAAAAAGGCAGTGACCCAAATGCTACGCTGATTGCATTGCAACGGGCCGTATTTTTGATTCAACAAAGCTGTTCAGCAAAAATCGATTCAGAATTAATCGATATCTATCCGAATCCGGTTCAACCCAGGAAAGTACATTTCAATATTCAGGACGCAGCTCAGTTATCAGGCTTAAGCATAGATACTGAAAAGATGAAAACAGTACTGTTTGCACTGGATATGGAAGTGCAGGATTTACAAAATGGAAATTTTGATGTATTTGTCCCTACCAATAAACCCGATGTCACAAGGCAGGCAGATATTGTGGAAGAAATCTCCAGGGTATATGGCTTCGACCACATACACATTCCTGAAAAGATACAGATTTCATTTCCCAAACATATCCAATCTTCTTATTCAGTTCGCAAGCAATTATCAGAATGGCTGACTGCAAACGGATTGAATGAAATATTGGCTTTGTCCCTGGTGAGATCCGGCATTTGCATACAATCCGGAATCTGGAATGAATCGGATTTGATCTATATACACAACACTTCCAATATTCATCTCGATGCAATGCGCCCTTCTATTTGCCTTGGCGGATTGGAAGCAATACAATTCAATGCCAACAGGCAACAAAACGATCTTGCCTTTTATGAAATGGGTAAGGAATACAAACGAAACGGTAAACATATTGTAGAGAGCAATAAACTGGGGATTTGGTTGTATGGTTTGCAATCCAACATGCACTGGTTAAACCCTAAACCAGCAGTTCAGGATTTCATGCATCTGAAATCTTTTGTCGAAGGAATACTCAAAATGCTTAAACTGGAAAATCCTGTAATCAACGAATTGAATTCAGATCCCCTTTATGAATATGGAATAGAGTACGCATTCACATCCGGTCAAACTGCAATCAAAGCCGGTAAACTTTCTGCTCCACTGACTTCTCTGTTCGATCTCAAAAAAGACGTATGGTTTGCTGAATTCTCCCTGGATCATCTGGTAAAAGAAATGCCCTTGTCCGGAAAAGCATTCACCGAATTCAGCAAGTTCCCGCAAATCAAAAGAGATCTGGCATTGGTTCTGGATCAAAGTATTAAATTTGAAACCTTAAAAACGATTGCTGTAAAACAAGCAGGCCATTTATTAAAAGACTTACAGTTGTTTGATATTTACGAAAACGCAGACCAGCTGGGATCAGGAAAAAAATCCTACGCACTCAGTTTTACATTCGAAAATCTGGATCGTCAAATGAGCAGCGAAGAAATGGAATCACTGATGAATGGATTAATCAGGACTTTTGAAAAAGAAGTGGGGGCGATGGTCAGGAAATAATTAAAATTAAAAATGAAGAATTAACCCTGGCCAACCAATTGAATTCATCAATCTAAAATCAGATTTTTAATAGAGTGTGTAACAAATTGCACTATGTACTTAATTTGATTAATTTATGAATCATACTCCGCGCATTACTTTTTCAACGCAAATTAATTGAGAGATTCCTCACTTCGTTTGGAATGACTTATTGTTTTTGTAGGTATAGGGAAGAGAAGGAAATGATATGAGATGTGTTTTCCTTCCTATCGCCCTTTTGATTTGAATGCTGTCATCCCTAACGCAGTGTGGGATCTGATCAAAGTGTATTTAGATAATAAGTTACATATAGATTCCTTGCTAGCGTTGAGTATGAGAATATTCAATTAAGAAAAATCGTATGTCGTTTTGCATTAGGACTCTTTAAAGAAATGCCCATAAACAATGACTAATCTAAATCCTACAGGCTTTTAGATTTTGAATAAAATATTGTATATTTGATGCCACTAAACTGTGTGGTCCTTTTTTACTATCTCAACTTTACAAAAACGCATCGATTTTATTCATTAACCGGAATTATTGCAGCAATCTTTTTATATGCATGTCAAAAAGATGTTCAAATAAATAAACAGGCTGGTTGCGTGGAAGTCGAGCAAATCACTTTTGTTGATTCCAGTTTTTATATTTATTATTCCGGAACAGAGGAAAACGGCTTTGCAATGGCTATCAAACTCAATAAGAATTGGAGGGCATCAGCAACTACTTCATTTTTCAAGAACTTTTATACGCTTCAACTTACGACGGTTATTTCTAAAGATGAACTCAATTACAAAACAGAAGCTATAGAATTTATTTTCAATAAACCGGAAATAGGCTGTTATCGCGTGACAAACCGACTGGATTCAACGGGAACAGTACAATCAAATTATCAGGCCCTGGATGATGATGTAATAGAAGATGCTTACTCGGTTCTGGAAGGAAATGCTTCTAATTTTTTACAAATTGATACCCTCGATCCGGTTTCAAGGAGATTGAGCGGAAAATTCATGGTATCATATAAAAAAGAGGACAGAGGGACCACGAAGAAATACAATCCTGATTTTGTCCGATTTTTAAATGGCGAATTTCACGCTGATATAAATTGGTAAAAAGTAGATTAAAGAGAACATTGCAATCTAAAGATCTTTTATATCATCATGTTGAAGAGGTATTTTAATTGCCATTCATCTATTTCAATCTTTAAAAAGCGTTTCGCCTTTGATTAACCACGCAAAACCAAAACTTTCAATGGCCAACGCTTCCATCCAAAAGGTCAGATGATTTTCTTCATAAAACACAACCGGAATTATTTTTAAAAATCCGGCAAATATGATTAATAAAGCGACAATCATAATGATGCCGCAGGTTCTGTAAATGCGATTGCGCAATCTTTTCCGGGCACCTCTTGCTGATGGTGATTTATCAGACTTGGTAAATAAGAATAAAGACATATAGGCCAAGCACGTTAAAAAAATGGCCGCTGACAGATAATGAAAGCCGGATCGCCAGCTACTCCCTTTTAAGACAGTAACAGCATACGGTTTACTAATATCACAGCAGAGATCTGTAATATTACTGGTCGGAAACAACAAAACAAAAAGTGCAAATATGCCGGCGGTAAATGAAATCCAAAAATCCTTCGGCTCCTTCCCCTTATAGACGATTAAAAAAATAGCCAGCAAACTGACGATAATGATAAAAATGCCACTTACTCGGGTAAAATAATAATGACTGATGGATTGCAAGGGAATTCCAAGGCAGCTATCGAGATATAAAAAAATATACAGGAGGACCGGCAGGCCTATGCCAAGAATGCCGATTAATTTCCGAAGCGATTTCGTACTGGTCAGCCACGGACTATTTTCATCGCGGAAATCGACATTTAATAATCGGTTCAATTTTGATTGAAATTCATTTTCCATAAGCGTAACTTTTGTTTATTTGGTTTGAATCCTTGCAGAAATCCCGAATCCCATGAAAATCTCCCTGTTACCTTCTGTCCTTCAAGGTATTAAAATTCCTAATAAAATGCAAAAATTTCTTTATATTTGCAACCATTGGGTTTTAGGCTAAACGTGGAATAGAATCCAATAATATAGTAAATTTTTATTTTTTAATATATAAAGGTCTGTATTGTAAAATATTACAATTAGCCGAAGAATAGTGTGGCGAATGGAATAAGGGACGTTTTAATTAATCTTACTTAATTCATATAGTTTTTGTTATACATGTCATTTCTGAACAATCCTTTTGGTACCCAGTAATCCGGACAAGTCTCTTAAGGCTTACGGCTGCATCATGTAATACAAATACACCTCTTTTCCAAAGGCGAGCAGTACCTGCTAAATTTTAATTGTTATGCAAGATATATTAATTGCAATCATTGGTGGTGCAATGGCCGGAATGGGCATAGGCTACTTCATAGTGTATGCGATATTAAGACGCTCTAATCAAAGAAAACTCGAGGAGATCAACCGAATCAGTGACCTTGAAATTGAAAAGGCAAGAGTCGGCGCGCAACGCATGATTTCAGAAGCTGAGATGAAAGCGGAAAAAATCGTTTCCAAGGCCGAACAAAAAAACGAAACGATCAAACAGCAGAAGATCCAGGAAACACGGGATAATTTCTCTAAACTCAAGGCCGATTTTGAAAGTTACAAAACCACTCAATCCGTAGAGCTTAAAGAACGGGAACTCAAAGCGCTTGCCATTGAAAAGGAGATCCAGGCTAAAACGGTAGATGTTGAAGCCCGGGAAGCTGAAGTCAAAATGCTTCGCGAAAATCTGGATCTGCAACTCAAAATTGTAACCAAGAAAAAAGAAGAACTGGAATCTGCCAATGAGGTTCGAATAAAGGAATTGCAGAATATCGCCAAAATGAATGAGTCCGAAGCCAGAGAGCATCTGCTGCAGGCCGTTAAAGCAAAGGCCAGCAATGATGCCATGGCAATTGAAAAGGAAGTGATTGAAAATGCCAAAGCAAACGCAAACAAAGAAGCTAAAAAAATAGTTATCCAGACCATTCAAAGAATGTGTGCAGAATACACTATTGAAAATTCTGTTTCTGTATTTAACCTGGAAAGCGATGACATTAAAGGTCAGATTATCGGTCGGGAAGGTAGAAACATCCGCGCCCTGGAAGCTGCTACTGGAGCTGAAATCGTAGTAGATGATACTCCGGAAGCAATTGTAATTTCCAGTTTTGATCCGATACGCCGCGAGATTGCTAGGTTATCCTTAAAGAGATTGGTTGCAGATGGTCGTATACACCCGGCCAGAATTGAAGAAGTCGTTGCAAAAGTTAAAAAACAACTCGACGAACAGATTGTAGAAATAGGAGAAAGAACCATTATTGATCTTGATATTCATGGATTGGATCCATACCTGGTTAAAATGGTTGGTCGTATGCGCTTCCGCTCTTCATACGGACAAAACTTATTGAAACACTCTTCAGAAACTGCCAACCTATGTGCAGTCATGGCCGCTGAACTTGGACTCAATCCAAAACAAGTCAAACTGGCAAAACGTGCAGGCTTGCTTCACGATATCGGTAAAGTTGCAGAAGAAGAATCAGAATTATCACATGCTTTATTTGGAATGAAGCTTTGTGAAAAATACAATGAAAATCCAATCATTATCAATGCAGTCGGTGCTCACCACGATGAGATCGAGATGAACAATATCATCTCTCCTATCGTGCAGGCCTGTGACGCTATATCCGGTGCAAGACCAGGTGCAAGACGGGAAATTCTGGAAAGTTACCTCAAGCGGATCAACGAATTGGAAGAATTAGCGATGACTTATGAAGGCGTTCAAAAAGCTTATGCATTGCAAGCCGGCCGTGAACTTCGCGTCATAGTGGAAAGTGAAAAAGTTACCGATCAGTATGCTGACGATCTCGCATTCATGATTTCTCAAAAAATACAGGATGAGATGCAATATCCGGGACAAGTGAAAGTAACGGTGATCCGGGAGAAGAGAGCAACTGCATTTGCACGTTAATTTAGATCTGAAATTAGATCAGAGATCTGAACTATGAGATATCAGATTTATAAACTATTTTAGGTTTATATGTTTTATACTTCAATTTAGAGATGGTATCTCTAAATTGACTTCTGCACTTTTTTATCTCCGATCTTATAGTTCAAATCTATTCTTAACATTTCCTTATACTTATTTCATTTGGTAATCTGCAAATCTGCGATTTACCTTTGCACAAACGTTCTTTAAAATAATCTTATCCAGAAAGACGGAGGGAATTGACCCAATGAAGTCTTGACAACCTGTCACGCCTCAGCGTGATAAGGTGCCAATTTCAATCCTGCAGCAATGCAGGAAAAGATAAGTTAGAATCCTAGCAATTAATAGATTAGAAATATTAAAAGCTCTTCTGACTTGTTGGAAGAGCTTTTTGCTTTTTCGTACAATTGACTGAAGTCAATTGTTATTGAAATAAATTGCAATTGATTTTTTGGATAAGATTTTACAAAGACGAAGGATGTGTAAAATTAAAATCCAAAATAAAATGAAAGAGCAGACAAGAATTCTACATAGCATTCCGGTTGATGAATTGACCGGAGCTATCTCGACACCTATTTACCAGACATCTACTTTTGTGCAGGAAGCACCTGGTGTACACAAAGGTTTTGATTATGCGCGTACCAATAATCCCACAAGAAAAGTTCTGGAAGATTTAATGGCTACCCTTGAAGGTGGTACTAACGCATTTGCATTTTCCAGCGGATTATCCGCAATAGATGCCGTTGTTAGATTATTGCAATCCGGTGATGAAATCATTGCTGTAGATGATATATACGGTGGTGCTTTCAGATTATTCACACAGATTTATCAGAAGTTTGGAATTACCGTTACTTATGTCGATAGCACAGATACGTCCAACATTGCATTAGCTATAACATCCAGGACAAAATTGATCTGGCTCGAAAGTCCGACTAATCCGACTCTTAAAATATCGGATATTGCAGAAATTGCGAAAATTGCAAAAGCGAACTCTATATTATTATGTGTTGACAATACCTTTGCTTCTCCGGCATCTCAAAAGCCCATTGAACTTGGTGCGGATTTAGTCATTCACAGTGCTACCAAATATCTTGGCGGTCACAGTGATTTAATTGCAGGAATCGTTGTTTCAAACAACGAAGCTTTAGGATCACAGATAAAATTCATCCAAAATGCCTGTGGTGCCATACTTTCCCCGTTTGATAGCTGGCTGGTCATTCGCGGAATAGAAACATTACCAATAAGGGTTAAACAACATTCTGAATCCGCTTTTAAAATTGCAGAATTTTTATCTAAACATGAACTTGTTAAAAATGTCTACTATCCCGGACTGACTTCACACAAGAATCACAAAATTGCAAAGCAGCAACAAAATTACTTTGGTGGTATCATCTCATTTGATTTAAAAATTGATCATAAAGATCTTGCTGCTAAAATAGTGAGCTCTACCAGATTTTTCAAACTGGCCGAAAGTCTTGGAGGGGTAAAAAGTTTGATTTGCCTACCCTGCGAAATGACACACAAATCTATTCCTAAAGAGATCCGTTACCAAAGTGGGGTAACAGATAGTTTAATCAGATTATCCGTAGGACTCGAAGATGTGGAAGATCTTATCCATGATCTGAATATAGCCTTAAGTCAAATTGAAACATTTACTTACATAAATTCAACATACGAGCATCAAAATACAGAAAACTATAATCCCTCATCACTCATCACTTCTAACTCCTAACTCCTAACTCCTAACTCTCTTAAAATGATTCGCAAAAAATTAAACATAGGTCTTTTCGGCTTTGGCTGTGTTGGCTACGGACTTTATGAAGTACTGGAAAAAACACCAGGACTTAAAGCAAATATCAAAAAGATTTGCGTAAAACAAAGAGATAAACTCAGACCCTTAAAATCAGAACATTACATTTATGACAAAGATGAAATCCTTGATGATCCGGATATCAATGTAGTTGTTGAATTAATTGATGATGCCGATGCCGCTTTTGAAATCGTCAGTGCTGCATTGAAAAAAGGAAAAGCTGTTGTCACAGCTAACAAAAAAATGATTGCCGAACATTTTCACGAATTACTGGAATTACAAAAAGAGCATCAAACTCCATTGCTTTATGAAGCGGCCTGCTGTGCGAGCATTCCAATTATCCGCAATTTGGAAGAATATTACGATACCGATTTACTGGAATCCGTCGAAGGAATCGTAAACGGTTCGACGAATTACATTCTAACCAAAATAGTTAAAGAAAATACATCCTTTGATGATGCCTTATTGCAGGCTCAGCAAAATGGATTTGCTGAAAGCAATCCAATGCTGGACACAGGAGGCTTTGATGCAAAATACAAGCTGCTTATTCTTTTGGTGCATTCATTCGGCATCATCGTAAAGCCTGAAGAAATATTCAATCTTGGAATAGATAGAATAGGACAGTTGGAATTGAAATACGCTAAAGAGAAAGGATTCAAAATAAAATTAATCGCACAAGCATTTCGAAATGAATCCGGGAATATTTCTGCCTTTGTAATTCCCAAATTTATAAAACCGGAAGAAAAATTATTCGGTGTAGACGATGAATACAATGGGGTACAAACCAAAACCAGTTTTGCAGATACTCAATTTTTTGTTGGCAAGGGAGCCGGAGCATATCCGACCGCTTCAGCCGTATTGTCTGATCTTTCTGCTTTAACTTATGATTACCGGTATGAATACAAAAAATTTCATCAGAAGGCTAATTTGCAATTATCAGAATCCACTGTGGTGAATATTTTATTGAGGCATAATAAAAATGCAGCTGCGGAATTGAAAAAGAAATTTATTGATGTCGAGGAAATTTATTTGAATGGTGAAGCCGGTTATTTGATTGGAAAGATTGAGTTGTCTGTTATCAAGGAAATTGCAAACAAAACAGACAAAAGCACTTCAATTGTATTGTGTTAAATGAATTAACCGCCTATTTAATATCCGGCTTTAACAATGCTCCTGACAACAATGAATTGTGACCTAAAAAGCAGTTGCAAGTTGCAAACTTGCAACAACTCGGTGCATACTTGCAACAACAAGGTTAACATTTTATCGCGCTGAATCAGCAATTGCAAGTTGCAAACTTGCAACAACTTCGTGCATACTTACAAAACAAGGGGGTTTGTGCATACAAATGCAGTTACAAGTTGCAAACTTGCAACAACTTCGTGCATACTTACAAAAACAAAGGGGTTTGTGCATACAAATGCAGTTGCAAGTTGCAAACTTGCAACAACTTCGTGCATACTTACAAAAACGAAGAGGGTTGTGCATACAAATGCAGTTGCAAGTTGCAAACTTGCAACAACTTCGTGCATACTTACAACAACAAAGAGGGTTGTGCATACAATTGCATTTGCAAGTTGCAAACTTGCAACAAACAAAGGATAAAGATGTAAACTTAGGGCGATTTTATTATGATACCTCAAACAAAAGTCGTTGTTGCAAGTTTGCAACTTGCAACCTCAGCCAACACCAATATTCAATAGACGTTATTGCAAGTTTGTAACTTGCTACTTCGCCTACATTAAAATTCATATCAATTATTAATTCAACAATATTTAAGTTTAATAAATACTTAGCCTTACACAATAAATCATTTCCTCTCTCCAATAAATACAAGACGTTGTTGCAAGTTTGCAACTTGCAACTTTTGACTACACCAAAATTCAATATTTATTATTGATTCAACAATGTTTAAGTTTAATAAATACTTAGCCTTACTCAATAACTTATTCCCTGATTCCAATAAATAAAAGACGTTGTTGCAAGTTTGCAACTTGCAACTTTTGCCAATCACGGTATATTTGGACATGTAATAACACATGACACGAATTCAATCGACAAAATCATTTGAAGAAATCTTTTTTGTAACATTTACCATTGTCCATTGGATTGATCTCTTCACAAGGTTAGAATGCAGAGAACTCATAATTGACAATCTGAAATATTGCCAGAAAGAAAAAGGGCTATTATTGTACTCCTATGTAATTATGAGTAATCATATTCACTTGATAATTGGTTCAGATGGTAAATTTTTAGTATCTGACATCATAAGGGACTTTAAAAAATATACATCAAAGAAACTTTATGAATTTATCCGCACTTCAGGTGAAAGCAGAAAATCCTGGATGTTGCCCATATTTCAAAAATCTGGAAAAGCCAATCCTAACAATACATCAATTCAAATTTGGATTCAGGATAACAATCCAATGTTAATAGAAAAACCAGATTTTTTCTGGCAAAAACTAGAATACATTCATGATAATCCAGTTAAAGCCGGTTTGGTTTTTAGACCGGAAGATTATGTTTTCTCTAGTGCATCGAGTTATGCCGGATTACATGCCGATGCAATGATTGATATTATAGTGGTTGAGTAAGGTATTTGTACAAATCGCAAGTTTTAAATTTGCAATAACAAATGAAGTCCACAAATGCAGTTGCAAGTTGCAAACTTGCAACAACTTGGGGGGTTTGTGCATACAAAAGCAGTTGCAAGTTGCAAACTTGCAACAACAAGGGTATTTGTACAAATCGCAAGTTTTAAATTTGCAATAACAAATGAAGTCCACAAATGCAGTTGCAAGTTGCAAACTTGCAACAACTTCGTGCATACTTGCAAAAACAAAGGGGTTTGTGCATACAATTGCAGTTGCAAGTTGCAAACTTGCAACAACAAGGGTGCATACTTGCAACAACAAGGGGTTGTGTGTAAACAAAAGCAGATGCAAGTTGTAAACTTGCATCTGCTTGGTTGACTTATTAGTTCTCTTCAACTAACTAAACAATTCCTAGACGTTGTTGCAAGTTTGCAACTTGCAACTGCTTCGGATTTCAAGCTTTCTTCAAGCTCCGGAATAACTCCGGTATTTGTCACTCTACCCAATTGTACTTATAAATATCTGTTTATCAATTATATACATCCAGATGGCTTTCATTTTTCACTATTCCCGCTACACTATCTTCTCCTTGCTTATCTTCGCAAAAATTTCTAATACATGTACTTTACACTGACAGAGGAACAGATTGCCGTACGGGATGCTGCCAGGGATTTTGCCAGAATGGAATTATTGCCTGGTGTGATTGAACGGGACAGACATATGAAATTTCCTACCGAACAAGTGAAGAAAATGGGGGAACTGGGTTTCCTTGGAATGATGGTCTCTCCGGATTATGGGGGCGGCGGTATGGATACCATTTCTTATGTTCTTGCCATGGAAGAAATCAGCAAGGTGGACAATTCTTGTTCCGTAATTATGTCTGTGAACAATAGCCTTGTTTGCTGGGGCCTCGAAAAAATGGGTACGGAGGAGCAAAAGATGAAATACCTTCCAAAGCTGACCTCCGGTGAATGGCTGGGTTGTTTTTGTTTGTCAGAGCCTGAAGCTGGAAGTGATGCAACCAGTCAGAAAACTACGGCCGTGGATTGCGGAGATCATTATTTATTAAATGGCACCAAAAACTGGATCACCAACGGAGGAAGTTCCAGCCTCCATCTGGTTATGGCTCAGGCAGACCCGTTAGCGGGCAGCCGCGGTATCTGTACATTTATTGTAGAAGCTTCCTGGCCGGGTGTTACCATTGGTGCAAAGGAAGATAAATTGGGAATCCGTTCATCTGATACTCATACCATCATGTATAATGATGTGAAAGTTCCAAAGGAAAATCTATTGAGTTCAAAAGGAGATGGATTTAAATTTGCCATGAAAACCTTGACCGGAGGACGCATCGGCATTGCATCACAAGCTCTTGGAATCGCTGCAGGTGCCTATGAATTGTCTCTGAATTATAGCCAGGAACGCAAAACATTTGGTAAACCTATTTCCAGCCACCAGGCTATTGCCTTTAAACTTGCAGATATGGCTACTGAAGTGGAGGCTGCACGGTTAATGGTACACAGAGCCGCATGGATGAAAGATCAGGGTTTGGATTTTTCAGTAGCTGCCAGTATGGCTAAAGTATTTGCTTCTGAGGTTGCTATGAAACACAGTATTGAAGCCGTTCAAATTCATGGTGGTTATGGTTATGTTAAAGAATATCATGTTGAACGATTGATGCGTGATGCCAAAATCACCCAGATTTACGAAGGAACTTCTGAAGTACAGCGAATTGTTATATCTCGCGCAATCCTGCAAGGGCAATTGTATCAACCCATGTGGATTGAATAGACTAAAATAAGATTATGTTTGAACGTGCATGGCATATTGGAACTTTTGCCAAAATACCGGTAAAGATCCACTGGACCTTTCTTTTAATTTTAATATATGTAGCAACCACTGCAGCTTCCCAGGGTTCCGACTGGAGCGCAATCGTTATAGAAATCTGTTTTGTGCTTGCCATGTTTTTATGTGTGATCCTACATGAATTCGGTCATGCACTTACCGCCAAACGATTTGGTGTTACAACGGAAGATATTATCTTACTTCCAATCGGAGGTGTTGCCCGATTAAGAAATTTACCTGAAAAACCAATGCAGGAATTGATCATTGCAATCATGGGTCCAATGGTCAATGTCATCATTGCCATTATTGTATTTTCCTTTCTTCTGACCACTTTTGGAGTCTCTTATTTCAATATTGAAACGCTGGAGAATTTGAATTTTACCAACTGGTCAGGCTTCTTACCACTCCTGATGATTTCAAATATCATGCTTGTGTTGTTCAATATGATACCTGCATTTCCAATGGATGGCGGACGTGTCTTGCGTGCATTGCTCGCGATGGGCCTGGGTAAATTAAAAGCTACAAAAATAGCATCTATCATTGGTCAGATCATTTGTGTTATCCTGATTATTTCCGGAATTTATTTTGAAGCCTATACCCTTTCCATTATCGGGGTTTTCATTTTTATCAGTGCTACTCAGGAATACAGAAGTGTGGCACTTGATGTTGCCATAAAAAACAAAACCATCAATGACTGTTACAGAAAAGACTATCATAGCTTTACTGAATACACTACGGTAAAAGAAGCTTTTGAATTCATATTACACCACAGAGACCGCACTTT
The DNA here is from genome assembly GCA_029781865.1 of Bacteroidota bacterium. Lineage (GTDB taxonomy): Bacteria > Bacteroidota > Bacteroidia > Chitinophagales > Saprospiraceae > Vicinibacter. The sequence goes on from JAKOVW010000054.1 coordinate 198,529, forward strand.
TCCGGTTATTAATTTAATGGGACAGTTTAGCGGAAGTATCAGTGCCAGGCAAATTCAATTGGCTTTTAAAAAAGATCCGAATCTTCGCATTTCGGATATCTATAACCGCAGGTTAATAAGTCTGCATTCATCCACCGGAATTATGAATGCTATGTACGCATTGCGTTCACAATCGGAATTGATTTTAGTCACGGAACAAGATGCAATCGTTGGAGTGATCGATATGGACGCCATTCAACAGTTTATTGAAATGCAAAGTTGACTAAATTAGATTTGAACTATGAGATTTGAGATTTGAGATCTATAATTCTTTCGATTCATTATGCAGGTCAGACCTGTTCAGTGTTTCTCTTATTCGGGCAACAATTGAAATTCCTGAATGCAATAAATACTTCTAAATAAAAATTCTCTTATCAGATTACGAAGATCCTTTTTCAGAATCATCTCTGATCTCATAGTTCAGATCTCAGTTCTCTCCTTCCCCTTCAAGCCATTTTTTAAACAATCCGGCTTTCTCGGTGCTTACTATGGCTTCTTCTTCCATCGAAGGCTTTAGTAAAACCTTAATCCGTGATTTTGGGTACACCAGCATTTCTTCAATGGCTTTAATGTGCACAAGTAATTTACGGTTAAGTCTGAAAAATAATTCCGCCGGCGCCATCTCCTCAATTTTATTTAGGGATTGATCTATCGGATATTTTTTTCCAGACCAGGTGATAATTAAGGTCAGCTTATGGTCGGAATAAAAATAGGCAATATCTTCCTGGCTTATAATCTTTAATGATTTGCCAATCTTAATCAGAAACCTGAGATTTTTATTATCCGATCTTTCCAACATTGGATCTGTACTAACCTTGCTTTCTGCTGAAATAAATTGTTCAATTCGTTGAAGCAAGCGATCCAGTTCATCAACTTTTACCGGTTTCAAAAGATAATCCATGGCCTGTACCTTAAATGCTTTCAACGCATATTGATCATAAGCCGTTGTGAAAATTAAAATTCCATTGATCTTGAAACGGTCAAATAATTCAAAGCTCTGTCCATCTCCCAATTGTATATCAAAAAACAAAACATCGGTTTTTTCAGTGACATGCTGCGAAAAAAAAGATTCTGCTTCCTGGATACTTGACAACTCTGCCAAGACAGTAATGTCACTTCGAAGCTCAGAAAGCATTCTGATCAGCCTTTTAGCGGCCAGCTTTTCATCTTCCAGAATGATAACCCTCATACCTATTTATAAATTAAAGGAATTTCAACACTAAATTTTTCATCTGATTCTTCAATTCTAATTTCTTTATCCGTCAGAAGCTGATATCTCAGTCGGATACTTTCCAATCCAAATCCGGTTGAATCCACATTTGATCGCTTACGCATTATTGAATTCCTAAAAACCAAAAAACCGGCATCACAATACACCCATATTTTTAATGGTGAATGAGGAGTAACCTCATTATGTTTGATCGCATTTTCCATAAGTAGTTGCAAAGTCATCGGTGCAATCCATGCATTAGATTGAATCAATCCTTTCTCTAATAGAATCTGATCCGGATGCCTTAGCTTGAGCAAATCAAAATAATTCATCAGTATGGTCACTTCCTCGTCCAGAAGAATTAAATGCTCATCCCGGTATTTAAGAATATTTCTGAAATAATCAGATAGCTTTTCAGTAAACTCAATAGCTTTCTCTTTATCATCTTCGATCAATGAAATCACTGAATTGAAACTATTGAATAAAAAATGCGGGTTGACCTGACTCTTTAAAACTTCAAACTCCAAAGCCGATGTCTTTCTTTTGATTTCATCTTCTTTAGCTTTCGCCGATTCCCTGCTTCTTATAAAAAAACGCACCAAAGTCACGCCGGTAATAATGAGCAATCCAAAAAACCACCAGGTTTGCCAGAATGGTTTTCGCACTTCAAAAGAAAATACAATCTGATTCCGGCCATCAAAATACTTATTAATACTGGATTGAACAATAAATTGATATGTGCCTGGTGATAAATTCGAATAAGATTCATTTCCTTCTTTAGAATAAATCCACTCCTTGTCATATCCTTTTAAAAAATAACGATAGTCCAAATGATCAGAAGCGAGATAATGAATAGCATTAAATTCAAAGGCAATTTGATTATGATTGTATTCAAATACAGAATCTATTCCAAGACGAACAAATTGATTCAGCACTTTTATATTGCTGAATGAGTTCTGTGGTTGATTCAATACAGTTAGAATCGTGGGTTGAACTTTAATCACTGCATTTTTACATCCAATCCAGGTATTGTCATTCTTATCCCTGTAAATAGCATTTAGAGAAGGAACCATTTCCGTTAAACCGAATTCTTCATCCATGGTAATACTCAATTTCTCTTTTGGATTAATAAGCATTAAAAACCCGGCTCCCGCGGTCAATAATACAGAATCATTGATTAACGAGATACAATCAGACTCCAGGTTTTTAACTGGTGCCTCTATCCAAATTAACGAATCCCGTTTAATATCATAATAACCGAGGCCCTCCCTGGATGCATTAAAGTACAGAAGTCCATTAGAACTATAATCGAGATTATATATACTATGATTTCGAATTGAATTGTCCAACAGATAAACGCAAGGATCATCTTTGTCAATATAATTAATTCCTTTGCCATCCGTCCCAATCCAAATCCTGTCTGATGGTTCAGGCACGATCTGATAAATAAAATTGGTTGGAAGTCCATTGTCACCGGTAAATGTTTTTATATTATTCAATTTCCTTTCATCATGAACAACATATATTCTCATAACACCAGCCAAAGTCGTCACCCAGATATAATGATGATTGCCTGTGACCTGAAGTATATTATTATCCGGCAATCCATCCGATTGCTTATACCGCGTAACTTCACCCGTATTCAAATTAAACCGAATAAGTCCGCCACCATACGTGCCAATCCAGAAGACATCATTGTCAGGTTCGGGATATATTGTGGTCAAATTTTCATTTGCAAATTGTGAACGGATCACTTTGCCACTTTTTACATCAATCATTTTCAAACCCGAATCTGTACACAATAACAAGCGATTACCATCCTGGCTTAATGCAATATCCTGAATTGTTCTGCCCGGCACTTCATATTGCGATATAGGCAAGTTAATGGAAAGCAGTCCTTTACTCTTATGCAGTAGCCATAAGGTGTTTTTAGCATCCAGAAATATGCTCTGAATTTCGCTAAACTCTATCTTATTATTGAATGGAACAAATCCGGATAATTCGTTCGATTTAACATAAATAGCCACATCAGTCAGGACAACTTGAAACTCCGTTGAAATCCGGAATGCCAATATCGTTTCTGCATTTTTATTATCCCAAATCATTTTACAGGAATTTTTTTGCAAATTCCATTCTAATATTCCCGTTGACAAGTTGTCGATATACAAATTCTCACCAAACAATTTCATATTCTGGATAATATCCTGATTTCCTATGCAATCCAGTTTAACCTGTTTTGTTTGTTTTGCATCCTTAATAAAATTGATGTTCTGAATTCCCTTGTCTGAACTGACGATAATTCCTAATCGATCAGAATACACCATATCATTAACATCAGAATAAATGAGCCCATCTTCCGGGCCAAAATGGTAGAGATACTTTTGATTATAAACATATACACCTTCTCCTTTTGTAGCAATCCACAATTGATTGCTGTGGTCAACTACTAATTTTGAAATTTTATGTTTAGGAAGTCCTTCCTGCGGTAACCAACGGGTCAATTCCTTATTGTAAATTTTGAATAATTCACCGTCCTCACAGGCAACCCATAAAATTCCCTGCTGATCCTCAACCATACTGGTCACACCATGAATCCCAGCAGCTTCAGAGTTTTTGATAAATTGTTCTGTAATTCCATTATACAGTATTATTCCTTCTGAAGAAGCAATATACATTAAGCCTTTATGATCAATAAATAATTTTTGGAATCCGGACCTTGCCGTAAAACTTTGCAGATTGTGTTTTGTAATTACCGCTTTGATACCTTCCTGACCTTGGGAAGTCAGTAAAAAGCAAAATTGTACTATCAAAAGTAGGCTAATTTTGCTTTTTAATTGTTCCTTCAACATGCACTTCTATTTTGTCCGCTAATTTCTGATGAACAATCCTGGGAATGGAAATATTATAATCTTCAAGACTAAGATTAAAGTCACTGATAAAATTAAGTACCCCGTTTTTTCTCTTTAATACAACGGCAATGATACGTTCTTTTTTAATCCCATGAATTTCCAAATATCCTTTTGCTCTTATTTTTTCATCGTCAATTTCATTTACCTTAATATTTTCGATAATTCTTCCCACAAATCTGGCCTTCGGGAATTTCGTAGTTTCCATATAATTTTCATTGAAGTGAACCATCTGCAATGGGCTATTAAAGCCATCGAAAGAATTAATGTCGACTACAAATGCGAAACTAAGTTCAACCGGATTTAAAAGCCCTGTCAATTTATTGGAACTTGCCGTAATAGATTCCTGAGGCGCTGAACTGGTAAATTTAATCTTACCCCTCAGATCCATATTTTGAGATTGCAAACCGGTCCACAAGAATAGGAATAAAACTAATTGATATGATTTCATCAATTCATTAATTGGAACTGGGTTTTAAAAATAGAATGGCGCAGAACAATGATTTTCAATCTTTCATATTTCTCTAGTTAATTGCTTCTACCACCGCAGCAATACCTTGTCCTCCTCCTACACAGGCGGTAACAATACCATATTTTTGTTTACTTCTTTTTAACTCGCTTAAAGCTGTAATGGTTAATCGCGCACCGCTGCAACCCAAAGGATGACCCAATGCAATGGCTCCGCCATGCATGTTTACAATGTCCGGATTCAATCCGAGATTCCGTATGACCGCCAGGGATTGAGATGCAAAAGCTTCATTCAATTCAACAACGGAAATGTCTGACAATTTTAAATTGGCCTGATCCAAGGCTTTGGGGACTGCTGCACACGGCCCAATGCCCATGAGAATCGGATCAACACCTGATACATTGCAAGAGACAATCCTGCCGATTGGAACGAGTTGCAAGTCTTTCATTTTTCTTTCACTCATCACAATTACAAATGCCACACCGTCGCTGGTTTGCGATGAGTTCCCTGCAGTCACACTGCCATTTAAAGCAAAAGCCGGTTTTAAGTTGCTTAATAGCTCAATACTCGTATCACGTCTTATTCCATCATCCTGGTTGATTTCATAGTTTAATTCGGCGCGTTTGCCATGATCCAATCGAATCTCATGGATGGCAACAGATGAAATTTCTTCTGCAAAATATCCCTTGTCTTGCGCAAGAGCCGCCAGTTGATGCGACCGAAAGGCAAATGCGTCCTGATCTTCACGGCTGATTTCAAATTTTTTTGCAACAGCTTCTGCAGTTAAACCCATTCCGATCACATAATCCGGATGTTGATCTGCAACAGAAAAGTTTGGCGCGAGTTTATATCCTTCCATAGGAATCATACTCATACTTTCAATGCCGCCGGCTATAAAACAATCACCCATTCCGGCCCTGATCTTTGCTGTTGCAATCGCAATGGTTTCCAAACCGGAAGCGCAATAGCGATTGACTGTCATACCGGCTACTTCTTTTCCCAAAGCTCTTAATGCAATCTGTCTTCCTATTTGTAAACCTTGTTCACCTTCCGGATTGGCACAACCTACAATTACATCGTCTATATCCCGCGGACCCAGTTGAGGAATTTTCTTCATCAGATCATGAATAATAGAAATGGCAAGATCATCTGATCTTGTAAAGCGGAATCCACCTCTTTTGGCTTTGGTGATCGCACTTCGATTCATGGCGACGATGTATGCTTCCTGCATGAAACTGGTATTAGATGTTAGATGATAGTTGTTAGTTTATTTATGGTTGCTCATTGGTAAGCTTTAAATGATGAACGTAGGTTTACCTTTTTTATTCAATTAAAATATCCCCATGTCCTCTGAATTCACAGCTGTCTTCGATAAACTTATAGTACAGTCTTTCAGTATCTTTTATTTTTAAATATGCGAAATCAAACTTGATATTACCTACCATTGCATCGACTGAAATTAGCATAATATAGTACTTATTTACTAATCTCAATTCAACTCTGGTCACTACATAATGATCTGTGCAGCTGCCACTGGTTTTTGAATCCGCAAGGATTCGGGAATGCAATTAAATTTCAATATGCTCCTTCAATTCTTCTTTAAAATATTCCAAAGCATTATAAACCGGCAGTGGAATTCCTCCTCCCAAAGCACAAAGTGAGCCTCGTTTTAAAGTATCCAGTAAATCTTTGAGCAACTCTATATCGATTTTGTAATTTGAATCCTTCTGGGCCTTTTGCAACATTTCTTTTCCTCTTACAGATCCGATCCGGCAAGGAAAACATTTACCGCAACTCTCATGTGCAGTAAATGCAAATAAATGTTCCAGGTATGCAATCATTGGATAATTATCCGGAACTGAAACCATTGAAGCGTGACCTAACATAAAACCATTGCCGGCAAAGGATTCAAAATCTACATTGAGATCCTGCACTTTTTGAATCGGAACTAAACCACCCAATGGACCGCCAATATGCAATGCCTTCACTTTTGATTTGAATCCACCTCCCAATTGATATAATACATCAGAAAGTGGAGTACCCATATCCACTTCATAAATACCCGGCCGATTGAAATAACCATCTAATGACATTAATTTTGTTCCCGTCGACTTAGGAGTTCCTATAGCTGCGAATGCTGCACCGCCGTTTTTTACTATATAATATAAGTTCGCTAATGTTTCTACATTATTGACAACAGTTGGTTTGCGAAACAATCCTTCATGTACAGGGAATGGAGGTCTCACGCGCACTTCCGGCCGCTGGCCTTCAATGGATGACAACAAAGCCGTTTCTTCGCCACAGATGTACGCACCTTGTGCTTTGATAATTTTAAATTCAAAATTGAAATCGGAACCAAATATTTTTTCGCCGGTGAATCCCAGCTTGCGAAATTCTTCCAACGACTCGCTCATTCGTTCAATGGATTCCGGATATTCAGCACGGATATAAATGACTCCTCTGTCTGCACCTGTTACAAATCCGGAAATGAGCATACCGATCAATAATAAGTAAGGTTGATGCTCCAGAATGTAACGGTCCGAATAGGATCCCGGATCTCCTTCATCGGCATTGCAAACAATAAATTTGCGGGGACCAGGTGATTTAGAACATCCTTCTAATTTAATTGCGATAGGAAATCCGGCGCCTCCTCTTCCTCTTAATCCGGAAGATTTTATTTCTGTTAAAATTGCTTCTGCCGGTTTTTGATAAATCGCAGTCAATATCTTTTTTACTTCATCCAGATTCACTTGCTCTCCGGTCAGAATACAATGTCCGAGAGCTTTGACCTGATACTTGTCTTTAATTTTCTTTTTGGATGTTTTTATTTTCTCGATTTCTTCAATTGCTGGTCCGGAGTAGTTGCTTCCGTCGTAATGAAAAGAATGATTTTCATGGCAACGACCCAGGCAGCACATTTCACCAATTTCATCAGCACTAAAATGTGCACTAAGTTTATCTTTTAAAGCTTCCTGTGTTCCTGCAGTGAGACAAGCGGAGCCATTACAGACATAAATTTTCTTTCCTCTGTTCTCATCCCGGGTAAAATCATAAAAACTGGCTGTACCGAAAATATTGGATGTACCCATCAGATACTCTTCGGCAATCTCCCTGATCTCGTCCTTAGAAAGACTTCCAAGTTGACGGGTTTTATCGCCTAGTGTTTCAAATAAATTTTCATCCAGGCCTTTTCTCCCTGACAAATGACTTAGATTTTTGGACATACTATTTTGATTCGGACCGTTTCAAACGTGAAAATTAATGAATTGGCAGCAATTGGCCAATTCAAGTTTTAAATACTTGATTAGTAAGTTCTTTCATATTTACTAATATTTAATACATTCTTCCTGATGTTAGGGTATCGGAATTCTTGCAGTTTGTTTAGCTTATACTTATTTAAAAACCTTCAAAACAAAAGACCATGTATGAAATGTCAATTTTAGGAAACACATTAGCTGGTGCGACCGGTGGTTGGCTTGAAAATATACCCAAGAAGAATGGACTTGATATGATTGGCAACCTGATTTCAGGTGCTGCCGGTGGTAATATTCTTGGAATCATCATGGCAATAATGGGACGCATTGCCGATCCATTAATCGACGGTCTATTCAATAAGGCTGAATAATTCTGATACCAATTAAAAAAATCCACTGCAGTAACATCTGCCACGGATTTTTTTAATCTGAATTTTCTATTTACAAGTTGGGTTATTTTAGTTTCCTAAGTTGAATTTTCTTTTTCCTTTATCGTTCACGTTTGCTTTCGATTGTTTTTGACAACAAACTCAAGCCAATGCTTTGCCTTCCTCCCGCTGAAATGCTCAATCTGATGCCGGCAACTAAATCCTGAAGCAATGATATGTGTATCTGCCGATGACTTGTCAATTGCAGGAATCAAGTTTGTTCTTGCTATAGTTTCAGAAATCTCATAATGGTTTTTTTCATAACCAAATGAACCGGCCATTCCACAGCAACCGGAATCAATTTCAGACAATGAAACACCAATGCGATCTGCAAATAACTGATGGACAGCTTTTGTCGTGAAAATTGCCTTTTGGTGACAGTGGCCATGGAGCAGATAGTTACCCGGAACAAATTGAATCTGATCTTTAACTGAATTTTCATTGATTAAAAAGTCTTCGATCAAATAGATCCGATTTGCAAGTTTCATCCATATAGGATCTTCAAGTAAATCCGGCACATCATCTTTCAAAGCAGTTGCACAGGAGGGCTCACAAATAACCACCGGGATGTTTTGTTCCAAATACAATCTGAGCTTACTTAATGTTTGCTCTCCTTTAGATTTTGCATGATCGAGCAAGCCATGAGAAATGGCTGGTCGCTGACAGCAACCTTCTGTGAATACAATGACCTCGTATCCTAAGGACTCCAATAATTTTTTTGCGCTTATACCAATGCTTGGTTCATGATATTTAATATACGTGTCAGCAAAAAGAACGACTTGCCTTTTTTGATTGTCCCGATTTGCATTTGTATTGCTTTCCATTTTTAGTTTGGAATATTCGGGCAAGATTCTTCTGCGGTCCAATCCGCTTATTTTCTCAAATGAAAAGCGAAATAATTTATTGCGAAGAATTGAATTGATAAAAGGAGCCAAAAATCCACTGCAGGTCTTGGCTAATAAATCCTGTGCAAGTAACAATCGGTCTCCGATCTGCAATCCGTATTTCTTGTGTTGAAAATGCAACACCTCCGATTTGAGTTTGGCCATATCGACATTGCTTGGACATTCTGCTTTACAGGCTTTACACGACAGACACAAATCCATTACTTCCTGCAACACCGGGCTGTTTAATCCATAATCATCGAGTTGTCCGCTCATCGCCAAGCGCAATATATTGGCACGACCCCGGGTTGAATCTTTTTCATCTTTTGTAGCGCGAAAACTTGGACACATGGTCCCTCCGCTTTGCTTACGACATTCACCAACACCATTGCACAAATGCACGGCATCATGAAAACCTTCTTCGCTCCTATAATGAAACATGGATCTAAATTCCATATCATGATAGTGGGTACCGTATCTCAAATTTGTATCTACTGCCGGAGCATCCACTATTTTACCCGGATTTAGAATGCCATTCGGATCAAATAATGTTTTGACTTCTTTGAATGCGTTATACAATTGCGTTCCAAAATATTCTTCATTGTAAGGACTCCGAGCCAATCCATCGCCATGTTCTCCGCTCCAGGAACCTTTGTATTTTTTAACCAATCCCAGCACATCAGACGAAATGTCTTTCATCTTTTGAATATCAACAGCATCTCTAAGATCGAGTAATGGTTTTACATGCAACAATCCTACACTTGCATGAGCATAAGCAATTACATTGACCTCATATTTTTTACATACAGCAAATACCTCTTTAATATAATCCGCCAAATGTTCAACCGGAACTGCAGCATCCTCAATAAATGCGATTGGTTTTTTATGCCCTTTAACACCCATCAACAGACCTAGTCCTTTTTGACGAAGTGTAAAAACAGATTTCATTTTTTGTGCATCCGAAATAACCGGCCATGCATATCCGATATTTTTTTCTTTCAGATACTTCGCAAAAGCCTCTGCTCTTAGGTTTGCCTCCTCTTTAGTGTCTCCATAGAATTCAACGATCAAAGCACCACCCGGATCCCCTTGGATAAAATCACAATAGCGTTTGGTTTCAATATTCTCCCTACTTAATTCGATTACCATGTGATCCAGCAATTCGATGGCAGCTGGCTTGAATTTTACCATTTCAGCAATGTGTGAAATGGAGTCATAAAAATCAAAAAAATGAACAATGCAAAGGGATTGATAATTTGGAATGGGTTCCAGATTAATTTTCGCAGCAAGAATAATTCCAAGTGTGCATTCACTTCCGGTAAAAAGCTTACATAAATTCCATTCACTTTCAAGGAATTCATCTAAATTGTATCCACCCACCCGTCTCATTACTTTTGGAAATTTTAAATTAATTTCCGTTTTATTATCCTGAACCAGATGAAACAACTTTCTGTAAAGATCTCCTTCGCGACTTTGTTCTTCCAGCTTCGTCTCTAATTCACTTGCCTGTAAATTTTTACAGTGAATAATTGAACCATCTGCAAGTGCAATTTTCAATTCGATTACATGATCGATGGTTTTGCCATATAAAATACTACGGGTTCCACTGCTATTATTTGCAATCATACCTCCAATCGTGGCACGACTCGTCGTGGCTGGATCCGGGGCAAAATGCAATTTATTGCCTGCCAATTTTTGATTCAGCACATCCCTAACCATGCCGGGTTGTACCCAGGCCCATCTTTCACCGACATTCAATTCCAGCAATTGATCCATGTATTTCGTAAAATCAATGACCAGTCCTTCTAAGACGGTTTGTCCCACAAGGCTGGTGCCACCTCCCCGTGCCATTACAGAAACACGATTTTGATTTGCCCATTCCAGAATTTGAATAATATCATCATCAACTTTAGGAATCGCTACTGCTAATGGCATGATTTGATAGTTACTCGCATCCGTGGAGTATATTCCACGTTGTAGAACATCGTCATGAAGTTCGCCCTTCAGATTTTTTTTGAGTGCTTGAAATTGATTTTGATTTAGCATCCGGTAAACAGAATCGAACCACAAAAATAACAGGAATCGAATGAAATAATAGTACTCTGTATAAGCATTCTTTTACATTTATGAATCTATTTAATAGAAAGCGCTTAATTTTGCACTCTTAGAATCAAGTTAAAACATTATTTGAATTATGAGTACTCTTTATAAATTGGATCGAACCGCCTTTAAGGCAATGACTGCAGAAGAAGCTGATCAATATCAAAGAGATTATTCTAAGGAAACACTCGAAGAACGATTAGAAATTGCACTTTATCTAACAAGCATTGCATATAACTTTGACATGAAGAATCCGCCAGGAATGGATAAAACCCTATTTTCAGTACGCTCATTATAATGGAGAATATTTTTAATGGACGAATAAAAGTTAAAATAAATCGGAAAGACTTAATGATCGAATGATATAAATCCATTGTTAAATTGGTTGCCTTAAAATCTCATTCATCATATTGAATATTTGATATCCCTGTTCCAGTTCTTACTTTTGCAAAAAATAAAATCACCTTGAGCCAGGAAAACATTCATAAAGACCTATTGACTAAAGAAGGCGTTGACCAATGTATTCAGCTATTACAATATTTATGTGAACATGGTGATCAGCTGGCCCACCTTTCTGAAGAACAATTGAAGGAATTAAAAAAAGCGACCGGTATGTTTTCCAGGCCGGACCGTCATGAGCGCAAGAAAAGACTGAAAGGATTAAAAAAACACATCAATCAGAAAATCCAGGAACACAATAAGGAAACGCGGGCAACCACAGGTATCCGAAAGGTACGAACAGAATCTATTTTTATTGCCCCCCAACAATTAGAAGCTGACCATCTACATCAAAACAGGGAAAAGCGATATCTGATCAATCCAAAAAATTGCTATATCTGTAAAGCCGAATACACTGAGATTCATCATTTCTACGATACGATGTGCATCAATTGCGGAGATTATAATTATGCAAAGCGATTTCAACATTGTGATCTTCATAATCAGGTTGCATTGATTACAGGCTCCCGGTTAAAAATCGGATATCAGGCCGCGTTGAAATTATTGCGCTCCGGCGCAACTGTTATTGCAACCACCCGCTTTCCGGTAGACTCCGCAATCCGCTACTCGAAAGAAACTGATTTTGATCAATGGAAAGACCGTTTACATATTTACGGGTTGGATTTAAGACACATTCCAAGTGTTGAATTATTCTGTAACCACATCATTCAACATTACGACCGTTTGGATATTTTAATTAACAATGCTGCACAAACCGTAAGAAGACCTCCGGGTTTTTACAGCTTTTTAATGGATACAGAAAATACACCTTTTGAACAGTTGCCCGAAGAAATAAAGCCCCTATTGCGAGCCTATAAAAATGTCGTTAATCAAATCAGATCCCTGAATTCCGAAGAAAGAGGTCTTCAGAATATTCCGGTTTCCTGGGAGATTCGCGAGTCCGGAATTGGTTTGAGTGCGTCTGCTGCACTTTCTCAGATTCCCTATAAATTTGACAATACCACTGACGTAAAACAATTTTTTCCCGAAGGCAAACTGGATGCAGATTTACAGCAAGTGGACCTGAGAAAAACCAATAGCTGGCGTTTGAAATTAGGAGAAATTGAAACAGCCGAAATGATTGAAGTCCAATTGGTAAACGCAATAGCCCCTTTTGTTTTAAATAACTACCTGGTCAATTTAATGAAACGTGAAAACACAGGTACTAAGCATATTGTGAATGTCACTGCCATGGAAGGAAAATTTTACCGCTTTATCAAAGCGACGCGACATCCACATACCAATATGGCAAAAGCCGCACTTAATATGATGACTCACACCGCCGCTCCCGAACTGGCAAAATTTGGTATTTATATGAATGCAGTGGATACCGGATGGGTTACCGATGAGGATCCTTATGAATTAGCAAAATATAAATCAGAAGTTCATGACTTTCAGCCACCACTTGATATCGTTGATGGTGCCGCCCGTATCTGTGATCCATTCATCGATGGTATATTAACCGGCAAACATTGGTGCGGAAAATTTTTAAAAGATTATATGCCAATTGACTGGTAATAAAATGGGTTTTCGATTAATGAATATTACATACTTTTATTTAATTTAATTACGTACAACAATTCTATTTCTATGAAATATGCTTCGTTACTTATTATGTGTTTATCTATTTGTTGCACTAACAATAATCAAAATGCAACTTTGAATGCTTCAACATATGGCGACACTTTAAAAAATTCCGGAATCTCCTCCGATACTACGAGAAATTCCAAAATGTCTGAACAGCCGGATTCAATTCAAATTAAGAATACCATTTTGGCTTTTCTCTCCTGGTACAAAGCCAATATGATGTCAGAACAAAATCAATACAAATTCATAGTTCCGGATGCAAAAGGCATGTATAGCATTGACAAAAAAGCAAGCGAAGACTATTTATCCTTTTTGAAAAGCAGCGGACAAATTTCAGATCAATATCTGAATGAATGGCGAAAATATTTTACCGACCGGGCAAAATACTTTTCTGAAAATCCAAGTAATGAGGGACCACCGGAAGGATTTGACATGGATTTGGTGTTAGTTACACAGGAACCTGAATTGGTTCTGGATTCACTAAATCAATTAAAATTCCAGATTAAATCTATGGAAAATTCAAAGGCAACCATGAATGTATCCGGAAATCCGCAATACAATATTGATTACGATTTTGAAATGAGTAAGATCAATGAAAAGTGGTATATTGATTATATCGCAACCATGAATTACGACTAATTGCGCTCCTTTCTGCTTTTATACAAAATAAGATTCCTGTTGGGTACTCAAACATATATTTTTTTATATATTTGAATCTAATTCCCGGTTGACAAGTTATTCATCCTAAAAACAGCCGGAAATGTATTTTGAAAACCAGCTGGAAACGAATATTCGGGATTGTTTTATTGTTCAAATGCATACACAGCTATGCCCAGGATCCTTTCTCTACTCAATTTTATAACAGCAGATTGCTTTTAAATCCGGCCTGTACGGCCGACAAAGGCGCCAGTTCCATCTCTTTCAAATTAAAATCGCAATGGTATACGCCTTCGACTTCCCCTTATAATTCCGGTTCTCTGGTGTATGAGGAGAGTCTACCCTGCAGTATTTTGGATTACGGACTCAAACTGACGTTTGATCAGGAAGGTGATGGACTATACAGAACTATTGAAGGCGGTGCTCTGCTGGTAGCCACTCCTTCCATCCGCAGATACAAATCAAATCACAATTTCAAAATAGGTGCCGATATCTCCTGGGGCATGCAATCAGTCAATTACAATAAACTTGTTTTTTCGGATCAACTCGATCCACAATTTGGAGTAAATAAGCCAACCCATTTTATACAGCCAAACGATGGCCGGTCTTCCATTTACTTTAACCCAGGTTTCGGAGTTGTCTATAAAGGCTTGTTTAATTATAAATCGGCAAGAACTCAAATGCTAAGTATTGGTCTTGGTGTTTATAATATCTATTCTTTGAATAGTGGATTATTCAGTAACAGTCGTTCTGTTTTGGGACTTTCTGCTTTCGAATCCATGAAATGGACGGCCTTTATTGAATATGAGCTGATCCCTTATTTAAGCAACGATCATTATATAAGTATTAAGCCTTTGGTTTTTTATCAAAAACAGAGCAACATTCAGAGTGCCGATGCAGGAGCCAGAATCGCATTATCCAAATTACTCGCCCTTGGCGTTTATTTTCATTTCACAGATTTTCAATTTACAAGAAATACAGGGTGGATTAACCTGAATGCAGAACTCGGCTGGAAATTAAATGACAACCGGAGAATAGATTTAAGTTTAAGCTATTGCAACAATTACTCCGGTCTGCAAAATTTTGCCGGTCTTATTTTTGAATTTGGCATTGCCTATCATTTTAGAAAATTAACCAAAACCTGCGGATCGCCAACGAAAGTAAACTGCAGCAGTTTCACTTCGCCAAAAAATAAAATTTATGACAACATCTGGTATTAAATTTTATTTTCTTGTTGCATTGTTTATGAGTCTGTTCATAAATGATAGTGTTGCGCAACGGTTCAATACAAATACATCAACAGATTGTGGTAATATCAATATCAAATTTGGCATACAGGGAGGATTGGATTTTTGCGAAGGTGACACAATAACATTGACCAATACCACAGATTCTACCTTCGACTATTATATCATCGACTGGTCAGAAGGCAAACTGGATACCGTTTATAATAAGAACCCGGTTACCCATATTTACTATTTTCCGGATTCCGTTCTATGCAAAGCCGCTCCCCTTGCCGTATATTTTTTAGGTGTAAAAAACTGCAAGGGCAATAAACAAACCAGGGTGTGGGGAGCTTATGGCATTAATCATATTTACCGTCCTCTCGCCAATTTCGAAGCACAGCTGGATTCGGTATGCTTTGGACATAACATCTGTATGAAAAGCACTGCCTGTAATGCAGATTCGGTGATCTGGAATTTCAATAATGAAATTATTACGACAGACTCCTGTTACGCATTCAGCACATCAGGAACTAAACAAATTACAATGATTGCATATAATAAATGTGCAAGTGACACGATAACGAAAAGTTTTACCATTGTAGATTATCCCAGTGTAAAAGTGAATGTTTCCAATAATATTAAAAACAATTCTGTTTGCAAAGGAGATACAGTAACTTATATCAATGCGAGTAACCAGTGGAGTCATACCAAATGGACATTTCCTCCATTAAATGGTAAGGTTTGGGTATTGGACACTGCCATTTCGAATTTAGAAAAAAGTCAGCCTTTTGACACCATCATATTTCTCGACACAATACGGTTTATTGTTCTGGATACTGGCACCATTAAATTTCGTTTGCTTTCGACAAATCCCTGCGATTCTATTACCTGGGATTATAATCTCAAAGTTGTAGAATCAGCTATCATTCAATTTCAAACACCCCCCCGGTTTTGTGAAACAGCTGATTATACACCGAATGTAAATTTTATTGGAAGTGTGGATAAATACAACTGGTCCTTTCCCGGAGGAACGCCTTCAACCAGTTTGCTACCCAATCCAAAAAATATCCACTACGACAAACCAGGAATCTATACCATAATCCTCCGAGCTACAAATTCATGCGGAACTTCTACTGACTCAATTAAAATTTATGTTGATGCCAAACAAACATTAACTATTGATTCAGTGAAAAATCCGATTTGCAAATCGGCCGGTTTGATTTCACTTCATGCCAATCTGCCAAACGGAAATTGGTTGGGAACAGGCGTCAATTCACGGGGAATGTTTGATCCTTCTAATTTACCGGCCGGAACTTATGACATTATTTATTCCTTGCAATCCGGTGGATGTCTTCTGAATGACACCCTTCAATTAATGATTGTGGATACGACTGCCCTAAATGTATTGCCCTTAACCTTATGTGTAAATACTTTACCTGTTCAACTCACTGCAAACCCACCCGGAGGCAGGTTTTCGGGACCCGGAATTAACTCGTTCGGCGAGTTTGATCCGTCCTTAACAGGTCTTGGTAGTTTCACGATACACTATGATTACATTGATGCAAATTCATGCAGTTCAATGACCACGGCAGAAGTAAAAGTTGAACCACCTCCTCAAATTTCCAAAAAAGATACTTTAACCGTTTGTTTGGGAATAACCAGTATTAATTTACTCCAGGATTTAAAGTTATCCGCTAATCCTGCAGGCGGACAATACTCATTTTTATTGAATGGCAAACCGGTAAATCCTATAATCAATACCCTAAATTATAAAGCAGGTATTTATGTATTGCTCATCAATTATAAAATTAATTTATGTTCCATTCAGGATACTGCTATAATTAACCTCATTCAAGCCCCTCTATTACAAATTTCCAACGATACCATTCTTTGTGACAGGGAAGGCATATTTCGTTTGCAAACGAATCAACCGGGTGGAATCTGGTCAGGCCCAGCTGTTAATCCCTCAACCGGATTGATCGATCTTCGCGCTATCGGAAGTGATACAGCCGTATACACCTATACCTTTGGAGGAGGAACTAGTTGTGAGTCCGATCAAAGCTGTACCATTATCATCGACGATAAAGGGATAGGAGTGGATGCTGGTTTTGATTTACAATTTTGCAAAGACTCAATCCGAACGTATCAATTGCAGGGCTTCTCACCAAATGGCGGAAGCTGGAGTGGAAAAGGAATCATAGATAAACAATCGGGAATCATTGACCTGGATCTTTTGGCTTCTGATTCTATATATATTTATCATTATTGTTTCATCAAACCTTTACGATCCCCTTGTACATTTTGCGATTCCATTCAACTTATTGTTCATTCATTACCGGAAGCCGATTTTGAAATTATCGGTTCTGCTTGTTTGAATATGAATTTTTCTTTAGATAACAAATCTAAAAATGCAATTCAATATCTATGGGATTTTGGTGACGGAACCATCAGCAATCAAAAATCTCCAGCTCATATCTACACCGATACCGGATTACATACCTTAAGCCTGATCGTAACAAATCAATTTGGTTGCCGTTCTCAAATAATTAAATCTATTGATGTCAAAGCAAATCCTCCGGTAGCTTCATTTGCTTTGGATTCTACAAACGGTTGTGCTCCATTTCATTTGAATATCAGAAACAATAGCAGTGGTGACAACATATCTTATATCTGGAGTATCGCCGGTGCAACCTATACCGATAGTCTGCCTTCAATTACGATTGATGGGATCACCAAGGATTCCGTATTTAAAGTTGAACTTATTGTCCAAAATGGATGCGGTAAGGTCTCAGACTCTAATTTTATTACCGTACGTCCTTATCCTCAGGTTAATTTTGGAATCGATAGTTTTGAAGGTTGCACTCCATTGGAACTCCATTTTTCGAATAATTCACTTGGCAATGTGGATTTGTTTAAGTGGGATATGGGCAATGGGCAATTTTATAATTCATTAAATCCTCCTAAACAAATTTACACTACCAATGATTCAACGACCACCACCTATCAAATAAAGCTAATTGGAATAAATGAATGTGGAATTGATTCACTGGTTAAAACAATTTCCGTATATCCGCCAAATGTTAGTGCGTTTATAGAAGTCGATCAGACAAAAATTTGCCAATACGATAGCTTACAACTGAAATCTTTTTCCACTCCCGGTTCACACATTGATTGGAAGATAATCGAACCCTCCGGCCTAATTAATACATCCAATGAAATGCAAACTTATTTCACCTTTGAAAAAGCCGGCCAATATACTATTATCCTGCACGCAGCTAATTGCGGTGAAGATTTTGATACTGTATATATCCGCGTATTACCAGCGCCAAAAATTGATTTTGATCTACCTGCAATACTGTGCTTGAATGACACAGCATTTTTCATAAACAAATCGTCTGACATCAGTGCTTCATTTTGGAATTTTGGAGATGGAACAAGTTCAACTGCAACACATCCAAGTCATCTATTCTCGAGTCCGGGAAAATATTCTATTCAATTAACAGGATACGCAATAGCTAATAATTGTCCTTATACAGTCACTAAGGAAATTGTGGTCATAGGTTCGCCAGAAGCTAAATTTGACGCATCTACTATTGCAGGTTGTGCACCGCTAACTGTACACTTTTTCAATAGAAGTATTGGTGCGACAAAATTTAGTTGGAATTTTTCTGATAATAGTTCCAATTCGTTGATTGAGAATCCTATTCATGTATTTTCACAAGCAGGCAAATACCAGGTCATTCTTCAGGTATTGGACACCAATCAATGCTTTTCAGATACTGCTTTACTAAATATTAATGCATATCCCACCCCGGTAAGTGAATTTATTGTTGATCCTAAAAATTATTGTCTTGGCAAAGATTCGGTTTTTTTGAAGAATACATCAACAGGTGCTGTTGCATATTCCTGGACGATCAATAACTTGCAAAGTTCCGTGATCAATCCCAAATTTCTGCCACAAGACACCGGGGTCATAAATATTCAACTCGTTTCTACCAATGTATTTTTATGCAGTGATACATTTTACCAAAAAGTACAGGTTGTTCCATCACCATTATCTGCATTCAAAACAGACAAGTCCGATGGTTGTGAAGATCTTGAAATTCAATTCACCAATCTATCTGCCTTTGCCACCAATTATGTTTGGGATTTTGGTGAGGGAAATACTTCAACTATTCCATCCCCCTCTCATTTGTTTTTGAATCCCGGCCACCGGACTATTTCTTTAATAAGTATTGGTTCGAATGGTTGTCCGCCGGATACGGTCCAACATAGTATAGATATTTGGCCCTTGCCCGATGCTGATTTTGTCATCTTAAAAGATTCCATTTGTGGAGTACCCATGCACGTCCAACTTAAAAATAATTCTCAAAGCAGTTCGAATATCAATTGGGCTTTAAATGGAAAACTCATATCGACAAATACGGAAACGGAATACACTTTTGATTCGATTGGCGATTATCAAATATCACTTCATATTTTAAGCGAACATGGATGCTCAGATTCCCTGGATAAAACACTTTCCATTTATGAAAAACCCATCGCAGACTTTGCATTGGATAATGAAGCATGTGAAAATGCAATATTGAGCCTTCATAATTACTCCAAATTGGCCAGTCAGTATGAATGGTTTATAGAATCTTTAGGGTATTCCAATGAATTTGAACCTAAACTGACTTTCCTGAATGCAGGAAATTACGATATTCAATTGATTGCAATAAATAACTCCATCTGTAAGGACACTCTTCTTAAAAAGGGATTCATAAAAATCTACGAGCAACCCATTGCTGACTTCGACTACCAAATCGACGTTGATAAAACTATTTCAGGAGATGTTCAATTTACAAATCACTCCAAAAATTACACCGGTCAAAAATGGTATTTTGGGGATGGTTTATTTACTCAATTGGATAATCCGCTTCATGTTTACTCAGCAAATCAAAGCTTTGAGGCGACACTTTTTGTTTTTAATACCAATTCAGGATTGTTTACCTGTGTGGATTCAATTACAAAATCTATTGGACCGCTTTGGATTACTACTTTTTATGCTCCCAATGCCTTCTCCCCGGAATATGGTGATGGTGATGTAAAATTATTCAAACCTGTCGGACTTGGAATCGAAAGTTATGAAATGGCAATCTATTCACCCTGGGGAGAACGGGTATGGTATTCAAATACTTTAGAAAACAATTCTCCTTCTGAGTCCTGGGATGGACGATATAAAGGTATTCTTGTGCCACAAGGAAGTTATACCTGGATTGCCAAACTTACATTTATCAATGGCAATAAAAAAATTGAAAAGGGAACCGTTACCGTGCTAAGATGAAATTTTTCCAAAGGATGAAAAATAAATTCAAGAAAAATCTTAAAGACTCCATTGGGAATAAATTTATCCTGATTCAATGCATGTAGAAAACTAAATTGGTAAGTCTTAATCATTCAAACACTTTTCTTCTTGCTGCTGAGCCTAAATACAGTATATGTGTTGCAGCTGGGCGGAAGAGCATCTAACGCCATGCAGCTGGGCGTAGGCTATGCCTACGTCCGTGTGTCAGTAAAACTCCGTTTTGTGCAACTATAATTGATAAGAACAATCGTATTCAATCTTCAAAGATTCAATCTCAAGGATTGAGTCTTTGCCCTGCTGTTGGGCGTAGGCTGCGCCTACGTCCGTGCGTCAGCAAAACTCTGTTTTGCGCAACTATAATTGATAAGCACAATCATATCCAATATCCAATAAATCAATCTCAAGTATCGAATCTTTGCCAATATAATTTCTTTCACTACTATACAGCCAGTCTTCCGCTTTCTCAACCCAACCTGCACGGATTGGATTCTCATGTATATAAGCCATCTTTTGCTCGAGAAAAGCCATGCTATCTAAAACAATAGCGTGGTTTTCGTGTGTCCAAAACTGGTATTTTGAACTTCGAACATGACTTCTTGCAGCAAATTCAAATCGCTTCAACATCCAATCTCTCCGGCTTTCCGAGATAGTTGATATTTTTTTTAAAATATGAGTTGCCGTGAATCGCTTAAAATCCCTAACCAATGCAGACAAATTATTATTTCTGGCACTCATAATTGCATGCATATGATTACTCATGACTACATATGCCCAGATTTGTAGTCCTTTGTTTTTCCTGCAATAATCCAAACTATCAATGAGAATATCCCTATAAACTTTCCTGGTAAATATGTCAACCCAGTCAATTACCTGAAAAGTTAAAAAATAAAATCCATCTTGATTATCAATTTGATATCCAGTGCTCATGATATAGTGTATTTGAGAACTAAGATAATAATATGTAGAGACAATAAAATATTTTTTGCAACCGATTTATCCGATATGATTCGAAATACGTGATGGCAAACTGAGTTTGCGAAACACTCGGACGTAGGCGCAGCCTACGCCTAGCGATGCGAACTATGATAATAACATTGTAAGAAAGAAATATATATTTTGGAACTTAACAATCCGATATGTTTCAAAATACGAAATGGCAAACAGAGTTTGCGAAACACTCAGACGTAGGCAAAGCCTACGCCTAGCTGAGGGAGCCGAAGAATGGGTAGCCTAAGTCTTACTGCTGGCCTTAGGTCCAGCATACATCATAATGCTGGGCGTAGGCTGAGCCTACGTCCGTGTGTCAGCAAAACTCCGTTTTGCATTTCCCAAATATTTTTAAAACGAAGAAGGCAGACCACTTTTCAGCGACCTGCCTCCATTTGCTACACCTTAATTCTTAACGTTTACTGAAATTCCGAATTATGTTTACGTTCGGTTACATCTTATATTCATCTCCCTGAAAAAACAGACTGGCTTGGATGCAAAGTTCTTTTTCAGGATTGTGATTTTTAATTTCGAGACTAATCGTTTTTTCATTAATGACCCACTTTGCAAAGAGCGGTTTACCATCTTGTAATGCTAAAGGTGCGTCTTCTACAATTTCACCGGCATTTGTACTTATTACTAATTGTCCATTTGAATTCACTGACAATTCATTCACACCTTCAATTCGCATTTTGATTTCTGAAAAATCAAAACCAGGATGAACGAGCATATCATATTTCAAACGGTTATCGCGATCATAGTACCTCAGGTCGACCCCAGGATAGAGTTCTGTGTAAAACAGCTTTCTGAAATTTCTGATTTCACAATCTTTCGATGATTGTAAAGTCGCGTGTTTCAGGGATTTAGCACTGATTTCTTCTGCTCCATAGATATTGGCATCTTTATTTATGCCATCCCAGTATATTTCCAACTTCTGATTGGAATTTGCGTCCGGTGTTCTCATACCGTTATTTGCCATTTCTTTATTCAGAACAGGTCTGTTTAATTGCATTGAAATTCCATCCTTTCTGAATAAATATTTCAGATTGTCTGCTTGTGCAAAAAACAAGATCTTTTTATTTGTTTTGCCTGAATAATCTTTTACCTGGCATTTGTTTTCTGCAAAAGTAAGTTCAGCACTTTTGGTGCCTTCCGGACCATTGTAACTTAAAGAAGAAGCCTGCATCATTGCAGCGAAGCTCAAAATCTGGAAGAAGCTGATAAATCCAACTTTTGTCATATTCGTATTCATAGTTAAAAATTTAATGTGTTTATATTTAATGCTTATTTACAAATCAATGATATGTAGTAGGTCTTTGGTATAATACTCGTTTTTCTTTGATTTAATTAGTTTTCTTAGGCTAAAGGCTTCTTTATATAAAGACTATAGACTTTTTACCCAGTCGAATCCCAGGAAATACCATTGTATTCCGTTGGTTTCTTTAAAAAATTCTATTTGTTTGCTTTTAATCCAGACTGTTCAAAGTCAGTTAAGCATCCAATTCTCAGTGTTTACATCAATCCTTATTAGGACTGTTATGGAAAAGAAACGTTGCAAGGTCTGGTTTGTTTTAGGAAACCGTTAATTTTATTTTAATTTTTTCAATTTTTATTGTGTTTAATTTCGTTAGAATAAACTTATTGGCCTTTTTACAATATTTAATTCCGCATTTTTGTCTTTTCTCGAAATCCTTGCTTAACGGAACAAACAGCCGGTTCAATAATTATTTTTCTTTGGTTACCTGACTAAAATCCCTTTGAATAATTTCGGCAATAACCGAGTCTCCTTTGTACTCCAGATTGGAATGATCCTGGCATTCCACTTTCAATTTACTTTGGACTACTATAGATGCATTTGCAAAATCACTTAGATCCAAAACTGAATTTGATGTAATTAATTGGTCCACATCCAATTGTGAATGATCCTGAAGTTTGACGTTTGCGTCCCTGGCCAAACCTTTTATAGTCAAGTCTGAAAAATCATATTGACGCAAGTTTATAGATTCTGCATTTAATAAAACCTTTGCAACACAATGATCTTCCAACTCAAGTTTAAATTCACTGGTATTGATAGTATCTTTTCCTGAAAATTCAACAAAATCCTCAAGATGTATCGACTGAAGGGTTTGTGAATAAACATCCACTATAATCACTCCATTAAGTTGATAACTGGACAAACTATCAAAGCCAACACTTATTTTATTACCTTCTTGTTTCACTTTGAAAAAAGGCTTTAGATTTTCCTCAATGCGGACTTTAACCAATGGTGCTCCCTTATGCCAATTCACTTCAAAATGATTTCCTGCTTTAAGTTCTGTAAATTCCTGCAAAGGAAATTCAGCAGTTATCCAATTTTTATTACCCAGGGTTTCATTTTGTTTATACTCCATTTGAATGCTTTTCACTTTAATCATTGTTATCAAAGTCAAAATCATAACCAATGAAAATGCGGCGATTAAAATTTTATTGCTTAGTTTCATGTTCATTATTAATTTTCCAAGTTTCATAATATTGTTTCATTTCGTCCCAGTTTATTCCCAACTGTTCCATGTTTTTAAATAATTCCGGAAGGAACTCTGCAGCAAACTGATCTTTGCGCTGTTGAACGGAACGCTTCAATGCTCCGGTAGCAACAAAAAATCCGATGCCTCTTCTGTTTTCAAGAATTCCCTGATCCTGTAACAAGGTGTATGATCGCATCACGGTATTTGGATTAACCTGAATACTGGTTGCAAAGTCCCTGACTGAAGGGATGCGTTCCCCTTCCTGCCATTCTTTATTTATGATGTTTTCCTGTACAGACATTCCGATCTGTTCAAAAATGGATAATGATTTTTTAAATTCCATAATTAGACCTCCTTTTCTTTGATTTTTAAATAAGTCATGAACCAGAAAAAAGGCGCAGCAAGATATAAGATGAAAAATTTAGCAAATTTGAAAACCCAAAAATCTTCCAGAAGCACATCCAAAGGTGCCGAATTTTGCACATTGACATTTCCATGTTCATGTAACATGCTTCTCATTTCAGGGAATAAAGCATAAGCAAAAACAAATACTAGAGCAATGTACAAGAGGCTGAGGACAATGCCCCAAAGGATCACTTTATACCATGCCCCGGTATTGAATGTAGCAGCTCCAAAAAAGTAAACACTAAAAACCACGATTATGTAATGAAGTCCTACTAAATTTCCTTTGGATAAGAATTGATAGGTTTCAATCGGTTTACCCATGAACCCGCCGATTACTATCTTTTGCACAAAAAAGAAAAATGTAAACAGCAGAATGATCCCCAACCAATATAAAATATTGCCAAAAAACCATTTGGTGATTACCTTTTCCGCAGTCGTTGCAGGTAATGTAAGAAAGTCTGTTCTTGTTGGCAGTAATTTTAATTCCCGGAAGGAACTGACTGTATAAATAAATCCAAATATTATAAAAAGTCCTTCGTAATTGAAATTGTGCACCGTTTGATTATTGGAAGATTCGAAATATTCAACCACACAGCGAAAGAGTATTATTGCACTAACCACTATAGTCAAAATCTTAAAATGGGGCAAAAACGATTCATAAAATTCTTTCTTGCTTAACCATCCTATACGTTTCAAATTAAATGCCTGGTTCATATACGTTGATTTAATTAATTTTTAAATAGATTTAGAAATAACCGCATTGAATAATATTTCGATATCAACTTCAGTATTTTGATTTTGAGCTTCATTTTTAGTCATGACCATGTATCCTCCCGGCACTTGTTCTGCATAAAGAAACTCAGCAGGTTTTGTCGAGCCCGGATAAAATTCGAAACGGTAATCTTTGCTGATTTGAAACAGGTCCTGATTAAATATTACACGACCGCCTTCAATGACTACTATTCTATCCAGCAAGTTGGCGACATCTTTAACCTGATGTGTCGAAATAAGAATGCACTGATCTTCGGAAAGCGAAGAGGCCACAACTTTTCGGAAAATGGTTTTTGAGGGAATGTCCATGCCGTTGGTCGGCTCATCGAGAATTAATAATTTACAATTGGTCGCTAAAGCAAATGCGATTAGGAATTTCTTCTTTTGACCGAATGAAAGTTCTTTAATTCTTTTATTGGCTGGCAATTCAAATTCAAGTAAAATTTCCTGAAATTTTTCTGCGCTCCATCCCGGATAAAAAGAAGAGTTAAGTGAAACATAGGTATCCATACTGACATCCGGGAAGATGTATTCTTCCTGCACATAAAAAAGATCAGCCAACATGTCCACTCTTCTTTCTCCACTGGAAAATCCATTTACCAGAACATTACCTTCGGCAGGAAACAACACTCCTGCAATTAAACGAAGCAGGGTTGTCTTGCCCGCACCATTTTTGCCCAGAATTCCACAGATAGTGCCTGATTGCAATTCAAGATTTAAAGAATCAAATAATGGAGCTTGCTTTTTTCTGTAACCAAAACTCAGTTCATTTACTTTTATCATATCCTATTGTTTTAGTGTATTAGTTTATTAGTACACCACAAAGGTATTATATGACATTTGAATTCAGCAAGTTTTTTTTAAAAATTATTTACATTTTTTTATTTATAATGTTTATATATCTGTTTTACAGCATATTAATAAACTTCTAGTTTTAATGCCTCCTTCTGAATTCAAAAGATCGGATTTGAAAAAATGAGCTGATTCCAGGTTAAATGCTCAGCATACCAAGATTCCAATTCCCTATTTCTAATGCATGAGTTGATCAGAATCAGATGTTTAGCGCCATTTGAAACCGGAAGCTCCGGCTTTGACAGGCTTCAAATCGTTCATTTTAAAAGGGAATCAAAAATGCATAGTAAGACCAGTGAGATAATGTTAGAGCATCCCTTCCGGTAAATTAATGATCCATGATTTAACAGCCGGACTCTGGGCTTAACCTCGCCTGACTTAATTTGAGTAAGGGTATTCAGTTCAAGCCAATGGGTCACAATTTTTTTAATGAATTTGGCTAATCCATAACAGGTAAAGTTCATATGTGAAAAGCCTCGCTTGGATAGGCTAAATATTTATTCCCACCATTTTCGCTTAACAGGATTTTTTGAATTATATCAGTAACTACTTCACCAAGGGAAATAAGTTCTCTATTTCAGTTTCCCTTTTAAGTATTGTGCAGTATATGATTCTTTTGTTTTGATCAAACCCTCGGGTTTGCCTTCATACAGTAACTTGCCTCCGTGCTTTCCTCCTCCCGGTCCTAAGTCAATGATCCAGTCTGCTGTTTTTAATACATCCATATTGTGTTCAATCACCAACACGGTATGTCCTTTTTCAACAAGACTGTGCAGCGCGAACAATAATTTTTTAATATCATCAAAATGCAATCCTGTTGTCGGTTCGTCGAAGATAAAAAAGATATGATCTGAGCTTCCCTGAAGTCCGAGATAATAAGCAAGCTTTAATCTCTGTGCTTCACCACCGGATAAGGTAGACGAAGATTGTCCAAGTTTTAGATAACCCAGACCGACATCCTGCAAGGGTTTTAATTTTTTTACGATTTCTTTTTTATCCGCAAAAAATTGCAAAGCTTCTTCTACACTTAATTCTAAAACTTCAAAAATATTTTTGTCTTTATATTTTACTTCAAGTATTTCATTTGTAAATCGTTTTCCATTGCAATCTTCACAAACCAAAGTAACATCCGCGAGAAACTGCATCTCAACGACAATTTCTCCATCTCCTTTACAATTCTCACAACGTCCGCCTTCTACGTTAAAAGAAAAATGCTTGGGTAGATAACCACGCAACTTTGATAAGGGTTGCTGTTTGAAAATGTCCCGGATTTCATCATATGCTTTTAGATAAGTAGCAGGATTACTTCTGGACGACCTACCAATTCCTTGTTGATTGACCAGCTCAACCTGCTGAATTCTTTTATATGCACCACTGATTGTTGCAAGGTTTCTTTCGTCATGCAAATCATCATTCAATTTCGCCTGTAATAACGGATACAAAACATGTTTAATCAAAGTAGTTTTACCGGACCCGGAAACTCCGGAAACACAAATCATCGTCTGCAATGGAAAGTGGACCGTTAGATTCTGGATATTGTGCAAGTTGACATCTTCAAGGATGATCTGATCGACATTGGTTTTGCGGTGCAATGGAATTGGAATGATATTCACTCCGGTTAAATAAGAAGAGGTTAGATTGTTTCCAGATAGCTTTATAAAATCTGCATAATTTCCGGAGAAAACAATTGTTCCTCCATGTAAGCCTGCACCAGGGCCAATATCCAATATCTCATCTGCTTTCCTGATGACTTCTTCTTCATGCTCAATAACCAATACCGTATTTCCCAGATCTCGCAGATGTTCAAGAGCTTCTACCAATTTAGACGTATCCTTTGGATGTAAACCAATACTGGGCTCGTCTAAAATATATAGCGACGAGGTAAGATTCGAACCAAGAGTGCGCGTTAAATGAATGCGTTGAGATTCGCCACCGCTCAAGGTGCTGGATAAACGATCCAAATTTAGATAACCCAATCCTATTTTATTAAGTACTGCCAATCTGTTTTGAATTTCCAGAAGCAAACGTTTTGCAATTGAAAATTCATGATCAGGCAATTTTAATTTATCAAAAAACTGAACCAATTCTTCTACCGGTACAAACATGAAATCCAAAAAGGATTTTTCGGCAAACTTTACATAAAGAGCTTCTTTCCGTAAGCGACTACCCTTACAGGTGGTGCAAGTGGTGCGGCCGCGATAACGTGCCAGTAAGATCCTGTTTTGAATTTTGTACAATTTCTCTTCAAGCTCTTTGAAGAAAGCATAAATACCTAAAAATGCACCTTTTCCATTCCATAATATATCTATGTGTTCCTGTTTTAATTGTCTGTAAGGAATATGTAATGGAAAATTTATTTTACCTGCTATATTCAATAATGGATTCAACCATTCACTTACTTTTTCTCCGGACCAGCAGGCTACTGCTCCTTCATATACGGTTTTCGATTTATCCGGAATCACTTTATTCTCATCAATTCCGATTATCCTTCCATAGCCTTCACAGACCGGACAGGCGCCATAGGAATTGTTATAATTAAAAAACTGTGGGGTTGGCTCCGGAAATACAATTCCATCCAATTCAAATCTTGAAGAAAATGTGTGAATTGCATTTTCCTGAACAATGATCTGACACTCACCCAAACTCTCGGCAAAGGCAGTAAGTATAGAATCCGCCAATCGCTTTTTAAAATCGTCATCTATTTCATTCAAAACCACTCTGTCAACGACCACTGCACAGGAATTAACCTTGCCATCAGTAATTTTTAGTTTTAGTTCAGGCGATTTTCCGGTGATCAGATCTTCAATTGTATGAAGTTTATGTTGCCAATAAATCCGGGAAAACCCCTTCTGTGCCAGTATGTCCAATTCCCTGGCAAAGGTTCGTTCCGGATATTGTTGTTGAATTTTAAAAGAGATGTAGATTTTGCTACCCTTTTCCTGGCTCAGAATAAAATCGACAACATCCTTTACTTCGTGTTTTTTTACTTCATTTCCAGAGACTGGAGAATAGGTTTTTCCCAATCTGGCAAAGAGTAATCTAAGAAAATCATAGATTTCTGTAAGAGATCCTACCGTAGACCTGGCATTGGAGGTAGTTACCTTTTGTTCGATAGCAATGGCAGGGCAAAGACCTTTTATATAATCCACATCCGGCTTTTTCATCCTGTTCAGAAACTGCCGGGCATAAGCGGAGAGACTTTCTACATATCTTCTTTGCCCTTCAGCGTAGAGGGTATCAATAATTAATGAGGATTTTCCTGAACCGGAAACGCCGGTAACCACGACCATTTTGTTTTTGGACAGAATGGCGTCCACATTTTTAAGGTTATTGGCACGGGCGCCTTTAATTTCAATTACAGCTTTGGAATTCAGAGTTTTGGGTATTGCCATCGGATTTAAAATAACCTGCAAAAAGAATCAATTTTGCTCAATTCCTCAAGCAACTTTGAAAAAAGAAGGCAGAATTGGCAGAATTTTTGATATATTTGTCTCTGGTAATCACTAGTTGCGGTTAAAATTAAGTTAAAAGCCTTTTATGGGAACAGCAACTACGATGCTTATCGTATCTTTAACTCGTAATTATTAATTAATTATTTAATCAACGTACTGCCTATAGATTAAAACTTCTACACTTTTTTTAATTCTAAAAGAATAAGGGTATGCAAGTTATTAATCTAAGCGATCAGGCTTTGATCGATCAGTATCTACAGGGCAGCGAATCAGCTTTCGCCGAATTAATCAGAAGACACCAGCAGAAGATCTACACGTCTATTTACCTTTTTGTAAAGGACAGGGAAGCTGCGGAAGATTTATTTCAAGATGTCTTTATTAAAATTATTGATACTCTTAGAAAGGGTAATTATAATCATGAAGGAAAGTTTTCACAATGGGCTATCCGCATTGCCTATAATATGTGTGTGGACCAGTTTCGCAGAAATAAACGCCGGACCAAGGTTTCGGGCGGTGACGACTTTGATATATTTGACGTTTTAGAGTTGCCGGATGAAAACCGGGAGGACCAACTCATTCGTTCTGAAACTCATGACCGTATCAAGCAATTGGTAGACTCTCTTCCGGAAGAACAAAGGGAAGTAGTCATATTAAGACATTATGCTGATATGAGTTTTAAAGATATCGCCCTGTTGACCAGGGTCAGTATCAATACGGCTTTAGGCCGGATGCGTTATGCTTTGATCAATATCCGCAAGATGATGGAAGAGCGATCAATGGTGCTTCAATAGTTCTTTAAGATAATCTTAACAGAAAACTTGAACCAACCAGAAGACTAACACGTTTTATCTACTAAATGAGAGTTTTTTAGGCTTCGTTTAAAATCGGGATATGTTTTCCCACAGGGATTAGGGGGGCCGCATCGCCTTGATGCGGCCTTTTTTTATTCTATCCATTCTCCTTTCAATACCAATTTATTGTTTTTACATTTGCCAAGCCTGATGAGGCTGTTAGGCTGTTAGGCTGTTAGGCTGTTAGGCTGTTAGGATGTTAGGATGTTAGGCTGTTAGGATGTTAGGATGTTAGGATGTTAACAGGCCTTTGTACAGCCGTATATATTAACCATGCCATCGTAGCTCAGTTGGTAGAGCAACGCATTCGTAATGCGTGGGTCGGCAGTTCGAGTCTGCCTGGTGGCTCAATCGAATTGGGTTTTTGAATGCTTGTCAGTGTATAGGATATTTTTGAATTCGGGATGTAGCGCAGCCTGGTAGCGCGCTTCGTTCGGGACGAAGAGGCCGCTGGTTCGAATCCAGTCATCCCGACAATTCAGAGTAGATATACAGAAGTGTGCAGGGGCTTTTATAATTCAATCACCAAAATGAATTTGCTTTAATTATTTTTAAGCATTTCTTTCTTTTACAACCATCTGCATTTTCATCCAATCTGTTCATTCCAGAAACAGAATAAACCATTTTATTTCAAAGCTTTGTATTTATTCAGACCAGCATAATAAATCAGACTCCAGCCTCCGGTGTGTTTTGCAAATCTGCGAATGATCATCAGATTGTGTTCTCTTTCAAGTATCTTTTCTTCAATTAAGATGTCACTTAGATTAAGATAGCTAATACTGAATTTTTTTGGATCAAACGATTTGTGCATTGTCCATTGATCAGAAGTAAAATAATAATCATCTTTCATGTCTTCAGGATCTGCATGATCGGGCATGCCCTTTAACGGAAAATCTATGTGCTCCATCTGAAATATACTATCCGCATGAAACTTCTGATAGAAATCAATAAAATCTGCCGGAAGGGGCTTTGAATTCTGATCTTTTAAAACAGAAGTGGATTCAATCAAAGCAGCCTGTTTTTGATCCTTGTTTTTACATGAAATACAAAGTACATCGAACCAAATTAACAAAATTAACCACCTATATTTCGAGTGCAAGTGCCCAGCCAAAATCTTCCTTCCATCCATGTTTAATTTCATATTTAATAGCATTATCTGTCAATTTAAGTTCGGATCGTGAAATTAATTTATTCGTTTTGAAATCTGAAAGATCCAAATGAATTTGTTCAGAGAACAGGATCCCTTTCTTACCATGGGCCTTATAGACCGCCTCTTTTATACACCAGCTAACTATCAACAATTCATCATTCTGATCTTTGCTAATGACATCATATTCCATCTGACTCAGGAATCGTTTAGAAATCCGCTTTATTGAATCAGACTTTTTCTGTAAATCGAATCCAATGTTTGTTTGAGAAAGTGCCAATCCAACCCATTCGTCAGAATGCGAAATCGACAGATTTTGATTGGAGTTTGCCAAATGCAACTTACCTGCTTCGTCTTTGTATAGATGACTATCCAATTTACCCGTAATAAAATAAATCAAATACCTCGATGCCAGGTACTCGATTTTTTTTAACGGATGGATGCTGTCTAACCAAAGCAGTTGCTTTTCATTCCAGGGCATATTTTCAACAAAGAAGCTTTCCTTTTCTTCAATTTTCCAAATGTAAATTGAAGCGTTCGGAATTTCCTTAATTTGATATTGCAACGACATTAACTAGATTGATTCACCCCATTTAAATGATTTGGTGTCTATACCGATCAGCTCCAATGCACGGTTTGATACTGTTGCAATAAGCTGATCCATCGTCTCAGGTTTAGAATAAAAAGAAGGGATGGCGGGACAGATAATTCCACCAGCCAGAGTTACTTTCTTCATATTTTCAATATGAATCAGATTGAAAGGACTCTCCCTGAAAACGAGTACCAATTTTTTTCTTTCTTTTAACATTACATCAGCTGCACGGGTCATTAAATCATCTGAAATACCATTTGCCACACGTCCCAGGAAACCAGCTGAACAAGGGCACACAATCATCGCATCATATTTTGCCGAACCCGAAGCAAAAGGTGCTGTAAAATCATTTTTAGCATAACGTCTGAACGGATAATTTTGAATGGAGTGTTGCGGATTTTCAAGTTGCCAGTTAACTTCGGCATTATCACTCATTACATATGAAACTTCGTGCTCCTGCAAATCCATTAATTTATCCAATAACAATCTTGCATAAACCGAACCACTCGCACCTCCAATTCCTATGACTATTTTCATATTGTCTATTTATAAAATTTCTGCCACTACGAATATACTACCTGCTACAAGAATCAGATCTTTTTCTCCAGCAGCTCTTTTTGCTGCGGACAATCCACGCTTAACACTGCTGTATGTATTTCCCTTTAACCCAAATTGCCCGGCCTGATTTTTTAACTCTGATTCATTTAAAGCCCTTGGAAGATTTGCCTTTACAAAATAATACCTGGCCTCTTTGGGCAATAAAGAAAAGATTTTGTCCAAAGGTTTGTCTTTAACAAATCCACAAATAAAATGGAGTTGATCATAAGACATTGCTTTTAATTGCTCGACCAGATAGTTAATTCCATCTTCATTATGAGCGCTGTCACAAATCACCAAAGGATGTTCTGATAAGGTTTGCCATCTTCCAACGATTCGCGTCAATTGCGAAGTATGTTCCAATGCATAAACGATTTTATCAGCATCCAGTTTAATGGCCAGACGATCATGTATCACAGCGCATGCGGCGATAACCGTTTTAATATTCTCCTTTTGGTAAAGTCCAACCAATGAAGGCGCAATTTCTTTTTTACTATTTAAAATATCGGCCTGTATTTGAATAAGTCCCCGATCATTTTTACTAAAATGATAGTTGCGAATTAAGTCATCCGCATAAAACAATTCAGCTGACCGGGCTTTACCTGCAGCTTCAAAAACTTCTTTCGTCTCCGTTTGTCGCCTTCCAATTAAAACCGGTACCTTTTGCTTGATGATTCCAGCTTTCTCTACGGCAATTTTTTCTAAACTATCTCCTAGTATGTCGCTATGATCCCAGCTAATATTGGTAATAATGCTCATCAATGGATGGACCATATTTGTCGAATCCAATCTTCCTCCTAATCCTGTTTCAATCACGGCATAATCTACTTTTTTGTGTTTAAACCAGGAAAAAGCCATGGCTACTGTCATTTCAAAAAAAGAAGGTTGTACCTGATCAAATACATTTTTGTTTTTTTCAATAAAATTGCAAACAAAAGCTCTTGATATGTACTCCCCGTTTATTTTAATTCGTTCCCGGAAATCCTTGTAATGAGGAGAAACATATAATCCCGTTTTGTAACCGTGGGCTTGCAATACCGCAGCCAGCATATGTGACACGGATCCTTTACCATTCGTACCGGCAATGTGAAAACACTTGAGATCGTTCTGAGGATTACCCAGTGCATCACAAAGTGCCATGATATTTCTCAGGTCTTTCTTATATGCCGTTCTTCCCTGCCTGTGAAACATTGGCAAGGCATCATACATATATTGAATGGTTTCAGCATATCTGCTCATCGATTCCTCAATTGTTTCTAAGTTCTACAATTCAATTTAATCCCGCCTATTTATGAATGAAGATCAATATCCGGACAAAACATTCCGCATAAACAAATTCATTTGCAAATCCAACATATGCTGAGACCGGCATTGATTCATTTCATTGTTTTAAGACTAAGACCTACCCAAAATTATCGGAGTGCAAATTAAGTATAAGTTCAACGAATTCTTCATACTGTTTCGATGGATTGAAGGTGGATTGTCAAGGTTCATTGCTCCAGTGCTCTGAATGTATGGGATACTTTTTATTTTCCTCAAGCATACTAAAAAAAATATCCTTTTCTATTAGTTCGGCGCCCATTGACCTGAGATGTGGAGTATCCTGCTGGCAATCGATGAAATGAAATTGTTTTTTCATCAAAAAATCTGCAAGTTTGATCAAAGCGTATTTTGAAGCATTGGATTTTTTAGCAAACATGGACTCCCCGCAAAACATTTTTCCGATTGCGAGCCCATAAAGTCCACCTACCAATTCAGTCCCTTCCCAAACTTCTACAGAATGAGCAAAGCCCAGATTGTGCAATTGTAGAAATGCATCCAGAACATCCTGATGAATCCATGAGCCCCTTTGGTTATGTCTCGAAATTGTTTTACAAGCTAACATAACGGATAAAAAATCAGTATCAAAGGTGTAATGAAATCTGGAGCCATTCAGTACGGATCTCATGCTTTTGGAAATCTTTATCTTTTGAGGATACAGAACTAATCTTGGTGTAAGACACCACCATAGTATAGGTTCGCCTGCAGAATACCAGGGGAAAATTCCATTTTGATATGCAAGAAGCAACCTATCGGGATTTAAATCTGACCCTATTCCGATTAAACCATCCGGTTCGGCCTGAGAGGGATGTGGAAAGATCAAATGTTCATCAGGAATCTGATAAACGGGCAATGGTATTATACTTTAATGGTTTCAATCACAGCCGACAGGCCTCTGTCGCAAAGGCCGTTTTTCATAGGTAATAAGGTATTCAAATCTGCTGTTTTGACGATTGCTTTTCCTTTAAAATGAACAATTAAAGAAAGTTGTTCTGCCTGCTCAAAGGAATGCTTGCAGATATCCATCAGACTTTCGATGACCCAATCAAACGTATTGACATCATCATTATAGACAATCAGTTCCGAGATTTCCCCTGTAGTTTCTTCCAGTAAAACTTCTTCTTCGATGGCTTCCCAAGTTCCGGGATTTGTCTGCATCATGACAGGATTAATTTAAATTATTTAATACTTCATTTATGGCGTCGAAGTTAGGTAAACCTGACGGATTTTCCAAAATTTCCTGATATCTTAATATTCCCTCTTTATCCACAACAAAAGCCGAACGCTTTGCAACTCCTTTCAGACCGAGGCTAAATTCTTCATGCATACAATCATAGGTCTTGCATGCAACTTTATTAAAATCAGACAACAGGGTAAATGGCAACTGATTTAGTTCTTTAAATTTATTTAAGGTGTGTGGGGAATCCACAGAGATAGCCAAAATCGTTGCCTGTAGTTTTTCATAAATCGAAATGTCATCCCGCATTTGGCAGAGTTCCTTCGTACAGGTTCCGGTAAAAGCGAACGGGAAAAACAAAATAAGCACATTTTTACCTTTATAGTCTGCAAGATGTACTTCCGTTTTTTCAGAAGATACCAGGGTAAAACCGGGTGCTTTTTCTCCAATTTGCAGGCTGCTCATATATTTTAATTTAAGAGGGCACAAAAATAGATATTTGTTGTCATTTTCAAAATCCAAAATGGATAGTTTAAAAAAGTCATTCATTTTTCTGCATATCGCTGTTTTTTTATTCGGTTTTACGGGCATTTTGGGGAAACTTATCATATTGCCTGCTCTGATACTGGTGTGGTGGAGGGCATTATTGACCTGGGTCCTCATGTTACCCAAAATGTTTGGAAAAGGAGGATTCAAAGACCTGAAGCCCGCACATTTTAAAATATTTACCTTAATTGGCATTGTTGTCGCTTTGCATTGGATTTGTTTTTATGGCTCCATTAAACTTTCCAATTCATCAATAGCCATGATCTGCCTGGCATTTATTCCCATTTTTACCGCTTTTTTTGAATCTATGTTCAACAAAAGACCATTGCAATGGCTGGATATTTTAACCGGCTTATTCAGTATGCCCGGTATGTGGATGATTTTCCAGAACATAGAAGTTTCATTCAGGATCGGGTTTTTTGTCGGCATTCTATCTGCGTTATTGTCAGCATGCTTTGCGACGCTAAACAAAAAATACATTCATCATACTAATCCGATTAATATTACCTGGATCGAACTTTTTTCGGTTTGGATGTTTCTATCTGTTTTGATGCCATTTATTTTTCTATTTAATCCAAATCTGAAATTTTTACCTTCTTATATGGATTTGATGTATCTGATCATTTTGTCTGTGGTATGCACTTATGTTGCCTATGTTTTAGCTGTCAGATCGCTTAAAAACTTAAGTGCCTTTTCAGCCATGCTTACCTTCAACCTTGAGCCGGTCTATGGCCTTATCATTGCAATTGTGATATTAAAAGAACACAAGCAACTAAATACGATGTTTTACATTGGTGTACTAATCATTATGATAAGCGTTTTTCTGCATCCCATTCTTGCGAAACGGTTTCGTACTGCAGTTTAAATATATAATTGAAAAAAATATGAGGGTTTTCCCGTAAAATTTATTTAAATTTAACGGCTATTAATAACAGTGTTTTACTTTTACGTTCTGAAACTAAATTTTTATGCCATTTTCACTTCCGGAATTACCTTATCCGCACCAAGCCCTGGAGCCTCACATCGATTCAAGAACCATGGAGATCCATCATGGAAAGCATCACGCGGCTTATACCAATAATCTGAATGCTGCCATCAAGGACACTTCTCTCGAAAATATGAGTATTGAAGAGATTCTCAAGAATCTTGACATGAATAATATGCCCGTAAGAAACAATGGCGGTGGTTATTACAACCATTGTCTGTTTTGGGAAATGTTGTCACCACATGGTGGGGGCGATCCAAACGGTCAAATTGCTGAAGCCATTATACGGGATTTTACTTCCATACAATCATTCAGAGAAAAATTTACTGCAGCTGCTATAGGCAGATTCGGTTCCGGCTGGGCCTGGCTTTGCGTACATCCGGGTGGTAAGCTTGAAATTTGCTCCACGCCTAATCAGGATAATCCATTAATGCCCAATACCGGTTGCGGTGGAATGCCCGTTGTAGCACTGGATGTCTGGGAACATGCATATTATCTATTATATCAAAACCGTCGACCGGATTATATTGGAGGATTTTTCAATGTAATCAATTGGGAAACTGCTGAAAAAAGATATAACAAGTTTAAATAAGGCTTTATCCCGATTCAAACCAATTATTTATTAATATCATTCAATACCTGTGTTGTCAGATATAGTTATTGAAATTTGTTGTTCAGATATTCATTCCGTTCAACTGGCTGAAGAATATAAAGCTGACGCCATTGAATTATGCATTGATCTGGAACATGGCGGATTAACACCTGGATTAGCCATGATCCGAAAAGCAAGATCTTTTTTCTCTAAAGAAATTGCGGTGTTCTTTCGCCCCAGAAACGGAGATTTCGTCTATGATGAAATCGAAAAAGAAATCATTTTTGAAGATATACGCCATGCATTAGATTGTGGTATTGATACTATCGTTGCCGGCGGGCTGCTTTCAAATGGAGACCTCGATCAGGAATTCATGAAAGCACTCATCGACAGGTCAATGGGTGTAACTCTATCCTTTCACAGAGCCATTGATATCGCAACAAATCCAGAACAAATTTTCAGTCAATTAATTGAATTGCAAATCGACAGAGTCTTAAGTTCCGGTTGCGCTGCAAGTGCCCTGGATGGTGCAAAAAAATTAATGTATTGGAATGATCAATTCGGAGACAAAATTCAAATCATGGCAGCGGGTGGCATAAATGAAAACAATGTCAAAGAATTGTTGAAGGAAACGGGTTTGAAACGATTTCATGCATCCCTGAGAAATAAACTTCCTTCTGTAAACAACATAATGAATCTGGGAAGCAGTGAACGCGCCAATGAAGAAAAATTAAGAAAATTGATGGAAGTCTTTGGCCGCCAATGAATTTAAACCATAAGTAAATTTCAAAGATGAATGTCCATGTTTAACATTTGACAGAATAACCTGATTGCATTTACTTAAATCTACATGTTAATTGCCTAGTGAGTCTGTGTGAAACTCTTGCGTTTCAGTTTTAATGGTATCAGCACTTTCCTGTTTCTTTACTGTAATCCGTGGGGCTGTACTTGCATTAAAATCAGCCTGATGCATCAAATAATTGATGTTCTCATCCGGTTCCAATTGATCCATCTGTTGCAATACCCAGGGAAACCGGTAAGAAACATAAGATGATATTGGTTTCACTTTGTACTTTTTGGGGTTGGGCAATGCTGCAGCAATCATCGCGGCTTCTTCTCTGGTTAACTTCTTTGCATCCTTATTGAAATACTTTTTAGCTGCTGCCTGTATTCCAAAAATTCCATCTCCCATTTCAATGACATTGAGGTACATTTCCATTATTCTCCTCTTGCTCCATAAGGTTTCAATCATTATAGTAAAATAGACTTCCAGGCCCTTTCTGATCCATGACCTGCCCTGCCACAAAAAAACATTTTTGGCCACCTGCTGACTTATCGTTGATGCACCGCGCATTTTTTTAGGCTTTGATTTGTTGTATTCAACTGCCTTTTCAATACTCTCCAGATCAAAGCCATAATGCTCCATAAACAATTGGTCTTCCGAACCGATAACGGCCAGTACAGCGTTGGAAGAAATATTCTTCAAACATTCGTAATCCCGGCTCATGCCATGACCATCCATCATACTTCCAAGTTGTGTTGTGGTGATTGGAGGGAAAACAAAAATTAAGGCAATCAAATAGATGAAATGCATGAGAATTACCATGCCAATCCAAACCAGAATTTTAGAATACCATGAAAGTTGCTTGTAAAATGGAATGACTTTACTCAGCGACTGTTTGATTTTTAAAATCCGGTTTTGCATTGTTCTAAAACCCTTTTTATCAATCGTCAAATTTATATACTTTTGAGGAAGTATTTAGGCGAATAGGTTACAGACCACAGGTTTTTAGTTATTGGGAAATTTTAAATCCTAATTTGGACTTTGCTGAAATCAAGATTGGGTTTTATATCTTCCATATATCTTAAAACCCACAGACTAAAAGGCTAATGCCTGTTTGCCTCCTGGTTTTCGAAAATAAAAACAAAGTATGATCTGGTTTTACCGAGCATTGGTTTTTTTTATTTCCTGTTTCTTTATTCTTCCATTTTTCAAGGTAGAAGATCCTTTTCGATCTTTAGCCTTGCGTTTTTTTGCAGTGCCGGGTGAAGCCAAAATTTATAATCATACCTGTGAAGGGGATCGGGTCTACTTATATGAATATACGATTCAACAGACTTTATATCAACAGCGCTATGACGGATATAATGAAATACTGGATCACATCATTCCTGAAAATGACCGTTGTAAAGGTGCTTTGCCTACCCAGGTACCGATTTCAATAAAATATTATCCCTATTTCAGGTATTGGAGTGAACCTGTGGATGCAGAGCGTCTTTCGTTTCCTCTCTTCGTGATGGTTAATCTGGTAAAATTTGGGGCTATTGTATTGATGATTCTAACCTTTGTTAGAAAGCGCTAGAAATTAAATTTTATAATAACCCAGTTTGCCCCGGTTATTTCATTTTTGATAAGTGAATTGCATCATTGACTTTCTCCTCAATATTATTGCATTACTTATTCTGCTTATTCCATTTTAGTTTTCTGATTCATCGGATGAAACCGCATAACCGTTTCCCTCAAGTAATTTAAATCCAGATGTGTATAGATCTCCGTTGTAGTGATGCTTTCATGACCCAACATTTCCTGCACTGCTCTCAGGTTAGCACCCCCTTCTATCAAATGAGTAGCAAATGAGTGACGGAATGTATGTGGGCTGACTTCTTTATGAATGCCGGCTCGCAAGACATTCTCCTTGACCATCTCAAAAACACTGATCCGTGAAATCTTTTTTCCAAAACGATTCAGAAACAAAAAATCTTCCTGACCTTTTACCTGCGCGAGCTGTTTGCGAAAATTATTTTTATATAAATTTATTTCGTGAATGGCTTGTTCTCCAATAGGCACCAGTCGTTCCTTGTTGCCTTTCCCTACCACTTTGATAAATCCCGTTTCTTCAAAGACATTCGAAATTAATAAATCGCAAAGCTCACTTACGCGTAATCCACACGAATATAATGTTTCTAAAATGGCCTTGTTGCGATGTCCTTGCGGAACACTCAAGTCTACCGCATTGATAATTAATTCAACTTCTTCGGCACTGAGAACATCCGGAATTTTTCGTTTGACTTTTGGAGCTTCAATGAGTTCGGTTGGATTGTCTGCTATCAAATCTTCCAGTAACAAAAATTTATAAAATGTTTTAATACCTGAAATGATTCTTGCCTGAGACCTGTCTTCCAGATTAAATTGCTGCAGCCATCCGATGAAATCCTCCAGATCATGAAGTTTCAGCTGTTCCGGATTCAAATTTTTATTCTTTTGCTCAGCATAAATCTGGAGCTTATCCACATCCCGCAAATAAGCT
Source organism: Bacteroidota bacterium (assembly GCA_029781865.1). Taxonomy (GTDB): domain Bacteria; phylum Bacteroidota; class Bacteroidia; order Chitinophagales; family Saprospiraceae; genus Vicinibacter. The sequence goes on from JAKOVW010000054.1 coordinate 239,220, forward strand.
TCAACAGAATTAGGAGACAGTGATTTTTCGAGAATCAGATAATGTTTGAATCCAAGTACGGTGGAATGCCAATCCATAAAGCGAAGGTAGGACTATTCGCTTATTGCTAAACAGATCATGCTCTACAGCCTATGATTTCATTATGCTGAAGAAAATATCCCCAATTGAATTTATTTGGGATTTAAGTGACTCTGATATTTTGGATAATCTGTTGATTATCAATTATCTGTTTGTTTTGGAACTCAACAGGTTTCAGACTATTTACCTATAGACTTTCAAAACACTTATTTTTGAGCTCAAACCATTCCAATGAATTTCAGAAGAATTGATGCCGAATCGATGGATCAACAGGATTCTTTGCATTCTATGAGAAATCATTTTCTCATTCCCAAAAGCAAAGAAGGCAAAGACCTATATTACTTCTGTGGTAACTCACTAGGTCTCCAACCCAAAAAAACTAAAGAATATGTTGAACAAGAACTCAATGATTGGGCAAAATTTGGAGTAACCGGTCATCATGATGCTAAAAATCCATGGTACAGTTACCATGAACTCCTTACAGAAGCAATGTCAAAAATTGTAGGCGCATTATCTATTGAGACCATAATTATGAATACCCTTTCGGTTAATATTCATTTGATGATGGTTTCGTTTTACCAGCCTACTCCCAAACGATTTAAAATTCTTATCGAACCATCCTGTTTTCCTTCAGACCGATATGCCGTAGAATCTCAGATTCGATTTCATGGATATGATCCGAAAGATGCATTGATCATTTTACAAGCAGAACCCGGAAGTAATTATATTTCCAAAGAACATATTGAAACTATTTTTAAAAATGAAGGAGATCAAATTGCCCTGGCTTTAATTGGTTCCGTTAATTATTATAGCGGACAAGCATATCCGATTGCATTCATGACTCAACTTGCACATCAATACGGATGCTTGATTGGATTTGATCTTGCTCATGGCGCAGGAAATTTATTATTAAACCTTCATGAAGACGGTCCCGATTTTGCAATCTGGTGTGGATATAAATATTTAAACGGAGGTCCAGGAACCTTAGCAGGTTGTTTCATCCACGAAAGACATGCCTATAACAGGGAATTGCCAAGATTTGCCGGATGGTGGGGCCATAATAAAATCACTCGCTTCAAAATGGAACCTGCATTTGAAGTAATGCCAGGTGCTGAAGGTTGGCAACTTAGCAATCCGCCGATATTACCTATGGCTTGTTTACGTGCTTCCCTTGATTTGTTTTCGTCAACAAGTATGAGCGCGCTCCGGAAAAAATCAATCGAACTTGGAAATGTTTTATTCAATTTATTGGATGAATTAAATGATCCAAAAATCACGGTAATCACACCCAGAAATGAAGAAGAACACGGTTGTCAGATCTCCATTAAAGTTAAGAATGCAGACAAAAGTCTGTTTCAAAAGATAACATCGAAAGGTGTGATTGCGGACTGGAGGGAACCTGATGTAATCCGGATAGCACCGGTTCCACTGTACAATACATTTACAGATGTTTTTGATTTTGTAGAAATCTTAAAAAACACATTGAAGAATGGATAAAAGCAAAAAAATAATTATAGCAGGTTCCGGTTTGGTGGGAAGCTTACTTGGATTGCGATTGCTGCAACGAGGATTCGATGTCAGTTTATTTGAATCACGTGCTGATATGCGTAAAGAAAATATCAGCGCAGGACGATCCATAAATCTTGCTTTATCACATCGCGGGATCAGAGCCCTGAAACTCGCAGGAGTGGATGAAGAAATTTTATCCAATGCCATTCAGATGAGTGGCAGAATGATCCACACCCTGGATGGGCAACTTGCGTTGCAACCTTATAGTACAAGACCCGGAGAATTTATCAATTCCATATCCCGAAGAACACTGAACATTATTCTGATGGACGCCATTGAAAAAATAAAACCGGATGCAATTCACTTTAAAAGCAAACTGATCAGAGTAGAAAATGATTGCCAGCGTTTTGTCATAGAAACTGAACAAAAAGAAATAAAAAGCATGGAGAATGCCATTCTCATCGGAACAGATGGGGCAGCATCTGTTGCGAGAAAAACATTATTTGAACTGACACCCCATCTTCGGTTTAACTATAGTCAGACTTTTCAAAATTACGGATATAAAGAATTGACAATACCACCCGGAAAAGACAACACATTTGTTATCGAAAAAAACGCTTTGCATATCTGGCCCCGAGGTAATTTCATGATGATTGCTCTTCCCAATCCCGATGCCACTTATACAGCCACTTTGTTTTTACCCTATCATGGTGAATTAAGTTTTGATCGATTGGATACCAAAAAATCCATAATGGAATTCTATCAGACTTATTTTTCTGATGCAGTCCCGTTAATGCCGGATCTTGAATCTGAATTTTTTGAACACCCAACCGGTCATCTGTATACCGTAAAATGCAGTCCCTGGCATTATGAAGATAAAATTCTGCTGATGGGAGATGCTGCTCATGCTATAATTCCCTTTTACGGGCAAGGAATGAATTGCGGATTCGAAGATGTTTTTGTTTTTGATGAACTACTGAATCAGCACATGAGTTGGAATAATTTGTTTGAGAGTTTTTCTAAACTCCGCAAACCAAATGCTGACGCTATTGCCGATTTAGCTGAAGACAATTTTATAGAAATGCGTGATAAAGTTGCGGATCCGGTCTTCCAGAAGAAACGCCAATTAGAAATGAACCTCGAAAAAAAATTCCCGGAATACTATTCGAAATATGCTTTGGTGACTTTCCGACCGGACATCAGTTATTATGACGCCATGGTAAAGGGAAGAAAACAAGATGAATTTCTAATGAACCTGTGTGCAGACCTAAATAAGGAATGGGGAGAAAAAGAACTAGACGAAATTTTTAACAGCATGATTTCACAAATATGATCCCAGGGAAGAATAAATACTCACCGATTTAAATCTGATGCAATAGCTTTGGCCAATTTCGCAGATTGTCTAATCTGTTCATACATATTTCCCCAAATATATCCACGCAATCCAATAAACCAGAGTCCGGGATAATTTGCAATTGTTTGTGAGCCTGTTGTCGCAGGAATGCCAAACGGGTCCAACATGCCCAGATGACCAATCAAAGAAAACAGGCCCGGATCATATCCAGTGGCACAAAGTATCACATCCGGATAAACTTCCACCGCTTTTGCTGTAATTGCTTTCTTTTGATCTATTTTAATAATTTCATCAATTACTCTTACCTTGCCTTTTTTGATATTTCGGATAAAACCATCATCCACTGATACAGTGATTCCATCCTGTGCATGTTTGGTAAATACATTTTTGGGCGGATCACCGAAATTGAATTTTTTTAAATTTCCATAAAGTGAATTTTGGGTTGAATGAAACAAAGCATCCTGGATCCTGATTGGAAGATCTCTCATCCATGCGGCAAGAAGATGCATGGGAAATCCAAATACTTCTTTGGCTGAGATACCCGGTGTTGTTCGGATAGAAATGGATAATTCACGAACCGGCCTTTTACTAAGATGATTACCCAGATCAAAGGCCGAGTTTCCTCCACCTATTATCAGTACACTTTTCCCGTCATAAACTGAAGCTTCTCCAAAATCTGCAGCATGTTTTACAATGCCATCAAATGTTTCGAGGCCGGGAATATGTGGCATTTTAGGGATGCGATTTGCGCCGCAACTAATTACAACATGTTTTGAAATGAAATTCCCTTGTGATGTTTCGATCTTCCAGGAATTTTCTTTCCGGTCCACTTTAAAAACCCTGGTATTAAATTCAATCGGAATTTCAAACCTGGTGACATAATCTTCCAGATATTGAATATAATCATCCCGGGAAACCCACCTTCCATATTTTGCAGGAATCCGCATGCCTGGTTGATGAGAATACCAACGATGGGTATTCAAACGAAGCTGAGGATGACGGACACGCCATGAACTTGCTACCTGGTAATGCTCATCCAGGATCCTCGATTTTACTCCTGATTGCTTTAGTTGGTAATAGACTGCAAGCCCAGCCGCACCTGCACCAATAATGACAACATCCTCCATATTACAAAATTAATTGCAATTCATTAATTCAATACGAACGAATTACAAATCAGCATGTCAGCCGGTATGTTGCTGAAATAAAAATCGTTTAACCTATACTTTTAGAATAGTACTATGTATTAATCCTACAAATATATACGTAGTTGTTGTCCATTCGAAACTGCTTGCCCGGCATACTGATGATGTTTGATATTCCTGAGCCTAACATATTCAATGGTTAAAAACAACATGCAATTGATTTATCCGGAATGCCTTTAAAACAAATTCAAATAATTAGCAATAAATGAAATACAAATAATCAGGAACTTATTATTCACTTTTATGAATCGTTCCGCCAAGGCAATGCTATAACCATGTCAGATTGCTATGATAAACGGATCATTTTTACAGATCCGGCTTTTGCAACATTATCCGACACAGCGGTTAAAATGATGTGGCAAATGCTCATTGAAAGAAGCAAAGGGAATTTGAACATCCATTTTGATTATGTAATTGACGATGGGCAATAAGGTTCTCACATATGGATTACAGATTACCTGATCACTCAAACCGGGAGAAGGGTAAATAACAGAATTGTTGCCCTTTGAATTTGCAAATGGAAAAATAACAAAGCACACAGACCATTTTAATTTGTGGCGATGGTCGAGACAGGCATTGGGGGTGGAAGGTATTCTCCTAGGTTGGACTCCTTTCAAGAGAAAAGAAAATCAAAGATAAACGACACAGTTATTAGTAAACTACCAAATGGATCAGCAATCATGCGAATCCAAAGCCAACCTTCTGAAGTCAATTCACAATCAGGTGCTGCATGTCCTTAGTTTAATTGAATTCAACTTGCCCATTCATACCCGTATTCATCTATTTGATCTGATCATTTGACGGATACATCTTTTTTATCTGAATCCTACTAATGAAATGAATCAAAAAAGAATAAAATCGCTACATTTACATATACTAAAGCCACAACATCATGTTCCTTCAAATTGCAATTGCCGTTATCGTCGCTTTATTCTTTCTTGGCGTCCGCATTATCCGACCTACACACCGGGGCCTGATCGAGCGATTTGGCAAATACAGACGGTTTGCCGAACCGGGTTTCCATTGGATATTGCCATTTATTGACAATTTGTATCTGGTGAATATAACTGAACAGATGGTAGATGCCAATAAACAGGAAATCATCACTTTTGACAATCTTAATGCTTCTGTGGATGCACAAGTCTATTTCAAAATCAGAATGGACGAAGACAGTGTAAAAAATTCGCAGTATAGTGTAAACAATATCCAATCCCAGATCGTCAGCCTTGCGCGTACTACTTTGCGGAATATTATCGGTACCATGACTCTTAAGTCAGCAAACAGCGAACGCGGTAAAATAAATAAAGGCTTATATGTAACCCTTATTGAAGAAACCGCACATTGGGGGATTGAAATTGTACGAACGGAATTAAAAGAAATTGATCCACCCAAAGACGTTCAGGAAACCATGAATAAAATTGTAAAAGCCGAAAATGAAAAAATGGCGGCCATTGATTTTGCAACGGCCATTGAAACACGTGCTGATGGAGAAAAACGGGCTGAAATAAAAAAAGCAGAAGGAATCCGACAGGCAAAAATTCTGGCAGCAGAAGGTGAGGCTCAGGCCATTGCTTTGGTGAATGAAGCCGCAGAAAAATATTTTGTAGGAAACGCTCAAACCCTTCGCAAACTGGAAGCACTTGAAAAAGCGTTATCCAGTAATTCCAAAATTATTGTACCCTCTGACAAAGAACTCATTAATGTAATCGGTGAAATGGCCGGTGTATTACCTATCCGGATGAATAAGGATGAAAAATAAATTTTGGAGTATGACTAAAAAGAAACTATTAACACAATATAATGTTTTATATCAACTAAAAATTTGCATGAAATTTTATGATTAACTTTTTAGAAGCATAAAATTTATCAATTAAATTCCTTTGGATGGGACATTAAGTCCAAAACCAGATAAGTCATTTTTTATTAATCATTTTCATCCTTTTGGAAAATTCTTCTCCATCATCGCTTTAAACCGTTTTGTCTTTCTGATTTCTTTAAATAGAGGTTCATCTATAATAGGCTTAGGAATCGGATAATAGCAATTTAACGAAATCTCCAATTGATCCAGAGCCTTTTCCTTATTTCCTTTTTTTGCTTCATACAAGGCAAAACCATATGCTGAATACCATCCTTTGGGAAATAAGATCTTCGCTTGATCAAAGGCATGATAGGCTTCTTTATCCCGGTTTTGATCTAATAAAAATTTGCCATAATAAAACCAGGCAGTCTCCCAACAAATATTAGCCGTATTACCTCCATTAAAATTAACTGCTTTTTTAAAAAAAGCTTCTGCTTCATCAAGCTTATTTTGGAGGGCTTTAATGCAACCAAGAAACGTCCATATGTTTATCCAGGCATCATCATTAGCCTCATTAATATTTAAGGCTTTAAGCAGAGTTTGTTCAGCTTCTACAAGACTTCCTTGAAGCAACTGCAAATTTCCTTTGATTAGCTCTATTCTCGTTAATACCATCTCATCTGTGCAAATTTCCTCGACTTTATGTATAGCTTTCTTAGCATTTTCAAAATCAAGGATCTGAACATAAGATTCTGCCAATGCAGTTAAACACCAGGATTTTTCAGCTACATTAATCTTTTCATTGTTAATGTTCATTTTTAAACTCTGGATTGCTTTTTCAGCTCTCCGAGTTTTAAGCATATGTGGTGTTAGATAAAACTTGTCAGTTGAATCAATATTATGTAAATTAATTCTAGATATTTCATCACCTTTCCTGTAATATTTTTCAGATTCTAAAATTTCTCCTTGAAGATTAAGCAAAGTGTGTCCTAAAGTCCAATATGCATTTGGAAGATCTGGTCGCAAAGAAATCATCTTCCTACAAATCGCATTGGATTCCTCCGGTTTATGCTGGCATTGTCTAACCCATGAAATTTCCTGTAATAATAAATATGATGTAGAATCCAAAGCATATGCATACATAAGCCACTCGTTTGCTTTTTCTGGCTGAGTCAACCAATTGAGATAAACTTCAGCAATACTCACATAAGGTTGCTTCCAATTGGGTGCTAATTCAATGGCTTTTTCTAACCAAAGAATATTACTATCAGCTAATGCAAGGTTTCCTGTTTGCTCTATCAAAGAACCAATGCTATAGTAAGCATAAGCTGCTCCTGGTTCTAATTCTATGCATTTCAAGAAATATTTTTTTGCTTGAATCCTGAATGAATCGCGAAGGGATGGCTTCTCTTCTTTCGCTCCTTTATCAAAGTAAAGGTTATAGCCTTCAAAATAATATTTTTTGGCCAGAAGCGATGAATATAGTTTATTTCCTTCTCCAATGAGTTCCAGGGCTCGTTGCAAATAAAATGGATACTGTTTGTAATTAGCAGGATTACCAAGCCAGATATTAATTTCAAATGGGTCGTCAGAAAGAATTCGATTTAAGGCTTGTTGCGCTTCATCGGCTAATGCTGAAGCTAAATTGCGACTCATGATTCCTACTAATGGTTTGAAAACTTCATTTGGTATTATTTTCCGGTAGAAATAATCTGCACTAAAGACACCATCTGAAGTCTCCATAAGAATTTTATCTTTCAAAGCTTTCTTAAATGAAAAATAATACGCTTTACTGATGGAATCTGCTTTGGCTAAAACGTCATCTTCGATTCCCTTTGAACCTACAAAATCAAGGGTCGATGCCTGTGTTTCCTTTTGACGTCTTAAAGCAGCTAAAGATGGAGGATCAATCCATGCAATTACAGTATTACTGTTTCCTACTATTTTGGGCATTTGAGATTGAGACGTCTCACTTGGAACAATGTCTTCCAGAAAACGCCCTATTTCAAAAAGATTAACTTGTCCATCATTATTTTTATCTGCCAAACCGGTAAGTCCTTCGATGAGATGATATGAAAAAACCCCTCTTCCACCACCCCACTCCTGTCCCTCCAAAGAAAACTGATCGGGTTGGCATGATAAGATTTTAATTTCATTTGCAAATTGATTGGTAAGTGCCTGCGCGGTAGCCTGATGCAATCCGAATTCTGTTCCTGCAAATTTGCCGGCGTGACAAACATCGAGAAAGAGTTCAACTTTAACTTTCTGAATATTCGAAAGGGTTGAAACAATATTTTGCAAATAATTTAACGGAGCTGATCCTGCGATGTAAATCGAAGAAGGAGTATCATAAGTTAGTAAATAACCAAATTGTTCTAGTCGCTTTTTTGAATCCAGATCGGCATGTCCGCTAAAGTAAATGATTGCAATATCACCTTCCTTTGAGCTATCCGCTAGCCAATTAAATGCCAAATTGACCTGCGCCGATGTGGCATTTTCATTGGTCAATAAAATGACATTATCTGTTGAAACTTTGCCTCCGGCTGGCGATTTTAACCATTCTCCAAATAATTCCGCATCCCTGTCCGCATAATGCAGATCCGGGATTTTGGGATCCTGGTATTTGCTGATGCCAACAATAACAGCGCGGGTTGTTGCTTTCGTTGATGACGCTGCACTGAGCTTGTCGAAGTGTTGATTGTTGTTGTTTGACAGGGGGGTTGCTCCTTTATGCCTTTGATTCAACTCCTGGGTTAGAGCCGATTGCAGAAAGAAAATCCCACACAACACTGTCAGAAAGAAATTGAATAATTTATTTTTCATTGTTATAATAATGTATCAATCAATAATGTGGGTTTCACCCACTGGTAATTGAAGGGAAACCCTTCGGGTTTTTATTATATGTTGTAATACAAAATCAAAATTGGTTCTTATTAAACAAATGCTGAATTAAACTATTAAATATGATCCTTCTGACCCCAACCCCCTTGAAAGGGGCTTTTGTTTCTCCTCAATCTAAAGCTTGGCTTTAAAAATATAGTAGTTCGTAATTCATAATTCGTAATTCGTAATTTTAAATCCTTCATTTTTCATTCTTCATTTTTAATTTATCCACCACAACCTTTCCATCTTTCATTACCCACTTCACTCCTTTAATCACTGCGTTGATGTCTTTTGTTGGATCGCCATCTACAGCGACGATATCTGCAAAAAAACCGGGAGCTACTTGACCCAATTCTTTTTCTTTACCAAGAAGTTCGGCACCATTTTTTGTGGCTGTGTTTAATGCTTCGAGCGGAGTCATGCCGGCTTTGACAAACCATTCCAGTTCGCGTGTATTTTCTCCGAAACCAGTGAACAGGGCATCCGAGCCCATTGCGATTTTGACATTCGATTGAACTGCCAGTTTTAAGGTTTCCAGGTTACGCTGGATGTAGGCCTGCATATTTTTAATTGCTTCGGGGGTATATCCGTATTCATCATGGTGATCGATGTAATAACGGTTGTGATCAACAGTGGGTACATAGGTACAGTGATGCCTATTCATTAATTCAAAATCTTCCCGGTTTAATCCCGTGGCATGTTCGATGGATTCTGCACCTGCACGAATGGCATCACGTGCAGCTTCGGGTCCATACGAATGTATCGCTACCCGCTTACCGGCCTGATGCGCGATATCGCATGCGATTTTCATTTCTTCATAGGTGTATTGTTGCACACTTGTTACATCATCACCGCTACCCGTGCTTGCATAAATTTTAATCCAGTCAACACCAGATGCGATTTCCTGGCGCGTCACTTTCATTACCTCATTGATATTTTCTGCCTTGCCGGGATCCAGTTCGATATAATTTGGATCAATCGGATGACGGGAAACATGCAGACCATTTCCCGCGATAAATAATCTCGGACCTGTCATCGCTCCTCTGTTGATAAGCTCTCTCATTGCGATATCCAAGCCGTAGAATGAACCTAAATCTCTAACACTTGTCACTCCGCTTTCCAATGTTTTCCTTGCATTCTCTTGGGCGAGAAAGACGATCACAGCCGGATTTAATTTATCTGCATCTCTCCAGGGATTGGTTCCGGGTGCTTTGTCCCAGTAATAAGTGATGTGGGTATGTGCGTCAATCAGACCCGGTATGGCAGTCAGTGGACGCAAATCATTTACGGAAATGTTTTTTGGCAGACTTTTATCGTCCGTATAAATACCAACAATGTGATTGTCCTGAACAACTACTGTTGCATTATTCATCATTTCACCTGTTGGACTTAAAACTTTACTGAAACGCCAGGCGGTAGATTGCGCCTCAGCACACTGAAGAATACTAAATAAGAATAATGTTTTCAGAATTTTAAATTTGAGTAGCTTCATGGATTAAAATTTTATTTTATGAATTGAATATAATTTCACTTTGAATTCATTTTTGAGTTTCAGGAAAATATCTTATCTTAATATTCTTGAAAAGAGGTGAATTCCTCAATTCCTTAAAAGCCGTTTCCTCCATAATTTTATCATAAAAAGGAAACAAGTTTTCCAATGCCTTTTGTAAATAATTTAATGCTTCGTCATTTAAATTAATTTTAGCCAGATAAATCGCCATACCATATTCTCCCCAATATCCCATTCGTCGGGCATCAATAGATTTGATCAATTGCTCTTTTGCTTCGGGCATGCGGTTTTGATTCATTAAAAACAAGGCATATAAATAATGGGCTTCTTCAATAAAAGGAGGACCATCCAGGCCATCACCACAAAATCGATAGTTTATTGCTTTATGAAATAATGAATCAGCCATACTATAGTTTTTCTCAATGAAGTAGCATTGCGCTAACCAGGCGTAAGTACCAATATAAGCTGAATTGGTTGACCAATGTTGTTTAAGCACTTCAAGAATTTTCATAAATGCCTGTTTGGCCTTTTGGATTTTACCCTGTTCGAAAAATACTTTCCCCTGCAACATATTCAAATGAACAGCTGGTATTTCGTCTTGATGCATTACAAAAAAACTATCAAGAATGGCCAAACTTATATTATATTTTTTCTGATAAAAGTATGCTTCAGCTAAACACTCATTACAATTATTTCGAAAATCTATGGAATTAGCTAATTGAATAGTTTGCTTATATTTCCCTGTAGCAATCAAAGATTTTCCCAAAGCCCACTGAGCAAAGCTTGCTTTGGCTTCAAGTGCAATTGCTTTGCGAGCATAGATCTCTGCTTGCTTGAAATCACCATCCATTTGAAAAAGCGTCTTGGCTAAAGTAGAATAGGCATTGAAGAGCTCCGGCTTTTGCTTAATCATGGCAAGAGAAATCTTTTTTGAATCTTCCGAACGGTATTGCCATTGCCTGAGCCAGGAAAGCTTTTCTTCTGCCAAATAAGAATCTGGCCTTACATTATAAGCTTTTTCAATCCATGGTTCTGCCTTACACCCATTTTCCTGACAAAGATTAAACTCATAACCAATTTCCAATAATGGGCTTAGCCAGGTTGGTGCAAATTCACTAGCCCTTTCATTCCAATACTGAACTGAATCTGATTTACAGGGTATCTTATCAGCATATAAATCAGCAATTGCATTGTATAAATAAGCAGCATTTGAATCCAGATTAACTGCCTTAAAAAGTTTTGATTTAACTACATTGTCAAACGAATCAATTACCGAACGCCTTGCATTATCTGCGCGGACATTCCTTCTTATCAGATAAGCTTCAAAAAATAATTTCTTACTACTTAAAGATTTAAATGCATAGTGCTTTAAACCTAAAAGTTCAATGGCTCTTTCTAAATATACAGGGTACTGACTATATTTTTCAGGATAATTATACCATTTGTTAAATTCATAAGGATCATCATCTAATAATGCATTCAAAGCCTGCTGAACTTCATCTTGCAATACAATTGCCAGATTTCGACGCATGAGATTAATTAAAGGTTCGAGCGATTTTTCTTTTTTCAATGATTCATATAAATCATTTGCGCAGGAATCTTTGGGTGACATTAATTTGTGTGATTCAATTGCGGCGAGAAACTGTTTGTATTTTTTCTGAACCGAAGAATCTGAATTGGCTAAATAAGCAGATTCCAATCCACGCATATTTGTAAGTACAAAAGCGATTGTTTCTTTTGACTTTGCTTTTTGAATTTCATTTTTATAATTCTCATCGACTTTGGCAACACCAGCCATGCGGTCTCCTACGGTTATCGGTATTTGCTGATGCGGTGCAGTAAGACTTGGAACTCGCTCCTCGAGATATCGTCCGATCTCCATAAGGCTAACTGATTTGTCCTCATTTGCATCGGCCATACCATTTAATCCATCGATCAAAACCCAGGAAAATACTCCACGTCCATTACCCCATTCCCTACCCTCGAGTGAAAACTCATTTTGCTGGCAAGATAAAATCTTTACTTCATTCGCAAATTGTTGCGCAAGATTAGCATTGGTTATACCAGATCCATTAATTTTACTTCCAGCAAGTTTGCCCGCATGACAGGCATCCGCGATCATCATTACCTTTCCTTTTTTATCCAATGAAATCGTGGAGATTACAGATTGCAAATAATTCACCGGGCAAGCACCAGCTCCGTAAATTCTGGCGGGTGAATCATAGCATAATAAGAAACCCAATTGATCTCTCAATTTCGTTTCCACATCGCCATGTCCTGAAAAATAGATAATGGCCTGATCGCCTTCTTTTGTTTGTTCCATCAGCCAGTTTAATGCTTCCATAAACCGTGCGGTCGTTGCTGAATCATTTACCAATAGAATAATATTTTCTTCCTTTACTTGCCCACCTGCCGGACTTCTCAGCCAATTGGCGAAAGCTCTGGCATCGCGATCCGCATATTGAAGATCAGGGATTTGAGGAGATTGGTAGTCGGAGATGCCGACGACGACGGCATAAGTAGAAGTTTTCAGTTGGCCGTTAGCAGTTGGCAGTTGGCTTATCGGAAAGATTGGTGTTGCGCCTTTTTGCGCAATACAATTAATGCTTTGTAACAAGAATATACCAACAGTAAAAATAATGGTTGATTTTATTCTTACTATCCTGCCTTTTGGTGAAAAGTTCATTTTATTCATGCAATTACTTTCTCCGGAAAACCAAACCCCTTTATGTAGGTTCAGATCTTTAAATTGTTTGTCCTGTAATTATTTATATAAGATCCTTCATAATTCATAATTCATAATTCATAATCTATTTCGCCCACCACATTTTATCTCCATAAATTTCAAATCCCGGAAAAATGTGTTGCCTTGATTGTGCACTCTGCAAATTTGTACCATTTGTTGGTCCTTCGATTAGCGGATATGCGTAACGGTACGGTACACCTTTGCCCTTAAATATAGAATTCACTGGCTCTTGAATTTCCGATGGATATCCCGTACGACGGTATTCCGTATAAGCTTCATTTTCATTGAGAAAAAGCAATAACCATTTTTGCGTCATGATCGCCTGCAGATGATTGGTTTGCCACATCGAATCAGCAGTTGCTCTACTTGTTAGTGTTGTATTCACATTATAAATTTGGAGAGCTGCTTCAATTCCGTCCATATAAGCCTGCTTGTCATCCAACAATTCGGCTTTAATGAATAAAAGTTCAGGATAAGATATGGCTATCATAGGCAGTTTCGGATTTTTCAATAATGCATTGCTGAAGCTGCTATACTTAGTAATATCAACTGATGTTGGAAATGGAGGACATGCCCCGCCATTCATGAAACCAATATAATCCCCATTTGCATTGGGGCTTAACCAAAATGAAAGTCTTGGGTCATTCCATTTATTCAGGATGCCCACCAACGTTTTACTGGGAAGCATGTAGAAAGGCGATAGAATATACCACTCATAAATTGGGGCAATGTAGGGCAAGGAACCGACAGGTTCAAGGCTTGCATTGTCAACATTGGATTCAAACAATGGATAAGCCTTTGGATCAGAGAACATCGTTATCAATTCTTGTCTGGCTGAAGTATCCAGATGCTTATACCGGTTTAATATGCGAATCCTCAATGTGTTTGCAAACTTTTTCCATTTTAAGAGATCTCCATAAAAAAGGACATCACCCCGTCCTAATGGATCACCGCTTAAATTAAATGTATCTGAAGCTTGTTTAAGTTGTCGATTTAAGGAATGATAAATGCTGTCCTGCGAATCATATACCGGTTGGGCAAATTGATTGATTTGTCCGGCCTGTGAAAATGGGATATCGCCATACAGGTCAACTAAATAATTAATGAGATAAGCTCTCAGCACGAGCGCAGCCGATCGCATATTGTTAGGGCAATCAGGATCCGAAAGAATATTTTGAAGATCTGCAAAAGGATCTGTATATGCGGCTTTCCAAATAAATTCAAAATCCGGAAAACTAGATCTATAAATGTCCCAGCCCAGCCCACAATTAGTTTCTGCAAAATGTTGATTCCATATTCCCGCCGGTCGTGGACCCCAGCCTCCAAAAGCAACAGTATATATCGTAAGAGCTTCATTAAATCCCTTTGATATGGAAGAGAGAAGTAAATTCGTCAAGGGAATTTTTTCAGGGGCATTGGGATTGGTATTGATTTCCTCAAAGTTCTTGGTACAGGATACTGATAAACTCAAGACAGTCAAAAGAACTATTTTATGAATGATAGATTTTTTCATGATCGTAAAATTTAAGGTTGAACGTTTAAAATTCCACATTGAGTTTGAAACCAATCGTGCGCGTGGGAGGATGTTGCGCAACCTCAAAACCCTGATCTCCATTGTTTGCAGTGAATTGGAATTCCGGATCAAAATGTTTTTGTCCAGTATATAAAAACAATACATTGCGCATATACAATCCTACATTCATGCTTTTGAGATGTAATTTTGAATAAATGCGTTCGGGTAAGATCCAGCTTACATTGATCTCTCTTAACTTTACAAAGCTTCCATCGAAAATGGAACGTGCGAAACTTCCACCTCCAAAAGGATAATAATGTGCATTCCAGGTCTGTGCTGAAACCTTTACATCATTTGGACGGTAAGTGCCATCACCATTGTCGATGACACCATCGAATGCATATCCGTTTTTAATTTCATCCACAGTGTTCCTGCCTTCTAAGGTTTCTTCGGCAAGTCCCTGTGATCGCAGAAAGATGTATGACCAGGATAAAAACTTATTGCCGAATCGTCCATCGATGAGAAAACTCAGACTGAAATCTTTGTATTTAAATGTATTGCTGATGCCACCCGTCCATCGTGGAGTGATGGTACCTTGTTTTACATTGCCAGCAGGATCGACCTGATCCAGTCCGTCTTTCAAAATCAATTTGCCTTCCGCATTGCGCAGGGGTTGCGTACTGTAGATCGAACCATATTCTTCTCCTTCACGTGCTACTACTAAACAACCACCATCATTGCCCAATACAATGGCATCAACGCCTTTTGGCAAATTATAAACTTTAGACCGGTTGCGTGCCCAATTCAAAGTGACTGACCAATTAAAATTTCTGTTGACAATCGGAGTACCCGTTAATTGCAATTCGATACCCGTATTTTGCACGGTACCTGCATTGAGAATATGCGTTGCATAACCCGTTGCCGGACTTACATCCACCGGTAAGATTTGATCGCGCGCGCGGCTATCATACCATGAAAGGTCAAGACCCAGACGGCGATTGAATGCAAGAAATTCAACACCGGTTTCAAAAGAAGATTTGATTTCCGGTTTTAATGCAGCGTTGGGAAAGATATCAGGTACGGAATAAGTAGGTATCGCATTGAAAGGTACATTGGCCGCTAGCACCTGGCGCAATCGATACGGATCCGTATCACTTCCAACCTGTGCCCAGCCTGCGCGAACTTTCAGAAAATCTATTTTATGCGAAAGATGCAATGCATCAGATAAAATCAAACCCAGATTTGCAGATGGATAAAAATAAGAGTTGGATTCTGTTGGCAATGCACTCGACCAATCATTGCGTCCCGTAAGATCAAAGAATAACCAGTTGTTATATCCAATTGATGCTGATGCATACATGGAATTAATTCGCTTTTGCGAATTGAAGGTAGTTACTTTGGCATTGCCATCTGAATTGGACACATTAAAAATGGAAGGTTGAACCAATGCCGGCAAGACCACTGAATTTGATCTGAAGGTTTGATCCAAACGATTTGCGCCGGCGGTAGCCAATAAACTGATGTGATCACCGAGTGAATGTTTTGCTGTTAAAAGAATGTCTGCATTTCTTTCATTCACAAAAAAATCATCATCCTGAAAGGATCCGTGTCCCCAAACTGTCCAGTCATTTTGAATTTCATGATGTTCTCTGTAAAAATCTGTGCTGATCCGGCCCGTTACTTTTAACCAATCTTTTACATCATAGGTAATTGAGTAAAATCCATTTACCCGATCACGATTGAGTGGTTTCAACTGGCGGTAGACATCCCAAAATGGGTTGACATCGTATAAGAAGTTGTAATCTCTTCCATATTGATCTTTTGTATTCCAATTATTTCGAAGATCTCGCCAGTCGACCTGTTGTCCGTTGAACAATGCGAGGTAGAAGAACCCACCAGCATAGCCGATACCTGGTCTGTTTTTGCTATCGGTACGGATATAATTTATATTTCCATCAGTGTGCCATTTTTTAGAAAGTTCATTATT
The DNA here is from genome assembly GCA_029781865.1 of Bacteroidota bacterium. Classification (GTDB taxonomy): domain Bacteria; phylum Bacteroidota; class Bacteroidia; order Chitinophagales; family Saprospiraceae; genus Vicinibacter. Next base: position 255,803 of record JAKOVW010000054.1, read on the forward strand.
AAAACTAAGATTGAATGAATTGCGCTGCAACTCAGTATTCGGTATCATTCCTTTTTGCAAATAATTGGTGTAGGAGAATCGAAGATTGCCATGATCGCCATTCGATGTAATGGCAATGTTGTTCGTGATGTCTAGACCTATATCCAGGCTATTCGGAATTGGAGGTGCCGCTTTCCAGGGTTGGTGCTTACCCGTATATTGATCGATGAATTGTCCTTCTCCGGGTTCATCGATTATTCCATTGCCATCATTGTCTATACTATCTTTTTCATTGATATGATAATCAAATGCAGGCCCCCAGCTCTCACCCGCATTATCGTTTAAATTACCCGATGCCGTACCACTGCCATCCACATATTTAAATTGTTGATTAGAACCTTGGCCATACTTCGTTTGCAAATCCCAAAATCGCAGCGTACTCGTAAAACCAATATTGGCAGAATAACTAACACCCAAACCCTTGGTTGATTTTGACTTTGCGGTTTTCGTTGTAATTAGAACTACTCCATTGGCAGCACGACTCCCATAAAGTGCAGTTGCGGCTGGTCCCTTTAATACGGAAACATTGTCGATGTCATCTGCACTGACATCACTTAAGGCATTCCCCCAATCGATACCTCCATACAGTCCCAATGCCGAAAAACTAGAATTGTCTATGGGCACGCCATTCACCACAAAGAGTGGCTGATTGTTGCCAGAGATCGATGAATTGCCGCGAATGACAACCCGCGCCGATGCACCTACCTGGCCCGCCGCAGAAATCACCTGCATTCCTGCAACCTTGCCTTGCAGAGTGCTCAATAGATTTTGGTCCCTGTTATTTGCGAGATCTTCACCATTTAATTTCTGAACCGAATATCCCAATGACTTTTTTTCTCTATTAATTCCTAGCGCCGTTACAATGGTTTGTGACAATTCCAAACCATATTCCAATTTTACTTCGACATCTCCAGAAATTCGTTCAATATTTAGTTCAGTGGTTTTAAATCCAACGTAACTCACTAGCAAGGCCGTTGCAGTTGCCGGTACTTCGATTTTAAAATTTCCATTGGCATCAGACAATACAGCTGTTTGCGTATTTTTAATTTGGATAACGGCTCCTGACAATGGCTGGCCTTCATGATCTCTGATGATGCCTTTGATTGTTTTTTGCGAGTGTAATTGAATACCTGCAAGAAAAATCAGTAAGAGACTGAATGTATATTTTTTCATAGAAGTATGATTTTTATTTTCAATTTATTATTATCAGTTGTATGATATTTTTTTATTAAAATATGTACCTTAATACTATTGATATTTTTATCCTTTTATTCATTATTTCACTTTGATATCATGCGCCATGAACCCTCCCAAATTCGCCGATTAAATTTGTCTATATAACTTTATTTCACTGGCGAATTTGACCTCCCTTATTGCTTCACTACAAGCTATGCTCAAGGGAGGTGAAGAAATTGTTCGATCATTAAAGTCTACTCTATATCATGTTACAATAATTATTCATTATTCATTTTTAATTTTTCATTTCCTCCAAAGTGTTTTTTCATTAAATCCTTAAACCGTTTTGTCATTCTGATTTTTTCAAACAATGGCTCTTGTAATATAGGATCTGAAACCGGGTAATATCTATCCAATGATTTTTCTAAAAAATCCAAGGCAATTTTTTGGTCTCCGTGTTTTGAATAATATTTCGCCAGACCGTAATAACCTTCATACCCAAGAGGCATCCAGTCAATTGCTTTATTATAGAATATTATAGCTTCGGAGTCGCGACTTTGTTGAAGCAAGAAATCACCATACATCGCGTCTGCAATATCATATCCATAAAATATAGTAACTGGAAAATGAAGCGCTGATTTAAAAAGACTATCCGCTTTTTGATAATTACCTTTTCTATTTTCCAATTCACCTAACCAACTCCTGCCCAAAATCGCGGCAATCTGCGGAGCTGGATCAATATTTATTCCTTTTTCTAAAAGTTGTTGGGCTTTTGTGTAATTCCCGTTGTATAATGCAATTTTTCCTGCCAATACATACGAATTAGCTATAAAATCCATTGATGAAACCTGCGATTCCATCACCTGTTTGGCATAATCCAGGGCTTTGTCAAATTTTTTATTTAAAAAATAATACTCTCCTAACTCATAGTAAATATCATTTACATTTACAGATGCAGTTCGTAAGCTTTGATCTTTGTTGTTTAGCTCAATGGCTTCATTCACTCGTTTTGTACTAATAAGTGCTTTAAAGTACCAGAACCAGGCCCAATTGTGTGCATTCGGTTCTATTTCGAGTGCATGTTTAGCATATTTAAATACATTATCCCAATCTCTCATTTCGCCATGCGTTTGGGTTAATGTCCCCCACGCATTAAATAAATTGGGTTTAGCCTGAATCAATTTCAAGCAAATAGAATCAGCTTCTTTATATCGATGATGCTTTTGCATAACCCATGACAATAAAAGATTCATCATATATGAATTTGGTTTATGGACAAGTGCATTACGAATTATCTCTTCAGCTCTTGATGGCTGGACCTTTGCATTTAGAAAATCATCCGCTAAATCGTTATAGGGTATCAACCAATCCGGTGCCAATTCAATCGCTTTATTACAATAAATTTCAAGTGAATCCTTCGAAATATCATGTTGGTTGCGATATAATATTCCGAGTGCATGATAAACATATGCCGCGTCTGGGGCATATGCTATTGCTTCCAATAATAGGGATTTTGCTTTCAGTCTCAACGAATCCCGTTTACCAGCGTCTTCTTCTGCTGCGAGTTTTATTTTAAATAACAAATACGCTTCAAAATATTTCTGTTGTGAATATAAAAGTGGATAACTGTAATGATCTTTTCCCATCAGCTCAATGGCCCGCGCCAGGTATTTTGGGTACTCTGAATATTTGTTTGGATTAAAAAGCCAGTTGTTGTATTCATACGGATCATCTGCAAGTAAGGCATTCAATGCTTGTTGCACCACATCCTGAAGCGTTGCGGCATAATTTCTCCGCATGGCAGCATGAAGTGCCTTTAAATCCTGAATGCTATTAAGATGATCAAACAATAAATCGGCACAGATAATATTTTGTGAATCTTTATTAAAAAAGAAATTTTTGGATTTTAATGCGGCCTTAAACGCGTTGTATTGACTGCGGGTCGCTTCATCCACCTTCATGAGTGTTACTTCTTCAATACCCCGGACATCCTGATAGGCCAGAATCCTACTATCTGAATACGCCTTCTTCTCCAACATAGCCAGTGCATTCAGGTCCACTTTTGCAATCGATTCATATTTATCACCAATAACTACAGGTATCTGTTTCATTGGATTCACTTCTTTACTGACATGCTCTTCCAGATAGTTATTCAGTTCCATTAAACTAATGATTCCATCTGAATTCTGATCTGCATATCCGTAAAGTCCCTGAACCAGAAAATAACTGAATACGCCACGACCACCACCCCATTGCTCGCCTTCCATACTATATTCATTTGGCTGGCAAGACAAAATTTTAATTTCATTTGCAAACTGATTTGCCAGACTTTGTGCTGTAGCCTGCGAACCGCCGACGCTGCTTCCTGCTAATTTTCCGGAATGACAGGCATCAGCAATAATGAGCGTTTTCACTTTGTCATCAGAAAGTGTATTGACAACATCTTGCAGATCCGTCAGATGAAATGCACCTGCCGCATAATTATTCGGAGGAGAGTCATAGCATAATAAATAACCGCGGTTGTATTTTGTCTTTGTTTCGATATCACCATGTCCGGAAAAATAAATGATCGCCTGATCACCTGTCTTGCAATTATCGATCAACCAATCCAATGCCGCGCCAAATTGTGCACGCGTTGCTTTTTGATTTGTAAGTAATTTAATATTGTCATCTTGCACACTTCCTCCACCAGGTGATTTCATCCAATCTACAAAAGCAAGCGCATCGCGGTCAGCGTATTTTAAATCGGGAATGTCTTTGTCCTGGTAGTCAGAGATACCGACGACGACGGCGTAGGTAGAAGTTTTCAGTTGGCAGTTGGCAGTTGGCAGTTGGCTCTTCGGTGATATTGGCGTTGCTCCTTTTTGACTATAAATATTATCAATTAAAAGGCATAATACAAAGATGATCCATGTAATGACATTTAATATTTTTAGTGAATCATTCATGAATATAAGTAATTTTCATTCTGAATAAATAAATTTGATTTTCATTTCTTGCCCATATTGATTGGTTATTCCGATGATATCAACTCATAACTCATCACTTCTAACTCATTTTACGTCCCACCACAATCTCGTTGTTAGTTTATCAAATCCAGGTCCACCTAACATCAAAACTGCATTTTGATAATTTGCACTGTTTAGACTTTGCTCATCAGAAGGATAGATTAGTCGAAGAGGAGCAATTTTTGTATCGTCAAAATTGATGGATCCACCCACAGGCAAAATAAATTTCTTAAAATCCAATCGTCTCCATTCGCTCCAGGCCTGAATGCCTTGCATAAAAAGAGCCAGCCATTTTTGTACTCCGATTTTTTGTTTCCAATCACCGGTTGCAAGATTATAATTGATTGTAGGTTGAGCCAGATAACTATCAATAGTAGTAGCGTCAGTTATTCCCCATTCTTTCATGGACGCACGAATGCCTTCATTATACCATTGCTCTGCGCTTCCACCAACATTCCATCCTCTTTCTTTAGCTTCAGCTAGAATAAAACATACTTCGGCATAATTCATCAAACAGGCATTGGCATCTGGACGAAGCACATCATACGGTTTAAAATCACTTCTACCCTGATTTAGTATAGCAGCTCCACTAGGTAGTGAATATAGTTGTGAACCCTGACTTGCCGCTACATTACTATTTTGGCCATATGGTCTTCCAAAATATCCACCACCCTGTGCGCGTTCATCTGCCCAAACATACAATCTCGGATCGTTAAGTGGTTTTAAAGTACTATCAATGAGCACATCAGAAAGACACAAAACTGCAACGCCACGTGATAACCATATTTGAAAAATCGGGTTATTATTTGGTGTTGAGTTCAGGTATTTAAAATTTGCATTATCATTATTACTATTAAATGCATTCTGATATCCATTTTCTATTTCGGTTTGAGATATTTTCGCTTCCACATCACTCATGCGCATTGCTATGCGAAGTATTAGTGAATGCGCAAACTTTTTCCATTTAGCAACATCGCCATTATAAATAATATCCGCTCCACCATAACTATCATAGGTAGCATCCATCATTGATATAGCGGTTTTCAATTCACCAATGATACCTAAATATATAACTCTCATACTGTCGTATTTAGGAGCGCGATTATTGGCGCCTTCCAAAGCATCTTTATAAGGCACCGCACCAAAAATATCACTAACATATTCAAATGTATAAGCTCTCAGTACCGTGGCAATAGCAATTTTATTATTGTCTTCCGCTAGCTTGAGACCAGGTTTATTATGCACAATGTTTACTATTCGTTCAAGATCCTTTAACGTAACTGAATAAATAGACTGAAACCATCCATTTTGATCTTGAGGCCTTATATCATACCTGCTTATATCAGTATAATTACTCTGTGCCCAGGTTTGCGATAGAACTTCAGGTAAAGCTGAGTTTTGAAAAACATTATCTGCCAATATTTTTTCACAGTTAGTAAGTAAAACTTCCGGAGGAACAATTTGTGGATTGTTTGGATCTGAGTTTATATCACCGAAATCTTTTCCACAAGAATAAATACAAACTAGAAATATAATTGCACAGAAATAAATTCTTTTTTTCATAATTATACAAATTAATGTAAGTTAATTAAGTCATTTAATATTACTTAAAACCTAAAATTCAAATTACATCCTATAGATCGTGTTGAAGGAAGAGCAGCTCCTTCAAAACCATAAATATTGTTCGTGCTTGTTGCCATGTCGGGATCGAGGTTTGGTAAGTTTTTGTAAAGAATTGCTAGATTACGACCAACTATGGAAATAGTAGCGTCTATAATTTTTACTTTTGCTAACCATCTTTTTGGAATTGTATAGCTTAATGAGACCTCTCTTAATTTTATAAACGATCCATCATATAAATCCTGTTTATTGATATAATATCCACTTGCATGAAATTTATAATAATCATAATTTATTTTTTTTGTATTTTTTTGCCCAGAACTTATATAAGTGTCGTCAAGCAAGGTCGCTGTGTTTCCACCTCCATCCAAAATAGGATTGCCGTTACTATCGAGTACTGCTAGTATACCGTTATACAATATCCCATTTTCTCTAATGCCTCCTTCTGCTGTTTCAGCAAAAAGCCCGGTGACTTTTCCATTAGTATTTGTTATTGAAAAAACATCACCTCCTTTTCTAAAGTCTATGAATACTTTTAAACTTAAACCTTTCCAACTAAATGTGTTTGTGAAGCCTCCGATAAAATCTGGCGTAATATTTCCAATGGGCATTACACCTGGGGATACAAGATAATATCCAGTATTGGGATCTATTAATTTATTGCCTGCATTGTCGAACAAAAAATTAGTGCCAAGTATTGTGCCATAAGACTTTCCAATAAGTGCATTAATTGAAACAACGTCCGAAGCAAGAGGTAAATTAGTAATTGATGGATCATTAGGAAGTATTGATTCTATTTTGTTTCTGTTCAGGCCATAATTAAAAATTATCTCCCACTTAAAATCATGTTTGTTATAAGGAATGGCACGCAATACAAGTTCGATTCCTTTGTTGCTGATTTCCCCGGCATTTACATACTGATAATCAAATCCAGTTGTTGTAGATGTATGCAGAGGGATGATCTGATTGTTGGTCATTCCTGAATACAGTGATATGTCAATACCAAGTCTATCATTAAAAAAACGAAGGTCAGATCCTATTTCTATAGAAGAAGTTTGTTCGGATTTAAGTTGTTCATTATTCAAAGTATTAGATAAGGTATAATTTGGAATATTACCAAAACTTGGATTGTGATTATAGGTTGTAAAAATGTTATATGGATCAGTATCACCGCCTACTTTAGCTAAGCCTATGCGAAATTTACCAAATGACAATTTTGGAATCTTAAAATCTTCCGAAAACACATATGCAAGCGAGGCGGAAGGGTAAAAATATCCATTCGCATTATCAGGCAATGTGCTTGACCAATCTTGACGCCCGGTTAAGTCCAAAAATAGCTTGCTAGCAAATCCAAAACTAACACCTCCAAATAAACTTTCTATTTCCTTTTGATACAATGTATTTTCAATAATTGGCCGGTCTACTGAATTTTGCAAATTATAAATATCAGGAATATTCATTCCCCCCACAGTAGCTCCAAAATTTCGCACTGTTTTTCTCCAGAGTTTATTTGCACCTCCAAATACACTGACAGATAGATTATCTCTAATGTATTTATCCGCTTTTACAATTAAATCTGTATTTGTCTCATTGACATGATATTTATCCAAAGTATATTGTGGTAGAAGCAAACTTCCAAATGCAATACGCTCCTCTCTGAATTCATCATAAAAATCAGTTAAAACTCTTCCTGTTGCACTTAGCCAACTATTGAATTTATAGGTGAGTCCTACATTCCCAAAAACCCGATCCCTTCCATCCGTTTCATAATTTTTATATCTAACCCAATATGGGTTATCCCAGTATTGAGGCCGCGGATTATCGGCACTCTGCCGATTCCAAGTTCGCATTGATCCATCTGGGTTTTCATAACTCATTAGATCAGCAAATCGCAAATCAGTATGCCACCATTGAGACAAACTAGCTAATGGATTAAAACCACCTCTAAAATCAAATGTAACTGCTGCGCGCCCTAAGCTGTTAGATTTCACATAATTAGCACCCACAAAAGCCTGTAATGAGGGTGTTAAATGGAGCGAGCCATTGAAACTTATAGTGTTTCGCTGCATATTTGAGTTTGGGAAAATGCCTTTTTGATCGTAACGGTTATAAGAAAGGCGAAATGAAGAAATTTCATTACCTCCATCTATTGCAATGTTTTGGCTACTGGTTACCCCCGTTTCAAAATATTTTATTGGATTATCTCCAACTTGCCATAAACGGCTTTTCCCAAAATGCGAAGTATCCCAATTATCCCAGGAGTTCCAATCACGAAAAAATAATTTATTTTGATTGGCACCAAATCCATTCGGGAAACTAAACTGATAATGAAGACTATCCCATTTCAAACTTTCCAGATGTTTAAAATGCTGATCAGTAGATGTAGCAAATCGCACGCCACTACTTTCGTCAACTCCATATATTGGAACCAAATCAAAAGTTTGGTAGGTCGAATTTATAGATCCATCAGGATTATATGTGATCAACTTCGTTTTGTAAAAGCCCGAATTATCAGAATAACCACGAGGAAGCAGATCAACACCTCCTCCGTATTGATTTTGAATTTTAGGAAAAACGGCGACATTATCAAAAGTCACACTTGAATTGAAAGTAATTCCAATGCCGTGCTTTGATTTACTTCCTTTTTTTGAAGTGATTATAATCACGCCATTTGCACCACGCGAACCATAGAGAGCGGCGGCGGCCTGGCCTTTCAAGACATTGATATTTTCAATATCATTTGGATTAATATCCTGAATAGCATTGCCATAATCATTTTGACTTTGATAAATTGCACCACTACCATTTCCGAAGACCTGAGGTAAATTGGTAAAATTTGAATTGTCCATTGGAATTCCATCAACAACAAACAATGGTTGATTCTCACCATTTATCGAGCGAATTCCACGGATTGTAATTCTGGATGAGCCACCCATATTTCCACCCGCAGAACCCATTACAGAAACACCTGCCGCACGTCCTTCTAATTCATTTACAAAATTGCTACTAATAACTTGTGAAATATCTTCGCTATTAATTCTGGATGTTGCATATCCTAGGGATTTTTCCTCTCTTCTTATTCCCAATGCAGTTACAATCGCCATTTCTAATTGAACGCCTTTATTTAAAATCACGTCAACTTGGTTAAAAATAGTAAGTTCGATTTCTTTAGATTCAAATCCAGTATAACTAATTACAAGTATGTTTTTATCACTTGGAACAACAAGCTTAAACTTTCCTTCAAGATCCGAAACAGTTCCTATAGTCGTGCCCTTTACAATAATATTAGCGCCTATAATTCTCCCTCCAGCAGGATCGCTGACCGTTCCCTGAACCGTTCTTTGTGCATAAATTAAATTATAGGTGCAGAGTAGTGTTAAAAAAGCAAGTACGTACTTTTTCATGATCCTTGAAGCTGATTAACGCAATAATTTGTCTAAGTCCATACCAAAGCTATCAATAATTCATTTGGCTTTAATTAAATTTTTAAATAATTTAATTATTCGTCAAACAACATGATTTTATTAAATTCATTTTAAAATGAATGATTAGGCTAATAAATTCCTTCGCTTTTAATTACAAGCCAATGAAGCTCTCCTAATATTGAATAATTAAACTGTTTAAGTGTTATCAGCAAATAAACTAAAATCAAAATATTTAATCAATAAAATACTTCATTCAATCAGTGATACGGCTTATTCAATAAGCCAAAACCGAAATCTAGAATATCAATTCGAATATATTAAGTCCCCAAAACTGATTTTTACCCTATTCGGCTTAACCAGAATTTATATAGAAAAAGGCCATATTAGGCATGCTAAGTTTGCTTCCTTTATCTAACTTAATGGTCTGCTTTTACATGAGGTCCTTACATTTACTTTCCCAAGCCCAGACTTTATCTGGAGAGACTTTGCACCATCGGGAGTCATTAATTAATGACGGTCACCCCCTTTTGCGATTATCTTCATTACATCCCCAAACTTTGTAAAATGAGCTGAAAAAGAGGTTTTTGTCCTTAAAATCGCGAACCACAGCTGTAATACTTAACTAAATACACCATACGAATTCCGATAGCGGCATTCATAAAAAAAGTGTTCCAATTACTGATCTTTGAAATGTCGTGTTTCATCCAATTTTATCCTATGTAATTTCGGTGACTGCCATTTCAATCCTCTATACAATTTGAAATTTCAAATTATGCATTACCATCGGATCAATACCTTGAATCGGAATACCAATTAATTTGAATTATCTTGTCGCGGGTTAAACATTGCATTTAAATTTTTTAGTCCATGCCGGAGATACCAAATACAAACAACAAACTTGGACTTTGGACCAGCACATCATTGGTTGTCGGAAATATGATCGGTTCCGGTGTGTTTTTAATGCCGGCAGCACTGGCTTCATATGGTGGTATCAGTTTATTCGGATGGCTTTTCTCGGCAATCGGAGCTATTTTACTTGCCAGGGTATTCGCCAATTTAAGCAAGCTCGTACCTCAAACAGATGGTGGTCCTTATGCCTATACGCATAAAGGATTCGGAGATTTTGCAGGATTTCTGGTTGCCTGGGGTTATTGGATTTCCATCTGGTGCTCGAATGCAGCCATTACGGTTTCATTAATCAGTGCATTGAGTACTTTTTTTCCGGAGCTTGCAAGTAATCCGGTTCTTTCGATATTCACGGGATTAGCTGCAATCTGGTTTCTCACCTGGATAAATACACTTGGTGTTGTGGCATCCGGTCATTTGCAATTGATGACTACGATACTAAAAATTATTCCATTACTACTCATCGGCATTGCAGGATTCTTTTTTATGAATTTATCCAATTTTTCTCCATTTAACACCAGCGGTACTTCCGACTTTGCTGCCATTTCTGCAACTGCAAGTTTTACTTTTTTTGCTTTTTTAGGTTTTGAATGCGCCACGATACCATCCTGTAGTGTATCCAATCCGGATAAAACCATTCCAAGGGCTACCATGCTGGGAACTTTGCTTGCAACCATCATCTATATGTTGAGCAGCGCCAGTATTCTGGGAATGATCCCGGCAAAGGAATTACAACATTCCGTTACTCCATTTGCGGATGCTGCCGTAATGATCTGGGGCAATGCATCTAAATACTGGGTAAGTGCCGGTGTGGCAATCGCTGCTTTTGGTGCTTTAAATGGCTGGATACTCATCCAGGGTCAAATACCTTTTGCTATAGCTAAGGACAATTTGTTTCCGGCTATTTTTGGTAAACAAAATAACAAAGGAGTACCGGGAACCGGAATTATTATTTCCAGTATATTAGTATCCGTACTCATGATGATGAATTATACCAAAGGATTGGTGGAACAATACAAATTTTTGATTCTGCTCTCCACTGTAACTGTTTTGGTTGCTTATCTTTTTTCGGTTGCTTCCTATATAGTGATCAAAATGAACACAAAACTTCTGAAATCAAAATCCAACTGGATTCCAGCCATTCTTCTATCCATATTTGCATTCGCATTTTCTCTATGGGTCATCGCAGGCTCCGGACAAGAAACAGTTTACTGGGGATTTATTTTATTGCTTTCCGGAATACCTTTTTATGTTCTGATCTTATGGAATCGAAAAGCAAAAGAGGAAAAATAACTGTTATGCTTTTACCTGACAATAACTCAAATTTAAAATAAATTCATTTCATTCCCATGCATTTAACCTCACATTCGGAAACAGGAAAACTAAAATCACTTTTCATTAAGCATGCTAAACACGCATTTCTTAGTGATGAACATATTGAAACACATTGGAAACATTTGAATTACCTGGATAAACCAAATCTGAATTCCGCATTACGCGAGTTCGAATCTTTTGAAACTATTTTAAAACAAAACGGGGCTGATCTTTATCATTTGCCAGAAGATCCGGATGTCAATATGGATTCCATATATTGCAGAGACGCAGCAATTGCTACAAACCTGGGAATGATAATTTGTAACATGGGTAAGGAAGCCAGAAAGCATGAACCAAGGGCTGAAAGAAAAGCTTTCGAATCAAATGACATTCCAATTTTAGGTTCAATATTTGCCCCCGGGACACTTGAAGGAGGTGATGTAGCCTGGATTGATGAACACACTCTTGCCGTTGGTCACACTTACCGCTCGAATGAAGACGGAATCAGACAATTGAAAGTCCTTTTAGCTCCTATGCACGTAAATGTCATCGTTGTACCATTACCCCATTATAAAGGTCCGGGAGATGTGTTTCATCTTATGTCCATTATAAGTCCTGTGGATAAAGATCTTGCTGTAGTGTATTCTCCACTGATGCCCATTGCATTTCGCAATGAGTTGCTGAGACGTGGTTATCAATTCATAGAAGTTGCAGATGATGAATTTGAAACTATGGGTTGTAACGTCTTGGCTCTAGCACCACGGGTATGCATGATGGTTGACGGCAATCCTAAAACCAAACTTGCACTGGAAAATGCAGGTTGCACGGTCTTTGAATACAAAGGAGTAGAAATCAGCGTAAAAGGCGGTGGCGGTCCTACTTGTCTGACCAGGCCAATTCAACGGTATGTTTGAAGAAATAAGTAAAGATCCAACATCAGACTATAAGTATCCAAACGCAGAGTAAAGTACTATGCTGATTCATTTCTATATCTGAAAAATGCAAAAAAAATAGCCTTCATGTTGAAGGCTATTTTTATTCATATTAAATTGTTTCTATTTCATTTAAAAATACATGAAAGCAATCTCATAGATGCTTAGAAACAATTTCCATACATTACTTTTTAGAAGAAGCAACCGGAGTTGTTTTTCCTTTTTCCTGAGCTGATGTTTTTGTTTTATCACCATTTACAGCATGATCCTTTTTATCGGCAGCTTTAGGTTGAAACATTGCATTGAATTCATGCATCATTTCATTCATCATATTGGTCACTTTTTCTTTCGAAATAGTTAATTCTTCTTTAAGTTGTTTCAACTCCTCAGAATTTAAAATTTCAGAAACGCGAACCTGAGTAATTTTCAACCAGCTATTCATGAATGCTTCATAATTCGGTGCTTTGCCTTCAGTCTGATACAAAGTCCAGAAATTCTCCATGGTTTCCGTCATGCTTTCTTTTGCTTTTGCGTATACCTTATTCTGAAAGTTTATATTCTTTTCAACATAGTCCAAAAATGTCTTTCTTCCTTTAAAATACTTTTCAGAAATTGCTTTTACATCTTCTTTAAGATCGAAATCTCCGATAACAGTCTTTGATTGTTCAAATTGATTCATAAAATCGGCATACATCTTTCCGATTGGCTCAAGAACTGTATTTTTCGTACCGCTTACAATCTGTTCGTTCATGCTTTTTACAGCCTTTTGCGCTTCTTTTTGTCTGGATTCCATTTGAGTAAAGTAGGTCTCATAGAAATGATCAAATGTTTCCGTTGACTTTTTCAAATTATCGATCGTATTCAAACCCATTAAGCTATCGACAATTTTATTGAATGAATCACTAGGGAAAAAACTATGAAAATTTTCTTTAGTGACCATACCTTTCATAATACCTTCTTCAAGGATTTTTTTCCAATGCATTTGCATGTCTTCATAAGCCTTGAAAAAATGACTTAAAAAGGCATTGCTACCGGTCATTTCTGAGAAAGAATTTTTAAAATCTCCGGTAAACGCATTTTTTGCTTCGCGCATCATATTCTCCCATGCTGATATGGTAGCTTTGAATGAATCAGAAAAGGTCTTGTTGTTTGCCTGGAATTTCTCCATGGCATTTCCTGAATAAGACTGAATTAAGTCTTGCCATTTTTGAGTGTACTCCTGTTGAATAGTCAACCAATTTTGGAAAAAATTGGGAACATTTTGCATGTTTTCAGTCATGTCCTTTGAAATCATTTTATTGATTACGCCATTATATGCTTGCGCGTTTTCCTTCAACAATTCAGCTCCGGCTTTAAAAGGAGTTGTCATGGAATGGATAGAATCTTCGAAAATCGTCTTTGAATTATTCGTCCAATTTTCGATTACTTCTTTTTGCTTTTTAACCATGGTTTCTAAAGTTTCTGTTGTATTCATAATTTTGTATTTTATGTTTGTAATAAGAACTCGAAGATATCCCATAATATAGTGCCTGCAGGGCCGATCGTTGTGAACAGGCAATTATTGAAGGTGAATCGGTAAATTTATCAGGTGAAGGAAACCCGGTAGCTTACATAAAAAGCAAACCCGAAAGCAGGTCTTCCTTGTAGGCCGGTCCGATCGGAATGGCTTCGGATTCTATAATCACCTCACCTTCTTCGATAGCTTCGATAAAATCGAGGTTGACCAGGTAGGATCGGTGAATGCGTTTGAAATTAGAAAAAGGGGCAAGTTTTTCCTCCATTTCTTTTAGACTATGGCTTACCAGGTATCTTGCATCGCTGGTTCTGATGATAGAATACACATCTTTCGCCATAATCCAACGAATCTCTTTGAAATGAATTTTTTCAAGCCTGTTTTTCACTTTTAGAAAAATGCCGGTATGATTAGAGGCCAACGAATTATTTTCCATCAAGAATTTAAATTGATCAATCGTTATACTGCCTTTGATTAATGCAGATTTCGCTAGCCACTTTTGCACTTGATTTTCTGCCATATAAACGCCTACTAATTGGTCTTGTAGTTCTTTTAATTTTGGCTGTTTATTCAATAATTTATTTAAATTGGATTCAACATCAAGATATACAAAAATCAACCGGTAGTCATTACGGAAGGATTCCGGATTAACGTCGACTGAATAACCTGCCAAATTCTGAAACAGATTCAGATCATGCGTAACTAATGCAAATTTTGCCAATGCCCGTGAATTTAATACGAAAACAAAATGTCCGACAGGATTTAAGGTGACAAAACTACAAAATATAAATGAACAAGTCTTACACCCCTGACCTTTGATAATTTGAATTCAAAATATATCTTTATGTTTTATTAATCAAAAAATTCAGCAAATATGAATCCAAGAAGTAAAACCATAGCCTTGATAACCGGAGCCACAGGAGGATTAGGGACAGCCATGTGTCAAAAATTATCACGTGATGGCTATACTGTAGTTGCAAATTACAGAAACGAAACCAAGGCACAGGAATGGAAAGCAAAAAACAAGGAACTTGGATTTGATTTCAACATGGTAAAGGGAGATGTAACGGATTTTGATGATATGGGCAGAATGATGGCAGAAGTAAAAGATGCATTTGGCGGTGTATCCATTCTAATCAATAATGCAGGAATAACCAGGGATACTCCAATTTGGAAAATGACCAAGGAACAATGGCACGATGTGATTTCATCGAATCTGAACAGTGTGTTTAATTGCACACGACATGTCATTGAAGATATGATTGAACAGGGATTCGGTCGTATCATCAATATTTCTTCTGTCAATGGGCAAAGAGGTCAATTCGGACAAGTCAATTATTCAGCAGCTAAAGCAGGTATGCATGGATTCACAAAATCCCTGGCCATGGAAGTTGCAAAGAAAGGAATTACCGTCAATACCATCTCGCCGGGATACATTGGCACTGATATGGTCATGGCTATCCGGGAAGAAGTGCGCAATAAAATTGTCGAACAAATACCGATGGGACGCCTGGGAGGAACTGAGGAAATTGCTCATCTCGTGTCTTTTCTTGCATCAGAAAAAGCGGCTTACATCACAGGAGCCAATTATGCAATCAACGGAGGACAGCACGTCTATTAAAAGTGAGCAGTTATGTATGAATTTTAAATCAATCCAGAATAAATTAAGATCATTTAACCGCAATAATAAAAATGGAACGGAGCGCTGTAGAAATCCACAGCACTCCATTCAACCATTTTAATTCAATCAATTTAATTTGGCATCACAACAGTATCCACAACATGGATTACTCCGTTGCTTTGATAAACATTTTTAATAGTTACTGTTGACATAGCACCCTTTTCATCTGTCAAAACCAATTTATCTCCTTTCATCATTGCTTTAAGCGTTCCTCCGGAAACCGTTTTAAAACTTGCAGATCCTTTGTGCGCTTTAATCTCAGCAGCAATTGCATTTGAGTCATACTTTCCTGACAAGACATGATAGCTTAGTATCTTAGTCAGAAGAGCCTTGTTTTCCGGTTTTAACAAAGACTCAACTGTTCCTTTTGGCAGTTTTGCAAAGGCTTCATTGGTGGGCGCAAATACAGTAAATGGACCTGCAGACTGCAAGGTTTCCACTAATCCGGCAGCTTTAACTGCAGCCACCAAAGTGGTGTGATCCTTTGAGTTTACCGCGTTTTCGATGATATTTTTAGAAGGGTACATGACAGCGCCACCCACTTCTACCGTTCGGTCCATTTTTGTTTGGGCAAATGTCATCGCATTCACAATTAGCACCGCAAGCATCATAAATCCAATCTTTTTCATTGTTTTGTATTTTATTGTTTGTAATAAATTTAAATTCACTGTGAGATACGTTTCGAATGTTTGATTTGGATTTACATTTTCGAAATTATTTTTTTAAGCGCATAATAAATCAGTTTTAAATCCTTTGTATTAAGGTTCAATTGAGCTAGTATAAAATAAAGTCAGTCCGTAATTACGAACATCAAATCATAAATGCGATATTTTAAGTAATTTTGTAAAATATAAATGCGGTTTTACGAAGTATTCATAGCCTATTACCAAACTATTTTGGATTTTTAATGTTAAAAATTCTTGTGCTTTATTGACTCATAATAACCTGGATCCTATTTATTAATTTTTAATCCATTTCAAATGAAATATTTACTTTTTGCTTTTGTCCTACTGACCAACTTCATCCATTGCACGCCAACGAGTAAAAGCAATGCATCTACTCCAATGCCTGAAATGACAACAGATATAAAAACGGAAAATCAGGGTATGGACACAAACTGGACCGAAAAGGTCATAAAGCCCAAAGAGGAATGGAAAAGGATATTGACCAAAGAACAATATTACATTACCAGGGAACAAGGCACTGAACCTGCTTTTTCCAGTGATCTTTACAATAACCATGAAGATGGAATGTATTTATGTGTTTGCTGTAATAATCCATTATTCAGCTCCGAAACCAAATTTGAATCGGGAACCGGTTGGCCAAGTTTTTTTCTGCCTTATTCACTTAAAAGTGTAAGTGTTTCTGTAGATAATTCTTTGGGAATGTCCAGAGATGAAATTTCATGCAAACGCTGCGATGCGCACTTAGGGCATGTATTTAATGATGGTCCTCAACCTACCGGATTGCGATATTGTATGGATGGACTAGCCTTAAAGTTTGTCAAAAAAGAAACACCAAGTACGCTTAAAAAAGCAACATTTGCAGCCGGTTGCTTTTGGTGTGAAGAATATACCTTTGAACATGTCATCGGGGTTAGTAGTGTGATCTCCGGATATTGCGGCGGCAAATCGGAAAACCCTACATATGAAGAAGTCGGATCCGGAAAAACCGATCATGCAGAATCGTTTGAATTGGAATATGATCCTTCGAAAATTTCATACGCTTCATTATTAAAAGTATTTTTCGCTTCTCAGGATCCAACTCAGGTGAATGGACAGGGACCTGATCATGGCAGGCAATATCGCTCCATAGTTTTTTACAGAAACGAAGAGGAAAAGAAAATGGCCTCAGATTATATTCAGGAATTAACGAATTCAAAAAAATATTCCAAACCCATAGCCACTGAGTTGGTACCATTTACAAAATTCTGGAAAGCGGAAGATTATCATCAGGATTATATTAAAAACCATCCCGATGATCCTTATGTACAACAGGAATCTTTTCCCAGATACAATCGAACTAAAAGCAGAGTGCCTGAATTTTTTAAAAAGACGGAATAGATGATCAGACTTTAACTAACTCTTAAATTATCTCAAGAAATATGAGGAATAGCCTGATCTGCTAACCGCAATTATTCTTATGCATTACTATCTTTGCTTTAGTCTATTAAGAAAGTAAGTTATGCATCAAACCTCTCTAAGAAGTATAGGCGCTATCGTTACCGGAATGATAACTATTATCATTCTATCTATTGTTACAGATAAATTACTCGAATCCTTTGGATTGTTTCCGGTTGTTGAAAATGAAACATTCATTCCCTGGATGTTAGTTGTTGCATTGGTGTATCGTTGCATTTATGCAGTTGCAGGAGGATATGTAACTGCAAGACTAGCCCCTGGTCAACCTATAAAACATGCCATCATACTTGGAATAATAGGAATCGTTTTAAGCATGATAGGAACCATTGTTGGATGGAATCAATCTGCGCATTGGTATCCGATTGCGCTTGTAATAACTTCGTTGCCGTGCACCTGGCTGGGAGGAAGATTAAAACCAATATCTAATCCAGGATCATCTGCTGCGTAATTCTAAAATATACGAACAGAAATTATGAATCCTTTTATTTTAGTGATTAATTATATAGATAACTGAACATTTGTTCAGTTCTTACTTGAGATGCAGCATGTAATTTTGACAAATTTTTCATCATGAACCCAGATAAAGACTTGACTGTAGCCATTGTGGATGACGATCCGGATATCCGGGAAGCAATGCAATGGATTCTTGATAATACTGAAGGCTTTGCCTGTATTGGTCTGTTTAAGACATGTTCTGATGCTATCAACGGTTTAGACCAGGTAGAATCTCTTCCAAATGTTTTACTTATGGATATCGGACTGCCCGGCCATTCGGGTGTTCAGTGTGTTAGAATTCTCAAAGAAAAATATCCTTCCATTCAAATTGTGATGCAAACTGTTCACAGTTCCGATGAGATGATTTTTGATTCACTTCAGGCCGGTGCAAGCGGATATATCCTAAAAAAAATGGATGCAGACCGCTTGTTACAGGCAATCCGGGATGCTCACGAAGGTGGTGTGCCCATGAGCGGTGAAGTAGCCAAAAAAGTACTTAGATTTTTTCAAAAACCAATCGCTGATCCAGAAATACTGGCTTTATCTGATCGTGAATTTGATGTTCTTAAATTGCTCATCGAAGGCCATAGCTATAAAATGATTGCCAACAGGCTTTTTCTGAGTGTCCATACCGTACGTTTTCACCTGCATAACATTTATGAAAAATTACATGTACGCTCAAGAATGGAAGCCGTTGCGAAGGCCATGAAAAACAGATGGTTTTAACACAACCCTGATACCAAAAAAGAGATGATTCAAGAAACTGAAATAGTAAAATGTGAACTATTACTATTTGCTTGGATAAAACTAAATCAACATCAATGATGCCTGTTACCAGAATCATTCTTTTTGTATTGATTGGTTTTTCAATTCAAGGGCAACAACTTTTATTCCGCAATTACACAACCCGGGATGGATTATTGTCCAATGTAAATTACTATTTTTTTCAGGATTCAGAAGGATATCTGTGGATTAGCACAGAAAGCGGTTTAAGCCGGTTTGATGGGAAAAATTTTAAGAACTTTGAAAAAACAAACGATGGCCAATCCATCAGTTCAAGTTTTTGTATTACTCAAACTTCCAATGGACATATCTGGGTTGGAGGATATGGAAATGGCTTATTTGAATATAACGGAGAAAAATTTGTCAGGCATATTATCGGCTCCAATCCCAAAAGCAATTATATCAATGATCTATTGGAAACAAATCCTAACGAATTATTGATCTGCACAGAAAATGGTTTATATAAATTTTACAATAATAAAGTCATCGATTCTATTCCAGATGCTGATAATAAACCTCTTATCATAGCATCGACAGGAAATATCGTAAAGGATTCCAGTAAACACATTTATATATTGTACAACGGAAAGCTGTGGAATCTGGATCCTGAATGCAAAGTGATTTCAGAAGCCTTATCCCATGCTCACAAAACGGACTATTATTCCTGGATGAATCTGTTGCACGATGGCCGCTTAATTATTGGCAGCGTAGAAAACCAGATGATCTATATCTCCAAGCAAAATAGTATTGAACATTCATTTCACCTGAGCAATTGCCGAACGGGTTACGCCATAGATGATCTCAACGGATTTCTTTGGATTTCTACCAATAAAGGTTTTTTCAAAACATCCCTGTCCGATCCATTTACAAAAGGAAACCAGTGGTTCAGATCTGAAAATGGACTTCCAACGGATATGATCAGTATGGTTTTTCTGGATCGCGAACATAACCTTTGGTTTGGTTCATATGGAAAAGGCATCTATAAACTTGCAGAACCGGAAACCTATCGTTTCGAATATCCATACACTTCCGCCCTAGGTTGCGCAGATCTGAAGGGTCGTCTATGGATTTCAACACCAGAAGGCATTCGCGTAATAAGTAAATCGCTCAATGAAAATTCATCTGTTGAATTGAAGCAACAGCAGTTGCATCCATTTCCGGATAAGTACTTCAAAACCATGGGTGCGATTCAATTGGTAGGTGAAAATCAATTATGGCTCGGATGTGACAATGGCACTTTGGTCAACTTCGAAATCATTGAAGACAAGACCGGAAAAATAAACCTGAAATACCTGAGAGAATTAAGTCCGCGAAATGGATTTCCACTATCTATGTCGATTTGGATTTTTATTGATCGTGAGGGCCGGCTCTGGTATTCTGAACTCAATAAAAACCGCATTCATGTTGTAGATATATCTTCAAATAATCCTGTCCTGGTTAAAACAATCACTTACGAACCAGGTACCAATTCTTCCAACCGGCGTGATGTATTTGAAGATGAAAAGGGAAATTTTTGGATTGCCTATGGTACAAACAAAATATTGATTTTAAATTCTGATTTGTCCCTGCATGAGAAAATGGAATTCAGTACATCCGGAAAAGAACAGCAGATCAATTGCATCTTCAAGGAACCAGATGGGAAACTATGGCTGGGTACAAATTCAGATGGTATATTATACATTACACCTGATGGAAAAAGAATTCAATATAATAAATCATCAGGATTATTAAGTAACCGGATTTCCCGCATTGTCAAAAGAGATGAAAATACATTCTGGATTGCAACCTGGAATGGAATTGCATTTGTTTATCATCAGGGAGATTCCATTCGCCTCGATGAGAATCGCGAATTAACTCAAAGTCCAATTTGGTCATTGGGTATCTTTCCCGACAGCACAGGTTGGTTCGCGACCAATTTCGAAGTGGTGCTTCATAAAAAAGATTCATCGCGGCGGGCATTTTTTCCGCCTGCCGTTTTACATAAAGTAATCATCAATGGTAAAGAGCGAACCTTTGACATTCCATTACAACTTACTATTGATGAAAATGATCTCGTCTTTGAATATGGATCAGTATGTTTGCAAAGCAGAGTTGGAATTCGCTATAGTTATAAGTTGGAAGGGAATATCACAAGCGATTGGAGTCAACCATCAGAAATGGAATCCGTGAATTATGCAGGATTAAAACCAGGATCATATATATTTTTGGTAAAAGCAATTACAACGGATGGATTGGAAAGTCTAACACCAGCTTCTTTTGAATTCACAATAATTCCTCCGTTCTGGCAAAAATGGTGGTTCATTGTGTTATGCTTTATAGTTGCAAGTACTATCGTTTGGTTTCTGGTTATTTTACGAATCAGAAGACTTGTCGAAATTGAGCGATTGCGCGCACGCATTGCTGCAGACTTACATGATGATATCGGATCTGGATTATCGAGAATTGCATTGGCGACTGATATGTTAATCCGCCAAAAAGCAGATGCAACCAATATGGTAAATATGAATTTGACATATCGCATTGGGAAAATAGCTCGCGAACTTATTGAGTCAATGGGTGATATCGTATGGGCGATTGATCCTTTAAATGATTCTCTTAGCCGCGTTATAGATCTGATCAGGGTATTTGCTAATGATATTTGTGAAGCGAAAGATATTAATTGCCAATTCGCATTTGATCCCAAAGCTCTTGACTTTAGATTAGGTTCAGAAGTAGTTTTGAATTTTATATTGATTGCGAAAGAAGCCATTCATAATGCGGCAGTACATTCATCATGTAAAAATATTAGAATTGAAATAAAATCAGAACAAAAAGACCTTCAATTATCGATAATCGATGATGGAAAAGGTTTCAATGAAAATGAGCTCGAGCGCATCAATGGACTTAACAATATGAAGCGAAGAGCTGAAAAAATTAATGGCACATTGAAAATCATGTCATCTCGCGGAACAGGAACAGAAATTCTCTTTAATCTTCACCTGCCCCGTTGAATGATGTCCGATTGATGAACCGATAGATTCCGGCATTAGCAATTTAGGCTTGAAAACCTGAATTGTATTAAAACTGTACATTCGTTCAGTTGCTCTAAGCGAATTTGGACTCTACTTTTGCCCATGTAATTCTTCAAATTTTTTCACCTTAAAAACCCAATTATGAAACCGTATTTAACTTCAGCGATTTTATTGAAAATCTGCGCTTTGATCACCATTCCGGTTTTCCTTTTTTCACAATCCTTGCCAAGTCCGGTATTGTTTTTTCCGGCAAACAATGCAATTAATCAACCGGTAAATGTAACTATCAAATGGCACGCAGTACCCGATGCCGACCAATACAAAGTTGCGTTGGGTACGACCCAATACGCGGAAGGTTCCATTGTATGGGATACGATGTACACTGATACTTCCTATCTTGTAACAAACCTTTCTCCGGGAACCTACTATTGGAGGATAAAAGCAAAACATACTGCCACCCCCTTTCAATCCAGCAGTTGGTCGGGAGTTTGGAATTTTACTGTGTCCAATCCCAATGCACCGCTGGCGACTCCTGTGCAAATCAGTCCGGCCAATGGAGCTACCGGACAACCAACAATTGTAAACTTAAGCTGGCAAGCGGTATCCGGTGCTACGCAGTATAAAGTTTCCATCGGAACAAATTCGCAGGGAACCGGAGACATTGTATATGATACCAGTTATACCGGTACCACGTATAAATCTCCAACTCTTTCATCCGGTACGTATTACTGGCGGATTCAAGCCAAAAACAATTCACCTTATCAGACCAGTAACTGGTCATCTTTCAGAAGTTTTACGGTCAGTGCACCAACACTAGGCACACCTGTTCTGGTAAGCCCTTCGAATAATTCAACACTTCAGGTTCCTGGAACTAATCTTACCTGGCAAGCAGTAAGTGGTGCAACTTTTTATAAAGTTAAAATCGCAACGGATCCTTTAATGACAGCTATAATTTTTCAGGATAACAATGTAATAAATACTAATCGAATCGCTCAAAACTTAAATTATAATACTCAATATTACTGGACAGTACAGGCAGCAAATGGCAATTCCACCGGAACGGTATCAAATCCAAAAACATTTAAGACCATGCCTGATAATCCTAATGCGGTCACTACGCATCCCAGATTATTAATTACACAAGCTAATTTGGCAACTATCCAAAGTTGGGCGACTCCTTCAAATCCCATTTTTGTCGCTTTACAGAATGCATTAAATACGGCAATTTCCAATTACAATACAAAATTTTTTCCCGGAGGTCAACCTAATCCGGTTTGGCCGGACATTGGCAATATTACCTGGTCAGGTTATGTCACTGAACAGTATGCAGAGTTTTTTGCATTCTGGTCTCTCATTGATCCTAATTTATCCAATCGTCCGATACATGCACAAAGAGCTCGCAACCTGCTGATGTATGTAATTAACGAAGCGATCAAAGGCCCGGCAGCCGGATTGCCATTCCGTGATCCTCAGTTTATGACTTATGATCGCTCACGGGTGTATGGTGAGGCTTGTCCACTTACAGTGGATTGGATATATAATGCAAAAGATGCCAATAACAATGACATTCTTACCACATCGGACAAAGCTAAAATTCGAACGGTATTTCTGCGCTGGAGCAATGATCAGGTCTGGGCATGGAATCATCCTACCCCTGAAGGGATAATGAATGACAAACAAATTACATTGACCAACCGATGGATACTAAACAATTACTATTCAGGCCATGCACGAAATCTAACTTTCATGGCATTGGCAATGGATGCAATCGATGATGCACCATTAGATCCTAACATACACTATTCAGCGCTTGGAAATAGTTTGCGCAGTTATATTTTCAATGCAACGGGTGCCTGGCTATATCAACAATATGCCCAATATGAAAACCCTGAAATCGTGTCAACAGATTACAATGTCTCCCCTGCAGGACTTGGAATGGGAAGCGGCGGCATGTCTGTAGAAGGATCATTATATGGAGAAAGCTTAGGTTGGGTGGCGCAAGAAGTCTTTGCTTTAAAAACCTGTGGATGGATGGATGAAGCTGTCATTGGAAAACAAGCAAAACTTCTCAACAGTAGTTATTGGACTGAAGTAGTAGATGGAATGTTACATGAAATAGCACCTGTTCCCTTTATCCCACAACAGGCCAGTTATTATGGACCAATTTATCCGGTGGCAAATTATGGTGACCTGCACCGCATATGGATGACCCCATTTTTTATTGATATTACAGCTCCGATTGGATTAATGGATATGCATCTGAATAACAATGCTACGCGTCTTGACAAATGTCGCTGGTTTACGCGGAATGCCTTACAGGGCGGAGCAGGCTTGTTACTGCAACGCGTTGGCAATGTATGGTCTGAAAGTCTTGCAACACAAAGTATTTATTATTTCTTATTGCTTCCTCCCAACGGTTCAAATCCTGCTGATCCAAGACCAAATATGGAAACTACTTTTTTTGATCCTGCATTTAACAGAATTCTCGCACGCACTGACTGGACTTCAAATTGCTCCTGGTTTGATTGGCATTGCCACTGGACGAAAATAAATCACCAGGCGGGCGATGGCAATCAATTCGAATTTTACAGAAAAGGTGAATGGCTTACTAAGGAAAGAAGTGGATACACCAATGATAATATCGGAACGACTTCAGAATTTCACAATACGATTGGATTACAAAATGATGTACCAGCCAATTTGCAATGGTATGAAGGACCTATTTCACAAAGGGGCGGACAATGGAAGGAAGGCTTGAATGCCGGAGATCCATCAGTACAAACCAGTTTTGGTACAGATTATATTTATGCAACAGGTGACGCGACCAATCTCTATAACAGACCGAATCAGTTTAGCCAGGCCAATGCAGCCACTGATATTTTATTTGCCGTTCGCTCTATAGTCTGGTTAAAGCCTGATCATATTGTTATATACGACAGAGCTAAATCAAAAACAGCCAATCGCTTTAAACGATTTTTTCTTCAGTTTACAGCTGCTCCAACTGTATCCGGTAAAAATGTTACAGTGAATACACCCGGAGGTCAAAAAGTGTTCGTCTCTAATCTGCTTCCTTTGAATTCTGCAATTACTTCAAGTGTTTCTGAAAGTCTCAATGCAATGGCAGAACTTGAAAACACCACACATGAAATTAAAATTGAAGATCCATCCAATCCATCTGATATCCGTTTTCTGAATGTGTTACAGGGAGCTGATGGTAACGGCACCAAAGACAATCCTTCGCTGATTCAAAGTAATGCGGGAACTGACTTCGAAGGAACGACTGTAAAAAATACGGCAGTGCTGTTTCAAAAAGTATGGAATGCTTCATTCAGTTTTACCACATACTCCATTCCCAATGTGATTACCCGTCAAATAGTAACAGGAATGGTACCGAACGCTGGATTTGATATCAGTATTATACCAAATGGCAGCAATTACGATGTGACCATTACACCGGGTGATGACATCTATGCAGACAAAGGAGGAGTATTGATCATTGAGAATGCCAACTTCATTGTGAATACATTGGAAGCCAGATCAAGAACACATCCTCAAAATAATGCTGCTGATTTTCAAATTACGCCCAATCCATTTGATGAATGCACGCAAATCTGTTTCTCTTTAAAACAGGATGCTGAAGTTAGTCTTGAAATTCTGGATCTGAATGGGAAAACGCTGCATAAAGTTTTAAACCAGCTGGCAATGAATTGTGGTGATTATAAAATTCCATTCAGCGATAAAAATTTAAATCCAGGATCTTATATATGCAAATTGACTATTGGAGCAAAACAACTTAGTCAGGTTATGATCCTTCAACGCTAATCCAAAGTTCTTAAATAACATTAATTATATAAAGAAAGCCGGCTCTCGCCGGCTTTCCCATTTATCAAAAGCTGCATTGATTGTTCTGAATTTTTTTAAATAGCGAAAAGAAATTCTAATTTAATGCGTTGCCCTTTGACTTAGGAAATAGTAAAGGGGTTTGTTTGTAATCTAATATGTATAGGACTATTGCGTAACTAATTTAACTAAGGCCGCAGATTTTTTTGTGGGATTCATTTGGGTGAGTTCAACTGTATTTTTGATTCAATGAATTTTTTTAAAACAAGATCTTCATTGAATTTTTTTTGATGACAATGTAAAACACACGTCCAATCTCTAACAATTTCGTTTCACGAAAAGTACAATAACAATTTACATATTCCTCCTGTACTTTCCGCCTACAGCATACAAGGCGGTTGTAATCTGACCCAGTGAACAGGACTTGACTGCTTCCATCAATTCAGCAAAAATATTTTTGTTGTGTAAAGATGCTTTTTGCAAAGCCAGCAAACGATCCGGTGATGAAGAAGTGTTAGCCTTCTTCAATAACTCCAATGAAGCAATTTGATTGTTTTTTTCATCTTCCGTTGCGCGAATGACTTCCCTGGGCAAAACGGTTGGAGAACCATCTTTTGATAAAAATGTATTCACGCCAATTATAGGATATTCACCGGTATGTTTTAAGGTTTCGTAGTACAAGCTTTCCTCCTGTATTTTGCTGCGCTGATACATTGTTTCCATTGCTCCAAGTACTCCGCCCCGTTCTGTCATTCTGTCAAACTCGGATAGCACGGCTTCTTCAACGAGATCGGTCAATTCTTCAATAATGAATGAACCCTGCAGTGGGTTTTCATTTTTTGCGAGTCCCAATTCGTTATTGATGATGAGTTGAATGGCCATTGCACGACGCACAGATTCTTCAGTAGGAGTCGTAATTGCTTCATCATAGGCATTCGTATGCAGTGAATTGCAATTATCATAGATGGCATATAATGCCTGCAATGTCGTCCGTATATCATTAAATGAAATTTCCTGTGCGTGCAGGGAGCGACCGGATGTTTGGATGTGATATTTCAACATCTGGCTGCGTTCGTTGCCATGATATTTATACTTCATTGCTTTCGCCCATATTCTCCTGGCCACTCTTCCGATTACTGCATACTCCGGATCGACTCCATTTGAAAAAAAGAATGAAAGATTGGGAGCGAAATCGTCGATATGCATTCCACGGGATAAGTAGTATTCCACGAATGTAAATCCATTCGCTAAAGTGAATGCCAGTTGAGAAATTGGATTGGCTCCTGCTTCAGCAATATGATATCCGCTGATGGAAACCGAATAAAAGTTTCGCACTGCATTTTGAATAAAATACTCCTGCACATCACCCATAAGCTTCAACGAAAACTCTGTAGAGAATATACAGGTATTTTGTGCCTGATCTTCTTTGAGTATATCTGCTTGTACGGTGCCGCGCACAGATTTTAGTGCTTTCGCTTTTAACTGATTGTAAATAGCCGGTTCTAATACTTCATCACCGGTAATACCCAGCAACAATAAACCCAAACCATTATTTCCGGGTGGGAGCTCTCCTTCGTATTTAGGCCTTGCCAATCCCTTATCGTCGTATTTCTTTTTTAAAACTTCTTCTACTTTGGCAGACAAGTTATGTTCGTGAATGTATTTCTCACATTGCTGATCGATTGCCGCATTCATAAAAAATGCACAAATGGTTGCAGCAGGACCATTGATGGTCATACTTACCGAAGTCTTCGGATCGCATAAATCAAACCCGCTGTACAATTTTTTTGCATCATCCAGACTACATACACTCACACCACTATTTCCAACCTTTCCATAAATATCCGGTCGGAAATCGGGGTCCTCTCCATACAGCGTTACTGAATCAAATGCCGTACTCAATCGGTTTGCCGGCATATCGACACTCACATAATGAAATCTCCGGTTAGTGCGTTCCGGACCACCTTCTCCGGCAAACATGCGGGTTGGATCTTCTTCTGATCGTTTAAAAGGATAGACTCCGGCAGTATAAGGAAACTCTCCAGGTACATTTTCCTGCAATACCCATTTCAAAATATCACCCCAATCGCTGTATTTGGGAAGCACGACACGCGGGATCCGCGAATGGGAAAGTGATTTTGAATAAGTTGGAACCCGAATTTCTTTATCTCTTACCTTATAAATGTATTCATCTGCCTGATAGCGATGCTTTTTATCTTCCCAGGTTTCGAGGATGACTTTGGGAATCCCGTCTATTTTCAATGCAATGTCGTCAGATACTTTTTTAAGTGAAGTAGAACCAGATTTATCCACATCACCACATAAAGAAATTGCTGTTTGAATGGCCTGCCATTGATGCGCATATAATGCTTGCTGATTCACCCATTGATCATATTGACGGTTGTTATCTGTGATTTCACTCAGATAGCGGGTTCGACCTGGTGGGATGATGTAAATTTTTTCAGATTCACCGGTAACGAGATTCAGATGAGCACTTAAGCTAACCTTGGTTTTTTGTTGAATGATCTCAATGAGCTTTTTGAATAGCATATTTGTGCCCGGATCATTAAACTGGGAAGCTATGGTACCAAATACCGGCATATCATCCGGTTTTTGATCAAATGCTTTATGATTGCGTTGAAATTGTTTACGCACATCCCGGATTGCATCCTGCGCTCCTCTTTTATCAAATTTATTGATTGCAACTATATCTGCAAAATCGAGCATGTCGATCTTTTCCAATTGCGTGGCTGCTCCATATTCCGGAGTCATGACATATAAGGAAACATCGCCGAAATCTACAATCTCCGTATCGCTTTGACCAATTCCGGAAGTTTCCAGGATGATTAAATCGAAAGCTGCCGCTTTCAGTATTTTCAAGGCATTCTTGATGTGTGGTGAAAGTGCCAGGTTGCTTTGCCGGGTCGCCAATGATCGCATGTAAACCCTACCGCCATGAAATTCAGGATGTATGGAATTCATGCGGATCCGGTCTCCCAGTAAGGCACCTCCAGTCTTGCGTTTAGATGGGTCGACCGAAAGAATGGCTATGGTCTTACCCGGAAATTCGAGGATAAACCTCCGTACGAGCTCATCCACCAGACTGGACTTACCAGCTCCACCTGTCCCGGTAATGCCCAAAACGGGTATAGTCTTAGTGCCGGCTCCTTTGGATAAGGATTCTATAAGCTGTTCTGCTTTTTCCGGATAATTCTCCACTGCTGAAATCAATCTCGCGATTGCCTTAAAATCTGTATTCGCAACCGCTTTCAATTCACCGTTTAAGGATGCCCCGGTTGCGAAATCACATTGTGAAATCAGGTCATTAATCATGCCCTGAAGCCCCATATGGCGTCCATCATCAGGGCTATAGATCCGATTGATCCCATATTTCTGTAGGGCCTCAATTTCTGAAGGAAGAATGGTACCCCCACCACCGCCAAAGATTTTAATATGTCCGCATCCTTTCTCCCTAAGAAGATCATAGATGTATTTAAAAAATTCATTATGTCCACCCTGATAGGAGGTTATGGCGATTCCCTGTACATCTTCCTGAATTGCAGCATCGACAATTTCAAGAGCAGACCGGTTATGTCCGAGGTGAATTATTTCAGCACCACTGCTCTGCAAAATCCGGCGCATAATATTGATTGCGGCATCATGCCCGTCGTAGAGGGACGCTGCAGTAAGGATTCTGATCTTGTGTTTGGGGTGATAAACCGCGACTTCAGCCAGCATAAGCTAATTAATTAGAGCCCAAAATTACACAAGTCGCTGTTTGTAAATCAGAAATGTTGGATAAAAGCGTTATTTGATCATTCCGCAAATAGTTCGAAGTCGATATATTTGCCGGAAGCTTTAATCTTAATTTTAAGCATTTAGATAAGTCCAACTTTATTTTCCTAATTTGCAGGATATGAAAAAGACAGGATTTTTAATTCTAATTCTATTTTTCTACTCGGCTGGCCTGTTTTCCAAACAATGGATCGTGTTTTTTGCCAAGGAAGGTTTTTTTGATGGCTTGTTCCGGCAATCTTTTGGTCATGCGTACATTGGATTGGTTTGGGAAGATCCCACTTTGAATCAAAAAGTTCTGGTCGATTGTTTCGGATTTTATCCAAAAGGAGGTATTCAATCCTCCGGTTTATTTGGTTATATGGAAGGGGAAACCAGGGATGATGTTGCTTCATTGCGCGAACATGACTTTGCTGTGGAAATTTCCGAACAGGAATTAATGTCCTGCCTGCTGCTGAAAAATGTCTGGGAGAATAAAAAATACTCGTTGCTTGGAAATAATTGCATTGATTTTATGAAAAATTACTGCAAGCTGATTTCCAAATTAAAAATACCTTCCGGTTTCTTCCTGCTGCCATCCACATTCCTGAGTTCACTGAGAACGGAAAACGAAAATCTGGAACGCAGGAATGAAATAACAAACGTCGTTGAAGTGGACCAGGCGTATAAAAGCAAATTTGGATTTATTAAAAGACAGCAACATTTGATCAACGAGAAATTTAAAAAGATCAAATTTCATAAACTCCGTTTTCTATTCCGTCATCCCAAACCTGCAACAAAATAAATTATATATCTACTAAATAAATAGCCCATGGAATAATTCATGGGCTATTTATTTTGAATTAATTTAAGATCTTTACCAAAACAATTGAAAATCGAATGACCATCTTTGAAGCCATCATCGTAGCTATAGTCGAAGGAGTTACTGAATTTCTACCCGTATCTTCTACAGGACATATGATCTTAACCTCAGCCTGTCTTGGCATTGAAAATGATGAATTTTTAAAAACCTTTGAAATTTCCATACAAATCGGTGCCATACTGGCAATAGCCATTATGTATATGCAACGATTTTTCAAAGGTCTGGACATTTACCGAAAATTGATTACCGCATTTCTGCCCACTGCGATTATTGGATTTTTAGCGTATGGATTTATCAAACATCATTTATTCAGTCCTTTGATTGTATCTGTATCATTAATCATAGGAGGCATTATACTGATTTTGCTGGATAAAAAAATAGATGCCGCTAAAAGTCATTATGACGAATTGGAAAAAATAGATTTTAAAAATTCTTTTTTCATTGGCTTGATTCAATGCATCTCTATGATACCGGGTGTATCACGGGCAGGTGCAACTATTGTTGGCGGAATATTTAATGGTTTCAATAAAAAACAGGCTACAGAATTTTCATTTCTGCTTGCAGTACCAACTATGTTTGCAGCTACCGCTTATGATATTTTGAAAACCCCTTTGGTTTTTAATTCGGATCAAAAAATCCTATTAATTACCGGGCTCATCACTGCATTTGTATCTGCCTGGATTTCCGTGAAACTGTTTCTGCGATTTATTGAACATTATGGCTTCGCACACTTCGGCTGGTACCGCATAGTCATCGGTTTGGTATTTTTGATTTTAATATACCGCGGAATAATTCAGTAGTGATAAGGCCTGTTCAATTTAACTTTTTTTAAAAACAGTTTTGACATGAAATTTTTAGCAACAGTATTAATTATTCCAATAGCTATTCTGATTGGTTACAGTCAAAATCTAAATCCAAAATACGATTCATTACTGGCCAAAAAATTTCAGGCAGATGATTATGGCATGAAATATTATACTCTGGTACTACTTAAGACCGGTACCGCAAAAATCGAGGACAAGAAAATCGTAGATAGTTTGTTTTACGCCCATTTAAAAAATATTGGCCGATTGGCAGATGAGGGTAAATTGGTTGTGGCCGGACCATTAGCTAAAAATGACAAGTATAGAGGCATTTTTATCCTGAATG
Source organism: Bacteroidota bacterium (assembly GCA_029781865.1). Classification (GTDB taxonomy): domain Bacteria; phylum Bacteroidota; class Bacteroidia; order Chitinophagales; family Saprospiraceae; genus Vicinibacter. The sequence continues at coordinate 287,493 of JAKOVW010000054.1, forward strand.
TAGATACTATCGAAAAGGCAACTGAACTTCTGGATACTGATCCTGCGGTTCATGCAAAACTTTTAGAACCGGATATTTTTCGTTGGTATGGGTCTGCTGCACTTCCTGATTATCTGGAGTTGAGTAAAAAACTTGGCAAGTATAGTTTTTAAAGGAATGCTACCAATTAATCTAAAAATATAGCCATGAAATTTCAGATCGTTTTGATCCTATTCTGTTCTTTGTTGTCAACCCATTGCAAAGACAATTTAAAAAAGGATTCTAATAAATCCGGACTTAAAGAAATCTTTGAAATAGAAAAAGAATTTCAAAAACGAGTAGCAGAGAAAGGCCTGGCGGAATCATTTTATCAATTTGCAGACGACAGTGCTGTTATAAAAAGGGGCGAAGGATTGATAAAAGGTAAGGAAGCAATTCGGAAACACTATTCCGCTTCCAGTTTGAAAAATGTTTCTTTAAAATGGGATGTTGAATTTGCAGATATTTCTCAATCCGGAGATCTCGCCTATACGTATGGAAAGTATACCTTCACTTCCATCGACTCCTCCAACAAGCAAAATGACGGAACCGGTTTGTTTCATACCGTATGGAAAAAACAGAGTAACGGAAGCTGGAAGTTTGTTTGGGACTAAAATTAAGATGTAAGTCAATTCACCAATAACACTAAATCCATTTGAACAGGTTCTTACTAATTCAATTCACACTATTCTAACAGATTGCTTTTTCTATTGACAATTGAATTAATATATCTTCCCTTGTTCTGCCAGACCAAATCCTTTCATCAGTATTTCCAGCTTTTTTTCTTTGGACCATAAGAGCGGATTGGTATGGTTAAAATGAATGAATTTAATTTTTGATTTTTCCTCCGGTCGTGCGGATTCAAATAATTCCATCGTTTCCGAAACCAGCGGATGTGGAACTTCTTCAATCTTTCTGTTTTTCAATTCGCTGCTTTTCAGAAATGTGGCATCGAGAAATGCCACATTGACATTCTTTACCATTTCAACAATACTCTGATTCCATTTGCTCCATTTATCAATATCCGGAATAAACAAATAGGATTTCTTGTTAGTCCTGATTTTGAATCCGGCCGTTTCCGAAAATTCATCCCGATGAGGCACAGTAAATGCCTCAATGGATATCGCAGTATCCAATTGAAAATTTGAACCTTCAATGAGATCCTTCAACAAAATATTATTTAAAGAGACCAATTGACTCCAGGGTCCATTAGTTTGTAAAAACTGCTTCATTCGTGGAAGGACATACACGGGAATTTCATTTGTGTTCATGACTTCCTTTCCCAGCTGCATCAGTCCGGTATAATGTCCGATATGCGCATGGGTGAGTATAATTCCATTGGGCAGATACGCATATGCTCTGTTTGTCAGTTGCCGAAACAAGTGCAACTGTTCCTTGATATCCGGTGTAGCTTCAATCAGCCACCATTTATTTTCCGCAGGATCTACCAGCGCCAGGGAAACGACGTACCTTTTAATGGAAGGATCTGCTTCTACCCTTGCGCAACATTCTTTTTCGCATCCCATATGTGGATAGCCTCCATCCTGAGCAATACCAAGTGCCAGGATAAATGGAGGATTAGATTGAGCGTTTAGCGGTATAAAGGGCAACAATATGAGAAACGGGAAAATTAATTTCATTTCGAACTGCAAATTTGATCAGAAATAGCTCTAAATTAATATTGCAAATTAATGAAACATTCTAAATTAATAAAAACTTGACTTTTCACTTCAATGCTACAACTTATTTCAAGCAAGTCATCATTTGATAAAATGTAACTTAAACATAAATTCTATGCTTTCAAAATTCAAAGATTAATATGTCTTAAACTTGAAATTCAATATAGCCAAATTCTGATTCAATTTAACAGATAGCCCATGACTTAAGTCATGGGCTATCTGTTAAATTTATAATTCCTGAAATATTTCTTGATCATTTCGCAAATGATGACGTTTCTGATCTGTAATATATGAATTGACAATCGACAAATGTGATTGACTAATTGAATAAGATGAATATCCAACTTGCCACCCAAAATAGTCCTTAGATAGTTTCTGCTCATTAATCCAGTGAGATGTATTTCCTTTTATATTCTTTACTACCTGAGACATTGAGATATTTCTGTGTAATGAGAAAAGACAATGAACATGATTTGGCATTCCATTGATTATTTTTGCAGGACAGTGAATATTTTCGAAAAGTCCATACATATGCGTGTAAATGGATTCTTCTATTTCAGGTATAATTAATGGAAGACGATCTTTAGTTGACCATACAGCGTGGATCCATATTTGATTTAGGGAATGAGGCATAGTGATGTTATTTAGATTACAAAAATAAAAACAAGTTAAAATTGAGATATCCCTGGCTACAAAAAAATTATTTTTAAATAATAAAAATTGATCTACTGCACTTGTTGAAATAACAAACAATGCGTCCTACCTACTATTTTTGATTTAGAAAGAAAAATCAGGATAGCGTCTCCTTTAATTTCTTTTTCAAAAAATTCATCTCATCCCGGTGTGCGGCTGCTTGAATGAAATCCAGATCTTTGGCTGCAGCTTTCATTTTCTGTTCCGTTTCATGGATTAGTTTTTCCAGTTGAGAACGGTTCATGTATGCAACCAGTGGATCGGCTGCAATATTGGGCTCATCACTCTCGATATATGGTTTTGGTTTGGAACGCATATCGAGAATAGAACTTTTCTGCATGATTTCTTCCTTGGTTTTACTCATAGTCGTTGGTGTAATATTATGTTCTATGTTGTACGCCATTTGTTTCGACCGTCTGCGATTCGTTTCATCAATGGTACGCTGCATAGAATCTGTTATTTTATCTGCATAGAAAATGACCATACCATTCACATTTCTCGCAGCACGACCTGCAGTTTGCGTTAGGGACCGGTCATTGCGTAAAAATCCTTCTTTGTCTGCATCTAATATGGCGACCAGTGAAACTTCAGGCAGATCCAAACCTTCACGCAATAAATTCACCCCAACCAAAACATCAAAATCGCCTAAACGAAGATCCCTCAAAATTTCAACCCGCTCCATGGTTTCTATTTCAGAATGGATGTATTTGCAACGTATATTCAATCCCTGCAAATACTTACTCAATTCCTCCGCCATCCGTTTGGTGAGTGTGGTAACCAGAACCCTCTCATTCGATATTTTTCTTTTTTGAATTTCTTCGAGCAGATCATCGATCTGGTTTACCGAAGGACGAATTTCAATTGGAGGATCCAATAACCCGGTAGGTCTGACTACTTGTTCCACAAAAACGCCATCCGTTTGAGACAATTCATAATCAGCAGGTGTTGCGCTCACAAAAACCACCTGGTTAATTTGCTGTTCGAATTCATCAAAACTCAAGGGTCGATTGTCCAATGCAGAAGGTAACCGAAAACCAAACTGAACCAAATTCTGTTTTCGCGCGCGATCTCCTCCCCACATACCGCGTATCTGTGGAATCGTCACGTGACTTTCATCAATAACCAATAAATAATCATCCGGAAAGTAATCCAAAAGGCAAAACGGCCGGGTACCCGGTTTCCTGCCATCAAAAAAACGGGAGTAATTTTCAATCCCACTGCAATATCCTAATTCCCGAATCATCTCCAGATCAAATTGTGTTCGTTCGGTAACCCGTTTTGCTTCGAGGTATTTATTTTCCGATTCAAAATATTTCTTATGTTCAAACAATTCGTCTTCTATGGAATGGATAATCTGTTTTAACCGGTCTTTTGGTGCGACATATAAATTTGCAGGAAAGATTGCGGCAAAATCCATGCTAATAATCCGCTTACCTGTACTCAATTCGATTTGATCAATGTTTTCAATTTCATCTCCTAAAAAGTGAATCCGGTAACCATAATCTGCATAGGGTAAATGAATATCCACCGTGTCCCCTTTCACACGGAATTCACCTCTGGTCAGCTGTCCTTCCGTGCGATTGTATAAACTATCGACCAATTTAAATAAAAAGCCATTTCGCGAAATGACCTGCCCCTTTTGCAAGCGGATAATCCCGGTTTTATAGTCTTCCGGATTACCCATTCCAAAAATGCAGGAAACGGTAGCAACAATGATGATATCTCTTCTCCCTGACAATAGCGAAGAGGTCGCTTTTAATCGCAACTTATCCACTTCCTCATTGATTTGCAGATCTTTTTCTATATACGTGTCTGAAACTGATAAATATGCTTCCGGCTGATAATAATCATAATATGAGACAAAGTACTCCACAGCATTATCCGGAAAAAACTCCCTGAATTCTCCGTACAATTGTGCCGTAAGTGTTTTGTTGTGAGTCATGACCAGGGTGGGCTTGTTTACCTGGGCAATAACATTGGCCATGGTAAATGTTTTTCCCGATCCGGTTACTCCAAGTAAAACTTGTGCGTGTTCTCCGCTGTTGATACCATCTACCAATTGCTTGATGGCCTGAGGCTGATCGCCTGTTGGTTGATATGTGGATTCGATTTTAAATGGCATAAAGAGCAAAAATAAATCTTTCGGGTGAAGCAAATGCAAACAATCAAACTTCATTACAAACAAACCGGGAGTGGTCCGGTTCTGATCATATTACACGGTTTGTTTGGAAGTCTGGACAACTGGCAGACTATGGTCAAAATGCTCTCCGATGAATTTACAGTTTATAGCCTGGATCTGAGAAATCATGGCAAATCCCCTCATACCGATGACTTTTCGATCCGTTTAATGGCAGGAGATGTCATGCAATTTATCCAAGATCATCAACTGGCAGACCTAAACATCATCGGACACAGCATGGGTGGTAAAGTGGCTCTCGAATTGCTCAATCTTGAAGACACCCTGTTGCATAAAATGATGATCCTGGATATTGCACCAAAAAAATATCCCAACGGACATGAACAACTATTTAAAGCAATGTTTGCTTTGGATCTGAATTCCATGCATTCCAGAAAAGAGGCTGAAGAGCAAATGATGCCATTTATACCTGACCTTGGAGTACGCCAGTTCATTTTAAAAAACCTCGATCGGACTAAAGAAGGCAATTTCATTTGGAAAGTAAACCTGGAATCTGTTTATAAACATTACGATGAAATTAATAAGGAAATCAGCTTTCGTCAAAAATTTATGACGGATGTACTTTTTATAAAAGGAAGTTTATCCCGATACATACTTCCCGAAGATGAAACCAAAATAAAACAGTTATTACCCAATGCAAAATTCGTTGAAATCAAAGGTGCAGGGCATTGGATACATGCTGACAAGCCTGATGAATTAATGCATGTCATTAAACAATTTATGCAAACAACTAATTAGAATAATATGGAATTAATTAATGCAAGAGTATTGATTACCGGCGGAAGCCAGGGAATTGGTTTAGAAACGGCAAAATTACTATCGGCAAAAGGTGCGCTGGTCGCCATCTGCGGACGGGATAAAACCAAACTGGAGAAGGCGGCAGCAGAAACAGGTGCCATTCCCATACTTGCTGACGTCAGCAAAGAAGATCAGGTCATTGAAATGATACGCAGAGTGACCGGCGAATGGGATGATTATAATGTTTTGATCAATAATGCAGGATACGGATACTTCAATCTGCTTGAAAATATTGACATTGCAGCATTTAAAAAATTATTGGATACAAATTTAATTGGTGCAACTTTGTGCGCTCGTGAATCCGCGAAACACTTTATGAAAAGAAATTATGGCAACATCATCAATATTGCATCCACCGCTGCGAAATCCGGTTTCCCGAATGGTACTGCATATTGTGCCAGTAAATTTGCACTCACTGCCTTATCTGAATGCTGGAGATCGGAATTGCGCAAATACAATATCCGCGTCATGCAAGTCAATCCGAGTGAAGTGCAAACTCAATTTGTAGTCAACAGTGGACGGGAAGCGAGATCATTCAATCCCACCAAATTACAGGCCGGAGAAATTGCGCATAGCATCGCAAACATGCTTGAAATGAATGATCGCGGTTTCATTACCGAATTAACGGTTTTTGCTACCAATCCACAAGTCTAAATCGAATCCTTGGTCTACGCAAAAAAATCATACGGTCAACATTTTCTGCATCAAAAAGCAATTCTTCAAAAAATTGCTGACCTCATCCTGCAACACGATCCGGAAAATTTGCTGGAGATCGGGCCGGGAAAAGGTGCACTAACCAAATACTTATTAAAAGGAAACCGCAATTTTAAATCTATTGAAGCGGATCATGATATGCAGGATTATTTAATTCATTACAATATTCTAACGGAATCCCAATTAATCCGCGCTGATGTTTTAAAAGTGAATTTTAACGAATGCTTCCAATCCCGGCCTTTTTTATTGTGCGGTAATTTTCCTTACAATATATCATCTCAAATCCTCATCAAAACACTGGAAAATGCAAATCTGATCCCGGTAATGATTGGCATGTTTCAAAAAGAAGTCGTGCTGCGTATTGTTTCTGATCCCGGTTCAAAAGAATATGGAACGCTGAGCGTGATGACTCAACTCATGTATGATTGCAAAAAAAGTTTTGATATCAGCCCTTCCGCATTTACACCACCACCAAAAGTCATGTCCTCTGTTTTGGAATTAAAGCGCAAGGAACAGTTTCTTTCTGCCGAACATTTTAAAAGAATACAAAAACTGGTTCGAACCTCCTTTCAATTCAGGAGAAAAACGCTGCGTAATAATCTGAAATCATTCGTTCAGGATCAGTCTTTCCTGGAAGATCCGTTTTTTAATCGGAGACCGGAGGAATTGAGTCCGCTGGAGTATTTGAAATTGCTGGAACGAATTGAAATGGGGATGTGAGTTAGGAACTAGGAGCTAGAAGATAGGAGCTAGGAGTTATGAGCGATAAGAGATTAATGTGGGGATCTGTGACAGGAGATAGGAGCTATGAGCTGCAGGATTGAATTGTTTTTAGTTTGGGTGAATGCAATTAATCCATACAATTAGTATTTTGAACAACTTAATGGAATTGATTTTTAGAAATTCTAAAAGGTTTGTTTACAATTTAAATCTTATAGGTAAAGTAAAACTTACTTTAACGTTTTTCCCATTATGACGTCCCGGAATCCATGCAGGCATTACAGTCAGAATCCTTAAAGCTTCCTGATCACACGGAGGATAGATTCCTCTTATAAGAGCTGGAGAAATGACATTTCCGTATTTGTCAACAATGCATGCGACAACTACTGTACCCTCAATTTTATTTATTTTGGCTGAATCCGGATAAATTAAATTTGAGTTAATAAACGCTAACATCGCACTATCGCCTCCGGGAAACTGAGGCATCTGCTCAACAAATTTATATACTAAATCGTATTTACTTGAATCATATAGAAACTCGAAATTCATGCTTAATGAAACAAATACTTTTTTCTGAGATTGTTTGCCCGGAATCCATTTTGGCATTGCTTTTATCAATCTTAAAACTTCATTGTCGCAATCGGGTGTAAGTGACGTAATAATTTCAGGGCAAATGACTTTACCAACCGTATCAATTGTGAATTTTGCAATTACCTTCCCATTGATTTCTGAAACCACTGCGGATGAGGGATAAACTAAATTAGTTTTGATATAAGAATTTAGAGAATCATTTCCTCCAGGAAACTCCGGCATATCTTCGACTAGTGTAAACACTTGATTATTTGAATCGCAGTCCATTATTTCAGGTTCTGCACAAATAGTACAGCCATTAAATAATAAAAGCGTGGCAATCTAGCATATTCCTGTAAAAACAAGAATTTCAGGTTTATGGAGCAATGAAATAATTTCTTTCATGAATAAGTGATTACTTCGTTTTATCAACAAACTCTTTCAAAGACGTCCCTATAATATAGGTCCAACCGGCGAAAAAATTCTCGCGATTAAAGTCTCCGGTTTCTGATGGAAACGTTTCCAGGCCTTCATGTGTCAGCTTCAATCTTGTCTGTTCGCCTTCTTCAAACAACTCAAAGACCACCAATGAACTTCCGGTATAACCATCGTATCGCCAGCTATATGAAAGCTTTTGATCAGGGATCACCTCGATGATTTTACATAGATGCAAAAACTGTTTTTCTTCTGTGCCTCCATAAAACTGAAACTCAAATCCAACTATCGGTTTGAATTCGGCAAAGTCAAAATACCAACGTTTCATTTCGTCTTTATCTGTAATCGCATCCCAAACACGATTAACCGGGGCATTCAATATTTCTTCAACAACTAAAGGGGCAACACTCCTCATTTAAGTGAATTATCGCATACTTTGAATTAATCAAGTTCGCCTACCTGTAAGTTCTTTTTTGCTCCAGGTCTGCGATCAATCCGGAATCCGAAAGGTTTTACTTTGTTTACAAAATTGGTTTTTGCTGTGCCGGTGTTGATTCCATCAGAAATCAAAAATCCCAATTCATTTAATTTATTGCCGTCGTATTTCACAGAGGTGTATGTCATGTGAATGCCCTTGTATTCCAAAGCAGTTTGAATGGAATCCAACAAAGTCCTTGACATCACTCTTCCAAATTGTACTTCCACGTAATTTGGTTCGATGATTACTTTATGGGGTTTGTAAGCAGGCTTACAGGCAAATAAGCAAACAAACAATAATAAAATAAATACTCTCATAAGGTGAAGATATAAAAATTGTGCGATGATATGGCCTTGCGATTGAGGTAAAAAACATTTCATGCCCGGTCAGGATACGCAACAAAATAGAACAGATCCGTTTCCAAAAGCTCAAGTCTGCCATTCACTTTAGGCTGGCGTCCCTGCATATTGCTTCCGGACAGACTTGAATTTAATTTTATCTTCTGAATGCTTGTGTGAAGAAGCAAACTGCTTCATCTTTCCCGGGTCCTTTACCCTGATGTTTAGGCAAGTTTCTGTTTCACTTCCGTAATCTCAACCGCTTCAATGATGTCGCCTTCTTTGATGTCGTTGAAATTTTTAATGGAAATACCGCATTCCATGTGATCCTTGACTTCTTTGACATCATCTTTAAATCGCTTGAGTGCAGCAAGTTCTGCTGTTGCACCTTCACGGTTTGGATAGACCACAATTCCATTGCGGATGATCCGTACCGGACTATTCCGCATGATCTTTCCATCAATCACAATACAACCGGCAACAGTTCCGATTTTAGAAATCTTGAATATCTCTTTTACTTCGGCCTGACCTACCAGCTTTTCAACTTTCGTAGGTTCAAGCATTCCTTCCATCGCCATTTTAATTTCATCGATGGCTTCATAGATGATGGAATACAATTTTATTTCGACGCCTTCTTTTTCAGCAAGAGCTCTTGCACTTGGAGAAGGCCTTACCTGAAATCCTATAATGATTGCATCAGATGCAGAGGCAAGTAACACATCAGATTCAACAATCTGTCCTACTGCTTTATGAATGACACTTACTTTAATAGATTCGACTGATAGTTTGATAAGACTATCGGATAGCGCTTCCACTGAACCATCGACATCACCTTTGACAATCAATTTCAATTCTTTGAAATTACCCAATGCCAAACGACGTCCTACTTCATCTAATGAAATTCGCTTGGAAGCCCGGTTTGCCTGTTCGCGATTAATTTGTGAGCGCTTACCTGCCAGCAATCTTGCTTCACCTTCATCTTCCATCTCCTTAAATTTTTCTCCTGCTGTAGGCGCACCTTGTAAACCCAATACCAAAACCGGAGTAGATGGACCTGCTTCTTTGAGTTTTTTTCCTTTCTCATTAAACATGGCTTTTACTCTTCCGGCATGATCTCCTGCAAGGATGATATCTCCTGTATTGAGTGTTCCGTTTTGAACCAGCAATTTGGTGACATATCCGCGTCCTTTATCCAAAGAAGCTTCAATCACCGTTCCGGTTGCTAGTTTATGTGGATTTGCTTTAAGATTCAATACTTCAGCTTCCAGCAAAATTTTTTCAAGAAGTTGATCTATACCTGCTCCTGTTTTCGCGGAAATATCCTGGGATTGATATTTTCCACCCCATTCCTCCACCAGCAAGTTCATTTGAGAAAGTTCATTTTTGATTCGCTCTGGATCTGCACCTGGTTTGTCCACTTTATTTATGGCAAAAACCATCGGAACATTTGCCGCCTGTGCATGGCTGATTGCTTCTTTAGTCTGAGGCATGATTCTGTCATCAGCCGCAATAATGATTACGGCAACGTCTGTAACTTTTGCTCCACGTGCTCTCATTGCAGTAAATGCTTCGTGACCCGGAGTATCCAAAAAGGTTATCCGTTTATGATCTTTTCCCACTACTACTTCATAAGCTCCGATATGCTGGGTTATCCCTCCAGCTTCACCGGAAGCAACATTAGCCTTACGAATATAATCGAGCAAAGAAGTTTTACCGTGATCGACGTGTCCCATAACGGTAACAATCGGCGCGCGCTCTTCCAATTCTTCCGGATCGTCATCAATTACTTCTTCTTCTTCAGATATTTCTTCAGCACTGATGAATTCAATTTTTTGTCCGAATTCTTCGGAAAGAATTTCAATTACTTCTGCATCCAATCTTTGATTAATGGATACGATGATTCCCATATTCATACAGGTCGTAATTACATCCGTAACCGGAATATCCATTAAACTGGCAAGTTCAGACACGGTAACAAACTCCGTTAGCTGAATTACGGATTTGTCTTCTGAAGATTGTTTCAGTTCTTCCTTTTCCCGCATTTCTTCCCGCTTGTCTCTTCTGATTTTTTGGCGTTTATTTTTGCCTCCCATGTTGAGACGCGCCATGGTTGCCTTAATCTGGTCTTCAATTTCTTTTTGAGTGACTTCCTTGACAGACTCTTCCGGACGTCTTACTCCTCCTCTGTTTCTGTCATCGGGTTGGAAATCAACGGTATTGACTTTTTTGCGTTTCCGTTTTCTCTTTTTCTTATCCGCTTCCGATTCCGTAGAAGGACCTCTTGCCGGACCAGGACCACCTGCGCCTGCAGCGCGTTTCGGTGGTTCTTCTTTTTTCTTGGGTGTTTCTTTAAATTTATTGGTATCTATTTTTCCAAGAATTTTCAGTCCTTTCAATTGAGGTGCTTCAATTCTTGTGATTTCCTCTTCAACAACTTCTTCTTCGACTACCGGTTCAACTTTTGCAACAGGTTGTTCTTCTTCTTTCTTTGTCTTCCGTTTCGTTTTGGATTCCGGTTTTTCTAACTCTATTTTCCCAACGACTTTAATCTTAGGTTTCTGTTCTTCATCAACTTTTGCCGTGATGACTTCCTCCTGTTTAGGTTCCGGTGCTTTCTCTTTTACCGGCGGCGGTGGCGGAGGTGCAGCAACGGTTGTATCCCCAAACAGATTTACCGATACTTTGGGTTTATCTTTTAGTGCAACAGTAGCAGCGGCTTTCTGCAATTGGTCAGCTTGTTCCTTTTCCTTAATGGATCCCTGGAACTCCTTAACCAGTTCAGCATACATTTCATCGGATACTTTTGCAGTGGGCTTATTGTCAATTTCAAAGCCTTTCTTCTGCAAATGCTCGACGACGGTGCTGAGACCTACGTTTAATTCTGTCGCTACTTTTACTAATAATTTCATTCAATGGTATTACAAAAAATAGTTTTCGTTTTTCGATTAATCTTTTTTCAATTCCTCATCCAGAATGCGGATAACATCCTGTACTGTTTCTTCTTCGAGATCCGTTCTTCTCACTAATTCTTCCACACTTAAATTCAGAACACTTCTTGCGGTATCGCAACCAATCTTTTTGAATGCATCAATTACCCATTCTTCAATTTCATCGGTAAATTCATCCAAATCAACATCGTCGATTTCACCTTCTTCCTGGTCTCTGTAAACATCGATTTCATATCCGACCAATTTAGATGCCAGTTTAATATTCGCTCCTCCTTTACCAATTGCAAGTGATAACTGATCCGCTTTCAAATAGACGTTGGCTTTTTTATTTACATCATCCAATTCTATACTGCTGATCTTGGCAGGAGTCAATGCTCGTTGAATGTACAAGGTCAGGTTATTGGTGAAATTGACTATATCAATATTTTCATTTCTCAACTCTCTTACGATTCCGTGGATCCTGCTTCCCTTCATACCTACGCAGGCACCTACAGGATCGATGCGGTCATCAAATGATTCCACTGCGACCTTTGCGCGTTCGCCCGGTATCCTTACAATTTTGCGGATGGCAATCAATCCATCTTCGATTTCCGGTACTTCCTGCTCCATCAGTCTTTGCAGGAAAGCACCATCGGTGCGGGAAAGCGTGATCAACGGAAGTCCGTTTTTCAGTTCTACTTTTTTGATTACAGATCTTACGATATCGCCCTTTCTGAAATGATCTCCACGGATCGTTTCTGTTTTGGGCAAAATCAATTCGTTGCTGGTCGCATCATCAATAATTAAAAACTCTTTTTTTAATACCTGATTGACTTCTCCGATCACCAATTCTCCTTCGCGTTCGCTATATCTGCGGAATACATCGTCCTTTTCGAGCTCCATGACCCTGGAAACCAGTGTTTGACGGGCTGCCATGATGGCACGTCTTCCAAAATCATCCAGTTCAAGTTGTTCATAACATTCCAATCCCACCTCATAATCTTCATCAATAGCCAAAGCTTCTGAAATCGCAATTTCCTTAAGATCATCCGTCACCTCACCGTCCGGTACAATTTTGCGGATTCTCCAGATTTCAAGATCGCCTTTTTGTGTATTGACAATGACATTAAAATTTTCATCCGAACCATATTTTTTGCGAATCAGGGAACGAAATACATCTTCCAGTACCCTCATCATGGTAGGACGGTCTATATTTTTACCGGCCTTAAATTCTGCAAAAGTTTCTACAAGTTTCATCTTGTTAAATTTTTATGACAATTTTTGCGTCTTTAATGGTATTATAAAGTAATTGAGTTTCAATTGTTTCCTTAATTTTTTTCTTGCCTTCCTTTTTGATTTCCTCCCGAGTTAAAGTCACGGAATGCTCATCGGCTTCGACAATGGTTCCTTTGATTTCTGATCCATCCGTAAGCTTCACCTGCAGTTCCCTGCCTTTATTTTTGATAAACTGCCTTGGAAAAATCAAAGGCCGGTCAATACCCGGGGATGACACTTCCAGTACATAATCCTCTCCAAACCAGGCTTTTTCATCAAAAACGGACTCTAAATATCGGCTGATTTTCTGGCATTTTTCAAAATTAACCCCACTATCTGCGTCAATAAAGACCTGGATATTTTTATTCTTCTGCTCCAGGGATACCAGAAAACAATCCTGAAAGCCTTCTTCCCGGAATTTCTCTGCTAATAAATTTTGAATTTCTTCCGTGTACATGGCCGAACTTCTTAAAACAAAAAGAGGGAACTTCCGTCCCCTCCCTTAGAAAGCGCTGCAAAGGTAACTCATTTTCATATGATTTGCAAAGAATTCGATGCTTGGGTAGTGTCTCAGTTTGAAAAGAAAATTAAATCATAATGATAAAAAAAGTAATTACAGGAAGATACTTTGGAGATACAAACTCCAAATATAGCAAAGTAATAACATATTACTTCTTAGGTATTCCGATATTTATTTCAGTGGAGATTTAAAACTTAACTGCCTTTTTGAACAACAAAGGTCAAATTGATTACTCCGGTGGTACCGGCTTCGATGGGGAATGCCGTTTGATACACATTTACTATCTTCCATTGATCATCAAGATATTTTTCTAATTCTGGAAACTTATATTCAATAAAACCATTTTTACTTGAATATTGGCTCATGATATTAACACTAATCACATGTTGCATAACTAAATTTTGCCTTAAAGGATACAAATTCGATGCCATAAAAAGGGCTGGTTTCCCAGCCTCCTTTTTATTTTGCATCTGCCAATCTAACCAAATCTTCAATTTCCCATAGCTTAGTGGTTAATCCAGCTTCCATTGCCGGGGTAACTCTTAATGTTTTATGAATCTTTACAAAGTTGTAATACATGAAGTGTAAAGCGATTGCATAGCAATGATTTTCTACCTTTTTAGAGAAAGCATTTGTTAGCCTTGTAAACCTTCTCATGTGCATTCTCATTGTTAAATTTTGTCTTTCTATGTGGCTTGTAGTTACGTGGTTAGGGTTTGGAGTTCCTGAAATTCTTGTCTCTTTAGTTCCGATACATTCAGCTGGGCTGTATCTCTTTTCGTTCCCTTTGCCTTCACCTTGACCGTAAATCTTAATTAACTGGGAATAATCTACGTTACCACCAAAGGCCGTTTCTACAGCCTCCAAATAAGCCTTAAGGCCATCTGTAGTTAATTGCACCTTTCTTGTTAACCTTCCGGCAATATCTTCCATAAATGTAGTGGCTGTATCTAAATCTCTTGAACCTACCAACCATGAAATAACTAACTTAGAATCTGGGTCTATCCCTACAAACGTCCAAACATCACCAGCTTTATCTTCCATTCCATTAGGTACATTTTTCTCTTTAGCGTAAACAAAGCTCCAAATCTCATCACATTGGATTCTTTTAGAGCTTACTTTAACTACATTCTCATTGTGCCATTTTTGACAAGCAGCACCAACGTCAACCAGTAATTTGGTAACTGTATTTATTGATACATCAGCAATTCTTGAAGTTGCTCTTAAGCTACTGCCCTCAACAAGAAGGTTAATTATCTGGGTTCTTTTTTCTATTGATAACTTATTCATGCCTCAAAGATATAACAATTACTTGATCGGTCAAGCATAAATATCAATTTAAATATGGTATTTTTTATATTAAAAAATAATATAATATAACTAATTACTTCATAATGAGCTGATTGTCAATATAGGCGAATTACTATCTGCCTGTAAATCACATTATTATATAAATATTGACAAAAATTTGGATTTTAGTGTACGTTAAATACGTTATATATCAATATATTTGCGGTTAACTAGGTATAAACTCCCGCGAATTAAACTATTTATAGTTATATTAGTCTTTATACCTAACAATTAATATTGTAAAAGAACTTTGGATATGGAAGCGACCACTAACAACAAATCAAAATTGGCTGAGGCTATTATTAAGAGAATAGAGCGTAAAGAGCTAATTATCAAACACATTGTAAATGGTGAATTTGATAAGGTAAAAGAATTGCTTTCTTAAATCTGACCACCTAATCCAGAAAGCATTCCGATTTGTTCCAATCAACAACTATTTTCTTTAACCAGTTGTATCGTATTCATTGCGAAGAAGTAAACATTGGTTATATTGTAGGATTTAGTAATTTGGACAGGGAAACAGAAACACTCTTATTTACCGATTATCCAGAATTACAGGCCAAAGAAATTGTATTAACAAAAAGCAACCCCGACATGGGTTTGGCTATTCAACAAGAAGCAATAAACGAAATAGTTAGAACAATTTACTCTGTTATAAAGGATCAACCACAATGCGCTTTTTATTATTTGTGTCAAGAAGACGGATCACACACACTTGGTAGATTGTTTAATCAGTGGTATTCAAGTCAAGGCAGCTCGAGTGGCATAGTCCTTTATACTTGTGAATTTGATTATTTAGAAAAAAAATTTTCTGGCGGCTTGTTATTAATTAATGGATTCCAAGACCAAGATAAACTTGGAAACTATTTTGTTAATTTACAAGCTGAAATAAATAAGGATAATTAACCAGCCTTCTTTTTCCACCTTGCTTTAGCCGCTTTCTTAGCAATTTCAGACCTCTTTTTAGCCGTTAAGGATTCAGCCCTTGCTTTCCCTCCTTTTAGACCTCCGAGCTTTCCAAGAGCCACAGCAGCAGCGTTTTTACCGTCCTCTGTTATTTGGATTTCTCCGGTTGCCAAATCTACTATACTTTTGGCTTTCTGATTAAAATCAGTAGGTAACTTTGATTTTTTCATATTCGCAAAGATATAACGCTATTCTTATCCGGTCAAGCATAAAAATTTCAAACTGAGACACTACCGATGCTTGAAAGGCCTTAAAACAATGTCTTGCCCACAGTGTTTCTCTATATTTGAGCAATTATGCCTAACGCCAGTCGAATTACAGATCCTTTATTGCATCGTGCCTTGAATTCAGAATTCCTTTCCGCGGAGGAAGGCCTGGTTTTATTTGAACAGGCACCAACCGCAGAACTCATGAATGTAGGCCATTTGCTGCGAAAACAAAGGGTACCTGGCAATACAGTTACCTGGATTATCGACCGCAATTCCAATACGACAAATGTCTGTGTGGCAAATTGTAAATTTTGCAACTTCTACAGACCACCGGGGCATAAGGAATCCTATATCACCAGCATTGAAGAATACAAGGAAAAAATAGAAGAGACTTTCCGGTATGGAGGTGAACAACTTTTACTTCAGGGAGGCCATCATCCGGAGCTTGGACTTGAATTTTACTGTAATTTATTCCGTGAACTGAAAGCTTTGTATCCACGATTAAAGCTTCATGCCTTAGGACCTCCGGAGGTTGCCCATATAACCAAACTGGAGAAATCCAGTCATCACGAGGTGCTGAAAGCACTAAAGGAAGCCGGCCTGGATTCGTTACCCGGAGCGGGAGCAGAGATTTTATCCGACCGCGTCAGGCGTCTGGTCAGCAAAGGCAAATGCGGAGCCGAGGAATGGCTTGACGTAATGCGTGCAGCCCATAAACTGGATTTGACTACTTCCGCAACCATGATGTTTGGACATGTCGAAACGAACCTGGAGCGCATGGAGCATTTGGTTTCAATTCGCAATGTGCAGGCGGAAAAACCTCCGCATGCCAAAGGATTTCTCGCATTCATTTCCTGGCCCTTTCAGGATGAAGGAACTATGCTAAAACGACTCAAACGGGCCTACAATGCCTGTACTGCAGATGAATACATCCGAATGGTTGCTGTTTCACGCATCATGTTACCCAATATCATCAACATCCAGGCGTCGTGGCTGACCGTTGGAAAACAAACTGCCCAATTGTGTCTGCATGGAGGCGCCAATGATTTTGGAAGCATCATGATTGAAGAAAATGTGGTCTCCGCCGCCGGTGCATCGCATCGTTTCACCACAACCGGAATCCAGAAAGCCATCCGCGAAGCGGGTTTCATTCCTCAACTCCGCAATCAGCAATACGAATTTATTTCATTGCCGGTTGAAACAGTTGATCAGCAATTGGATCATAGCAAGATGCTGGTGGATTGAGAGAGAAGGAGATTAGGAAGATAGTCTGTTAGTTGTTTAGGTTGTGAGTTACTCATGTTTAATTTCAATTAATTATTGAGAAAAACTTTTTTAAATGTTTTATAAGAAATAAATACCATAGCTAAAATTATGACCTGTTTGTTCCACTCAAACATTCATCCATTAAAACCTAACTTACTAAAAGCCTAAACCCCTAACCATCTTCTCCTCATGTCCGAACTCTATTCCCAAATACAAGAAAGCGCTGAATTCATTTTAAAAAAATTCAAAGATATTCCCCGTCATGCAATCATTTTAGGTACGGGTCTGGGATCATTGACTGACAGAATTGAAATCATAAAAGAAATTTCGTTTAAAGTTATTCCGCATTTCATTCCGACCACTGTTGAAAGTCATTCCGGTAAATTGATATTTGCAACTTGGAAAAATAAACCGGTCATTATTTTATCCGGAAGATTGCATTATTATGAAGGCCATTCTACACAGGAAATTACTTTTCCGATCAGAGTATTGAAAGCAATCGGTGTAGATAAATTATGGATAACGAATGCATCAGGCACTGTAAATCCGGAATTCAAAGCTGGTGATATTGTATTCATTGAAGATCACATCAACTTTCATCCGGAAAATCCATTGCGTGGACTGTATGATCCTCAAATGGGAGAACGATTTCCGGATATGTCCGATGTTTACAATAAAGAAATGCTTGAAAAAGCAAAGGATTGTTGTGATATATTAAAAATCAAATTCAATAAGGGAATTTATTTTGGATTGCAGGGGCCGAGTTTGGAAACACCGGCAGAATACCGGATGATTCGGATACTGGGAGCTGATATTGTTGGCATGTCAACCGTGCCAGAAGTGATTGTCGCTCATCAATGCAATATGCAGATCATGGCGGTATCCATTGTTACCAACGCAACACCTCAAACCGGACCATTTGAAAAGACCACGATGGAATCCGTCATTGAGGTAGTGCGCGTTTCTTCAGGGAAATTGTTTGATTTGATGGAATCGTTGATTGAAGACAACTAATTTTAATTAAAATCGGTTTTCCATAATATTTAGGTATAGCGTAAAATAACTGAATATTTTCATTCATAAACAGTAAATGCAATTTGTACGATTTTCAAACAAATGAATCTAATGAATTAGATTTGAGAATATGATTTTAGTTCCATAAAGAAAAACTTAAACGCAAAGAAGCAAAGTTTTCGCAAAGTTCGCAAAAAAGAATACCATTTGTTAGCGCCCTTTGCGTTCTTCCTTAGCGACTTTGCGTTTATTGAATTCCACCAATTCAAAATATATTTATTAAATGATTCAATAGTATCTTTAAACAAATTAAATTATGAAAGACTATATCCTTAATCTATTTGACTACCACGACCAGGCCAATGCGAAAGTAATTGATGTTCTATATCCGGAAAATTCCGCAATTTCTGATTATGCTTATAAAATGTTCAGGCATATCGTCATGGCTCATCATATCTGGTCACACCGGATACTGAAACTTCCTTTTGATTATGAGTTCTGGGCAGAACTGGATAAAAACCAAATTGAAGCATTGATTCAAAAAAATAAAATAGAACTGAAACAAATACTGGATCAGGTTAATCTCGATGATCCGATTTCATTCACTAATCTGCAAGGAGAAACATACACGATGAAACTGATCGATATTTTAAGTCATGTGTCACATCATTATGCCTATCATCGCGGACAAATTGCAAGAGCAATACGAGAAGCAGGTATTGATCCGCCAAAAACGGATTTGATGTTGTTCCGGCGATAGGAAGAGGGAGGAGTTAGAACTAAGAGCTAGGAACTAGGAGCTAGGAGCCAGGAGCTAGGAACTAGGAGCTAGGAGCCAGGAGCTAGGAACTAGGAGCTAGGAGATTAGTGCTAAGAGATTTTAATTTAATTTACCGGTTCGTTTAATTCAATAAATTGCATTTCAATCAGTAAACAGGTTTGTTTAATAAATTTAATTGGAAATTGAAGAAGTGTTAAATCCAGTTAAATGTTATAGGATTACTTTTGATATGATAAAGTTCAATTTTGGAAATAATGCAAACTAATAACCAAATTGGATTTAAAGAATAAGCGTATTAATTCGACATTTTTTAACCTCATTATGAGATCATCAAAATCAATTTTGCAGGAAAGGTCTTTCCGATTTGCCATTTCTATTGTTACTCTCTATAAAGAACTTTGTAATGAACAGAAGGAATTTGTGATGAGTAAACAATTATTGAGATCAGGTACTTCAATAGGTGCCAATATTAGTGAATCAAAAAATGCAGAGAGTACTAAAGACTTCATGCATAAAAATTACATTGCCCAAAAGGAATGTGCAGAAACCATATATTGGCTTGAACTTTTAAAAGAAACTAATTACATAAATAATGAGAAGTACGAACTGATTTATGATGAAGCGAATCAGATTTTCAATATGCTAAGAAGTACAATTGCCACACTTAAACAGAAATTCTCAAAATCAATAGAATAATTGTTCCTAATTTAAAATTCCAGCTCCTGGTTCCTAGTTCCTAGCTCCTATCTCTTATCTTTGCCAGTTCTTATGAAAACAACCGAAGTTTATCGCGATCTGGATCATATTGATATTGTTGGTGCAGCTGAACATAATTTAAAGCATGTTTCGCTGAAAATTCCTCGCAATCAGTTAACTGTGATTACCGGTATTTCAGGAAGTGGTAAATCCTCCCTGGCTTTTGACACGATTTATGCAGAAGGCCAGCGCCGGTATATGGAAACATTTTCCCATTATGCCCGTCAGTTTATAGGTAATATTGAACGACCTGAAGTGGAAAAAATAGACGGGTTAAGCCCGGTGATTTCCATCGAACAGAAAACCAGTGGCTGGAACCCGAGATCCACAGTCGGCACAATTACCGAAATCTATGATCTCTTCCGTTTATTGTATGCTCGAGCCGGAGATGCTTATTCACATGTGAGCGGAAAAAAAATGGTGCGATACACAGAAGAACAAATGCTCGATCTCATTCAAAAGCAATTTAATGGTAAACACATAAGCATTCTGGCACCGGTGATACGCTCCAGAAAAGGTCATTACCGGGAATTGTTCGATCAGATCAGAAAACAGGGCTTTAATAAAGTGAGAATTGATGGCGAAATCACAGAATTGAAACCGGGTCTTCAAATTGATCGTTTCAAAATTCACGATATCGAAGTATTGATCGACCGGATTCAGGTTAGTCCTGATAAAACAGAGCGTCTAACCTATAGTGTTCAAACAGCATTGAAGATCGGTCAGGACGTATTATTTATTTTGTTACCTGAAGAAAACAAACTGTTTCCCTTAAGTAAACGATTGATGGACGCAGAGTCGGGATTATCGTATGACGAACCTTCACCCAACACCTTTTCATTTAATTCGCCGTATGGCGCCTGCCCGGAATGCAAAGGATTGGGAACGGTACACGACGTAGATCTTAAACTCGTCATACCGGATGACAACAAAACCATTAATGAAGCAGGCATTGTTCCATTAGGAGAAGTGCGGGACAATTATTTATTTAAACAACTCAAACAAATTGCCGACCGGTATAAATTCAATTATTCCACTCCGATAAAAAAAATACCGAAGAAAGCACTGGATACTATTTTAAATGGAGGTGATGATAGCTACCCGGCACCGGTTGCGAACGCATGGTTTGAAGGCAATTACCATTTGGCGAGCGAAGGAATTTTTAATATGCTTAAACGATGGTATCGTGAAACTACTTCCGAAAAAGTGAGACAGTTCGCCGAAGATTTTATGCTGATCACGGATTGCCATTCCTGCAATGGAACCCGATTAAAAAAAGAAAGTCTTAGTTTTAAAATTGATGAAAAAAATATTGCTGAATTAGCCAATATGGATATCAGCGATTTAAATATCTGGTTACAGGATGTTGAACCCAGATTAACAGAACGGCAACGATTAATTGGAAAAGATATCCTTAAAGAAATCAGAGCCCGAGTTGGATTTTTATTTTATGTCGGACTCGATTACTTAAGTCTTAACCGCACCGCTATCAGTTTGTCCGGAGGAGAGTCGCAGCGCACACGCCTGGCAACGCAAATTGGTTCTCAACTTACCGGTATCACATATATACTGGATGAACCTTCTATCGGATTGCATCAACGCGACAATCATCGATTGATTCACTCTTTAAAGGAGCTTGTAGAAATTGGAAATACGGTTATCGTAGTGGAACATGATAAAGATATCATGCTGGCTTCAGATCATATCATTGATTTAGGGCCCGGAGCAGGATTGCATGGAGGAGAATTAGTTGCAGAGGGAACGCCGGAAGCTTTTTTAAAGTTGAATTCCATTACGGCCGATTATTTATCCGGCAGAAAGAAAATCGAAATTCCTAAAGTCAGAAGAAAAGGAAATGGAAACTATTTAACGCTGTATGGTGCAGATGGACATAACCTCAAAAATCTGAGTATTAAATTTCCACTGGGCGTTTTCATTTGTGTTACCGGTGTTTCCGGAAGTGGTAAATCAAGTTTAATCAATGAAACACTGTATCCCATCCTGCGTGAATACTTTTACAACAGTTTGCAACGACCTTTAGTCTATGACAAAATTGAAGGCATAGAACATCTGGACAAAGTCATAGAAATAGATCAGGATCCCATAGGCAGAACGCCAAGATCCAATCCTGCAACATACACAGGAGTCTTTACCGAAATCAGAAATTTATTTACCGGATTGCCCGAAGCCAAAATCAGGGGCTACAAACCAGGACGGTTTTCATTTAATGTCAAAGGAGGAAGATGTGAAACCTGCGAAGGCGGGGGAATGAAAGTCATCGAAATGAATTTTTTACCTGATGTCTATGTTCACTGCGAATCATGCAATGGCAAACGATACAATCGCGAAACCTTAGAAATCCTTTACAAAGGAAAATCCATAGGCGATGTATTGGATATGACGGTTGAAGATGCAACTATATTCTTTGAAAATATTCCGGCGATTTACCGCAAATTAAAAACCCTGTGTGATGTAGGTCTGACCTATATCACCCTGGGACAACAAGCCACAACCCTTTCCGGTGGAGAAGCACAACGCGTCAAATTAGCAGAAGAATTATCCAAGAAAGATACCGGCCAGACTTTATATATCCTCGATGAACCGACTACCGGATTGCATTTTGAAGACATTCAACATTTGATTGCTGTCCTGCAAAAATTAGTAGATCGCGGAAATACCGTTATGATTATCGAACACAATCTGGATGTTATTAAAGTAGCAGATTATGTACTGGATCTTGGCCCGGATGGTGGCAAAAATGGTGGAAAGATAGTTGCCTTTGGCACGCCGGAACAATTAACTAAAATTAAGGAGAGTTATACCGGACAATTTTTAATTCATGAGTTGAATACCTGATTGCTTCTGAGAAAAGAAAGATAAATCGGGTAAAACGCTATGTAACTTTAGTGCTTTCTACAAAATCAATTTTCAATATCCAATTTTCAATGCTCAATGCTATTTGAAAATCGATTATTGAAAATATGACATCAATCGAAAATTTTTTAATTCCTGATTGTACTTGAAATTGCGAAGTTATCTGTGCAGAATCTGGATTATTTCCAGTACCGAAGACTATGAGGTAAAAATAATTTCTTCAAAAATATTCAATTGATCAAATTTTAATAATCTTAAACGTCTGAATATTATTATTTTCTTTGATTACATTCATCAAATAAAAACCATTGGAAATTGATGAAACATCATAAGATGTTTTGCTGAAGCCTGCCGGAAACAAAGTATTCCATTGCATTAATCTGTTTCCTGTAAGATCACTAAGGACAACAATAGCATTAATATTTTTGTCCAAATTTGATTCCAGATAAATGGTTTGATTATTATAATTTTGAATGAAAGCACTATTTTGAGAATTCACTTGTTCATTAGCGGTATTAATTTTACAGGACAACACTCGCCTGACCTGTCCTCTGATTTCTCCGGCAGGATTAGCAGCTGTATGATTATTGATATAGCCCCGGTCGGCATTTATTTTTGTTGCTATGACTCCGGTAATGGGTACGGCTTTGCTCGCAACAGGATTGGGCAGATCAAGACTGAGTAATGTGGTTCCATTCGCACCGAATGCACCGTCGTATAGCCGGGTCGTCGTAGCATCCCCATTGACCCCATCTGTAATTATGCCATAGTCCATTTCAGTGTTTGCCTTATTTATAGCTACGTATGCAGCACCATATCCATTGACATTTTTCTTAGGTGCTTCCTGATCCCCACAGAGATCAAATGTAAAGGAGTTCATGATATTATTTTCGGATTGACCGCGGATTTCTCCGTTTGGATTTGCTGATGAATGAATATTAAAATACAACTCATCTTTTAAAAATGAAGTGAATACATCATCACCAAGAACAGTTTTACCAGAATAAATACCGGGTATTAATAGATTGAGTGGAATGACAACAGGACCATCAATACCCACCGCTGCCTGATGAATATGAGCTCCAATCGGAGTAATTCCGGTGTATCCCATGGTATATCGCAGGGTATCTAAAGTAGCATTAATCGATGTGATAGCATACGCTTTGGCAGTTGTAGTTACCGGTGGCACTTCCTGATCGCCATTTAATAATGCAGATGAATTGATTCCATGGTTGAAGGATAGATCTGCACGAATTTCACCAGTTGGTTTTGCGGAAGTACTAATCGTAATATAGGCCATATTATTAGTTAGTTGCGCAAAACTATTTTTTACAATACTGGTGTCTTCAATAGTACCGGTAATAAAATCGCCGGCTACTAAATCGGCCAATAAGTCGCCATTAGATCCCGGTGAGCCTATGCGCAATTGTGCAGCAGTTACCGGACCGGACAAGCCGACAGGCAATATCTGATATTGCATGCGGGTTAAATTCTGAGAATATCGCAAAGTGCCTAATGCAAATCCTGTAGGAGTAGAATCAGGTGGAACCACATAACTACCCGAAGCAATAACCGGAATAATATATTCAGACTTCATAACAAGCTGGCCCCTTATTTCACCATTCGGATGACCCGCAGTATGCACATTGATATAAATCTGACCGTTTTGAGCCATCTGTATAAATCCGGCCGGTAACGGAATATTTGCTTTAATACGGTTGCCTGAAACGAAGGTACTCAGATCAAGAAAAACAGGTCCGTTAGCCCCGCTGAATCCCTGATGCAAATTGCATCCTAGTACGGCTCCTGTCAGATTGGTAAAAAGACCATGTATCAAAACTTCCTTCCTGTCTTCTGACAATAAAAATGTGACCATTCCCAATGCATCACCCCTAACCATTGGAACTTCATTGTCTGTATTCATTCTTGCAACAAACATAATTTGCCCGTTTGAAGCTTTCAGTGGAGTAGCATTCATGCTTAAAATCATGAAACTTAAGAAAACAAAATAGTAACACACACTTTTCATGGCCATGCTTTTAATGTATAAAATTGAATATCGAAACCTTATTAGTGAGCTCTGAATTTAAGAATCATTCAGCAATAACAAATTTACCCATTTTCGCTGACAACGGAAAATTTTATTTCTACAATGGTGCCTCCCATAAATACAAAAGTCCACTCTTTTTGAGAATGGACTTTCGCATTAAAAATGAAAAATTTATTGCTTTACAAATTTTAACGATCTGACCGAATTGTTTTCATCGACTATATTAAGCAAATAAAAGCCGGATGAAAGGAATTCCACTTGAAATGAAGTTTCAGAAATACCGGGAATGAATTTGGTCTTTGGCCATTGAACCAATTGTTTTCCGGAAATATCACTTACATAAACTGTGGCAAGTGCATTTTTATCTACACTTGTATTAAGAATAATTTCATCACTAATCAAATTAGATTTTAGTGATAAATCATGTATTGCACTTTCAACCGTAGCTACGTTGATTGCACATGACAATTGCCTGCGTATTTGTCCGCGTATTTCCCCGGCTGGATTTGTACTGGTATGCACATTCATATAAGCTCCATCGAGGTCTATTTTTCCTCCAACTGTTCCCGTTATGGGTAAATAGTCCACATACAAAGGTTGAGGCTTTTCCAATGCCAGGATTACAGGACCACTGCTTCCAAATGCTCCATCGTGTATATGTGCAGCTGTGGCTGTATTTGTCAGGTCATTGACGGCTAATCCATAAATGAGCTCTGTATTGGATTTGTTTACAGCAACGAATCCGGCGCCATATCCTTTGACGGTTTTCTTAGGCGCTTCCTGGTCTCCGCATAAATCGAAAGCATATGATTTTAACAGATTGCTTTCAAATTGTCCGCGTATTTCTCCGGCTGGATGTGCGGATGAATGAATGTTGAAATACAAATCATCTTTCATGAAAGAAGTCACATTATCACTGCTGATCGCTGTTTTACCAAAATAAATTCCCGGAAAGGCTGTCGGAGATAATGGAATAATTACGGCTCCTGCCACACCTGCGGTTGATTTATGAATATGCGCTGCGGTAGGTACAATTCCTGAGCTCACCAATATGTAACTAATGGAATCCAGTTTCGGAAAATCCAAAGCAGCATATCCAAATCCCTGTGCCGTGGTTGTAACCGGAGGTGTTTCCTGATCACCATTTAATAAAGCCGTTGCATTATTTGGATTATCAATGACCACTTGTCCCCTGATTTCTCCATCTGGATGTGCAGCGGTATGAACATTCAGATACAAGGAATCCGTATAGGCTGCATAGAACAGATCTCCCACCAGGGTTGGATCATCTATGAATCCGGTAATAAACTCTCCGGTGTTCAGAGGAGCTGCAACTGCACCATTCATTGAACTCAGTCCATAATGGAGGTGAGCTGCTGTTACCGGACCAGATAAACCCGTAGGTTTAATCTGATATTCCATACGTGTCAGGTTTTGAGAAAAACGGAGAGCTCCCAATCCAACACCTGTAGTACTCACAGGCGGTATTTCATTCGAGCCTTGTGCCAATACCGGTAAGATTACTTCAGACATCCAGGTCAGCTGTCCTCGAATTTCGCCATCTGGATTTGCGGCAGTATGAACATTTATATATAAATTATAATCCACTGCAGCGGCAAAAATCAAATCAGCCTGAATGGGCAATTTGCCTTTGATGGTATTCCCGGAGACCAAAGCGGAAAGATCTACTACGACCGGCCCTGAATCTTCGGTGGATCCAAGGTGAATATGACATCCGGTTACAGGTCCTGTAAGATCCGTAAAGACGCCATGTACAAAGGCTTCCTTTCTGTCTTCAGAAAACAATATGGTCACCAATCCCTGCCCGTCTCCAATAATTGGCGGCACTTCATCTCCGCAGGACATGATTGCCACAAACATCATTTGACCATTTCCGGCTTTCAGAATTTCAGGAAAGAATGAGCTTGCAAATAGTAAAATCATTCCAAAGTGAGTAAAAAGATTTTTCATACACATTTAATTTTAAATGATAAAAAGGGTTACTAAAAAAGTGAAAAGTTGAAGTGAAAATTTTGGGAAAGGGAATTCGCAAAACAAATCTAAACAAAAAAACGAAACATTATAATGAAATCAGGAACTTTAATTTATTCCAGAATTTTTTTAACAGATTTGATGACATCTGACACCCCGAGACCATATTTTTCAAGTAATTCCAATGGTTTACCGGATTCGCCAAAAGTATCATTGACCGCAACGTATTCTTGACGGCAGGGATGATATCTCACCAGTACCTGTGCTATAGAATCTCCCAGTCCGCCTGCACGTTGATGTTCTTCGCAACTCACAACGCGGTTTGTTTTGCGAACAGACTTTAAGATGGCCTGTTCATCCAATGGCTTAATTGTATGAATATTGATTAATTCACAATCGATACCTTCTTGTTCCAATATTCTGACCGCTTCCAGCGCTTGCCATAACATATGACCGGTTGCAAAAATACTGAGGTCTTTTCCCTCTTTGAGCACCAGTGCTTTTCCGATTTCAAATTCCTCATTCTCGAGAAAAACCGGCCAGTCGGGTCTCCCGAACCTCAGATAGACAGGTCCTTTATAATTGGAAATTGCAATTGCCGCTTTCTTCGTCTGAGAGGCATCTGCCGGATTGATCACACACATTCCCGGCAACATCTTCATCATTCCAATGTCTTCCAGAATCTGATGAGTAGCACCGTCTTCTCCAAGTGTTACACCAGCGTGTGAAGCACAGATTTTTACATTCTTTCCGGAATAGGCAATAGATTGTCTGATCTGATCATATACGCGTCCTGTGCTGAAATTGGCAAACGTACCGGTATATGGAATTTTACCCATGGTTGCCATTCCTGCAGCCATGCCCATCATGTTTGCTTCTGCGACTCCTGTTTGAAAAAAACGTTCCGGAAATTCTTTTTCAAATGCATCCATCTTCAGTGAGCCAATCAAATCAGCGCACAATCCAACTACTTGTGGATTATTTCTTCCTGCTTCGAGAAATCCTTCTCCAAACCCATTCCGGGTTGCTGATTTTTTTGTCGATTGATATTTATCCCACATGAATCGTCTGCTGTTTTGGTTGTTGGAAAATAATTCCGGATTCTGATTCTTGTTTAGTAAATGCTATTGGTCAGAGTAAAAATTCGTAGTTGATATTATTCCTGTTCGAATGTTAAAAATCGCCCAACGTTTCTTCCAGCTGCGCGAGTGCAATTTCCGTTTGTTCTGCATTCGGAGCCACACCATGCCATTTATAATTGCCTTCCATAAAATCGACACCACAACCCATAATGGTTTTCATTAGTATTACAACTGGCTTCTTCTCGCCCGTTTTTGATATCGCTAATTCAAAAGTGGAAATAACATCTTCCATATCATTTCCATTCATCAATAAAACTTCCCAGCCAAAGCTTTCCCATTTGCCTGGAAGATTTCCCAATGAAATCACTTTATCATTCGGGCCATCTATTTGCTGTCCGTTCCAGTCAACTGTGACGATTAAATTATCAATTTTATAATGGGCTGCTGCCATAAGTGCTTCCCAAATTTGACCTTCCTGCAATTCGCCATCACCCGTCAAAGCAAATACCAATCCGGGATCTTTATCAAGCCGCTTGGCCAGGGCAGCACCTAAGGCGACACTTACTCCCTGTCCCAGTGAACCAGATGACATCCGAACGCCGGGCAAACCTTCATGTGTCGTCGGATGCCCTTGGAGCCTTGAATTTATTTTGCGAAATGTGTTTAATTCTTCCACCGGAAAATAACCGCTTCTGGCTAGTGCGGAATAAAATACAGGTGATATATGCCCATTCGACAAGAAAAAGACGTCTTCTCCTTTGCCTTCCATACTAAATGGTAGCTTCTTGCGCAAAATCCTGAAATAAAGTGCAGTAAAAAACTCAGCACAACCTAAGGATCCTCCCGGATGCCCACTGGCACAACGGGATGTCTGGCGAATGATATCGCGTCGGATTTGGGTTGCAATTCGCTTGAGCTCAGGTATGGGAATCATTAAGCGCAAAAGTATATAAAGAATTTATAATATCTATAATTTAATAATTTGAATTTCCGGGTAAAAACCGGGAATGAACTGATTTAAACCAGCTTTCCATTTGAGAAGACACTAAATACTTTCAGACTGATAAAAGCTTATCTTTTAAGCCATTTCACAAAAAAGAGGATCTGCTTAGTATAGCTGTCTTTCCAGTACTCCAAAGTATGTCCTCCCGGTTTTTCCAGATATTCATGATCCATTTTTTTTTGTAAAAGCCTTTCATGAAATTTTCGGTTCACATCCAAAAAAAAATCACCGGTGCCACAATCAATCCAGATTTTAAGATTCGTTGCATTCATTTTATCCAACAAATAATAACAACTGTATTCTTTCCAGATTTCCATATTTTCGGTAAAGGGACCTAAAAGCACCTGCAGATTCCAGTCATTATAAAAAGGCAATAAGTCCAAACCTCCACTACTGGAACCAACGAGTCCAAATACATCCGGATGTTTTAAAGCCAGATACATTGCGCCATGTCCACCCATACTGACTCCGCTAATTCCTCTGGATTCCGGTCGATTGAAGGTCTTATAATGGGAGTCAATATATCCGGTTATTTCTTCGGCAAAGTATGTTTCGAATTTCCTGTTTTTCTGCACGGGACTATTCAAATACCAACTATCGTGATCTCCGTCCGGACAGATGATTACCAGCTGATATAAATCCGCCCATTGCTTCATTTGTGTTGCAATGTCATACCATCCGGCAAAATTTCCGCTATGCCCGTGCAGCAAATAAAGCGATGGAAATTTTTTAGTTGTATTCTTGTGCGAATCCGGTAACACGATCAAAGCAGGATACGATTTGCCCATGGATGGGCTTGGAATTAAAATCGTGTCGATCTGAGCACTATAAAGACTTACCCAAGCCAACATTGAAAATACGATTGGAACGATCAAATTCCTTCTATTCGAATAAATCATGCCTGATAAAATAAATCCATGCAAGGTATTGGAATCCTGCTATTTTTGAGCAGGCCATGAATAAAAAACATTTGTATTCCATTGATATGCTTCGGGGGATTGTTGCCCTATTGGTCTGCATGTATCATTTGACGGAAGGTTTTTTTACTGAAGGAAGCATATTGAGAACTATTTTTTCACGCGGTTATCTGGGAGTTGAAATCTTTTTTGTCATCAGTGGATTTGTAATTCCATTCACGATGTTTAAGAGCAACTATGTTCACAAAGATGCCGGAGTCTTTATGCTCCGCCGGTTAATCCGCCTGGAACCCGCATATTGGTGCAGTATCGCTTTGATTTTTTTTGGAGAATACATTTCTACTTTCTTCAGATTTTATAAAGACAAGGTGATCGTATTTAATTGGAAAGACCTGCTTTACCACGTTCTTCATCTGAATGATTTCCTTTCCAAACCATGGTTAAGAGGTATTTATTGGAGTTTGGCTATTGAAATTCAATATTATCTTTTAATGGCATTGATTTTTCCGTATCTCATTTTCAGGAATAAAAAAATCAGTTATCTCCTGATGCTTGCATTTTGTCTGGGCCGATGGTTGAATTGGGATCATACTGTATTTTATTACGGCTGTCATTTTGTAATTGGCATGTTGCTTTTTAACGCGTATATTGAAAAAATATCCGTCAAAGAATTAGTATATAGTTTAATCATAGTATTTGCATTGACTTATTGGTGTTTTGATTTCTATCATTTATCCGCTGTGATCTCCGGAGTATTATTTATTTACCATTTTGATTATCTCATTAAACCAATTGCTTTTCTCGGTAAGATTTCCTATTCCTTTTATCTTATCCATATTCAAATTGGTTGGTCTGTCCTGGATTTTTTGTTGCGCTATTATCCGGATGGCAATAAAATTGCATTTCTGATTTATAGTGTTCTCGCCGCAGTATTTGCATCCTACCTCTTTTATCTGATCATAGAAAAACCGAGTCATAAGCTGGCGAGAAGCATTGGATCATGATGAAAAAACGGGGTATAATTTTAAAATTAAACCTGTGTTAACTTTAATAATGAACATCGATTAACGAATAATGAAGTATGAAGTAAAGAGAGCTCAGAATTGTTCTGAATTATAATTGCTCCACTAAAAATAAAGATATTTTAAAGCTGAGATTACATTCAGTATAATTAGTACCGCAAGAATAATCTATGTAGTGATCCGGTTTTCAGTTCTATTTTGATGCGTTTGATCAAGAGGAAATGTTAACTGGCGAAGAACATTTGCTTAAATATATACAAGCTCAGTTCCGTTTTTATTTCTTTTGATATTGTTCTGCCAATATCCGCAATGCAGCCATTTCCTTCAATTTTAATCTTGCTTCTTCACAGGGTATACCGAAATAGGTTTTTCCGGATTCCAGATTTTTGCCCACGCCCGACTTTGCCAAAACGGTTACATGATCTCCGATCAATAAATTTTGCGTGATTCCCACCTGTCCGTAAAATACACAATGATCCCCGATGATTGTTTTTCCAGCAATGCCTACCTGTGAAGCAATCAGGCAATGTTTGCCAATGACCACTCCGTGTCCTATTTGTACCTGGCAATCAATTTTTGTTCCTTCTCCAATTATGGTGTCACCGGAAACTCCTTTATTGATAGTACAGCCCGAACCAATATCTACGTGATCGTAGATGATCACTCTTCCGCCTGATCTCCACTTCTTATATCCCTGCGCCGTTTTCTTATAATAAAAAGCATCCGATCCGATTATCACTCCGGGTTGTATTTTGACGTGATCTCCTATCACTGTAAATTCACCAATCACGGTGTTGCTTTGAATGTAAGAATGTGCTCCGATGACCACATGATGACCTAACACTACATTTGGTTCTATTATGGCGGTCGGATGCACAACAGCTGTATCCGAAATTGCTTTAGTTTGGGGTATAACGGGCCGGAATTCCAATACCAATTGATTGTAAATTTCGAATGGTTCGTCTGCTACCAATAATGTTTTACCCGCAGGAACTTCGGTTTCTTTATTGATTAAAATTACCGTTGCTGCAGAATGGATGGACTTGCTGTAATATTTCTCCGCATCCACAAATGTCAAATCCCCTTCTTCGACTTTATGAATTTCATTGATGCCATAAATCAATTGAGTTTCATTGCCAATCAATTTCATATTGAAACGCTTCGCAAGTTCTTTAACCGGTATAGGAATATGAAGTTTCATACGCTAAATTTACTTTGTGTATATCTTGATCAAAATGAATTCTAATTACTAATCAATTACTAATTACTAATTACTATCAACTAACTGCTAACTGCCAACTACTAACTGCTAATTACTAACTGCTAACTGCCAACTACTAACTGCCAACTACTAACTGCTAACTATTAACTGTTAACTGCTATCCCTTCTCAATGTGCTTCCAGCCAATTGTTTCCTGAACCTACACCAACTTCAATCGGCACTTTCAAATTCGGAAGGGCATGCGTCATTTCATAACTGATTATGTCTTTGGCTCTTTCCAGTTCTGATTTGGGAACATCAAATACCAATTCGTCATGGACGGTTAATATCATTTTGGTATTCATATGTTCCTTTAATAATCTTTTATGAATATTGATCATAGCTATCTTGATCATATCGGCAGCCGTTCCCTGTATTGGTGTATTGATGGCCACGCGCTCTGAATTTGTTCTTGCCAAAGCATTTTTGGAATTGATATCGCGCAGCACACGCTTTCTGCCTAACATGGTTAACACATAACCATTCGTACGTGCATTCTCTACCACATTTGCCATATAGGATTTAAGCCCTTTATAGGTATTAAAATACTGATCAATCAGATCTTTGGCTTCTGTCCGGGAAATATTCAACTGCCTGGAGATATTGGTTGAACCGGCTCCGTATAAAATTGAAAAGTTGACGGTTTTTGCATTTCTACGTTGATCTGATGTAACCTCATCATACGGCACATTGTACACTTTGGATGCCGTAGCCCTATGAATATCCTGCCCCTTTATAAATGCATCCAGCATCATTTCCTCCTGAGCAATTTCAGCAATCAATCTCAACTCAATCTGAGAGTAGTCAGCGGAAATCAAAATATGGTCATCATCTCTTGGAATAAAGGCTTTCCGGATTTCCCTTCCTGCTTCATCTTTAATCGGAATATTCTGAAGATTTGGATTCTCGGAAGCAAGTCTTCCTGTAGCTGCTCTTGCCTGATTAAAAGAACTATGTACTCTTCCGGTTTTAGGATTGATCATGAGGGGCAATGCGTCCACATACGTTGATTTTAATTTTGCTAAACCACGGAAATCGAGAATGTTTTTTACAATTTCGAATTCTTCAGCCAACTCACTTAATTTATCTTCATCGGTAGAGTATTGATTTGTACTTGTCTTTTTCCACTTATAAGGAATTTTCAATTTTTCAAACAACACGTCTCCCACCTGTTTCGGACTGGCAATATTAAAACGTACTCCGGCTTTTTTATAGATCAAATTTTCTGCTTCGCTGATTAGTCGTTCAAGCGTTTTACTGTAGTCATTTAAAAAATTTCCATCTATCCTCACCCCATCGTACTCCATATCGCAAAGTACAGAAACCAAAGGCAACTCAATTTCGCGAAACAATTTATCGAGATTTTCTTTTTTTAGGTCTTTCTCAAGAATGCTTTTTATTTGCAAGGTGACATCCGCATCTTCAGCTGCATATTCTTTAATTTTTTCCAACGGCACATCGCGCATGCTTCCCTGCGAATTGCCCTTTTTACCGATCAGTTCTTCAATTGCCACCATCTTATAATTGAGGTATGCTTCAGCAAGATAATCGAGTTTATGCCTGTTGTCCGGCTCCAATAAATAATGCGCGATCATGGTATCAAATTCCGGTTCCGGAATTTGCACTCCATACCACTTCATCATCAGCATATCATATTTAATATTCTGGCCGATCCATTTTTTGGTCGGATCTTCCAGTATAGATTTAAATTCAGATACGAGTTTTTTTGCCTGATCCTGATCTGCTGGTACCGGTATGTAATAGGCTTCTTTTTCCTTGAGGCAAAAAGACATACCAACCAGTTCCGCCTGATTCGCATCGATTCCGGTTGTTTCCGTATCAAATGAAATCCATGTTGCCTTTTGCAGTTTTGATTTCAACGCATCGATTTCCTGTTTGGACTGAACAAGTTCATAATGATGCGGAGTGGTGTAGATATCATGATCCGCCACTTTGTATTCTTTCTCTTCCTTTTCCTTACTTTCTTGTTCCGGCTCACCGAATAAAGATGACTGAACAGGTGTTGCCGATGCCCCTAAAATGGTTTGTGCAAGTGTTCTGAATTCAAGTAAGCGAAATAATTCTGTGAGCCGTTCTTTGTTAAAACCTTCGATGCGGTACATTTTTTCATCAAACTGAATGGGCGCATGAATATCAATCGTAGCTAATTTTTTGCTCAACAAGGCCTGATCTGCATATTGATTTACTTTCTCTTTTAATTTGCCTTGCAACGAATCTTTGTGTTTGATGAGATTTTCTATGTTATCATATTCCTCCAATAATTTCACCGCTGTTTTTTCTCCGACTCCCGGAATTCCCGGAATATTGTCTACTGCATCTCCCATCAATCCCAACAGATCAATCACCTGATCCACGCGTTTCAATCCCCAGCTTTCCACTATTTCTTTTGGGCCGAGTACATCGACTCCGTTTCCCTGCCTGGAAGGTTTATACATTTTAATATGTTCTTCCACCAATTGACCATAATCTTTATCCGGAGTCACCATGTACACCGTGAATCCTTCCCTGGCAGCTTGCTTTGCAATCGTTCCTATAACATCATCTGCTTCATAAGCTTCCATGGTTATGATAGGAATATTAAAAGCTTTAATCAATTCCTCAATATAGGGAAGGGCGGTGGTAATATCTTCCGGTTGCGCCTGACGTTGCGCCTTGTACTCCGGAAATTCCTTATGACGAAATGTCGGACCTGATAAATCAAATGCAACCGCCAGATGACTTGGCTTCTCATTGCTGATGATATCCCAAAGCGTCCTGGTAAATCCGGAAATCGCCGAAGTATTCAAGCCCTTCGAATTGATCAGCGGCCTTGTAATAAAAGCATAATGCGCTCTGTACACCAAAGCATGACCATCGAGCAAAAAAAGTTTTTTCATATATATTATATCGGAGGCGCTAAGATAGGGAGAAAGTTGACCTCATATATAAAAACAGAAGCATTCTGAATCAGAGGATTGGGGCCATTTTCACAAATTCAAAACTTTAAGCGTTTACGTATTTAAGATGGGGTCAAATACAATTGGCTTCAGCCAATTGTATTTGAGGAGTTCGGGATAATATTAAGTTGATTGTTTTTTACGTCTGCGAATTTTCTTACACAATTTTAATTATCCCGCTTCCCGAACTGATAATAAATTGGATTTCAAATATCGTGATTTAACCTTAGATCTATTTAATACTATATTTGTATTTTTTATTAAAAAATGAATAATGTGTGAGCATACTATTATCCTTGCATGTTAGAATCCAAATTGAAATAAGGTGTTACTCGACAATCAGTTTATAACTAATCAAACAAGTTTTATTAAAGATTCTAAGTAAATAAATTCCTTTGTGCATATCTTGCACTTGTATCTGTATTCTCTCTTTAAAGGAAGAGTTAAATATACATTTACCAGTTAGGTCATAACAGTTTAGAAAATAGCTTTCATCATTATTCATAATAATGTTTACTTCTTCTGAAGTAGGATTTGGAAATATATGAGCTTGAGAATTATTCTTTGAAGTATTGACATTAGTAACCTTAAAATCACCCAAACCTCTTTTCCACAAACCATTGTTAGTACCGACATAGAGGGTATCTCTATACATTTGCATTGAGCGTATTTCAATATTTGGTAAACCATTATTTAATGAAGTCCAGTCAAAACCATTTTCAGTAAAATAAACACCTGCTGCACCTCCAAAAAAAAGAAGTTTATCAGTTCCAACGCCAACGGAAACTATTTTAGATGCAGCGCCTTTAATAAATCCTTTTACCTGATTCCAGGATCCACCATCATCTGAGCTCTCATATAATCCCGCACTACTTGTATTGGTAAAAATATGATTCTTCCAGTACCCTAAAAAATCGGTTCCTGCAACTTGAGATAAACTATTATTTGGCAATTGTTGCCAGTCTATATCTTGTATGTATTTATATACATTATAATCATTAGCGCATCCATTAAGCATATACGGAGTACTATTCTTAATAATTAAGTATTTCAGATTTTTACATCTGTTATTAAAGCTGATGTCCTTCCATGGGTAACCAAAACCATTTGAATAATACAAATGTTCCGAATTCATTAAATACAGTTTTTCATTATCTTTTGCCAAATAATATATTTTATTTGAATCGGCCGGATTGATGTAGCTGAACCATTTATTTCCATAGTCCAATGAATAAGCAATATTGGTGTAAATACCGGATGAATTGTTTCCATAAATTGCTAAAAGTGTATCCCTATAACTGAGAATAGAGAAAAATTGAGTTTTTAGTTCAGGATGATTTTTAATTTGTGGAACTACCATTGAATCCCAATTGTCATTGTACTTAGACTTATATGTTAGGTTTCCATTACTTACGATCAAGATGCTATCTGATCCAAATAGCTGCAAATTACTTATTTCAATATTGTTTTGAATTCCTTTATTATTTAAAATCCATTCGGTCCCATTAAAATAGAAAAAGCCAGAATTATCAACTCCACATATCAATGTGCCGTTAAAGTTAGATATTGTATTTACTGATAAATTTGAAAGCCCTTTATTAAAACTATTCCAGGTTTTACATCTGTCGACAGAATATATTATACCAGCTCCATTGGTAGTAATAAAAAATGTATCATTAATATAATTCAAAGATGTGAATCGAGAATTTGATGTTAAATTTAACTTCCAGGATGCACCATTATCCTGACTAATAAATAATTGATTTGATAAATTTGCCGCAAGTAAAATATCCTTTGTACTTAAAATAAACCTAAATTCGTCTGATGTAATTCCATTCTTAAGCTCCCGCCATTGAAATGAGTCTATGTGTGTTTTATATACTCCTCTATGTGTTCCCGCATACACATAGTTATTATTAATTGATAACGAGTTTACATGAGTATAATGAATCCAGTAAGTCCCACCCTTTGGTATAAAGGAATCACGGGGCAAGCCATTATTTTTATATTGCCATTGGTCACTGTATCCCATTGATTTGCTACAGCCTGTATAATCAGACCCGAATATAAAACAAGTATCATTATAGGATATATTATTGATTTTAAGCACAACAAGATTAGACATGATTGTAATTGCTGCTGAATTTAAATCATTTAAATTGTAATAAAAAATGTCATTAATAAGACTATCTCCTTTAATGATCCATGTACCATTCACTCCATTAGCAGGAACCAATTTCCATTCTCCTTTTGGATCGTCATTCTTATATAATCCAAAATTTGTTTGTATATAAACCTCATTATTGCTAGTGCTTTTTTGAGTTAAATGATGCAAATTCATTTTTCTTACGGATACTGGCAAAAACTGATATGGACTTTGGACTTTTATCCATTGTGAATTAAGTTGTGAATTTGTGAAGAACCAAAACAATGAAAGGAACAATAGCTTTTGCATTCCCTAAGATTTAATGATTACCAAATGATCTGGCCAGGAATATCAATTCAAACAGGATTCAAAATTACTGTATACTATCCATCAAGAAGTAATTTATTTAGTTAAATTTAGGAAAATTTTGATTCAGGCTAAAATTAATAATTGCACTACATAATGTGGTTGTACACCTTGTGTTTCTTATTTACTTTACTATTTTATTGCTAGAATTTAGAAGATGGATAAACCTTTAATTATTCAAATCTACACTCAGAAACTCCGGTTATAGCTCAACAATAATTGCT
The DNA here is from genome assembly GCA_029781865.1 of Bacteroidota bacterium. Classification (GTDB taxonomy): domain Bacteria; phylum Bacteroidota; class Bacteroidia; order Chitinophagales; family Saprospiraceae; genus Vicinibacter. The sequence goes on from JAKOVW010000054.1 coordinate 325,091, forward strand.
CGATAAAATTAACCCGTTTACCGGTTCCGGCAATTCCACCAATCGCATTGGAATCGGAAATGTTGTTGGTTTTGTTGTCGTCGTAATACAGATCTAAGTGCAATCCGAGATTCAGGCCTTTTACTATTTCAATTCCAAAACTATTGGTCCAGATCACATCTATGTTTTGCGGTTTATCCAGGTAATCGGAATACAACGAAATTTCGCTATTCACATTCAACTTCTTGAAATACGTATTTTCATAAGCCGCTTTGGCCAAAGCCCCCAATGAGAATTTGCTTTTTTTGTATTCCGTTGTGCTGCCTTCCTTTAATTCCGTGCCATGCACTCCAAGATTGGCAATTTTTTGATTAGATATAATCAAGATTTGTCCTGCGACCGGAGACAGGAAGAACTGATATTTTTTTGTTTTGGAATATTTCATTCCCGGAGCAATGGTAATCAATGCGGGAGAAAATAATTTTGATACCAGGCTGGTATGATAAGGATCGACGTCCAGTTCTTTCAGATAAATTTTCTTGGATGCTGAATCAATATAAGAATTGAGTAACTGTGTTCTCAATCCTAGATCAAACGAATATGCCCATGGTGACCCTTCTTTAACCTGATAGGAAAAGTTGCTATTGAAAACCAGCATATCCAGTGCTTTCTCAAAAGGTACCTTCTGATTTGAATTTGCATTTACCGTACCGGAACCAATGCGCTGTGCGGTAAGGTTTAGCAATAGATCATTTTTCCAGTTGAATAATCCCTTTTTGTAAATTGCTTTATAATTTAATGCACCCCCAATGCCCAAGCGGTCTGATCCGGCACCAACATACGGATTAATGTTTATCAACTGACCAAGATCAAGGCCAATACCTGCTTTGCTGCTCCATCCATCCGCGTTTTCCATTTTCATCGCAGCATTCATTTGATCCATGCGCTTCTTTTCCTGCTCCGCATTTTGCTCGCTTATCTGTGCGTAAGAGGAGGCCATAAGACCCATGAGAAGAATAAACATCAGATTTTTTTTCATATTCTTTGAATTTTTAAATTGGATAAATGAATAAGTATTGCAAAGATTTAAAGAATCAACAAATTTATTGAAGTAATTTTGCCAACCTTTGATTTTTATTTTTACATTTTGTTCTGCTCAACTCGAATTGATTGATTTAATCTACAATATATGGCGCAGCCGGTTTTCAACAACGCTTTTATGAATGGCAAGATATCATTAAAACCCTATTTCCTGATTATATTCTGTTCCATTGCACTCGTTGCACAGGCCCAGAATATAAATGAAGATTTGGTATTCATCAAAAAAATTTACAACGAGGCATTAGAGCGGCAACAATCCTATACCTGGCTGGAGTATTTATCTGAAAAAATCGGAAACAGAATTGCCGGCTCACCACAAAATATGGCGGCAATCGAATTTACTTCACAAATATTGGATACTATTGGAAGTGATACGGTCTGGAGACAACCTTGTGTGGTAAACTACTGGTATCGCGGTGCGAAAGAAGAAGTCAGCATTATCAACCATCCTTTAATTGGAAACAGGAGTTTGCATTGTCTTGCTTTGGGCGGATCAGCTTCAACCCCTAAATATGGCTTGTCCGGATCTGTGGTCGAAGTAAAATCCATTGACGAGGTTAAGAAAGCCGGATCAAGCTTAAAGGACAAAATCGTTTTTTATAACCGTCCTTTTGACAACAAACAATTGCGCACTTTTAATTCCTATGGTGGAGCTGTTGATCAAAGGGTCTTCGGACCAAATGCAGCTGCAAAGCTCGGCGCAAAGGCGGTGGTGATCCGATCGATGACTGGCCGGCTGGACGATATCCCACACACCGGAGTAACTATTTTCGATTCGGCTGTTGCTGCTATCCCGGCGCTCGCCTTATCGACCAAAGATGCTGAATTGCTGAGCACCTGCATTCAATCCGGTCCTACCAACCTGTATATCAAGACCAGTTGCGAGCAAAGAGGACCAAAACAAAGCTATAGTGTCATCGGTGAAATACGTGGTACGGAAAAGCCGGATGAAATTATCGCCATTGGCGGTCATCTGGATTCATGGGATGTTGGAGGTGGAGCTCATGATGATGGGGCGGGCTGTATTCAATCCATGGAGGTTTTGTATTTATTTAAAGTAATGAATTACAAACCCAAGCGAACCATCCGTTGCGTCTTATTTCAAAATGAAGAAAATGGACTGGCCGGGGGAAAGACCTATGCCAAAGTTTCGAATGATAATAAGGAATTCCATTTAGCAGCTATCGAGTCGGATGCCGGAGGCTTTACTCCCCAGGGATTTTCATACGATGCCGATTCCGCTGTTTTTTCCAAACTCACCAAAAATGTTCCGAAATGGGCCGAATTACTGGCACCATATAATTTGCAATTCAGCAAAGGAGGTTCAGGTGCAGATGTGGGACCTTTAAGAAGTCAGAAAGGCTTGTTGCTTGGCCTTAGTCCTGATTCTCAGCGATATTTCGACATTCATCACACCGAAAAAGACCGGATAGAGGCGATTCATCCACGCGAACTGGCTCTGGGGTCGGCGGCGATCACCAGTCTGGTTTATCTCATCGACAAGTATGGTCTCACCGACTGAAATCATTCTCGGGGACCTGCGCTTTAAACCCTTGATTTTCAACGCAATAATAATGGAGAGAATCCGCGAATTGGCAAAAGAAATCAACGAAGAAATAGGATCTCAAAAAATAGAATTACTCGCCATTCTGGATGGTGCTGAAGCATTTGCCAAAGCCATTCACCCTTTTTTTTCATTCGAAAACCAGCTTCATTTTATGAAGATTAAGACCTATGATGGTCTCCATTCCAGTGCATCCGCTGATTTAGATTGGTCCGAACTGGATCAATTAAGGGGAAAGAACATTCTGATTCTGGAAGACATCATAGACAGTGGATTCACAGCTTATAAGCTGACCGAAAGTTTAAAAAAACGGGAGATCGGCGATGTGCGGCTGGCAAGTCTGCTACATAAACCTGCTCAATTGAAATATCCTGCAAAACCTGATTTTACGGGCTTTGAAATCGGACCCGAGTTTGTGGTAGGATTTGGCATGGATTACAGGGAGCAGGGCCGCGAGCTAAAGGATATTTATCGTTGTGTGGACCTCTAAAATTTTGATGCGGAATCCATAAATCTACTTATTTTTGCCCTCCGTTTGCGAATTGACCCATGGTGTAACGGTAGCACTAGTGATTTTGGTTCATTCAGTTAAGGTTCGAATCCTTATGGGTCAACAAAGAGCTCTGATATTCAGGGCTTTTTTTATGTAGTATACCTATTTGTATATTTGAAAATGTTTATTTTCCCTCTTCTTAAAGTCATTTTAAAAATACTTCGCTAACATCGAATAATCAATATTTATTAATTCATTTAAATCCAGGTAAAGATTAAGACTGCTCGTAAATTGCTAAATAAATGATGTGGTTCCGAGCAAAAGTGTATAGCCAGAGAATCAACCAACTTGCCATCGCTTTTCGAAATAATACCCTAATAATTTCAAAGTTTTGAAAGAAATTTGCGCTATTGCTATAGCTTTAAAACCTTGCTTTGCCTTACCAAAACTTCATTATTAAATATATTGACAACATAAAATCCCTTGATGAAGTTATTTATATCTATTGTATTTCTTCCTGAGAGTATTTTATTCACACTGACTATTTCACCAATTGAATTGTAGAAAATCGCTTTCATCCTTTCAGGATTATAATTATTTACCTGAATAATTAAATAGTCCTTACAAGGATTTGGAGTCAATACAACTTCTTTCTGAATATCAATATCTAATGATTTACTGGCAGTAATGTTACCAATATTTATGAAGTGGCAGTAAGAGTCATATCCATGTATGTTTTTTACAGTTAGACAAACATGGAATGTTCCAGATTTAGAAAATTCATGAATTGGGCTTTGTATTTTGCTGATATTATTCAGACTTGCATTATCTCCAAAGTCCCAATTCCATTGTGTCACATTAAATAAGCTTAAGTCAGTAAATTCAAAATTCAGATAATCCAGCGTATCTTGAGTAAACCTAAAATTAGCAATAGGCAATTTATTGATACCTAAGGTATCACAAGGAGAACCTTCCAGATCATAGACCCTAAACATTGGGAAATTAGGCATTGCTTGAAAATATGTTGAAGGCAACAGTATGTCATGTTGCTTTAAACCACAATCCTTTCCTAATTTATCCGGGTATTGTATCACGTGTAAAACATTCGTTTCATTTGTAGTATTACAATAAATTCTGTTATCAGGCCCCAAAGTTAATTGATAGAAAGAGGTAGCAAAAATATATGGTAGTCTGAAACTATCAATAATACCAATTACAGTATATGAATTTGAATTATTAGCAATAGTTAGATCATATTGAAAAAGCAAGCTGTTAGATGCTAAATACAGTATTTTACTATTGGGAGAAAAACATACTCCTAAAGGATCAAATCTCTTTTCATTTGGTGGGCTATCTAATTTACGATAATTAGTCAACACACCTTCACATCTGTCAAAATTGTATAAACTAGCTCCATTAAACTCTGAAGCTATAGCATACATTGAGCCGTCAGGGGAGAATGCAGATTGTACAATCTCACCATTGCCATTCCACTTATCGCCAATATCTTGAATAAATGGACCCACCAATTTGTCTGGCGTTAGAAGATATCTTACAAATAAACTTGAGTCATTTGAATGACTAATAATCCACCAATCTCTTCCGTTGCCATGGCGAATTGCTTGAATTCCTTCAGATAAATTTACCCTAGCCAACACATCAACATGATCAACAAATAATTCATTTGAATTTGATTTAATTATTTTAGCTAAATACAAATTATTATTCCAGTAAATTGGTTGAACATCAATATGTATGAAATAATTTGAATTAGAATCAAAACCCGGAAGTATTATTCCTGATGATTTTGTCGGATAAAATGGGTCTATTGGATCCAAACAATATGAATTATAAAATTCACCATGACTAATATGATTACCATTTAAAATAATTCTATTATTACTATCAAATATTTCACAAGCATTTGAATAAATTTCTAAATTTCCATCACTATTTGAAATAACACTACAATCAAAAATGCTAGAATTGATACTAAAATAGTTAACCTTAGGATTGTTGGTACCAAAATCTAATTTGCTTCCGCCAAAATAGTTTTTTGGTTCATTTGGGATATGTCCAAATATCCAAACGTTACTGTACTTTTCCTGAGCGTATATAGAAAATACTAAAAAGTAGAATTGAAGACTTAAAATAATATTTCTTTTCATCAATATTATAGTTGGATTGCTATCTTGACATTGATTTAATCCTATAAAGTTACAATAACGAAATGAAAAATCATTTGTGAATTAAATTGGAGAAGATCTATGCAAAATCTAATCAAATTAGCAAAAGCATACACTTTTATTTTACCTGACCAAAGTTATATCACCAACTTTTCCTTATCATAACCAAAAGTTATACCTTTAAAATTTACTGTGCATAAATATAGCTGATATAATTTCCGTATTTGAATTCTAGTCTAAACTTAATTTAGGAAATGGAAGAATTACACTCTTCCAAGCCACCAACTCACAACACCGGCAGAAAAAGCCCATACGACTATCGAAAGTGTTATTTCTAATAAAACACCATTCAGAGTCATCACATTGGTCATCGCCAAGACAATCATATCATAGCCTGTTGTAAAAAAAAGTCCCATAACTGCACCCGCAATAGCTCCTGCTGCAAAAGTCCTAACATTTGAACTTTTACTGAAAAGCCATGCCACCAAGTAATTGAGTATGAAATTGGCTAGAATCAAAGCCAACCAATTCATTTCAGTTGGTGATTTAGACAGATTCTGAGCACTGCCCATCATACCGGACATTGCTTTCGCAAACAATAAGGCATATAAAAGCCATGCAATTAGTAAAGACGAGATGCCTCCCACCATGGCTGCAATCAGAGTATTAATGTTGGTCGTTTTACTTTTGAAAGAAATTACATCACTCTTGGTAGAATGAGTCCGGCCTAAGTACAAGCCAAGAATGCCTCCGGCAACAGCACTTATTAATGTAAAAACTACAACTTTAATAACAAGTCCATTTATATTCATCAATTTCGATCCTGAATACCAACTAAGATTGGATCCAAGCTCAAACAGGAATGCAACCAGAGCTGCTGCCTTCATACCTCCTATTAATGTGTTTACATCAAACCACTTTCTCAAAACATATGTAATTGCAAAACCAAATCCAAGACTACTCACAATAAATGCCCACCATATTATTTCTCCTTCATTTCTAATGACACCCGTCGCACCACCACTCAAATCCATAAATCCATCCTTAGGAAAAAAAACATATACAAGATATGCAAACAGAAAGAAAGCAATTCCAGTTATGAAGCTATAAATAATCATTTTTGAATTCATAAATAAAATTAATTATTTGTGATTTTAGAACATTTGATCAAATTTAAGAAGTTTTTTATTCAGACTATGCTAGTTGTTATAGTTTAAAAAAACTATTTTAAAATTCCCGGACTAGCATATGACTAATTTGAATTTGCTCAATTTCAATCCTGTCTTAAAATATTTTAGTTGATACTTCGTTTTGAAGACTCAAACCTGATTCCTCACATTATGCCTGAGTATCCTGTTTATTATTACTTCAGTAAAAAACGATTCAGGCTTTTGTGTATTTTTTTGATTTCCATTTCGAATTGTGATAAGATTGAAAGTCAAACATATTTTGGGGTAAATATTGGAATAGAAAAATCAGAATTGCGAAGTTATGATCAATCATCTTCTGACTTTTACTCTTTAGGGTCCTTCAATAAAACAAGTGTTTGTTACACTATATCGCTGGATCAGTACTTCCTGAAATATTTCCTGGTCAATTTACAGGCTTCTCTCACCCGAAAAAAATACGAACTTTACCCTTCCGGATGTTTCTTTCCTGGTTCATTCAATCAATTTAACCGATGGGACAAATCCATCTGCCTGATGGGGCATGTTACGCATTCTATATCGTTGGGAATGGGCGCTTTCATTTCGAACATATACTCTATGGATGAAGCTTATTCCACTGCGCCTGATTATGCTCACAATAATATCCTTAATATAAAAGCATCCGGATTACAATTTCAAGGTTTCTACAGATTTAAGAATTTTAAATTGTCCCTTCAGTATTTGAAATGCCTGAAGAATTATGATCCCTACTATTTTCCATCCATCAAACAAATTAACTCCGTTCAACTTCTCTTTGGATATTTTATCAAATGCCCAAAACTATTTGAAAAAAAAAAATCAATTCAATGTCCTTCATTCAGGAAAACCTGAAATACTTTAATTGACTTGAAGAATATAATTTAAAAGTACAATTCCTTTTAAAAGGCGCGGACCCCTCTTACCGCATATTGCCAGTCCTTTCCATTGGTATTGTCAACACCGGTTGCAAAATGTTTGCACCAGGCACTATAAGATTGTGCTTCGGTTGAAGACCATAAATAATCATAGTAGGTAATTGGCTTGGTGCTTGGGTCATTATCGCTGTCCAGGCTTTTATTCACTTCATATCTGGCCCTGTAAAGCAGATTTAATTCATCCAGGGATGGCAGATACCAATCGTTTTGTTCGCCGACTGTTGCATCTTCACAAACCTGTGCAGCGCTTTCAAAATGTCCGGATTGATTGATGATTGCACTCGTATTTTGCTGACCATTCCATGTACTGCGTGCAGAACTGCCCACACTGGAATCAAAATTATTACTCCAGCTGACACCGGAAGATAAATTTTCAAGAGTGACAATCAGCCCATGTTCTTCTCCTTTACGGTCTTTGTACAAATAAAAAATAACGCCACCTCCGTACAGCTCCCCGATATAATGTTTAAATGTACTGCCACTTTGTTCTGAGTACAATGCATAAGGCACACTTAATAGCTGGGTTGTAGATGATATGCTATAAGCATTACCTCCGAGGGGATCAATTTCTGATTTGATGTAATACGGTCCTTTTGACCAATCGATGGCAGCAAAAGTACCTTTAGAGACGGTGCCGCCTCCTATTTTCAAAGTCATGAGACCATTGTCATTGGTTGTGGTGCTATGGTGCTCTTCATAAACCAAGGATCCATTGACTGAACCCTGTAACAAACTCAACTGCACTCCTACTGAACCATTCACTACTAATTTATTATCATTTTTACGGACGACTGCCTGATAACTCATCAACTGCGGAGATTGCGCAAACAATGATCCGGCAATGAGCAGAATCGCTAAACTGTGTAAAACTTTTTTCATGGTTTATTGACTTTAATTAATTTGAAAGTTTTGCATTTTTTTGTATTGTCATATACCCTTAAGAAAAATAAGGGCTCGGAATAATTCTGAATATTCAGCGTCGTTTCTGTCGCAGTTATCTTTTCAGTTCGTACTACTTTGCCATTGGCATTGAGTAATTCAAACCTGTCTGCATCACCGGGATTTTTCATTTTGACGACTACCGATTCACTGGCCGGATTGGGAAATACCGTAGCCTGATCCCCATCGTCCAGGGATTCATTGCTTAGAATAATAATTTCATAAGTTTGCTGAACCCCTTCATTCAACTTTCCAGCGGAAGACGAAAAATTTGTATAAACTGTTTGACCGATCGAATAATCCAATTTCCCTGAACTGCCTGAAGCCTGCCCTCCGGCAACATCAACAATAGCCTGTGAAAACAAACCCGTGCCAATGAGAATAGTACTACCAAAACAGAAAAGGAACATTCTTATATCATATAGTCTATTCATAATCAGCTTACTTACAGGTTGAATTTTAATAAATATATTTCGGATCAAATATGATCAGAATCTGCCTCTATTTGTGTTAATCTTATTGGACATACCGTTTGACTTATTGAATGAAGAGATCTGCTTATTGAACGATAATTTAATTTGTGCAGATCCAGGTCAAATTGGGATAGTCCGGTCTGTTTATTCCGCAATTCGAGACCCCTTTTTATCAAAACGATCGTACCACTGGGCATCACCAAAGCCTTCTCCGCAAGTGATATATATTCCTTCGATTTAAAAACTATTTAAAGAGCATTAAGTCCGCTATTACAGATGAATCCAGGCATATTTTATGCAGCCTGTTTTGGTATAACAATTCACAACATTCATCATTTTACATTCAACCTTCCACTTTTTTATCGTAAATTAGGTTGCCCAATTTATATTGAAACAAAAAATGAAAATGGAATTTAATTTATGCAAAGCAGGATAATTATTTAACGCTGAAGACTAACTATAAATGAAGGGACACAACAGAATAAATAAAGTGGTAATAAAATGATCAATCCTTCCAACAAATTCAAAAAGATGAAAAACTAAATTTATCGCAGCTATAAACGGTTCTTTATGGATAAACCTATAAGTTTACTTAATTGGGTAGATGCAAATGAAAACCGAAAAAACATACATAAGCGAAAATTGGTTTCAATTAGTGTTCACTGTATTGTTTACTGTGTTGCCCATTTGCCTGTGTCTCTTTTTTTTATTCAACTACCCATCCGGCGCCCTGCCCGTTGATCAATGGTTGTCTCAATTTGGAATCCACAACAATGACTACCGCATCAATAACATCCTGTTGCTTTTTATCATTGTGTCCTATTTTTCGCTATCGGCAAATTTATTCATTTATTTGATCGAAACAGAATCCAAAGCATACAACTACCGCGGAAGCAATACCTTATTTAAAAAATTAAACGTCCTGTCGCTGCTTATCAATTTAACTGTACTTATCGGAATACCAGTTTTTATTCTCCGTACGACCAACTACAATGAAATCATCCATTACAACCGATATGTGTCTATCATCATTTTTATTGCCTTCACTATTACTGACGGATTAATGTGGTATCAGGAATGCATTGCCGGGAAAACGTTGCGGGACCCTATTAAAATCAAACTCTGCAGAAACAATATTGCCTTTTCCAGAAAAAGCATTGTGCTGATCAACTTTCCTGCGCTTATGATTCTTGGTTTTTCCTTGCTTTTTCATGAAAACATTGATCGCAACACTTTCTTCAAAAGTTATTTTGATGGCCATCAAATCTGCAATATTGAAAATTTCAAATTATTTATTGATGGCTTTGAAACCAGTGTCATATTTACCAGCATTATCATTACGCAAATGGTCTTTGCCGTATTGAAAATTAAATGGAGTTACCGGAAATTTCAAATTGAAAACTATTTTTTTGATCCTCCGCCTGTAAAATCAGCAACCAAACCAGGTCAGCTGAAAACAAAAAAACACATAAGCCACACCTGAGTTAATTATAAAATAAATAGCACAAAAAGGAAATTCCTTTGTGATACAAAATCGCAATTCCATCCTGCATTCCGGTGAAAATGATTTTGCAAAAGATGCATTTGGTCGTGCCTGTACTATTTGAAATAATAATACATCTGCACTCTTTGATTTGAAACTTATATTAATACCAGTTCCCTTTATTTCTTATTCAATTTAATGGTGATTGGGTTGTAATCGTGATCCCGGAATCCAATGATTCCATAAACAGTTTCTCCTTTTTTAATTTCTTTGTGATTCAGATCATAATAAATTAGTTCATTGAGCATGTTATCATTGGCATGTGAAGCATAGAGCATATTACCGATAGCCAATCCCGGGCCAAGAATAAGTCCTATTGGAAATGTTTCCGTTTCTGAACCATGTTTTATGTATAAATTGGTTGGAATCAGAAATAAATAGAAAAGATGGGTAGCAGGAGACTGTCCGGCCAAACGCTTAATTTCATCCGGACTCAAAAGCACACATTGCTTTAATCCACTATAAAATTGCAAATCTCTATTTATAATATATGAGCTGTCTGAATGATTAATCAATCTAACCGAAACCACTTTTAATCCGGCCTTATCCGCATGTTTAGCATATCTGGTATTTCCTCTCGCCCTTAATACGTCGTATTTGTATGCAAGTTCAATTCCGTTTTCAGAATCAGTAGCACTATAATTAAGCACTGGTGGACGCAACGGATGATACGATACCGCACAACTATCGATAATAAGAACGATAACGAGCAATTTCAAAACCGGAATTATTTTTTTCATCTGAAGGAGAGATTAGATTTATAACTATTGCTGCTTATTACGCCATAATGGCTTTTTAAATTAAGTATCTTAAATCAGACGAATTCAATTCTGATAGAATCCTTTTAAATATGAAAGGTATAAACCGATTATTAGAATTTTTCCGCGAATGCAAAATAATAATTTTTTTTAAGTCCACCTTAAAATCCATTTTGCAGGATCTTCTTTTTTAAAAAGAACCCGCCTCAGCGACTTTGCTGCGGCGGGGATAAATCCAGAACTAGCTTTTCAGGGTATAATCATTCTCAAAAGTGAAAGGATAAAAGACGATTTGCAAACTTTCATAAACCAGATAATGGTGTTATCACAGTCTATTCAAAGGATCTTTATGAATCAAGGGATTCGTATCACTTCAAACTTTCATCAAATATGAATACCGTATTACAATATAATTGTTAAACTTATTGAACACCCGAGATCACTTATTAAAAGACGTCAATGACTTATTTAAGCCGTTTGTAGCTCATTGTATCAGATGATAAAAATGACTAATTCATTATGGTTTGTCAGTTAGCGCAATGAGATTTTCACAAATCAAATGTGAATAACTTATTGTATCTTTCACGAACTGTTTACTACCGCAATTGATTATTCAAGTTTAAAGCATGCTATCCTTCTTTTACCGATTGAATTACCAGGTAATTTTCATTTTCCTGCTAATCGGATATCATACTCGCGTTTATTCTCAATGTCCCGGATTAGACGCAAATGCAGGGCCGGATTTTATAACCTGCGATCCAACACAGCTCATACAATTACAAGGATCTGTTCAGGGCAATTACTCCAAATATTATTGGACTCCAAAGAATGGATTAAGCGATGCCAATGTGCTGGACCCAATAGTAACCAATAAAAATCCGGGTAAATACACGTATAAATTAACAGCCGAGGGCCTGTCATCCGTCAATCTGATTACCAATGGCGATTTTGAATCCGGTAATTCCGGCTTCATCACCGGCTATACCTATAATACCATTAACACTACAGAAGGGGAGTATTTTGTTGGCAACAACCCATCTGCATGGAACGGTGGATTCAGTCCTTGCGGGGATCACACCAGCGGCAGTGGCAATATGTTGCTTCTCAATGGACACCCCGTGGCAGGCACGAACTGCTGGTGTCAGACCGTAACAACAGTTGTAGGCAGAATGTATCAATTCGAATTCTGGAGCATGTCCGTTTACCCTGTAAATATTGCACAACTCAATGTCAAATTGAATGGCACTCCTATTGGATCTACACAAGCCGGTGGCTTATGTGACTGGCAACGATTTGTCGTAAATTTTACGGCAAGCTCCACTTCAACCACTTTATGTATCAGTGAAACAACCGGGATAAGAGGCGGAAATGATTTTGCGCTTGATGATATAGCCTTGTTTGAGAAATGTGTGGATATGGACGATGTCATGGTGGAAATTGTCAACCTGGTTGCGAAAATCGATATTCCCTTCAAACCAAAATGCTCTTCCGATCCATTTGACCTAACCGGAGTGGGATCATCAGCAGGACCCAACATTCGCTATGAATGGTCAACCGATGTTGGCCTCATCCTATCTCAAAACGGCTTACAAGCGAAAGCAAGGGGATCCGGAATTTATACCATCAAAGTAATTTATACCAATGGGAATTTTACCTGTGAAACTGAAGCTTCAATTGAATTTGTTGCGCCCGATGTACTTGCCGGAAATGTGATAGGATCCGGCAAAGTAAATTGCAATAATGATAGCATAGGTTTGAAAGCAAATGTAGAAACCGGAAGTGGATTGTACGTATACAAGTGGTCACCGGATACCAGTATTCTCAAGGGACAAAATTCAGATTCCGTTTTAGTACGCAAAGCAAGAAAATATACGGTCACCATCACGGATCAGACCTCCGGCTGCATCCTCGTTTTGGATTATGATGTAAAAGCAGATACCCTAAAACCTATAGCCGGCATCAAAGGCGACACACTGCTGGATTGCAGAAAGTCAAAAGCGCTCCTCAGTTCTTCTTTAACGGATAGTGTAAAATATAACATCAAGTGGATCGCTCCCGATTTGTCCGTGATTATGAATCAATCTACTATTCTTGATTCTCTCAGCGGAACTTATAAACTCATCATTGAAGACAACAGCAATCATTGTAAAGACAGTGCAATCTGGAACGTTGGCAGTGATACCATTCATCCCAATTTAAATCTGGGGAATGACCTCAATATCGATTGCAAGAATAATGCTGTAATTGTAACGAATACACTTGCGAATCCCAATGATTCCCTATTGTATTATTGGACTATAGACACCACTCATTTGCTTGTTGAAAATAATTTGCTCAATAAAACACTTACTAAGGCGTCAACCATTCAACTTCGACTCGTAAATCTTAAAAATGGCTGTGAAACCGCTGATAGTTTATTGGTTACTGATTCCAGGAATATTCCACAACTCGAAGCCGGAAATAATGAACTACTAAGTTGCAAGCAAAAATCCATTCAACTTCACGCTACTGTAAATCCAAATGATACGCTAAACATTTCATGGACCAGTGCATCCGGAAATATTGTTTCCGGCAAAAATAGCCTTCAACCTGTTGTCGATAAAAAAGGATGGTACTACATTCACATTACAAACTCCTCCAATGGTTGTGACAATCTGGATTCTTTATTTGTAGATGAAAATACCGTTTCTCCAAATGCGGTCTTAGGTCCTGATCTGATTTTTTCCTGCATCGATACCATTAAAACAATCGACGGATCTGGCAGCAGCAGCGGGAATTCCATTATCTACAACTGGACTACAACCAATGGTACAATTAAATCCGGCAATGGCAGTTCAATCATCACCGTTTCTAGTCCCGGATTATACAAACTCGTCGTGCAGGACACTTTGAATGGTTGCGGCGATACGGCCGTTATCCATATCAATCCGGATCAGAATAAACCGATTGTTGCTATCGTTTCACCTGATACCTTGAGTTGCATACATACGGACATCACTTTAACAGCAATTGCAAATTCCCAATCCGGAAGTACGCTTAATTTTAAATGGACAAACAATGCAGGTGCACCCATTCAGTCCCCAAATACCCTTCAAACAAAAATTACCGTTCCCGGTATTTATATTTTTACCGCGACTGACCAATCCAATGGTTGTTCTTCAACCGTTCAAACCCTGATTGCGATAGATACTACAAAACCGCTTATTGCAGCCGGTCCGGATCAAATCTGGAATTGTGCCAGTACGCAACTCAATTTAAGAGGAACGCTTATTCTAAACCCGGATAGCTATACTTACAACTGGAGCACTCTGAACGGTAGCATTACCGGCAACCCGAATAAAAAAGATATCAGCATTTCTGCTCCGGGCACTTATTACTTTTTAGTCATTGATGAAATCAATGGTTGCTCTTCCGTAGACTCTTTATCAGTTATTCCGGATCTGACAAAACCGGTAGTCAATATTCCAATTCCGGATACATTAAATTGCATTCATTCTGTTATTACCCTTTCCGTTCAGGGTTCAAGTGCAAATAACAGAATCATATACCTGTGGCAAACCGCTAACGGAAATATAGTCGGTGCTGCAAATCAAACGGATATTCTCGTTGACAAACCAGGCAACTATCAATTGACTGTAAGCGATACCATTAATAAATGCACTGCACAACAATCTATTCCTGTCATCGAAGACAAACAGCCACCTATTGTCTATGCAGGTAATCCGGCCATACTTACTTGCCAGTTACCGGACTTAATACTAACCGGCA
>JAKOVW010000059.1 GCA_029781865.1 Bacteroidota bacterium
CCCTGTGACCAACGCTACCATCTTCATTTTCTACCGGATTAAGGCTGTCTGTCATCAGATATTCAAGTGATACACCTTCTCTTACCTGTCCGGAATTTTCATCGACAAAACGCCAAGGCTTTGCAAATAGAAGAATCGCTCTGAATTGTTGCATATTTACACCACCTCAAATAAAACTTAATATTACGTCTTTAATTACTACTTATCACTAAAGACATAATCTGTCAAGATATTACAATCTATTATTTTTTTCTTTGCATGGGGGGCGCTCCCCCCATACCCCCACAGCGTTGCGTGTAAAAAATCATTCCACATCGTTGCACGATTTTTTACACGCCAAATATTTTTAACTCAGTTTTTAGTTTTTGCATCTTACACAATGTACGCACAATATTTTTGTGGAAATTTACATATTGTATCTGTACGAACATTGGCGTACAATATAATCAGATAATCAAAGCCGCCCGGGGCAAACAAGCCGGGAGTAAAGAGAGGTAAACTATGAAGATTTGGAGAACCTGGAGAAGAAACGGTTATACTGTTGTCATGAGAGATTTTGACGGTGACCTTAAAGTGTTCGACATCATCGGAGATGACGGCGTAACTATCGACACTATATACCCGGCAACAATCGTCGATATGTTATCTATAATCATAGACCTTGATAATGGCGCATGTGTCGACGGTTGGGAAAACGGGAATGGCTCTACAATACGTATATAAGGAGGTATCCAAAGATGAAAAGAATTACAGCCCACATATTTAGTCACGAAACCATTATAGAGAGAGAAGATTCAAATGAGATTATTCTATGTGAAGAAAAAGTTGACAGGATTCTAAAAATCAGAGATATGATAAAATATTTCTGGAGATTAGATATCGGAGAATATGACTTGACAACAATCAAATACTAGAAGGTGGTTAACATGAGAAATAAAAAAACAGATAGAATCTATATCAGAATTGAACCTTCAACAAAAGAAGAACTGAAAAAATACCTAGATGAAACCGGAAGAACTATTTCATGGATGGTCACTAAATTGATTAAAGACGAATTAGATAAGTATTATAAAACCCGGCAATAAGCCGGGCATTTTTTTATGCAACAGTTTCTAATTTTGCTATTACCTCAGGGTCTACATCATTCAAAACGTATCTATCGCTCGTAAAACTAAAGTCATCAGGTACAATACTTAAATGCTTTAGATTAGCAAGCGTACAAACCCAAGAAACTCCAGCGTCAATCAACTGCTTTTTATGCCGATAAAATGTTGCTCTACTCAAGGTTTCTTTTGTCCTTTGCTCTCCAAACTGAACAAGTTTAGTCCACGTCGAATATAACGCATTTGCCTGATTCATTCCATACACTTGATGTAATCTTTCAAGCACCAAATCTGATCGCCTTACAATTTCCATTTTATCATCTTCTTTCATAATTTTTAAAAGTTCATGTTCTGCTATACTATGTAATATATCATCCCTCAAATACTTTACCAAAACTCTCTCATGCTCAAATACTTCTTTCAGCTTTCTAATTTTTATCTCACATTCATATCTAATTATTTTATAAGCCTTTTCCAACACATTGTCAAAATGTTTAAACTGTATTGCAAGTTTATGTTGTATCAAATCGCAATCATCTTTATTCCAAGTCTTGTCAACTTCCCGTAATATGTATTTTTTAAGTCTTTTATAATCATGTTTTTCGTATTCCGGTCCTTTCCAATAAATCTTAATACTTGTCGTCGAACCGGGGAAAAATACTGTTGTATCATATATATGTGGTTTTCGCCTAGTATAATAACAATTCCTTAAATTTTGCATTATCTTTTTACAAATATTTTTATCATGTAAATAATATATTTTTGCTACATCTACCCTCTTTACTTCCCAATCTTCATATTTTGGCAATTCAACCTGCATGACTTTTTCTAGAAATGTAACTAAATAAGCTATTGATTTTTTTATGTCATTCGGTCCACCATAACAATTATGATTCATAAGTAGTTTATGTAAACTACATTCCACCACCACATGCCAATATGTTTCAACTCGTTGAGGTGTAATGCTATCTTCCTTTATCCATTCCGTATTGTCTACCTTAATTCTAATTCTATAATCAAATGAACCTTGCAATTCACCGGATGTAAAATGATATAACACCTCGCCTGTATATATATCTATTCCTTCATAAATTCGGCAGAATTGCAAAATTTTTTGAACTGTTTCCGAATTTATTTCAGGTGACTTTATAATAATAGTGTCGTACATTTTCACACCTTCTCTTTGTACGTTTTTGGATTCTCAGTCTCATTCGTGAGACTCTCGTCGGGTGTTACCTAGACCCGACGACTTTTACCCCTGTCTGGTGTCCTGCCGGGGGCCCCTCACCTGAGGGGCTCCCCGGCATATCATCCAACACCAGATGCATCATCTGTACCCATCCAATACGGACGGGCAAACCCATGACGTG
Source organism: Bacteroidota bacterium (assembly GCA_029781865.1). Classification (GTDB taxonomy): domain Bacteria; phylum Bacteroidota; class Bacteroidia; order Chitinophagales; family Saprospiraceae; genus Vicinibacter. The sequence continues at coordinate 2,474 of JAKOVW010000059.1, forward strand.
AATATCTTTCTATCTTTTTGTACGTATCAAATGCATTTCTAATATCATCAGTGTGAACAAAAAAGTATATCCCGCAGTACCTCTTAAACCTCTGCTTTTCATCGTCCCAATATTCCTTTTTTGTCTTTCTGACTATTGTTAAGCATCCCATTATCGTCATAGGCAAATATATAAATGTTGTTTGTTCTCTTATCGGTTTTGCTACTCTGCTGAATACCTGTGCAGTACCTATTATAGCTTTACGTTGTTTCCTCTGCTGACTTATTTCCGTAATCATATCAGGGGGGAAATTTTTACTTTCCAGCGAACTAAACCACGTTTGGATCTCGTCAATTACAACTGCTGACCCATATATGTCATTATTGTAATCTAGGATATCACGCCAATGAACCAGCTTTTTATCTTCACCTTTTAAATCCATGTTAGTAATTACCTTCATCTTCGGATATCGTTTTCTCCATCTTTGTATCAATTCAACAACTGCAGTAGTTTTACCGCTTCCTTGCTCTCCGCAGAATAAATGCAAACCATATTCGTTAAACTCTAGCGGGTCCCGATTGTATATATCCTTTGCAAGTCTATTTGGAAACTGTATCAAAAGTCTTTTTAATATACCATCTTTTTTTGCCTTCGGGATTTTTCCTTTAAGCCTATATCCTTTTCTTCTCAAATATAAAAACTGTATTATAAATGATATTGCTATACCTGACAGCAATAATATAGCAGGTGACAATATTATCATTACAATTATCAAAAATCCTTCTAACACATTATCACACCTTTCATTATCTTTCTTGCAAGTGATTAAGTGAATGGTAATGCATCCCATATACGCTGGATAAGTCTCCAACCAATTGTAAATGTATTTATCGCTAGCCAAATACCTAGCATAATCATAATATCACCTATCGGTAATATATAAGCTACACCCTGCACTATCTCTACAAAAGTATTAGCTATACCGCTTATACTTACTTCTATTGATTCCGGCGCTGGAATCAAATTAATAAACCACAACAATGCACCTTTAATCAAATTTAAAATGCCCTCTATTATCATTACATCACCCCCTTATTTATAGACAATATCAGGCAACTTTTTATATAACTTTATCAAAAACGGTATCCAGAGCATAACTCGGATGAAATTAAGAATAAACGGTCTATAATCTGCAAATAAGCTAAAATCAATTACCTTTACTTTTCCTTCACCCCACTTTCCCCCGGGCAAATTCACTGTAAATTCTGGGGGCTCAGGGTCAGTATCAAATACTCCACCAAAAAGTTTTTTCAGAGCATTACCTATTTCAGATATAAATTCAAATTTTCCGTCAAAACTTTGTTTTATATCACTTGCAAATCTCTCAAAGTATCCGTCTGACGGAATAAAAGCAATTTTAAGAAAGAATTTTTCGCTGAATGGGTTCAGATGGTCAAGTATTTCCCCAATTGTCACAAATAACTGAGCGAACCATTCCCCCACTGAGTTAGCAAACTCAGTTATACCATTTATTACATTCGCGAACCAATCACCAACTGAAGTTAATATATTTGAAAACCATTGACCAATATCTAATCCTAAACTAATTATACCTGTCAGTACATCTTCAAACCATTGACCGAGTGATGATATTAAATCACCGAAAAATCGACCGACACCTTCAATAAAATTGTTGAAGCCATCGGCTAGATTGTTAATTGGTTGCGCAAGAAGGCCCAAGCCTTCCGAAAACATGTTACCGATAGAAGTAAGCCAACCAGCGGGATCAAACCATGAGAAATAGTTTTCAAGATCATTCCAGAATCCACCCGTTTCATCGTAAGGTATAGTGTAGACGCTTTGGGAACTGTAAAAAAAAACCCTGAAGAATTTCGATATGCAATATTATGACTGGCAGCATATACCTTATCAATTGGCACGGAAACTCCACCGTCATGTTCCATCTCATATTTCCATACGCTACCATCTAAAACATACTCTCTATAGGTATTCATTTGTAACTGACCACCTGCTGTCGGTGCAGTTATCGGATTGTGTGACGTTACCAACTTAAAATAAGTTTTACCTCTGACACTATATTCAACAACTGCCCAATATTCCCATGCATCCATGGGTATAGCTGGTATTGGTATATCAGCAAATACAGGCATAGTTATACTCATTAGTACAAAAACAATCATTATTAATATTATTGCTTTTTTCTTCATAATTTAACCTCCTTCAAAAATAAGGAAAGATGGGATAGCCCACCTTTTTTTGGAGATTATATCCCATCCTTGCCGGTTCTCGGGCTTATGCGCCCCTAAGCGTCCGTTTAATGAAAGCAAAGCCCTTGCGAAAAGCGATGAACCCGATTGTTACCGGTAGTACGACCGGTACAAGTCGTAACACCTCATCAAGTACCGCAGACAATTCGACACCTGTCAAATCAATCATTTCTTAATCTCTCCTTCCTTTTTTTGATATTTCAAACTCCACCGAGGAATATTCCCCCGATGAGTTTATATATAGCCCTAATGACAGCCCACACTAGGAAGCCAACCGCTACATACATCAGTATTTGCAAGCCGGATTCGATATTAACCAAATGGCTTTCAATAATACTAAAACCTTCCTGCGTCAACTCTCCGTTTGCAATCAATTGTTGCAAAATAGCTTCGGATTCCATCATCCTTCCACCTCAGAAATAAATTCAATGTCCTGCAATCTCATTACAGGCTTGCCTTTCTGAATATCGAATCCATATGTTAAGCCATAGATGCCCGGAACTTTGACAATTTTTTGCAACTTGTTGATACTCACACTTTCCTTGAGTACCCTGTGACCAACGCTACCATCTTCATTTTCTACCGGATTAAGGCTGTCTGTCATCAGATATTCAAGTGATACACCTTCTCTTACCTGTCCGGAATTTTCATCGACAAAACGCCAAGGCTTTGCAAATAGAAGAATCGCTCTGAATTGTTGCATATTTACACCACCTCAAATAAAACTTAATATTACGTCTTTAATTACTA
>JAKOVW010000078.1 GCA_029781865.1 Bacteroidota bacterium
GCTACTTGGCTAAATGACCGTGACCAATTTTTATTTCCAAAAGACGATTGGAAAACAGATAAAGAATTTCAAAGCAATTGTTTGACTTATACAATTTTCAATACCAATGTGCAATCTGGTTTTGGCGTAAATCATTGGATACCATTTACAGAAAGTGAAGTAAATGCAAAAGAAAAATTTGCAAGCAACTTTATGACAAACTTCATAAATGGAAAATTAAAAATAGAAAATAGTTCAAACTTATTTGGCAATGAAACTTATGACAATAAACCGTTAGAGTTTTCAGATGAAGCAAAAGAAGTTTTTAATGCAGGTCGAGAACTTTGGAAATACTACAATTCCTTTAATGCAACTAAACCAAACGCAAGTTTATACGACATAAGAGAATTTTTTCAAGGACGCAATGACCAAGGACGTATGAATGCAAAAAGCACAGACGAAAAATACACAGAACTGATTGGCGACTTACGACAAAAACTAAATCTACTTGCAGACAAAATCACACCGAAAGTTTACGAATACGAATTTTTAAAACAATGACGAAAGAAAAACAACTGGTGCTAACAGCGGTTTGGCGTAATGGCGGGTGCAGTGCTTCGTATGACAGTTTTGTGGTAGGTTCAAGTGCAGTTCTTCGTTTGAACTTTTGTGCTAAAAATCCGCCACTACGCCAAGCCGCAAAACGTAAGCAGCAATTTTATTATGACACCATCTTCCATTAATTACGGTTGGACAATTTTGTTTTCAGTATTGACAATTGTTTCTTGCGGACAGACAACAACCAATAACCAGACAGACACAACGAAAGTGACCATGACACCTGTTCAGCCAGTTGACACTTCATTAATTGCTATTATTCCCTTCGACAAATCAAGAGACTGGTTATTTGACAAAACTTATTCGCCTTCGACTTTGACAAAAAGCGACATTGAAAAAATCGAAAGGTTAATGACTGACTGCATAGACAAATACAACAACAAACTTTCCTCTGACAACAAACAATACTTTTCGATTGACCTAACAAAAGAAAAATATAAGCGACAGTATGTTGCTGTGATAAACAAAAATGGCGACAAGGAAGTATGGATTAATTGCCTTTGCCAGACACATGGAAACGATTGGAAAACTTCAATTATAATGGTTGACGACGGCGGCAATTGCTACTTTAATCTTAAAATCAATTTGACAAAAGATAAGTGCTACGACTTAGGTGTAAACGGTCATGCTTGACGACAAAAACTGCTGCTTACATTGGGTTTTATGCAAGTTGGGCTTGACCAGCAAACATCAGCCAATTGCAAATCCAAGCTGTGGTTCGGGCTGGACGAATAAATCTCAACTTTAGTTCTTAATTTCAGCGTTAGAATAAACCCGGGCAGCGGTTCGGGCAGACGGAATACTAATTCCCAACCTGCATAAAGCCCTGTCCGTTGGCAGTAATTTTTCACGACACCCAAATGAAATTAAAAGCTTTTATATTTCTACTGACTTTTCCATTGGCTTGTTTTTCACAAGACACAATAAGAATTAGCAAGATTGATACCTTATTGCCTTTTTTTGGGAAACTGCCAATAAGGCTACACGGTTATGAAAATAGAACAGTACCATTTGAGAGCAAGAATCCCCTTTATGTATTGATAACATATAAAGACGGTAAAAATAAAAACTTTGAATACTTTAGGATTGACTCTTCGAAATATCTTCGGTATGAATTTTTCAGGAGTGATAAAGGAAGTAGTATTGAAGGTCTGAAGAGTGCAGGTGTTGTAAAAGTTATTGAGAAGATTTTGGACACTTCTACAACAGGAGTGAGACATATTGGAGGAGAAGAAAAATACACAAGGGAAATTCATTATTACAAAGGATTTTCAAAAGAGGGTGAATGGACTGAATATGAAGATTCTGTTTTCAATCATAAGTATTGGACTGGAACTTATCTTAATAACAGAAAAGTTGGCATTTGGAGCAATTACATTTATGATCCAAACGACGACAGACTAATTCAACAAATTGACTACGATAAAGATTCTACAAAGAAAATATTCTCAACGAATACTATTGGACAACTTTCAATTGACAGTATTAGTTATTATTTACTTGGTCGTTGGCCTATTGGCTATGACCCTTCTGATGATGAACGCAATCTAATGATGAAATGTCAACTATATGATGGAAATTATGGAGATGACTGCAATAGTAGATTTGGGAAAATTGACTACTTCGAATTTTTTAAAAATGGAAAATTCGTAGGACAAAATGGCGAGTTGAATAAACATAGGACTATTCCAAAATCTGGCTTCTGGAAAGTTAGTAACCTAAATGGCAAAATAATTCTCGAAATATCATCTGCTGACAAAAGAAGAATTAGATATGATATAATTTATCTTGACAGAGAAGGGAATATGGTAGCTGACAGGAAATAAAACTACTGCCAACATTGGTATTTGCAAAAGCTGGGCGGACGTAAGCCGTGTTTCATTATTTGTTTTTCAATTTAGCATCATATCCGGCGGACGAATAACTATTTAGCTATGTCCAAATCATCAACTTTTATTTATAAATTTAGCTTCAGGTTGCCGGGGCGGACGGAAGACTATTCCCCAGCCTTCGCAAATACCTGTTCGTTAG
>JAKOVW010000080.1 GCA_029781865.1 Bacteroidota bacterium
TCTAAGGGACAGTATCCGGGGAGATATTTATAGTTATTTAACTAATCCTAAAGCCACCAAAGAAGATGCAGAAACAATAGCCTTAATTGATATAATTAGGATTAATTTCACCGATGATTCTTCCGAATTAAAAGCCGGCATTGTTGATCAGGAAAAACAAAAAGAAACAAGTAAGGAAGTAGAATCTCCCCTGCCGGAGGAAATGCTGGCTACCGATTATGATTTTGCCTTAAATGATTCCTTGGCCAGAACAGGGACTGCCAAAATTACCTTGAAAAACTTCTACACAGTACATAATGTAACCTTAAGCTCTGCAGTTTTAGACGAACTAAGACAGATGAGTCTCCCCTTAATCATTGAATATGATGCTGTTAAGTTTACTATCCCTATTGAAAATATCACTACTAATATCGTTACTGAAAACGGTGATAAAGTCGAATTAACCCTGACAAAAGAAGCAAAGGACAGTATTAACAAGCTGTTCTCGCCTGAGAAGAAGGATCTTACTGACATAGGACTGCCTTATTATTCCCTAGATATAAAAGGGATTAAAGAATTTTCTCGACCTGTATCTGTTACCTTCTCCCTATCCAGTGCAGACCTAAATAAACACAATCCGCAAAACTTTACCGGTGTTTCTTTTATCAGTAAAGTTGGCGCCATCAAACAGGGTGGAAGTTACGATAAAAATGCTGTAACATTTACCTTCCAAACAAACCAGAGCGGGACTTATGGAATTTTCACCAGCACAAACCCTGGTCAGCACATTCAATTGGTCATCAATAAAAATACCGCAGTTATCAATGGCAAAAACACTTACTTAGACGTACCGGCCACCCTTTTAAATAACCGGACCATGGTACCCCTGAGGTTTATTACAGAAAGTTTCGGGGCTGATGTACAATGGCTTGGTGAAGAAAATGCCGTTAAAATTACTTTAGATGGTTTGGAATTGCAGATGAAAATAGGAGAAAAACTGCCAGGTTTTGATACACCGGCAACTATTGTCAATGGCCGTACTCTAGTGCCTATTCGCTATATTTCGGAGTATTTTGGGGCTTATGTTTTATATTTACCGGAGACCAGCACCATTGAAATATACCGTTAAAAAATTTACTTGCAAAATTTCGCGGAAATTGTAAGATACTAATTAGAATATCAAACATTATACGGAGTTGATGTAGATGAGGAAGTTAATCTGCAATTTATTAGTTTTGGTTTTGTTATTGACTTTCAATGTGGGTACAGTTTGGGCAGCTGATGCAGAAACAACGAAGGATGTTCTTACCTTGAATGAGGTGAAAGAACTGGTCTTAAAAAATGCACGGGCTTTAAAATCGGTGGAAAAACAAATTGACATTATTGAGGCACAATCCTATTCTATCTATAATGCTTATGCCCAAATCAAAAGGCAGGTAAATAGTCAATACACTTTAGAAAAATTAAATGAAATTCAGGAGGCTATGTCCCAAATCCAGGATCAGGTTGGTATAAATCCTGAAGCTACTGGACAATGGTATTATCTTAGTGCGCAACAAATGATATTGCAGACCCAGTTAATGCAAACAAATTCAATCGGTATA
>JAKOVW010000002.1 GCA_029781865.1 Bacteroidota bacterium
ACCAGTTCCTCCACTTACAATTATGTTACAACGCCCTTGTACGGCCAGCTCCAGGAACTTCAGCATTCTTTCATCGAGAGAACCGAATTTCAGATAATCTTCGCCGGTTAATTTCTTCTTTGAGAATTTTCGTATGGTAAGAGTTGCTCCATCCGGACTGATAGGAGGAATGGTAGCATTTACACGGCTTCCGTCCGGTAATCGACCATCAACCAGAGGTTCGGAATCGTTTATCCTTCTGCCTATAGGCTGTACTATTTTTTCAATAACGTTCTTTAAATGTTCTTCGCTGTCAAATGTATATTCAGGTGCCAGAACAAGTCTGCCGTTTTTTTCAATATATATTTGATTCCACCTGGTCACCATTATTTCTGTTACTTCGGGATCCTCCAACAAGTTCTGAATCGGACCGAAACCCAGAATATCATCCATAATCCTTATTGTTAACTTACTGCTCCAATCATAAGTTACATCTGCTCCAAATTCTTCTGCAATCAACGCTTTTATGGCATTACTCATTTCCCGTTTAAAACTTTCTTTTTTTGCATCCGTAAGAATTCTTTCCCCAAATTTACGATTAATCTTTTCTTTAATCCTGTTTATAGCTTCCTGTTCTTTTTTAGCTTTTATATCCATAGCCTGATTTTGTTCTAAATTTTGGCTGAATGTTCTGTTCATAATAAACGAATCAAATTCCTGGGCCTGTTTCAGTCGCTGTCGCAACAATTCGTGTCCTGACTGGCTAAAAAATTCATTTTCTGCCATATCAAAATCACCCCTTTTGTCTTATTGGTGCATCATCTTTTTGGCTATATAAAAAGAAGGGGAAGCATGAGAATAACTTCTCATGCTACCTCTACCTGCGGAATAATCCTGAAAACAGTCCGCCGCTTTTTTTGCCTCCTCCAGGTCCTCCAGGGGGAATGGCTTTGTTGAAAACCGGCACAATTGTGTTTGCCAAATTCCTTATTGCTATCGTAAATTCATTATCCTTTCCAAGTACAGCTCCTTGCCCATCGTTGTTCAATTTCCTGATTCTAGGATAGTCGGGAATTATTCCTATAACTTCTGCAGCAAATATCTGGGAAATTTCCTGTAAGCTGATATCCTGATCCCTTTTAGGGAATTTGTTGATTACCAGTTTTATTTTTTCCATCGGGAATTTGTATGACCTTAAAGTATTGTATAGCTCCCTTATATTTTCAATAGTGGTTACATCATACGTTGCTACCATTAAAACAATATGAGATCTTTCCAAAGCAACGATGGTATAATCTTTGGTATTGTTACCGGTATCCAGAATAATTACATCAAAATCACAGTTTTTGAGATTTTCAACAACAACCTCCATTACGTGATATGTTACTCCAAAAACATGCTGGTGATCGGTAGGAGCAGCCAGCACCTTCAATCCTGTAGCAGGATGAGTGATTAAAAATTGTTCTATCTGTTGTTGAGTATATCTTATCTGTTCTCTGGGGACTCCCCGCCTTAATTTTTCCGCTATTTCCGAAGTCCAGTAAGAAATATTTGGATGAGGCCTTAATCTTAACATAGTTGCCACATCGCCAAAATCCAAATCGCAATCCACCAGACATACCTTAAGCGGTTGCCCACCAATTTTTACAGTAGAATAAGCCAAAGCAAGCTCCTTGCTGACA
>JAKOVW010000003.1 GCA_029781865.1 Bacteroidota bacterium
ACCAGTTCCTCCACTTACAATTATGTTACAACGCCCTTGTACGGCCAGCTCCAGGAACTTCAGCATTCTTTCATCGAGAGAACCGAATTTCAGATAATCTTCGCCGGTTAATTTCTTCTTTGAGAATTTTCGTATGGTAAGAGTTGCTCCATCCGGACTGATAGGAGGAATGGTAGCATTTACACGGCTTCCGTCCGGTAACCGACCATCAACCAGAGGTTCGGAATCGTTTATCCTTCTGCCTATAGGCTGTACTATTTTTTCAATAACGTTCTTTAAATGTTCTTCGCTGTCAAATGTGTGTTCCGGTGCTAAAACAAGCCTACCATTTCTCTCAACATATATCTGATTCCACCGGGTTACCATTATTTCCGTTATTTCAGGATCTTCCAGTAAATCCTGAATTGGTCCGAAACCCAAAATATCATCCATAATCTTTTTTATCAAATTTCTGCGCCATTCATAAGAGACATCCATTCCAAATTCTTCCGTAATTAATTCGTTTATAGTATCACTCATTTCCTGTTTAAACTCATCTTTTTTTGCATCTGTAAGAATTCTTTCTCCAAATCTCCGATTAATCTTTTCTTTAATTTTTTCTATAGCTTCCCGTTCTTTTTTAGCTCTGACATCCATCGACTGATTTTGCTCTAAACTTTGGCTGAATGATCTATTCATTATAAACGCATCGAATTCTTGCGTTTGTTTCAATCGTTGACGCAATAATTCGTGCCCAGACTGACCAAAAAACTCATTTCCTGGCATGCAGAAATCACCCCTTTTGCCTTATTGATATACGGTCATTTTATCTGTAAAAAGAGGGGAAGCATGAGAATAATTCCTCATACTACCTCTCCCTACGAAATAGTCCCGAAAATAGTCCACCGCTCTTCTTGTTGTCTCCCGCCCCTCCCGGAGGGATAGCCTTGTTGAAAACCGGTACAATTGTATTCGCTAAATGTCTTATTGCTGTTGTAAATTCGTTATCCCTTCCAAGTACAGCTCCCTGTCCATCATTGTTTAATTTTCTAATTCTAGGAAAATCGGGAATAATTCCTATAACGGGAGCAGCGAATATCTGGGAAACTTCCTGCAGACTAATATCCTGATCTCTTTTTGGGAACTTATTGATCACAAGTTTTATTTTGTTCATTGGGAACCGGAATGCCCGCAGAGTATTATACAATTCTCTTATATTTTCAATGGTGGTTACGTCATATGTTGCCACCATAAGAACTACATGAGCCCTTTCTAAAGCAACTATGGTGTAATCCCTGGTATTATTGCCGGTATCAAGAATAATGACATCAAAATCACAGTTTTTAAGACTATCAATCACAATCTCCATAACTTGAAATGTTACATCCAAAACATGCTGGTGATCGATAGGAGCAGCCAGCACCTTCAATCCTGTAGCAGGATGAGTGATTAAAAATTGTTCTATCTGTTGTTGAGTGTATCTTATCTGTTCTCTGGGGACTCCCCGCCTTAATTTTTCCGCTATTTCCGAAGTCCAGTAAGAAATATTTGGATGAGGCCTTAATCTTAACATAGTTGCCACATCGCCAAAATCCAAATCGCAATCCACCAGACATACCTTAAGCGGTTGCCCACCAATTTTTACAGTAGAATAAGCCAAAGCAAGCTCCTTGCTGACA
>JAKOVW010000005.1 GCA_029781865.1 Bacteroidota bacterium
GCAAGGCAATGCACCCGGAAATTACTCTATTAAAGTAGTCGATAAAAACGGCTGCGAATTGAGTTCAGGCTTCAATATCATTACACCGACCGGCGTTGCCGTGCAATTGGTTCCACTGGTGAGATTATCGTCAGGTGATGATTACAATTTGGTTCCAATGTATTCCATTCCGGATGATTCTATTGCCAGTGTACAATGGAGCCCTTCAGCCTTTTTGACCTGTACGAATTGCCCTTATCCGCAAATCAAAGGAATAGATCAGGATCTCGAGTATACTGTTACTTATACTAATAGAAATGGTTGCATCGCATCAGCACGTATTAGAATTGAAATCATAAAACGAAATATCTGGATACCCAATGCTTTTAGTCCCAATGGTGATAATATCAATGATAGCTTTTATCCTGTTGTCTCCGAAGATTCTTATCAGGAAATTAAATCCATGCAAATCTTTGACCGGTGGGGCAATCTTCTTTTCTCCAGAATGCATTTCCCTCCCAATGATCCATTGTATGGCTGGAACGGAGATGCAAATCACGAACATCTCAATCCCGGCACCTTCGTTTATGTTATCGAAGTCGTTTGGAAAAATGGTGAAACAGAAAAACGATTTGGCAATGTCACTTTAATCCGGTAACCTTATTACGACAGGTTTTTTTCATGTAAATTAGCCTTATTAATTAAAATAAAATCATTTCCTTCAAAATATCGAGATACATTTTTAACCGGCTTTGAAACTATGCAGTATGTTATAAATACAACAAAAACCAAAGTTGAAGGGTAACAAATTTCTTTCTAATTTCCGATTAAGTCACTCAACGAATGTCAGAATATATTTTTTACGAAAATGATGACTATATTATAGCAAAAAAACCAAATGGCCTCTTGTCTGAAGAAGACCCTGTGGGCTCATTAAATTTAAGGAAAATTCTTGAAAATTATATCCGAAGTACATATCCCTGGAAGAAACAATTGATTTGTCAACTCACAAACAGATTGGACAAACCGGTTGGCGGCCTCTTAATCTGCGCTAAAAAGCAAAGCATACTCAAAGATTTACAAAATAAGTTCTTTCTCCGCAAGGTTCAAAAATACTACTTCGCTGTTGTGGAGGGCGACCTCATTAAAAAACAGGGCCGGCTTGAAAATTACCTGATTAAATCTTCTTCAGAATTTAAAGCTGTCGCAGCTACTGAACATATAACAGGCGCAAAGCTTGCCAAGTTAGACTACAAATGGCTTGCCGGCAATGACAAATTCAGTCTTTTATTCATCCGTTTACAGACAGGAAAATTTCATCAGATTCGTTTTCAATTTTCTCATATCGGCCACCCTATCTGGAATGATGTATGGTATGGTGCAAAACGAATCACGTCTGATTTGCGCATAGGATTGTATAGTTTTTATCTTGGTTTTGAGGAACCTAAAACAGGTGAATATAAAGAGTTTAAATTGGCCCCTCCCGATATTGAACCCTGGACCATGTTTCGCAAAGAAATAGATGAATTAATTCAATCAGACCTCCACCAATCCTGAATAACTAATACAAGAATAGAGATTATTAATTTCAATTTGATTGCCGTTTAAATAAAATAAGCCCATGATTGAAATCATGGGCTTATTTTATTCGCTTTTGTAAGTCGTCAGCAAAATGTTTACCAAATATAGCTTGAAATTGTTGATGAATATAATTATGTCAAACATAAAGAATTTAAAAGAAATTTGTAGCACATACAAATTATTGGGTGATTTCAACTAAAAATACGGTAGAATATTATTGTATCCAGGCTGAAGAATAAGATACGGAATTCATCATCTACAATCATGTCACCCCTTCGGGGTTGGTGTTATTTTCCTAATATCTTGCTATAATCATTTCACCCCTTCAGGGTTGGGATACGTTGTTGTAATTGTGATTCATCTGTTACAATTTTTCACCCCTTCGGGGTTGGGTTGACGAATACCAATTAAAATTATTATTTCCATCGTATTTATTCAACCTCGAAGAGGTGATATTTTTGTAGCACATCATCAAAACAATGTTGAACCCTGAAAGGGTGACATTATTTTTTCAACAATCATGTCACCCCTTCTAGGTTGAGAGCATTGTCGCAATTGTCATTCTCTACAATTATTTCACCCCTTCAGGGTTGGATGCGTTGTCGTAATCATGACTCGTTGTTGCAATCATATCACCCCTTCAGGGTTTGGATACGCTGGCGCAATTGAGATTGTTTGCTATAATCATTTCACCCCTTCGGGGTTGGGTTGACAGGTACCAATTAAAATTATTATTTCCTTCCTGTTTATTCAACCTCGAAGAGGTGATATTTTTGTAGCACATCATCAAAACAATGTTGAACCCTGAAAGGGTGACATTATTTTTTCAACAATCATGTCACCCCTTCTAGGTTGAGAGCATTGTCGCAATTGTAATTCTCTACAATTATTTCACCCCTTCAGGGTTGGATGCGTTGTGGTAATCATGACTCGTTGTTGCAATCATATCCCCCCTTCAGGGTTGGGATACGCTGGCGCAATTGAGATTCTTTGCTATAATCATTTCACCCCTTCGGGGTTGAATGCATTGCAGCAAAAGTGATATAATCGATTTCTACAATCATGCGACCCCTTTGGGGTTTGATCATTCATAGAATTATTAATTACGTTTGCATCCACGAGTTAAGAAATCACTCATAACTAATCACTCATAGTTCAGATCTCATAACTCAGATCTCATTCTCCTCAACATTTTATTGAAAATCATGTCACCCTTCGGGGTTGTGGGTATGTGAATCTAACATTATAAATATTCCAATGATAATTATCTCACATTTCCGGAGTTTAAATCGGGCAATGCGATAATCATTTTAATGAATACTTCACTCGATTATTTCAACTCACCTTTCATTGAAGCACCATTCATCTCAGGCAAGGTGATTGTATACCTCACTGGTTTGGGATGTTCTTCTTTAGATATCCAAACAATTATTTCACCGGCATCTCCATTTGCAGGCACCAGTTTCACTTTGAAACAGGATTTATTTTTTATAGTTTCTGTACCAACAACTTCCAATGAATAATATTTTTCTGCCATTTGGTTGAGATCGATATTTCGCAAAATAGTTTTATAGTTTTCAGCCAGCGGGAAAGTTGCAATTACAAAAAAACTACCGGGACCTTCTGCTTTACAAAAACCAGTGGTGGAAATACTCAATGGCGTTTTATTTCCACTCATATTCATCCGGCCATTGACTTCCTTTTCAGAATAATTGAGTTCAATCACCATAGGCCCCTGATCAACCAAACGGTGGATTGGCGAAAGGGATTCTTTACTTAATGATGCTTTATCAACCACTTCATTCATTGGCATTTTTGTTTCTTCAACAATTTTCCAAACACTTCCCGAATCTGCAATCGTCGTGATCTGCTCGAATTCCATTTCCTCACCCATCATATCCGTCTTTACATTGAACGTATATTTTCCGGGTCTAAGAGCGACTACCATCGTGGTATCTTTATGAATATCTTCCTCCTTATGTTCAATTTTTTTAGGTAAGGTTACACTTCCGGGATCGACTGTAATTTCTTTTAGTCTTTTCTTTAATTCCGGGCTCATTTCTTCCTGATATCTTCCATTTAAATGTTCTGCAAAAAACTTTTCCGCAGAAGCCAGAAACGCCATATTGTTTATTGGTCTCGCAAAACCATGTCCTTCATCCGGGGCACAGATATATTCAACAGGAATTTTTGCCTGATGCATAGCATACACTATTTGATCTGATTCCGCTTTTTTGACCCGTGGATCATTTGCACCCTGCACCACCATTAAAGGAGTTTTAATTTTATCAATGCTGAATAAAGGAGATTGTCTCTTTAGCTGCGCTACTCCTTCTGCGTTGGTAGGATCACCCATTCTAAGGTGAAATATTTTTCTTCCCGCTTCCCAATATGGCGGAATAGAGGCCAATAAAGTCAGTAAACTCGATGGCCCAACTATGGAAATCGCACATGCATATAAATCGGGTGTAAACGTGACACCTGCCAACGTCGCATAGCCACCATAAGATCCACCCATAATCCCAACTCTCTTCGGGTCCGCAATTCCTTTTGATACCAGGTATTTTACACCCCAGGTAATATCGTCCTGCATTTTATCTCCCCATTGCCTGTTACCTGCATCCAGAAATTTCTTTCCATAGCCGGTAGAGCCTCTGAAATTCATTTGCAAAACAGCATACCCTCTGTTGGCTAAGAACTGGGCATAGGAATTATAACCCCAACTGTCTTTAGCCCATGGTCCACCATGAGGCATAACAATAACCGGTAAATTTTTAGGAGTAGGGCCTTTGGGCAAAGTCAGGTAAGCCGGAATTTCCAATCCGTCAGAGGATTTATAACTGATCGGTTTCATCGGTGCCAGATCCGTATTCGTTAACTTGGGTCTTGGCCTGTATTGAAATTTTGTCTTTTTTGTAGTTCTGTCGAATGAATACACAGAACCATTGTCTGTATCACTATATACCGCGATCAACCATTTTTTTTCATCTTTAGTCGATGAATTGAATGAGACTTCCATTCCATTAAATGATTTACGTAGTTCTTTGTAATCTTTTTCGAAACTTTTATCTTCCCAGACAATTCTCAATTTATCATCATCGTAATAAGATGCAATCATATGATTATCCAGATCCGAAAACCAAACATTACCCAGATCCACTTTTTTCTTTGGATCAGATGCAACAAATTCTTCTTTCTGATTTGTAACATTCAATAAAATCATTTGAGTTAAATCCACTTTATCTCCTTTATTGGTTATCACATACACCCTTTGTCCGTCTTCATGAAAATTGGAACAAGATGCAGACTCCAGTGGACCGCATGAATATATTTTGACAAAACCCTTTGGATCGACACGCAATATATCCGTTGAGCCATCGGAATTCGTACGTTCTGCCAATCGCAATTTATCTCTGCGGTCAAATACCCAACCTGTAATTCGGTCTGTATTTTTGCGCAATAATTTTAGTTCACCGGTAGATATTTTAAGTTCATATAAATCATGCCAGGAAGCATCTCTGTCATTCAGGCCAACATACATAATATCCGGTAACGTTCTTGGAACAGAATAAATATAAGCCCTAGCATTTTCTTTGTTAGTGAGATTTCTGGAAACCGGAACCTCTTTTCCTTCTTCAACAGGCTCCATTGGATTTACTGCATATACCTGAAAATTTTCATTTCCATCTTTATCCTGGACATACAAAATGTATTTACTGTTTCGGGCCCAGAAATAAGATGAAATTGGTCTTTTTTCATCCGCAGTGATCGGTTTTGCTTTTTCAAAAGGATCATCCGTTTTCTTCACCCAAATATTTCGGGTACCTTTAAAAGGCTTAATAAAACTCATCATTTTTCCATCGGGAGATAGCTGGCCACCTGAAATTTCAGGATCTCCGAAAAACAGTTCGCGGTCAATCATGGGAGGTAACTGTTTAACCGGCTTTTGTGCACTAACACCAGACATCATACATAAGATCATTGCAAATAGGATTAAGATTTTCATGGGAATGTATTTGAAACCCAACAAAGTGGATATGAAATAATTTAGTTTAAACGGAAGAAAGTTCAAATTTAGTGAGTTACAACCAAAGTGCCCGAAAGAAGATTCTGTTTGCCATATATCCGATAATAATAGTTTCCTGGTTGCAATTCGCGCAAATCTACAACACCTGAAACGCCAACCGGTTTTGAAATCAATAACTTTCCGGTTGCATCATAAACAAAAAAAGATAAATCACCTTTCGGTTTCGAATCATTATCCAACATCAGAAAAAACGATTTTAATGCATCTATAAAATACCCTTCCGTTTTCCTGGTCAGCTTATCACTGTTACGCGTCACTTGTTGCAATTCGAAACAACCTATATCCGGATGAGTATCGTTAAAGCGGTCTTTCACATTCAATGGATGTACATATTCTTTGGTTGGATTCAGGGGAATTCCCAGAAACGTTTGATTCAGAATTCTCGCACTATCAATACCGGGCGATTGCAAGCTTAGATGATAATCGTATGTTGCGACAGACTTAAAATGAAAATAATCGGGATCTGTATTAATGACATTACTCTGATTAATATAGACTTTTGGTATGCCAACCAGAATGCTCATCGGACCGGCATACAAATTATTGACGCTAAATACAGTATCAGTAGTGGACTGAATATTCAATGCAATTCCTTTATCTTCATTATTGACTACCGTATTATGCAGAAAATAAAAATTGTGCGGACCCGGGTTGGTCAGTCCTTCCCGTCCATAGGAAATGATAGTGTTGTTGTCTGAAAATTTACTTTGTTGAATGATATTTCCCATAACCAGTGCCTGTCCTCCGTTAGGCAAATCAATTTCATAACTGGCACTGCCATCTTCATTCGTAATGCGGTTGTACAAAATCACATTTTTGTATGCTCTGCTTTTGACTTCATGTCCATAGAAAGAATGATGTACATAATTATATTGAAAGAGCAAGGATCGCAAATGATTGATATAAATATTATGTGAATAACCATCTCCGGCTCCGTTATAACCAAATTCGGTGTATTCCACCACCACATCACTTTCCGGATTATCACCGGCAAGAATCCCTTCCTGATTGTTATGAAAATAACAGGATCGCACCGTTAAATTTTTTCCTTCCAGGCGAATACCTGCTCCATTTAAATCAACTACTTCACAATTCAGAAATTCTATATTTTCCACATAGGTATCATTTCCTGCAATCACCCAAATCGCTTTACCGCCATAAGCGGTTTTCTCGGCATTGAGTTTGGCATAACCCCCAACACCCATTAATGTCAGTTTGTTAGCCCTCCAGATACAAACATCTTTTACATACTCCGCTGATTGAATCAACACCGTATCGCCATCTGAAACAAGCGTGGAAACCTGACTTGGTTTGATATACAACTTACCAGGGCCAACTTCCCATGTTTTAGCAGATATAAAAAAAGGAATAACAAGCAATGTAACTGCAGCTAAGAATTTCATAATTATCGATTTTAGGTATTACAATCTCTTTAAACGAGCCATATAAAATCCATCGAATCCGCTTTGCGCAGGACTAATGAATTTATCTTCTTCGAATTGAAAATGGCGATGTTCGTCGCAAAAATAAGCTATTTGTCTGGCATTTTCAGAAGGCAATATACTGCAGGTTGCATAAACCATAAAGCCACCCGGTTTAAGCATTTCTGAGTACCGGTGCAGCAGATCCTTTTGAATAGCTTTCATGCGGGTAATAAATTCATTATTGATTTTCCATTTTGCATCCGGATTGCGACGCAACACCCCCAGACCGCTGCATGGCACATCCAGCAAAAGCCGGTCACAGGACTCATGCAAACGTTTGATTACTTTATTATTTTCAATTCTTCGCGTTTCGATTATCTGCACCTTATTCCTTATAGCGCGCTTTTTCAATTCATTTAGTTTCCATTCTTCAGTATCCAGGCAAATTATCTTTCCTTTATTTTGCATTATTGCTGCCATATGCAAAGACTTACCTCCTGCACCTGCACATGCATCTATTACGCGCATACCCGGTTGCAATTTCAAAAACGGAGCAACAAACTGTGACGATGCATCCTGTATTTCAAAATGTCCTTTATTAAATAAAGGGTCCTTGAACACATTGAATTTTTTTTCGACGATCAATGCATCATTCAGACCGGGTTCGATCCTGTTAGCAATTTTTTCATTTTCTAAATCGAGATGCAGTTGATTCCTGGTAGTAAGTATAGTGTTGGCACGCAGTACCAGGGGGGCTTCTCTGTTTAGTGCGGTTAATTCTTCCTCCCAGTTTTGTGGCAGTTCTTCTTTTACTAATTCAACCAATTCATCGGGATATGAATGTAATATCGAAAAGTCATTCTTGGCTGTGCCGTGCAGGTAGAATACTTGCTCTGCATCCAAAGTTGAGAATAATTCCCAATCAGGTAATGGTATTTTTTTAAGTATGAAATAGGCACCGGTAATTTCATTCAACCGGTCCTTGTTTCCGGTAACATAATTGAGCAATCTGAAATTGCGAATTACATCGTATGCCGTTTCTGCAATAAATGCGCGATCGCGTGAACCCCAGCGTTTATCCGATTTCAAGGTCTTCTCGATCAAACGGTCGGCATAGAATCCTTTAAACATGCAAGCATCAACGATATCCATTACCGCATGTACTAAATTCATATGAAATTTTACCGGAGACATTAAACAGCTGGTTGAAATGGAATCAATAAATGCATTATTATAACTTCCGCAAAGCTCTGTATAATAATTGGCAAAAAGCAGAATTCTTTCCGATTCAAATACTAAAAAATCGATTCAGTTGCTGCTGATGAATTTTTAGTCATTTACTTGACAATCAATCCTTAATCAATTCATGTAACAGTTGAATTTAATTGCAACTTTACTTTTATAAATCCATGTTTTCTATTAGATTTGAGTTTGTTTTAAGAAAATCGCATTCATTCACTAAACCTTTGAACATGAAACGGATACTAATGAACTTCTTAATCATCTTCGCCCTGACTGCACAGATCAGTTTTGGCCAGGATGCACTTCCCAAAAACTCCCTGATGCTAAAAGCCGTATTCATTAATTACCAGGCTCCAAACCGGGAAAACAAACGCATCTTTTCGGATTTGACAAATGCCTTCGAAATTGGCTATAGTCACCACTTCAATAACAATCTTTCACTCGGTATTCCATTGCGTGTTGGTGTCGCCAACTTCCCCAATTATGATGACAACCTAAGAAAGGTTACTTCTTATGGAAGAGATGAAGTTTATGCCGGATTGGACGCGTTATTGAATTTACATTTCTGGAGAGGTAAAACATTTTCTCCATTCATTTACGGAGGAGTTGGGATCGCCGTTCCTGCATTTGATTTTGATTTGCTTTATGGGCAAGCTCCTATTGGACTTGGCTTCGATATAAAAATTAATGACAAAACCAGTTTGGTCCTGCAATCGGATTACCGTCTTGCCTTTGACGATGCTAACGATAATTGGCAACATGCGATTGGTGTTAAAATTTGTTTATGTGGCAGCGACCGGGATAAAGATGGAGTCATTGACAGCGAAGATGCCTGCCCCGATGATTGGGGAACAGTTAATGGATGTCCTGATGCTGATGGAGATGGAATCCGGGATCTGGACGATAAGTGTCCCAAAGAACCCGGAGTTATTGAAAACAATGGTTGTCCTTCTGATAAAGACAGGGATGGAGTATACGACAGAGATGATAAATGCCCGGATATTGCAGGAACCATAATGGGTTGCCCTGACCGGGATAAAGACGGTGTCATTGATATGGAAGATGCCTGCCCCGATGACTGGGGAACTGTAAATGGATGTCCTGATGCTGATGGAGATGGAGTTCGGGATCTGGATGACAAATGTCCAAAAGTCCCCGGACCTGCAAGCAATCAAGGCTGTCCACCAGATAGAGATAAAGATGGATTCCCTGATGCAACAGATCCTTGCCCTGATGTTGCCGGCAGCATCAATGGTTGCCCGGATACTGATGGTGATGGCATTACAGACAATGTGGATAAATGTCCCAACACCAAAGGAACTGCGGCAAACTTTGGTTGTCCTGAAATAAAACAAGAAGATAAAAAAGTATTGGATGTCGCGATGCGTGCTGTTGAATTTCAAACCGGAACTGCAGTGATTACTAAGAAATCATTTAAGAACCTTGACGAAGTACTTGGTGTTCTTAAGAAATATCCGGAGATGCAATTGAGCATTGAAGGACATACGGACAATGTTTCAGACGAAGCTGTAAATCAGAAATTATCTGAGAAAAGAGCAAAAGCCTGTTTGGATTATTTGGTCAAAAAAGGAATTGATCCCGGAAGGTTAATGTCTAAAGGGTTTGGAGAATCAAAACCGATTGGTGACAACAAGACTAAAGAAGGAAGACAAATGAACCGCCGTACTGAATTTATTCCCATTTGGCGTTAATTATAGCTCTGTTGTCTTAAGTGATTGTTTAGTTTGATATGAAAAGAACGTTTATATCATTTTATATCAAACTCTAAGAATAAGTGATTAACGGTAGAAGCTGCCAATGTATAAGGCCTTTGTACATTAGGCAGCTTCTTTTTTAAAGTCCTTCGGATTTAAACATAGAATCACAAGGCAAAAGATGATAAAAACAATTACCCCCATTTAATATGCAATACTTTATTTTTTCCAGATTAACCAATTAATTCACAATCAATATAACTTAACTTTTATTCCATGATCTATGTAAATTGGATTGCCATTTTATGTGCGACCATCAGCTCAAGCTTACTTAGCTACCTTTGGTATAGCTCTGTACTATTTGGAAAACAATGGAAAAAAGAGGTGAATCCTCCAATTGAAAAAACATTCACTCCAAAATGGATGCAAGCATTTGCACTTACTGTAATGATTAACGTTGTCTACGCATTTATGCTTGCCCGAATCCGAATATTAACCGATTTCAGTGGCATGGCTGATGGTTTCAAATTAGGATTCATGGTGGGAATTTGCTTTTCTGCAATGGGCCTCGGTGTGATTTATCAGATTTCGAAACGAAGTGTGAATTTGTATTTTATTGATGCCGGTTTCCTGGTGGTATCTTCGACAATGATGGGTAGTATTCTTGGCTGGGTTGGAAATTAAAGCCAATGGATTTAATCATCCATGACGTAAATTTCAGACAAACAAAAATAAGTTTGATTAAAAGGCATTCTCAGGACAAACTTCGAAATCAGAACCCCCATTTGTTATCATAGATGCTCTACCAAAAACTGAACAAAAACGAAACGCAAGGGTTTTAATTATTGATGGAAAAATTTGAATATTTTAGCATTGCATTCCGCTATCTAAGCGGTATTTGATGTAGATTAAAATTTTATACGATCCTAACTGAATGATGAATTAACGAATGAATAAACAAACGCATACTATTTATATATCCACACTTGTCGGAATCAATCTTATCGTATTGAGCTGGTTAATATATAAGGGATACTCATATTACAGCACACCCGTCGTTGATCGTTTTTTTCACAAAGACCATGCTTCACTTAAACCCAGCGGCCCCTTTGGTCATGGCTATGGTATTATTGGCACACTATTGATTTTAATAGGAGTATTTGGTTATATCGCCAGAAAAAAATACCGTTCTCTTGCTCAATTTGGACGATTGAAATACTGGCTCGAATTTCATATCTTTCTTTGTACTTTGGGCCCGATGCTTATCTTATTTCACACTGCATTTAAGTTTGGAGGCATCGTTTCAATCAGCTTTTGGAGTATGGTTCTGGTAGTACTAAGTGGTGTGATTGGGCGATTCATTTATATCCAAATCCCCAGGACCATTGAAGGAAGAGAACTCAGCCTGCTTGAAGCTAAAGAAATGAAAAAAAACATCAGTGATGTATTAAGAAACGCATACCATGTTGATGATAAGACCATTGAAATTCTTTCTGAAAAATCAAATAGCACAAACGAATATCAAAATAAAAACATTCTTGCTAAATGGTGGCAAAATTCCATCGACGAACGAAAAACAATTCATCGCGCCAAACAATTTCTTCTAAAAAGCGATTTGACGAAACCGGAACGGAAGCAAATACTGAATCTGATTAAAGAAGAAATTTCATTAAACCATAAGATAGACAGGCTCCTTGTCATGCAATCTCTTTTTAAGCATTGGCATGTTGTGCATTTGCCTTTTGCTTTAATCATGCTGATTATCATGGTCATTCATGTGGCAGTAACCATAACTTTCGGATACAAATGGATATTCTGATTTCAAGTATACTTCTGGAGGAGATAATCATCTATGCTTCGATATTATTCTTTTGCGTGCTTGTCATTTATTTTTATATCAGGAAACAACAAAGACAATCCAGAAAATTTGAAGCCAAAATTAAAAAAGCTAAAGAAGAAGGACTTCACGAACCTGTTTCACTTCATCCGGTCATCGACACGAATACCTGTATCAAAACAGGCGCTTGTCTTACTGCATGCCCGGAAAAAGATATACTTGGCATAGTCAATGGCCGGGCCACATTGGTCAATGCCTCTCAATGCATCGGGCATGGAGCCTGTTTTCATGCATGCCCAGTGGAAGCAATTACTTTATGCATTGGAACGGAGAAACGAGGAGTTGATTTGCCTCATGTCAATCAATCTTTTGAGTCCAATGTGCCGGGAATCTATATTGCCGGAGAATTGGGAGGAATGGGTTTGATCAAAAACAGCGTTGAGCAAGGTAAAAATGCAGTTGACAACATCGTACAATCCGGAATCGCGAAAGATCCCGACAGCTATGACTTAATCATTATTGGTGCAGGACCTGCAGGAATTGCGGCTTCTTTGAATGCCAAAAAACATAATTTGAATTTTCTGACATTAGAACAAGATAGCCTTGGTGGTACTGTGTTTACCTTTCCCAGATCGAAAATTGTCATGACTGCTCCTATGCAATTACCCTTATTTGGGAAAGTACAACTCAGAGATACCAGTAAATCAGAATTATTGGATCTGTGGGTAAAAGTTTTACAAGAGAATGAAATTAAAATAAACGAAAACACAAAGGTTGAATCAATAACAAGAGAAGGCAATCAATTCAAGATTGAAACAAACCATGGACAATCCCATAAAGCCAAAAAAGTCTTACTAGCCATTGGAAGAAGAGGAAGTCCGAGAAAATTAAATGTACCCGGTGAAAACCTGGAAAAAGTAGCATACCGGTTATTGGAACCGGAACTCATTTTTAATAAGAACATTATGGTAGTTGGCGGTGGCGATTCTGCCATTGAAGCTGCATTGTCCTTAGCAGATCAGAATAAGGTAATTCTATCTTATCGCGGTGAAACTTTTGGAAGAATCAAACCAAAGAATAACGAGAAAATCAAAGAAGCCATTCTGAATCAAAAAATCAACGTAATTTTCAATTCAAATGTGACCGCAATAAGACCTGATTCCATCCTCTTTAAAGTTAATAATGAAAGCCAGGAGCAAGCAATTCTTAACGACCTGATCTATATTTTTGCCGGAGGTGAATTGCCAACCCAGTTTTTGGAAAAAGCCGGAATTCAAATCAGCAAAAGATTTGGTTATACCCTGATGAAACACAATTGATTTTTAAAAATATTTAGCATTTACAGTAAGGTCCTAATTTAATTTTTTAAAAATTAAATATAGCTTCATCTACCAGCAAAACGGCTTCATCCAAAGCATTTACCGTTTCATCCTAATTGTCGAATAAATTTAAAATAAAAGACCTCCTGGTATTTAATATTTTGATGATATCAAAAGATTAAAATCAGATTAGAATGTCGTATCTTTGAATATAGTGATTTATGCAAATAGGCGAATTCATAAATCATCAATTCGGTAATTGAAACCAAATCGGTTGGTATTCATTTCTGAATTCAGATTTTAAGTAAATTGAGTATTGTGAAATGTATTGGTGTAACCATTTTATTTTTAAATCTTTTTGCCTTGAATAACACACTCTTTGCGCAATTATCACCCGGAGATTTAGCCAAAGTGCATGAGCATCTGGAAGGCAATCTCAATTGTACGCAATGCCATATTTTAGGAGAAAAGGTTTCTGATGATAAATGTTTATCCTGTCATAAAGAATTAAAGGTCCGGGTCGAGCAGCAAAAAGGGTTTCACGCTACAAAAGAAGTCAAAAGCAAGTCTTGCGCCAGCTGTCACAATGATCACCATGGAAAAAATTTTCAAATCGTAAAATTCGATGAAAAAACATTTGATCATTTGAAAACGGGATATGAATTAACCGGTAAGCATGCCAAAATTGATTGCAAGGAATGTCATAAACCAGCAAATATTAAAGACGAACAAATCAGAGTTAAAAAATATACTTTTTTAGGTTTGGATCAGAAGTGTTCGGCTTGTCATGAAGACTATCACCAAAACACCCTATCGAAGACTTGTTCGAATTGTCATAGTACAGAAAACTTTAAACCCGCCCCGAAATTCAAACATGAAAAAACCAAATTCCCATTAACAGGAAAGCATGCAACCGTGGATTGCAAAGAATGTCATAAAATAGAAGTTAAAGATGGAAAAAATTTCCAGCATTTTTCCGGGATTACATTTACGAGTTGTGTCAATTGTCACACCGATGCACATAAAAGAGAATTAGGCAACAAATGCAATGAATGTCATACCGAAGAATCATTTAAGACATTTATAGGTTATAATCATTTTAATCACGCAAAAACCTCCTTCCCACTAAAAGGTCTGCATAAAAAACTGGATTGTGCAAAATGTCATAATCTCAATTTAAACCCACTGGTTGTTCTGCAGGACCGCAAAGGAATCAAAACAGAGGATTGCATCAGTTGTCACAAAGATGTACATGAGGGAAAATTCGGAACAGATTGCAAACAATGCCATAATGAAGATGGATTCAGAAAACTATCCAATCCCGATAAATTTGATCATAACCTTACCCATTACAAGCTGGAAGGAAAACATGAAAAAGTAGATTGTAAATCCTGCCACAAGCAAAAATTTACAGACCCCATTGAATATAATGCGTGTGCCACTTGCCATACGGATTATCATAAAGGCGAGCTCAGCATTCCTTCCAGAAAAAGAGATTGTTCCGAATGCCATATTGTTTTTGGCTTTGCTGAATCCACCTATTCCTTTGATGACCATAATAAAACTTCATTCAAACTTGAAGGTGCCCATCAGGCAACACCTTGTTTGTCCTGTCATAAAAAAGAGAGCAATTGGAAATTTAGAAATATCGGTATGCAATGCATTGATTGTCATACAGATATTCACAAGGGATACATTAAAGATAAATTTTACCCGAATCAATCCTGTACAGCTTGTCATTCAACCGAAAGCTGGAACGACATTCACTTTGATCATACGCTTACCGGCTACACTTTGTCCGGTCAACATGCTAAACAAAACTGCATGAAATGTCATGGATTAAAACCCGGCGAATCAGGTAATAAATTTCTTAAATTCAGTACGATAAATGCTACCTGCACCGGTTGTCATGTCAATGTACACCAGGATCAGTTTGCGAAAAATGGAGAAACGCATTGTGAATCCTGCCATGATTTTGTGAGCTGGAAGCCGGTTAACTTCAATCACGACAATACTGCATTTAAATTAGAAGGAAAACATAAAGATGTGGCATGCAGTGCCTGTCACAAGCAAATAAAAGTAAACGATCAGATCATTATTCAATACAAATTTGAAAATTTCGAGTGCGTAGTCTGTCATCGGTCATATTAGTGATTAGCGTTGTCTTCCAGTCGTTGGGTCAATCTCCGCATGGAGTTGAACTCAAAATGAATTGCGCACAATGCCACTCCCCTTCCGGTTGGGAAGTCGATCGCAAATTAGTCAGCTTTAATCACGATTCAACCCGCTTTTTGCTCACCGGAAGACATAAAGATACAGATTGCAAATCCTGCCACCCTACGCTGGTGTTTTCAGAAGCAAAGGGAAATTGTTTTGGCTGTCATCAGGATGTTCACCAGGAAACCGTTGGCAAGGAATGTTCAAGATGCCACAATACAGCCAGTTGGCTGATTGATGATATTAAAAGCATTCACTTTCAAAATGGATTCCCGCTAAACGGCAGTCATGCATTGACAGATTGTAAATCATGCCATGTATCTGCTTCCAGATTACAATTTGAGCGAATCGGCAATGATTGTATCAATTGTCACAGAAAAGATTTTGAGGCAACGGATAATCCGAATCATAAAAATGCCGGATTCTCTTTGGATTGCGCGAATTGCCACAACCCTTCTTCATTTGAATGGAAGGCAACCGCAATTAATCATGATTTCTTTCCATTGACAGAAGGTCATTTCAAAGTAGATTGCAACAAATGTCATACCGGAGGGGATTACAAAGCCACCCCAACCGATTGTTACTCTTGCCATAAAACCAATTTCGAATCCAGTCTAAATCCGAATCATAAAGCGGCCAATCTGCCAACTAATTGCACGGATTGTCACACGACCAAACCCGGCTGGCAACCTGCAGAATTCAAACAGCATGACGGATCCTATTTCCCGGTTTATTCAGGCAAACACAAAAATCAATGGGTTAATTGCAATGATTGCCATCTCAATCCATCTAATTACAAAGAATTCAGTTGTGTCGTTTGTCATAAAGATCCTAAAATAAGCCAGGAACACGATCATGTGAATGGCTACTTTTTTAATGATCAGGCCTGTCTTGCCTGTCACCCAACCGGAAGCAAAGATCAGATCTTTAATCACAACAATACAAACTTTCCATTAACCGGAGCACATCAACAGGTAGATTGCAACAAATGCCATGTAACTCAATTTAAAGGAACTTCTACGGCCTGTGTGGATTGTCATTTCCAAAATTACAATGGAACTAAAAATCCAAATCACAATGGAATAGGTATCTCGCTGGATTGTGCTTCCTGTCATACTACCGCAGCAGGTTGGAAACCCGCTCGATTTGATAATCACGATGCATTTTTTGTTTTAGCCGGAGCACATAAAGTGATTGCAAACGAATGCGCATCCTGTCACAAGGGAAATTACATTAATACACCTAACACCTGCGCAGGTTGTCATATCAACGATTATGACAAAACCGATAATCCACCCCATAAACTTCAGCAATTTTCTACTGATTGTGCATCTTGTCACAAAGAGACTGCTTGGAAACCGGCCACTTTTGAACACGATGGACAATACTTTCCGATTTATTCGGGTAAACACAAAGGCCAATGGACGGATTGCAAGAGCTGTCATATTAATCCGGCCAACATTAAAGAATTCAGTTGCGTAGTTTGTCACCGTAATCCTGAAACGGATAATCAACATAAAAGTGTCAATGGATATTGGTATAATGATCATGCTTGTCTTGCATGTCATCCAACCGGAGACAAACTGGATAAATTTGATCATAATTCAACTCATTTTCCATTAACCGGTGCTCATATTTCAGTCGATTGTAAAAGTTGTCACAGCGGAGGATTTGCAGGTACATCAACCCTTTGTTCTTCTTGTCACACTACCGATTTTAATAATAGCAGCAATCCTAAACATCAAAAATTAGGATTTTCTATGGATTGTGCAAGTTGTCATACTACTGCTCCGGGCTGGAAACCGGCACGATTGGATAATCACAATCAATATTATCAGATCATCGGCGCTCATACGGCAATTGCCAAAGATTGTGCTGCCTGTCATAAAGGCAATTACAACAATACACCTAATACTTGTTCCGGTTGTCATATCGAAGATTACAATAAAACGATCGATCCAAATCACAGCACCTTAAAGTTCTCAACAGACTGTGCAAGTTGTCATTCACAAAATGCATGGAAGCCTTCTACTTTTGATCATGACGTCAAACACTTTCCGATTTATAGCGGAAAGCATCAGGGCGTTTGGACAGAATGCAAAGATTGTCATACCAATCCTTCAAATATCAATGTCGTAAGTTGCACCAGGTGTCATACCAATCCCGAAACAAATAACAAACACGATCATGTACCCGGATACTTTTATAATGACCAGGCATGTTTAGCCTGCCATCCTACGGGAAGCAAGCAAGACATGTTCAATCACAATTCAACTGCATTTCCATTGACAGGAGCTCATGTGCAAACCGAATGTGTAAAATGTCATCAGACTATTTTCAAAGGGACTTCAAGCATTTGCGCGGACTGCCATAAAATCGATTTTAATTCCAGTAAAAATCCGAATCACGTTTCTTTAGGATTTACCATGGATTGTGCAAGTTGCCACACCACTGCTCCGGGTTGGAAGCCTGCAAAACTTGCCAATCATGACCAATACTACGTGCTCGCAGGTGCACACAAAATGATTGCACCTAACTGCGCAAGTTGTCATAATGGTAACTATACCAATACTCCGAATACCTGTGCCGGATGTCATTTAAGTGATTACACAAAAACGAAAGATCCATCTCACACTACGCTGCAGTTTTCAACAGATTGCGCTAGTTGTCATACACAGATTGCCTGGCAGCCTGCAACATTCGAACACGATGGAATGTATTTCCCGATCTATAGTGGCAAACACAAAGGTCTGTGGAATGAATGCAAGGATTGTCATAAAAACTCAGGCAATTATAAAGAATTTACCTGCACCGATTGTCATTCTCAATTCGAGACAAGTCATCAGCACGAACGGATCAATGGTTTCTTCTTCAATAATCAGGCATGTCTGGTATGTCACCCAACCGGAAGCAAACAGGATATGTTTGATCATAATTCAACGGGATTCCCATTAACAGGTGGACACATTCAAGTGGATTGCAAACTTTGTCATGCTTCCGGATTCAAAGGCACACCCACGACATGTGAAAGCTGCCACTTAAACGATTTCAATGGCACTCAGAATCCAAATCATAGCAAGCTGGGTTTTAGCACAAATTGCGCATCCTGTCACACTACAGCTCCTCAATGGAAACCTGCTGTGTTTACAGATCATGACAAATATTATCCGTTAACCGGTGCTCATAAATTAATTGCGACTGATTGTGCGGCTTGTCATAAGGGAGAATATAACAATACACCCAATACCTGTAATGGTTGTCACCAACAGAATTACAACCAAACCCAAAATCCCAAACATGTTGATCTGGGTCTTTCAACCGATTGTGCAACCTGCCATACCACTGATCCGGGATGGAAACCAGCTCAGTTCGCTATCCATGACAATTATTATGTGCTGACCGGAGGGCACAAATTAATTGCATCCAATTGCGTCGCTTGTCATAATGGCAATTACAATAAGACCCCGAATACCTGCGATGCCTGCCATCAAAAAAATTATACACAAACGACTAACCCCAGTCATATTAAACTAGGATTTTCCACTGACTGCGCCAGTTGTCACACCACGAATCCGGGCTGGCAACCGGCACAAATGCCAAATCACGATAGCTATTATGTTTTAACCGGTGCACATAAAACGATAGAAATGGATTGTGCGGCCTGCCACAAAGGAAATTATAAGAATACACCGAATACCTGCGATGCATGCCATGCAAAAGATTACAATGGTACCACAAATCCAAACCACAAAAATTTAGGACTTACTATGGATTGTGCTCATTGCCATACCACCAATCCAAATTGGAAACCGGCATTATTTCCTGAACATAATAATTTTTATCAACTGAAGGGTGCACATGCAACCATATCAAATGATTGTGCAGCTTGTCATCATGGCAATTATACAAAAACGCCAAATACCTGTGTTGGATGCCATCTTGCAGATTACAATCAGGCTGGTAATCCAAATCACTCATCTCAGAAGTTTCCAAAAGATTGTGCAAGCTGCCATACTGAAACAGCATGGATTCCTTCAACCTTTAATCATAACAATGTCTATCCGTTAACCGGTGCACACGCACTTATTAAAGACAATTGTGTCATTTGTCACAATGGAAATTACAGCAATACGCCGAACACTTGTAGCGGTTGTCACCTGACCAACTACAACCAGGCCAGCAATCCAAATCATAAGAAATTAGGATTTTCCCTGGATTGCGCAATGTGCCATACCACAGCTCCCGGATGGGCTCCTGCTTCTATGCCAAATCATGATAATTATTATCCATTGTTGGGTGCTCATTTAGTTATCAAATCCAATTGCGCTGCATGTCATAAGGGAAATTATAACAGCACTCCGAATACCTGTGTCGGATGTCATCTCGATGATTACAACCAGGCAAGTAATCCGAATCATGCATCAGCACAATTTCCAAAAACCTGTGAAACTTGTCATACGGTGAATGCGTGGAAACCATCCACGTTCAATCACGATGGAATGTATTTCCCGATATATAGCGGCAAACATAAAAACCAATGGAATCTTTGTTCCGATTGTCATAACAACTCCGGAAATTATGCCGTCTTTACCTGTATCACCTGTCATGAACACAACAATAAAAGCGAAGTAGACAATCAACATCAGGGAGTATCCGGTTATTCATATAATAGCAACGCTTGTTATTCATGTCACCCACAAGGAAAAAAATAGATTTGATTCATTTCGTATTTAATATTCATTTTCAAAAGTTACAAAACATTCTTGTTTGTACAGGTATGCTTTTTTCCACATCCATTTTTTCGCAATCCCGGGACACTATGATTAAAGGTGTTATATCATTTGTATCTCCCAAAAATACTTATGTAAAATTTGACAATACCAATGCGATAAAAAACGGCGACACTCTATATATCAATACGGAAACAGGATTAAAGCCTGTGTTTGTAGTAATAAACAAATCATCGACGTCATGCGTTTGTACCCCATTGACAGAACTAAAGTTGACCCAATCAACCGAACTGCTTTTTAAATACAGTTATGTTCCGGTGAGTGAGGCAAGCAGGCAAATATCCAAACCACCAAAAGAGATAGTTAATAATCCCGAACAGGACACCAGTAAAAAACTACAAAAATCTTCTTCCGTAAAAGTAAAAGATAATGACTGGAAAGGCCGGTTAACACTTTCGAGTTATTCGGGTTTTTCGGATATTATCAAGACGCCATCACACCGCCTTACCTACACCTTATCACTAAGCGGTGACCGTATTGGAAAAACGGGATTGTCGATTGAGTCTTATATTTCCTTCCGGCATAAAATTGGAGAATGGTATAAAGTAAAAGAAAATATAAATGATGCATTGAAAATTTATGCACTTGCAGCCAGATATCAATTCAAGAATAACCTGGAAGTGTCTCTGGGAAGAAGAATAAATTACAGGCTATCCAGCATGGGTGCGATCGATGGTATCCAGGTAGAAAAAGGTTTTCCGCATTTTATCATTGGTGTTGTGGCTGGATCAAGACCCGATTATTATGATTACGGAGTCAATCTGAAGTATTTTGAAACCGGTGCTTTCATCGGGCACAACTTAAATATTGGCAACAAATTGAATATTGAAAATACATTAGCCATAGTCAATCAATTGAACCACGGTAAAACCGACCGCAGATTTTTACATTTTCAGCATTCGAGTACCTTATTCAATAATCTTAGTTTATTCAGCTCAATGGAATTCGATATGTATCAAAAAATCAATGATGTTGAATCCAATACCTTAAGGCTCTCAAATATTTATCTAACACTGCGGTACCGCTTTTCCAGAAAACTCAGTTTTTCTGCCAGCTATGACGCAAGGTCCTTTATCATTTATTATGAAACGGATAAAAATGCAATAGACCGGTTACTGGAGGAGGCAACAAGACAAGGACTTAGATTACAAATAAATTACCAACCGTTCAGAATGTTATCCTTAGGCGTAAGCGGAAATTTGCGTTTTCAAAAGGATCACCTGAATGAATCTAAAAACCTGAATGGCTATTTGACTTATTCCAATATCCCATTGTTAAATTGTTCAGTAAATATTACATCAAATTACCTGCAGACCCAATATTTGGAATCAAAAGTGATCGGGCTAACCTTATCCAGAGACATAATCAGTTCCAGGGTTTATGGAGATGTCTATTACCGGTTGGCGGATTACAATTATTTCAATTCTGAATACGGGTCAACCCAAAGAATGATCGGGCTTAACCTATCTTACCGGGTCAACAATACGCTATCCTTTAATGCCTATGGGGAGGAAACTTTTGAACAAAATTCCCGTTATCTGATTGTAAATTTGAGAGCTATGCTGCGATTTTAAAATCAGGCTGCTTTGATTACAAAAAATCATTTATTTACTAAAATCAATTTTTCCGTTTTATGAAATACAGAATCTATTTACGGCTCATATCATTCGTGCTGATCTTGTTATCCTGTAACTCCAAACCTACTGTTGTAGAGCCGGTTAAATCAACATCAGCAGACAACCCTGTCACTGAAGCTGATAAAACGGTCAGCCATAAAATAACGGTAGAAGACGTTTTGCAAACTAAAAAATATACTTACCTCAAGGTAGCCGAAGAAAACCTGCAGTCCTATTGGATTGCCATTTCCAAAGCAGATGTAAACAAAGGAGATAAATGTATTTATACCGGTGGATTAAAAATGAAGGGGTTTAAAAGCAATGAATTAGATCGCATATTTGACGAAGTCATCCTGGTGTCCAATATCAGCAGGCAAGGCGCGCCCTATGAATCATTGGTAAATGAATCTCTTTCAGAAATGCAAAATGCGGAAAAAACGGTAAAACAGGAAAAGATTATTCCGGTAAAAGGAGCAACAAACATTTCAGACATCTTAGCCAATCCCTCAAAATATGAAGGAAAATTGATTACTGTTACCGGCAGATGTACAAAAATCAACCATCAGATAATGAACAGAAACTGGATTCATTTGGAGGATGGCTCAAAAGACCACAAGGAAATCACAATTACTTCACAGGATGTTTTGGACATTGGTGCTGTAGGGATTTTCGAAGGTAAAATTTCTTTAAACAAAGATTTTGGTGCTGGCTACAAATATGAAGTAATCATGGAAGAAGCAAAGATGAAAAAATAAATATTTAAGAGCTTATGTAATCTTTGTGACTACGTGGTACAAATTCACAAACTAAAACTTACCTCTTACTCATAGAAATTTAAAATTAGTATAACTTCCGATTAGATCGAAATTTTATCTGCTAATTTTTTAGTTTTCCAATAAGCTAACACACTGATCAAAATTAATATTCCTACTGTATAGTAAACAAATGTGGGAACGGGCACCGGATCACCCGCAGCATAAGAATGCAATCCTGACAAATAGTAATTGACTCCAAAGTAAGTCATCATTACAGATGCGAATCCAAATAAAGTTGCAGTATTATATGCATATTTACTTTGTAAGCCCGGAATCAAACGCATATGGAGAATAAAAGAATAAACCAGGATAGAAACAAGTGCCCAGGTTTCTTTTGCATCCCATCCCCAATATCTTCCCCAGGATTCATTCGCCCAAACTCCACCCAGATAGGTTCCAATACTCAACATTACAATTCCGCCAATTAAAGTCATTTCACTTGTATAACTCAATTCAGCAATGATCCGGTCCATACGTACTTTATTTGAACGAGTTGTAAATATCATTAGCGTAAGGTTAAGTGCACCAATAATAGCTCCCAGTACTAAAAAACCATAACTGCCCGCTTCAAGCGATACATGTATTGTCAGCCAATAGGATTTTAAAACAGGTACCAGTGGAGTTATCTCCGGATCGAGCCAGCTCAATCCTGCTACCATCAATACTGTGGACGATAAAATAGTAGCTGCGGCAAGCCCACCCATGGATTTTCTTGAAAACAACATGGCTGCAAGAATAGTAGTCCATGAAATATAAATCATGGATTCATATCCATTACTCCAGGGAGCCCTACCGGAAACATACCAACGCAAACCAAGTCCTGTAGTTTGCATAACAAATCCAAATACCAAAATAATAAAGGCCATTTTGAATGGCCAATTCAAAGAAGTTGCCGGAGCAAAAATAGAAATGAACAGCAAACTCAGAAAAACGAGTCCCAATATTCCAAATAGTTTTCCCAGGCGATCAAACACATTCATTTCATTTAAAAATAACTCGGCACTAATTTTCTGATCGGAAGGATAGACTTCACTTCCAAGCTTTCGCTGATATTGTTTTAATTCGAATATCAAATCGTTTGGCGTTTTCCAATTATTCGTACTTACCGCATCTTTAACCGTTGAAACATAGGCATTGAAAAACTTACCCGGAAAAGATTGATCTTCTGTTTGCGAACCCTGATGGTGGAACTCTTCAGGTGCTTCCCATTGGTTGTTTTTATCACCCTGAACCGGAAATATCTTCAGAATGCTGCCCGAAAAAACCATGCTAACAATATTTACTTTCTCATCCAGCTTAATGATTTCTTTTTCAAATACACCACGATCTACTGGCTTCATATTATATGCATAACGAACCTCGTTTTTAATTTTATATTCTCCATTGCCATCAAAAAAATCAAGATAGGATACCATCTGATTTTTTGTTTGGAACAATTCCATAATTTTTTCGTGCGAACCAATTTTTATAATTGGTGCTTTATTCCATAGCTCGGGAAAACTAGCCATACTTATTAAAATCTGATCTGAATTCATACCAAAGAGCTCTTCTTTCCTGGACAGCTTTCGCATGATTTCGCGGGCGAGTGTATTCATTGGCTTCATTCGTCCATTCGGATCCTGAACCACCAGACGCCCGAATTCATTTGCATGTTGTGCCTGAATAACAGGATAGGCGAAATCAGAATCAGAGCGGCTCTGACTAAATCCGGATTGAAGTTGAGTGAGAAAAACCAGAAGCAAAATAGCTGATTTACCGACTGCCCTGATAGTAGAAATATTTTCTTTTAACAGATTGAATCTGCTTTTTTTGCTAAAGAAAATGGCTACTAAGCCAAGCGTTAATAAAATATAACCGAGATAGCTTATACGGGTTCCCCATGCATCGTGATTCACACTGAGATAAGTTCCCAATTCATCTTTATCAAATGAAGATTGAAAAAAACGATATCCATCGTGATCCAAAATGTGATTCATATAAATACGGATATTTTCATTAACATTTGATCTTTTATCGATCAACGTCACCTCACTTGCATACGATGACGCGCTGTTTGTACCAGGGTAGCGCTCCATGATAAAGTCATTTAATTTGACATAAAAGGGAACTGTAAAATACTTTGAGCCATAATTCATTGCCAAATGAACATTACCCAATTCAATATTGCGTGGATTGCCTTCTATTCCTTGTCCTCCGGAAATATAAAATTGCTCTTCTTTGCCATTCGCACTTACTTTAACATGAAGCGCTCCCAGACTCGAGCTACTCATTTTCAAATCCGATGACTTTAAGACCACCTTTGCCTTTGGTTTGAATTCAGCAACAACAAAATTAAAGCTACCCATATTATGCAGAGCGCGGGTCAGCAAAGGCTGATATTCTGTTGGGGTAATGGTATCTCTTTTTTGTGTTGCCATTACCATTCTCATGATCGTTGATTTTGTTTTAAACAGAAGAGCATCATTTTCATATTTAATATTGATGGCATCTTCCTGATCCGGCACTCCGAAATTAAACCTCATACCATTAAACACAGCACTGGTATTGTTTTTAAGCATATACTCTTCCCTGCCCATTTCACCACCAATAACAATTTTCACATAAGCACTTCCATCAGGATCTTCAACCAATGTTTCCGCAGGATTAGGCACAAATCCAAGTACTTCTACATTAACTTGTTCATTTCCGAACAAAAAAGATTTTTTATACTCATTCTTGCCCAAGGTTGCAAACAACACTTTATCATCAACCCGGTATTCCTGATCATTGATATTTGCTTTGATTTGCAGATAGGTATCAGATGAAATAAATGAATTGGCAGATTCTCCTTCCCGGATATGCATTATTCCTTCAAAACTAAAATACCGCGTCACAGCGGCACCAGCAAGTATGATAATAATGGCCAGATGAAAACAAAGCAATGCCCATTTTTTCTTTTGAACCATTTGAAACTTAAAGACATTGACGATGATACTAATTCCAAAAAGAATCAAAAGTCCTTCAAACCAATGCGTCTTAAAAATGGCTTTCTGTGCGGAACTTGTGCCATAATCATTTTCAATAAATGTGGCATAACCAATTGAAGCTGCAAAAAGCAAGGTATAAACACCTGCCGCCGCAGAAGAAAAAAGAGCATAAAATAATTTTCTGAATAGATCCATTCAATTACAATTGATTTATAAAATTACGAAATTTATTTAGCAATAAGCCTGATTTCCATCAACAAATAGGAGATAACAGAATAATAACTAATTCGCCTTTTTTGTTGCAACGACAGGGTTGCTTCATCCTTCTTAAATCGCGTTCTATCCGCAATTATTCCTGTGCCGGAATGGAAACTACAATAATTCCGCCACCTATATTATATTCATAAGATTTGATTTAATTTGCCAACAATTAAAACGGTACCATTTACATTATGCCTGCGCCCATTTTAAATGCTTTAAACCCATCAATGAATGCATTCATGGAAAAAGCCGCTGATTTTATCAAAAGAAATGCATTATAACCCGCGATTAAAAACGGACTAAAACAAGTAGAAAAGCCATACATGTCTGATCTAAAATTTTTTATACGCCCAGCGAATAACCTTGACATTCCATCCATCAAAAAAGTAGTATTTACTTCTTTGATGGAATATGGCCTGATACCTGATGAATTTGGAAAGGATAATGATTTGAATGACATTGAAAAGAATTATTTTGAAAGGAACGGTTTCTTTGGTGTTTTGATTGAAGCTGACTCTTCACAAGTCATTGGAACATTCGGATTATTTCCAGCCAGGTATCCGGTCTGCGAGTTACGAAAAATGTATCTTTCAAAACCATTCAGAGGTCAGGGTCTTGGAAAGGTATTAATGGAAGCTGCTATTAAACATGCAACAGATATGCATTTTCAGAAATTAATCCTGGAAACAGTAAGTCCATTAAAAGAAGCAATTGCTTTGTATAAAAGTTATGGATTTATAGAGATTACCCCGGCAATAATAAACAAAAGGGTTGATCAGGCATATGAATTGAACTTACAAAATCCGATTTTACGTTAAACAGGTCCCGATCATTTCTGCTTCCCGGAATTCAATTTTGCCCTTCACATCATAAATTACAAATCATAAAATAACAGTCCCTTTTAACAGGTTAGGGCAGCAAGAATTAACCATATATCTACAATTCCCAGAATCAATTCTTCATTGTCATTTCCCCTCCAAATGATATCTTTGTACCGCTTTTTAAGACAGTATACATTTTGCAGCCCACAAACATTAAAAATCCGGAATACTTCCATAAGGTAGTTGACTGCCAGTATGCCTGTCCGGCGCATACTCCTGTGCCTGAATACATCAGGCTCATCGCAGCGGAAAAATATACAGAAGCCTATATGATTAATTGGGAATCTAATGTGTTCCCGGGTGTTTTAGGCCGAACCTGTGACCGCCCTTGTGAACCAGCCTGCCGCCGTGGACGCATTGAAGCTGAACCCGTTGCCATTTGCAGGCTCAAAAGAGTAGCAGCTGATCACAAAGCCGATGTCAAAAAACATATGCCCAGTGCTCCTTTTCCCTCGAATGGAAAGAAAGTAGCATTAATCGGTGGCGGACCGGCATCACTGACCGTTGCCCGTGACCTGGCACCTCTGGGTTATGAAATTCATCTCTTTGATGAACAAGTATCTGGTGGGGGTATGATGCGAAGTCAGATTCCCTCTTTCCGCTTACCGGAAGAGGTGCTCTCTGAGGAAGTAAACTTTATACTGGACATGGGTATTCATTCCCATTTTAAGACCTATGTAAAAAGTCTCAGGGAAATTCTTGATAAAAAATATGATGCCGTTTTTGTAGGAACGGGCGCTCCCAGGGGTAAAGATTTACCCGATTTACCGGGCCGCTGGGATGCCAAATCCAATATTCACATAGGTATCGAATGGTTGGCCAGTGTTGCTTTCGAACACATCCACTCCATTGGGAAGAAAGTCATCGTGGTAGGTGGTGGTAATACGGCAATGGATTGTTGCCGGACATCCAGAAGACTTGGCGGAGTAGAAGTAAAGGTCGTTGTGAGAAGTCCATTTGCTGAAATGAAAGCATCTCCCTGGGAAAAAGAAGATGCAATGCATGAAGATATCCCGATACTCGATTGCCACGTGCCAAAAACATTTGTGGTCGAGGACGGTAAACTAAAAGGGATGACTTTTGAAAAAGTACATGCAGTTAAAGATGAAAATGGAAAACGAAGTTTGGTAAGTACCGGGGAACCGGATGTATTTATTGAAGCGGATGATGTGCTGTTGGCTATTGGACAGGAAAATACATTTCCCTGGATTGAGCGTGACCTCGGATTGGAATTCAATAAATGGGAATTGCCATCTGTAGATCCTGTGACCTTTCAATCTACCATTCCCTCCGTGTTCTTTGGAGGAGATTCAGCATTTGGCCCTAAAAATATCATCACGGCAGTTGCACATGGACATCAGGCGGCTGTATCCATTGATTTATACTGCCAGGGTAAAAATCTCAATGAACGCTTGCATCCAATGGTGAATCTCGTATCCCAAAAAATGGGAATTCACGAATGGGCCTACGACAGCAAAATTGTGGACGATTTAAGATATGTTGTACCTCAGGCAGAAAAAGCGATCACATTAAAAGATCGCAAGAAGGAAGTGGAATTGGGATTTGATGTACAGACGGCATTCAAAGAAGCGCAACGCTGCTTAAATTGCGATGTGCAGACTGTGTTTACGGAAAGTCGTTGTATTGAATGCGATGCATGTGTTGATATTTGTCCCACCTCTTGCATTTCATTTGTACCCAACGAAGAGGAAGATGCTCTGCGACTACATTTGAATGCACCCGCAAAAAACAAAAACCAGGATTTATATGTTTCCGACGCATTGCCCACTACCAGGGTTATGGTAAAAGATGAAGATGTGTGTCTTCATTGCGGGCTTTGTGCTGAACGTTGTCCCACTTCTGCCTGGGATATGCAAAAATATTTATACCAAGTGACAAAAGCAGGTTCATGCTCCCACATCCGATAATTAACGATTTTGTAATCCGGTTTGCAAACGTGAATGGCACAGGTAGTGCCAGTGCAAATAACATGTTCGCGAAAGCTATTTTCCGAATGGGAATACCGGTTACGCCTAAGAATATTTTTCCTTCCAATATACAGGGACTGCCTACCTGGTATGAAGTACGGGTAAATGAAAAGTTCTATTTGGGAAGAAGAGAAGGAATAGATATCATGCTTTCTGTAAATCCACAGAGCATGTTGCAGGATATCAAAGATGTAAAACCCGGAGGTTATTTTATTTATGATAATTCCAAACCGCTGCATAAAGAATACATCCGTGAGGACATTCATTATAT
Organism: Bacteroidota bacterium; assembly: GCA_029781865.1. GTDB lineage: Bacteria > Bacteroidota > Bacteroidia > Chitinophagales > Saprospiraceae > Vicinibacter. Next base: position 28,990 of record JAKOVW010000005.1, read on the forward strand.
CGGCATTCCTTTAACAGAAATCACAACCAAGGAATATTCCGACCCACGGCAACGAATGCTTTTCAAGAATATCATTTACGTGGGCGCACTTTCTGCGTTGATCGATATGGAAATGAGCGTACTTCAGGCATTGGTTGAAGAACAATTCAAAGGAAAAGAAAAACTGATTGCGCCGAATCATCATGCATTGGATCTGGGTAGTCAATTTATAAAAAACAATTACAAATATCCTTTAGAGTTTCGTCTGGAACGAAGGAACTTACTTCAAAACAAAATTTTATTCGAAGGAAATGCAGCTTGTGCCTTAGGTGCTATTTACGGTGGAGCAACCGTTGCAGCCTGGTATCCGATTACACCCTCTACTTCGGTAGTCGATGCTTTTTCGGATTATGCTTCTGAATTACGCGTTGACGAAAAAACAGGAGCTAACAATTACGCCATTGTTCAGGCAGAAGACGAACTGGCTGCAATGGGTATGGTTATTGGCGCTATGTGGAATGGTGCCAGAGCATTTACCGCTACCAGTGGCCCGGGCGTTTCTCTGATGCAGGAGTTTTTAGGGCTTGCCTATTTTGCTGAAATTCCTGCGGTTTTGATTGATGTACAGCGTACCGGACCATCCACAGGAATGCCAACGCGTACACAACAATCGGATATATTAATCTCCGCATACGCATCGCATGGCGACACCAAACAAGTTTTACTGATACCTAATGCACCAGATGAATGTTTTGAATTCAGTGCGCTTTCATTTGATCTTGCTGAACAATTACAAACTCCGGTTATCATTCTTTCTGATCTGGATTTGGGTATGAATGATCACGTTAGCAATCCAATGAAATGGAATGACAGAAAATACAAACGGGGTAAAGTTTTGACAAAAGATCAACTCGATAAAATTCAGAGATACGGTCGTTATTTGGATACCGATGGGGATGGAATTGCTTACAGAACTATTCCCGGCACACATCCCACGAAAGGTTCTTTCTTTACCAGGGGTTCATCAAGGGATGAATATGCTATTTATACGGAAGATGGTAATGCGTATAAGCGCAACATGGATCGTCTTTCCAAAAAATGGGAAACGATCAAAACATATGTCCCCAAACCCGAATTATTTCAAAAAGAAAACCAATCGAAATTTGGAATGGTCTTTTTTGGCACGAGCCATTATTCCGCACTGGAAGCTAAAGATTATTTAAATGCGGATGGGATTTCTTTGGATGCAATGCGGATTAGGTCCTTCCCATTCACCAAAGAGGTAGTTGATTTCATAGAATCGCATGAATTCATATTTGTGGTTGAACAAAACCGGGATGCACAAATGCGCACACTGCTAATCAATGAATTGGAAATCAATCCCAAAAAATTGATCCGGATATTAAATTATGACGGAATGCCGATTACTGCTGAACATATAAAAAGGGAAATTAAACAAAGCCTGAATGTTGATCATTTGCAAATGGCAGAAATGCAACATGGGTAATTCGTAATTAGTGAGGAGTGAGAAGTTAGGAGTTAGGAGTTAGGAGTTAGGAGTGAGGAGTGAGGAGTGAGGAGTGAGAAGATATTAGAGCGAGATAAATAAATATACATTGATTCAAATTTCGATTAATTAGTTCAATAATTATAACCTGACAAACTTTAAATAAATCCACAACCGTTTATAAACCAGAATCCACATTCAGAATTTAATTTTAACATTCACTATTAACTATTTTTAATGACCTATCAACGTCCCAGTTTCAGACATCCGGAGCTTCCATTAAATGAGCTTGGATACCGGAAAAAAGATTACGAAGGATCTCTGTCTACCCTTTGTGCAGGATGTGGACATGACTCTATAAGTGCCGCTTTGATACAAGCTTGCTTTGAATTAAATATTGAACCCCATAAGCTTGCCAAACTTTCGGGTATTGGCTGCTCTTCCAAAACACCAACCTATTTTCTGGGAAATTCGCATGGATTTAATTCAGTGCATGGAAGAATGCCTAGTGTAGCCACAGGCGCAAATCTTGCTAACCGGGATTTAATGTATCTCGGTGTATCCGGTGATGGTGATACTGCATCCATAGGAATGGGGCAATTTGTACATTTGATTCGGAGAAATCTCAACATTACTTATATTGTAATGAATAACGGTTGTTATGGATTGACAAAAGGACAGGATTCTGCCACCGCGGATAAAGGATCAAAGAGTAAAGCAGGCTCCGTGAATCCATTTCAGAACATTGACTTAGCCGGTTTGGCCATTGAGTTAGGTGCTGGTTTTGTAGCCCGAAGTTTTTCCGGTGATAAACTTCAATTGATCCCATTGATTAAAGCAGCTCTTGCACATCCTGGCTTTGCATTCATCGATGTAATTTCTCCATGTGTGACATTCAATAATAATGTAGGCTCCACAAAATCCTATGATTACGTCAGACATCATATTGATGCTACTGCAACATTTGATTTCGTTCCACTTGCTAAAGAAATTACTACGCATTATTCTGCAGGCAGTACCCAGGAAGTCAAAATGCACGATGGCTCTTATCTGAAATTTAATAAACTACAAAAGGATTGGGATCCGACTAAAAAAGAAACCGCTGTTCATGCAATGCATAAAGCCAATGAAGCCGGAGAAATATTAACCGGTTTGATTTATATCAATGAAGACAGCAAGGATTTGCATCAAATTTTGAATACAAACTCAAGACCTTTAAATCAGCTCACAGAAACAGATCTTTGCCCTGGAATACACAAACTTGAAGAAATTAATAAAAGCTTGTGTTAATTACCTATTCCGAACCGGCCTAAGGTAATCAACCATTTATAGACTTATAAACACGCGCTGTAAAACCGGCTTAACATTAATTTGCTAACCAAAATAATGAATGAATCCCTTTTCCTCGAACAAGGGAATTCTAACCAGCCAAAACCAGATCCGATTCAAAAGATTTATAGTATAAAAAACAATACATAAATCATTTAGGCTTAAACTTTTCGTTTAACTTTGTTAATCTAATTCCAAGCTATGTTCCAGACTTTCATCAAGAAATTGCTTCCACACTTAGCAATCATTATAATCTTTATTATAGTTATTTCTTATTTCTTTTATCCGGCCTGGCAAGGCAAAGTGATGCAGCAAGGGGATGTATCTTCCTGGCAGGGATCTGCTCGGGAAATTATCGATTACGACAAAGCCCATCCTGATGATCCGGCATTATGGACGGGTACCATGTTCAGTGGTATGCCGGCTTATCAGATATCTACACCGATGGACTATAACTACCTCGTTTATGTTCAGCAGTTGTTATCACTCGCAATTTTGAAAGGACCAATTGCCATTTGGTTTATGTGTGCACTTTCTTTCTATATTCTTTATTTGGTATTAGGATTGAGTATAGGATTCGCAGCGGTAGGCGGATTAGCAACTTCTCTAGTAACTGGAAATTTTATTGTTTGGGAAGCCGGTCACGTACCCAAACTAATCGTACTTGCAATGATCGGATTTATTGTTGCCGGTATGATACTTTCCTATCGCGGTAAATGGATGCAAGGTGCCGCCTTATTTGCATTGGGAATCGGCATTAATATACTCAACAATCACGTGCAGATGAGTTACTATGCTGCCATTATGATGTTGCCAATGATTTTTTCATTTGCCTTTTTTGCATTCAAAGAAAAAAAATTCAAAGATTTTATCATACCCAGCGGAATACTTGCCGGTATCACCATCATCGCATTACTGGCATCTGCAAGTACACTGCTTCCAACATATGAATACGCTAAAGAAACCATGAGAGGCGGACATATTCTCAAAACAAAAGCAGGAACCAATGATACGGATGTCAACACTGCCGGACTGCAATGGGATTACGCCATGCAATGGAGCAATGGACCACAAGATATCCTTGCATGTATTATTCCCGGAGCGGCAGGTGGCGGCACTTCAGAGCCCATTGATTCGAAATCTGCAACGGCCAGGGAATTGCGCAAGAAAGGATATCAGCCTCCGAGAAAAGCCCCACTCTATTGTGGCGATCTGCCCTTCACCAGTGGACCATTTTATTTCGGCGCAATCTTCTGTTTTCTTTTTGTTCTAGGTTTATTCATTGTAAAAGGCCCAATAAAATGGTGGATGGCTATATCCGTAACCTTGGGTGTTTTACTAAGTATGGGTAAACATTTTGAAATACTCAATCGATTTATCTTCGACTTTGTACCACTGTACAGTAAATTCAGAGCACCGAGCAGCATACTGTCCGTTGTATCCTACTTCTTTCCGATTCTGGGCATGATGGCTATTTATCAAATCTCTCAAAAAGAAAATATCGATCAGACTTTCTATAAAAAACTGTATTACAGTATCGGAATTACGGGAGGTCTTTGTTTAATCATGGCATTGATTGGCAGTGGATTTTTTAATTTTACTCACCTGTCGGATGAAAGTTATGCACGACAAGGATTGATTCCTGAAGCCTTAGTGGAAGACAGAAAATCATTATTTCAACACGACGCTTTCAGATCCCTGTTATATATTTTAAGTGCTGCAGCTGCGATTTGGTTTTTTACCAAAAACAAACTGAACTCCACAACCACAGCATGCATTTTAGGAGCACTAATTGTATTAGACTTTGGTGAAATTGCAAGCCGCTACGTCAGCAAAGATGATTTTGTTTCCAAATCCAGAAATGAACAGTCTAACAAACCGCGAGCAGTTGATATTGAGATCAATAAAGACAAAACACAATTCAGGGTTTTGGATCTGACTGTAAATACGTTTAATAGCTCACTTCCTTCTTTCTTTCATAATAACGTTGGAGGATATCATCCTGCTAAATTGCAGCGATACCAGGACATCATCGATCACCATATCGAACCAGAACTTTCACAATTCACCTCATCACTTCAACATGCTGCCTCTGACAGCAGTATTGAATCTGCTCTATCAGCATTATCGGTGGTCAATATGCTAAACACGAAATACTTGATTGTTGGGCAACCCGGAAAAGAATTTAACTTGCCGAATAAATTCGCAATGGGCAATGCCTGGTTTGTTCAACATATTAAGTATGTCAATTCACCAGATGAAGAAATAGACGAATTGGCAAAAAACAACTTAAAGTCAACCGCGATTGTGCACAGTGAATTTCAAAGCAAGATATCCAAAACTGATTTCGATGGCAATGGTACCATTAGCTTGAATTCGTATTCACCCAACAAATTAGTATATGATGCAGAGTGTTTCACCGATCAACTAGCTGTATTTTCCGAGGTCTGGTATGGACCTGATTTGGGTTGGCATATTACTATTGATGGTAAAGAATCAGATTTGGTAAGGGCTAATTATGTATTAAGAGCATGTCAGATTCCTGCGGGCAAACACCAGATCGTCATGGAATTTAAACCTAAATCATTTGCAATCGGCAAAACATTGTCTATGTTATGTTCACTGCTAATAATTGGATTTTTGGGATTTGTAGGTTACAAGGAAATTTATAAACTTAAATCATAATTTAAATTATTGATTTACCAATTAGCTAACCCATCTCTGGGTTTTTGATGAACCGAGCATTTACAAGAATGCATTGGGTAAAAGTATTTAAAATGTAATGTCGCTGGCAGATCCTGCTGACCATAATCAGCACGCAAACTGATAAGTATCAATTTAATACAATTGATCAATTTCCATTTTTGCCATCTATGTCAACGAAGACTGCGGCCAAAATAAAATGCTATCATTGCGGCACCTCTTGCAATCAATACAATATTGTAATTGATGAAAAATACTTTTGCTGTGAAGGCTGTAAAACGGTTTATGAAATATTAAATCAGAATAACCTATGCAGCTATTATGACCTTAATACGCATCCGGGTCTGAAATTCAATAAAAACATTTGGAACAATCGCTTTGAATATTTAGATATCCCCGAAATTAAAAACAAGATTATTCAATTTTCGAATGGAATCCAAACTCATGTACATTTGGAAATTCCACAGATGCATTGCAGTTCTTGTCTCTGGCTTTTGGAAAACCTGCATAAATTATCTCCGGGGATAGTGTATTCACGAGTAAATTTTACCGACAAAAATATACTGATCGTTTTTAATGAAAAGGAATCCAGCCTTCGAAAAGCAGTAGAGCTGCTCACGAATATTGGTTATGAACCGCAACTCGAAATCGAACATCCTAAAGCAGAAAACAATATACTGATCAATAAGAAAAGATTGCTAAAAATAGGTATTGCAGGATTTTGCTTTGGCAATATCATGATGTTGAGTTTACCTGATTACTTATCCGGCGGTAAATTTATTGAACCTGAACTTCGATGGTTTTTTACCACCATTAGTTTATTGTTGTCGCTTCCTGTCCTGTTCTATTGTGCCACAGAATTTTTTGTAAACGCCTGGAAATCGATTAAAGCAAAATTTATCAATATCGATTTACCAATTGCTTTAGCAATTTTGTTAACCTTCCTGCGAAGCATTTATGAAATCCAGGCAGGACTTGGCAACGGATATCTGGATAGTATGTCCGGTATTGTATTTTTTATGCTGGTCGGCAGGTTTGTACAAGACCGGTCCTACCAATCCCTGTCATACAACCGTAATTACAAATCATTTTTCCCGATTGCCGTCAATGTTTTGGATGGCAATCATTTTAAGCCCAGGCCTATTGAAAAAATCCAGGTAAATGACACCATGCTTATACACAACCAGGAAATTATTCCTGCAGATGGAATTGTTGTCAATGGAATACCTGCTTTGGACTACAGCTTTGTCAGCGGTGAAAGCGAAATAGTATACGGCAAACCCGGAGATCCTATTTATGCTGGAGCCAAACAGACTGGCAGTAATATTGAAATCAAAGTTACCAAGCCCGTATCGCAATCCTACCTTACGAGTTTGTGGAATAAAGACATTTTTAAAAAAGAAAAGAATTTTCAAAAAACAGACATCGATCATCTAGGACAGTATTTTTCCATCTTTGTTTTAATTCTCGCTTTCAGTGCAGCTACATATTGGTATGTTCAGCATCGTAACGACCTGATGTGGAATTCACTGACCACTTTTCTCATAGTTGCCTGCCCTTGTGCATTACTATTGGCTTCCAACTTCACCAATTCGCAGGTCTTAAAAACTCTGGCACAAAATAAATTATATTTCAGGCATGCAAGCGTTTTGGAAAAATTATCAAAAATTAATCACATCGTATTTGACAAAACAGGTACACTGACAAAAAACGATGATCAAATAATAAGCTATGCAGGCACTCCATTGAACTTAGATTTAAAAATCCGGATTTGCGCTTTGGCAAAGCAATCGACTCATCCTTTAAGTCAGGCCGTCGTCAAATTCCTGCAAACCAATGACAGCAATGCAGTAGAAAATTTTAAACAAACGGAAGGCAAAGGAATTGAAGGCTGGATTGATGACCATTACCTAAAAATGGGTTCAGCTGCATTTGTAAACGCGGATAATTTAGCTGAAGAAGGCGGAAGCTCCATACATATTCGTGAAGATGGACATTATATTGGTTGCTTTAAAGTCATTCAACAATACAGGCGAGGACTTGATACTTTGACCACAGCACTCAACACGCGATTTGAACTTTCTGTGATCTCCGGTGACAATGACAAAGAATCCGGATTTCTCTCTCAAATATTCAATAAAGAAAATACTTTGCTTTTCAATTACAATCCGGAAGATAAATTAAATTACATTAAAGACTTACAAAACAAAAATCAATCCAATGTACTGATGATTGGAGATGGATTAAATGACGCCGGCGCATTGAAACAAAGTAATGTTGGCATAGCCGTAACTGAAAATAAAAATAATTTTACCCCGGCCTGCGACGGAATTCTGGATGGCAATTCATTTGATAAAATTCCATCTGTTTTAGCATTTATCCGGAATAGCCGGTTAACGATCCTGATCATTTTTACGTATTCCCTGATCTATAATATCATTGGTGGATATTTTGCTTTAAGAGGTGTCTTATCACCGGTTATTGCCGCCATTTTAATGCCTTGCAGTTCATTGAGTATAATCCTTTTATCCTATTGCCTGACAGAGCTTTCAGCCATCAGAAACAGGCTTTCAAGGACTGATGAAAATCATTAAAAGGCATGACTAATCTCCATACCCTGCTTTAGAGGATCTTTAATTTTGTGCAAAGAATGTTATGAATGTCATTATTTTATTGCTAATCGTAAGCATTTGTATTGCCGGGGCTTTTCTAATCGCTTTCATATGGAGCTCTGAAGATGGTCAATTTGATGATGTCTATTCTCCTCCACAACGAATTCTTTTTGACGACCACATTGAATCCAAACATAAAACTAACGAATGAATACGCAACTGGAAACCTTTCACTATGACAATAAAATGCCCCGCCTGTTTGCAATGGCAACTATTTTCTGGGGAGCTGTAGGAATGTTACTCGGAGTAGTAATTGCCTGTCAATTGGTATTTCCTGCATTGAATCTGGACTTGTCATTCCTGACTTATGGCAGAGTGAGACCCGTTCATACCAACGCGGTCATTTTTGCTTTTGTCGGCAATGGTATCTTCACAGCAATTTATTATTCATTACCCAGATTGCTTAAGACTTCTATGTGGAGCCAGCGGCTTTCGAAAATACATTTCTGGGGATGGCAAACGATTATTGTATTGGCTGCAGTTACTTTGCTTGCAGGATTCACAACGGGCAAGGAATATGCAGAACTGGAATGGCCCATAGACATTTTAATTACACTGATTTGGGTGGTTTTCGGAATTAATATGTTTGGCACCATTTTAACCAGACGGGAAAGACATTTGTACGTCGCCATTTGGTTTTATATAGCTTCCTGGGTCACTGTGGCTATGCTCCACATAGTGAACTCCATGGAATTTCCTGTAAGTTTATTTAAAAGTTATTCCTGGTATGCAGGTGTGCAGGATGCATTGGTGCAATGGTGGTACGGACATAATGCCGTTGCATTTTTCCTTACCACACCGTATCTGGGATTAATGTATTACTTCTTACCTAAAGCCGCTGAGCGTCCAGTATATTCTTATCGCTTAAGTATCGTGCATTTCTGGTCATTGATATTCATTTACATTTGGGCAGGCCCCCATCATTTATTGTATACAGCATTACCTGAATGGGCACAATCCCTTGGAACTGCGTTCTCCATCATGTTGATCTTACCCAGTTGGGGTGGAATGCTCAACGGCTTATTCACATTGCGGGGAGCATGGGATAAAGTAAGAGAGGATCCCGTATTGAAATTCTTTGTTGTTGCGGTGACATGTTATGGCATGTCCACATTTGAAGGACCTATGATGTCTTTGAAAAGTGTGAACGCCATTTCGCATTATAGTGACTGGACAGTTGCACACGTTCACATTGGTGCATTGGGCTGGAATGGATTTCTCACTTTTGGAATGATGTATTGGTTGATCCCAAAGATTTATAAAACGGAATTATTTTCTAAGAAATTAGCATCAACCCATTTCTGGATAGGCACACTGGGTATCATTCTGTATGCTATTCCAATGTATTGGTCAGCTTTCAGATCATACTTCATGATGAAATCCTTCACCCCGGAAGGACAGTTGCAATATCAATTCATGGATATCGTGCAAACGGTAATGCCGTTTTATGCATTGCGTGCTCTGGGCGGATTGATTTATCTCACCGGAGTAATCATCATGATTTACAATCTTGTAAAAACGGCTAAAAAAGGCAGCTTTGTTGAATCCGAACAGGCACAGGCAGCACCACTTGAAAAAAATTACATTGCAGCAAAAACTGCATTCTGGCATAGCATTATTGAGAGAAAACCTGTTTTATTGTTGACATTGAGTTTAATTTTGGTTGGTATCGGAGGTCTAGTTGAACTGGTACCAACTTTTTTAATCAAATCAAATGTTCCAACCATTGCAAGTGTAAAACCATACACACCATTAGAATTGCAAGGAAGGGACATTTATATCAGGGAAGGTTGTTACAATTGTCATTCACAAATGGTACGTCCATTCCGATACGAAGTCATGCGTTTTGGTGATTATTCCAAAGCCGGTGAGTTTGTTTACGATCATCCTTTTCAATGGGGAAGTAAGCGTACCGGACCAGATCTTGCGCGAGTTGGTGGAAAGTATCCGGACAGCTGGCATTTCAATCACCTGCTCGAACCTTCATCTGTTTCGCCGGGTTCTAATATGCCTCGTTATCCATGGCTGTTTGAAACGCCAATTGATATGGCTTCCACTAATTCTAAAATTCATGCCATGCGAAAAATGGGAGTACCCTATGCTGATGGATACGAAGCCATAGCAAATGAAGATCTCAAAAAACAAGCGGAACAAATTAATACCAACCTTAAAGGCGATAAGATTGCTATTCCGTCTGATCGCGAAATCATATCATTAATTGCTTATTTGCAAAGACTAGGCAAAGATGTAAGGACTTCTTCCACAGTTAAAAAATAATTGAATATGAAATTTAATGATTACCTGGAAAAAATAACAGGCGTTGAAATATACCCTCTGATTTCACTACTATTATTTATTTGCTTCTTTGTGTTGGTCACCATCTGGGCCTTTGGCACCAGTAAAGAATTGATCAAACGAATGGAAAATTTACCCTTAGACAAATCTGAATAATTCAAATTCTATGAAAAAATCAAACTTGCTCAGATATCGATTGATTGCTTCTCTCCTCATGCTGATAATGCCTTTGTTGTCCACAGGTCAGACGGATCAGAATGCCCCGGTCGCTACAGCAAACAAAGCATTAGTACCGTTTGATATCGATACTGCATTATTCTTTATAGCTGTAACGCTTGCATTTGTTATTCTGATTCTTGTTGGACTACTCAGGTCTGCCATCAAGTTTCATTTCAACTCAAAAAAATGGAACGACACAATGAAATTCCTCTTGCCGGGAATTATGATAACAATGAGTTACCAATTGAGTAATGCACAACAAAGCATTCCGGCAGCCAAAGGTTCTGCTCCATTTATATTCAGCACACAGGGTTGGTTTATGTTGATCGTGATAGTAATTGAGCTCTACGTACTTTTCTCTATTACCAAATGGCTTAAGCAATTCACCGGAATTCAAACCTTTGAATCAGGCATCGTGAAAAAATCACAGGCTAATCTATGGGATAAGATCAATGCTTTTAAACCTATGGAGAGTGAAGCCAGTATTGATGTGGGACATGACTATGATGGCATACGGGAACTGGACAATATTACCCCTCCCTGGTTTGTAGCAGCATTTGCAGGAACCATTTTATTTGCGGCAGTTTACTTATATAGATACCATGTGGCTTATTCAGCACCTTCTCAAATAAAAGAATATGAAATCGCTGTAAAAGAAGCTGAACTTCGGAAACTGGAAGACTTAAAATCGCAGGCCAATTTCGTGGATGAAAATACAGTAACTCTATTGAAAGAAGGGGAATACGAAGAAGGTAAAACGATTTTCAAAGCTACTTGTGCCGTTTGTCATGGAAACAATGGACAAGGATTGGTTGGACCGAACATGACGGATGATTACTGGATTCATGGAGGAAGCATTAAAGATATTTTTACAACTATAAAATATGGAGTACTGGACAAAGGAATGAAATCCTGGAAGGATGATTATTCTCCGAATCAAATTGCTCAGCTAGCTTCATATATTAAATCACTACGAGGAACAAATCCACCGGATCAAAAAGCACCACAAGGAGATTTGTACAAAGAAGTCCCTGCTCCGGTGGCAGCAGACACCACTAAAATGAAAACGGATTCCTCGAAAACAAATAAACGATGAATCTTGAAGACCTGCAGCATGCGGAAAATTTCAGAGACCGGGTAAGTTCAGTAACAAAAAGTGGAAAGAGAAACTGGATAACTGCACTACAACCATCGGGGAAGTTTTACAGGTTCAGAACCTATAGTTCCATCTTTTATCTAATTATCTTTTTTAGTTTGCCATTTATTAAAATGAATGGCGAACCATTTTTTATGTTGAATTTTCCGGAAGGAAAGTTTATCATTTATGGTAAGATATTCTGGCCTCAGGATTTTTTCATATTTGCTGTTGCCATGATCACGTTTATTATTTTCATAGCACTTTTTACCGTGATCTATGGAAGGCTATTTTGTGGTTGGGCCTGTCCTCAAACCATTTTCATGGAAATGGTTTTCCGTAAAATTGAATGGTGGATTGAAGGTTCTCCAGGTCAGCAAAAAGCATTGAATGAAAAATCCTGGGGCCTCGAAAAAATAAGCAAGAAGTCACTAAAGCATTTCGTTTTTCTGCTCATTTCATTTCTGATTGCCAACACATTTTTGGCTTACATCATAGGAGTAGATGAATTATATAAAATAATTCGCGAACCGGTTTCAGAGCATTACAGCCTTCTGAGCGGATTGATTGGATTCACATTATTGTTTTATGGTGTATTTGCGTTTGTCCGCGAAATCGTTTGCACTACTGTTTGTCCTTATGGCCGGTTACAGAGTGTTTTATTCGACAAGGACACCATGCAGATTGCGTATGATTATACCAGGGGTGAACCGAGAGGAAAAATAATAAAGGGCCAGGAGCGAACCACCGGTGATTGCATTGATTGTAAAAAATGTGTGCAGGTTTGCCCAACCGGGATTGATATCCGGGATGGTGTTCAGATGGAATGTGTGGGCTGCACCGCTTGTATAGATATATGCAATGATGTCATGGACAAATTATCTTTTCCCAGGGGCCTGATCCGTTATGCCTCAGAAAATGAAATTTCAGGAAAGAGAAAATTTCACTTTAATACCAGAATGAAAGCATACACTGGATTACTGGGAGTGCTGGTGATTTTTATGTCTATATTAATTATTACGAGAAGATCTATTGATAGCTATGTGAAACGTGCTCAGGGACAATTATACCAGGAACTTGACTCCGCTTCTATTAGCAATCTGTATACGGCAAAAATCATCAATAAAACATCCAAGAATCAACATGTAAGGCTAAAACTGGAAGATTCAAAAGGAGAAATCCGATTAGTCGGCAATGAAGAATTAACGATTAAACCTGAATCCATTCATGAAATGGAATTTTTTGTTGTATTTAAAAAGGAAGATATTGTACAACGAAAAACGGGCATTCATCTTGGCGTTTATCAGGATGAGCAGAAAATACAAAGTATAACAACAAATTTTCTGGGGCCTTATCAATGAATGGGGAGATGAGTTAGGAGTTAGGAGTTAGGAGTTAGGAGTTGGGAGTTAGGAGTTAAGAGTTGGGAGTTGGATAAAAATATAGATTAAATAGGGAAATAATTTAAATGTATCGAGATAAGAAAAATATCATTCTTCAACCTATAGACTATAGACTATCACCTATAGACTATATTCAAAAAACTAAAATATGAGCTGGGGATATAAAATTGCATTTGCATATGGTTCATTTGTAATGATGATGCTTTTCTTTATTTTTATTGCATCCAGACAAACCAATGATTTGGTGGAGGATCACTATTATGAAAAAGAATTGCAGTTTCAAAATGTACTGAATGCCATTCAGAATCTCTCAACACTTCATACGGCACCGCAACTAGTCATTGACAACAATGCCTTGAGCATACATTTACCGGAAGCAGCCAGTACTGATATTACCAATGGTAAAATTGAATTCATCCGCTTATCCGATATTTCCAAAGACCTGACATTTGAATTTGTTTTGGATGAAAACAAAAGCTTTAAAATACCCGTGGATAAATTCCAGGTGGGTATTTACAAAATGGTAATACAATGGAAAAGTCATGGAGTACCATACATGTATGAAAATCAATTTAATTATGCAAAACCATGAGTCTTCTTGAAATAAGTCTGGCCGGATTCACAATGGGCATAGTCGGGAGCCTGCATTGTGTAGGTATGTGCGGACCAATTGCACTTGGCCTGGCCGGTAGTTTTGAACGTAAATCTGAACGCCTTCGAAATATCGTTTTATACAATACCGGTCGTGCATTGTCGTATTCATCCATGGGCATAGTACTTGGACTCATTGGCAACCGGTTTGCTCTTGCCGGATTCCAGCAAACTTTATCCATTGTTGCAGGCAGCCTGATTATAATTATGTTTTTAATGCATTATTCATTTAAGAAAAATACAATTCTGTTTAAGGCCTGGAATCTCAGAATTCAAAAACGGTTAGGTGAATTATTGAGCAGACCGAAAACATTTTGGTATCACCTTGAACTAGGAATCATCAATGCCTGGCTACCCTGCGGCCTGGTTTATCTTGCACTGGCCACGGCACTTGCTTCAGCTAATGCCTGGTACGGAGCCATATTTATGTTTCTGTTTGGCTTGGGCACTACCCCGCTCATGGCAAGCCTGATGCTCGCAGGGAATTACTTCTCCATCTCATTACGTACAAAAATAACAAGGTTGATTCCAGTGTTTATTCTGGCTTCAGCATCACTGTTGATTTTAAGAGGAATGAATCTCGGCATCCCATATGTAAGTCCATCCGTAGATGTCGTCCATAACTGTGTCAGCAAATGCTGTCACCGATAAATCACCTGAAGTAATAAATTGATTTAAACGGAATCCCGGCTTTGCACCGAATCTACCAGATTATCCAATAAGCGTGTTAGCTTTCGAGTCAAATTCTTCCTGGAATACTGTTCTACTTTCTCTGTTTGAACATGGAAAGATCCCTTTTCTATGTCATTAAAAATCTGATCCAGGTTGAGTTGCAATTGCAGTTTATCATCAAAATCGGCATTGTATCCCGACCGGGTTTCTGTCAAGATTTCAACCAAATCGCTATTAGGTGGTGAAATAGAATAAATCGGTTTTTTCAAAAACATATACTCGAAAAACTTTCCGGTGATTACACCGGGATGGCCGGGCACTCCAATTAACAACAGCAGATCTGCAATAGAAAAATGAGATTGTAATTCACTATGAGGAACAGCAGGAGAAATATGTAAGCAAGATCTAAGACCGGAACTCGTCAACTCATGAATAATAGATTGATCCACATTGCCAACCAACCATAATTCAAATCGTTGTTTGTATTCCGGATGTGCATTCAAATAGGATTCCAGCACACGCCAAAATTGAACAGGATTTCTATCCAGGCTTAATACACCGGCATAAAGCATTCTGATTTTGTCGTCGTTACGTAAACTTTGCTTTAACTCAAATTCTTCATAACCATTTGTGATCACCTGCACTACCCGTTTTACGATTTGTTGAAGTCCCGATGCACAATCTTTACTTACAGTTACAACTTCATCCGCTTCATTCAAGACCGTTTTTTCCAGCTTGAGATGAATTTTTTTGACAAAAGCGGACATATGTAACTGGTTGAAAAAATAGATCTGAGTCCATGGATCTCTGAAATCCGCTAACCAGGGAATCTTTAACTTACGCTTTAGATTTCGTGCAATGAGATGCATACTATGAGGTGGTCCTGTGCTCACGATTGCATCAACCGGATTATTCATTAAATATTCTGTTAGAAAATGAACAGATGGCCTAACCCAAAAAACTCTGGGATCCGGAATAAATACGTTGCCACGAATCCATAAGGAGATGCGCTTAAAAAAACTTTGTTCTCCCTTTTCTGCAAAAATGGTGGGATTCACTCTACCCTTTTGTCCCGAAAGTTTTCGATAAAATCCATAAGGTTCATTAATAGGCTTCCTGATGACCTGAATTCCTTGTGGAATATGTCTGGATAATCCTTCATCCAAATAGGGATACTCTCCATTTTCTACGGTATATACTATTGGTTCCCAACCATATAAACGAAGATATTTCACAAAATACAACCAACGTTGCACTCCTGACCCTCCGGAAGGAGGCCAATAGTAGGTAATAATGAGTACTTTTTTCAGAAGAAGAAGGAATCTAAAGAAGCAAAATTAAGCATAATGGCTGTAGGCTGTAGAGATTTAGGCTGTTAGTTAAAAGGATTGTGCTGCCAGGCTACCATGCCTTTAGTTATTGTCTGAATTCCTAAAGTGCCTTACTTTTAGGTTGAAAGAAGGAAATTAATTTAGAATTAATTTCCATTCTCTTTAGTCTAAAAACACAAATATTGACAGGAATAATTATTTCCTATAGGCTAAACTCCCAAATACCTAAAAGCCTACAGCCTGCAGCCTTTTCACCTATTTGGTTACCTTTGCAGAAGTAATTATGTGTGGATTAGCTGGTATATTCCATTTGGACGGATCGCCGATCGATTGTTCAAACTTATTAAATATGACCCGAATCATCAGACATCGCGGACCGGATGATGAAGGTTTTTTACTGGTGAACACGAATACTTCCGCAATTCAACACTATGTACATGATGATACGATAGCGGAAATTAAATCCATATCCAAAATACTGCCGGTGTCAACTGATTCAAATCTGGGGATCGGGTACAGAAGACTTTCCATTCTGGATATTTCTGCAGCTGGTCATCAACCCATGTCAGATCCGGAAGGAAATGTATGGATTGCATTCAACGGTGAAGCTTATAATTATATTGAAGTCAGATCTGAACTCATCTCACGTTCGCATCAATTTAAATCGAATGGAGATACTGAAGTTGTGCTTCATGCTTATCTCGAATGGGGTACAGAGTGTCTGCAGCGATTTATTGGAATGTTTTCTTTTATAATCTATGATCACCGCAAAAGAAGATTATTTATTGCCAGAGACCGAATGGGTGTCAAACCGCTAAATTATTATTTTGATGGCAAAAAATTTATATGGGCTTCAGAAGAAAAGCAAATCGCTGCAACTGCAATTGTTCGCTTATCCCCAAATGAAACCAAAATAAAAGAGTTTCTAAAAGACAATATTTACTTTGAAGACAATGAAACTTTTTTCACAGAGATTAAACAATTGCAAGCAGGCCATTTTTTGCTGGTCGATAACAACGGACTAAACATACAAAAATACTGGGACCTATCCATCCCGCCTGCAGCAGACATGTACAATGAATCACAGTCAACGGATTGTATTCTCGAATTATTAAACGATTCTGTAAAATTGAGATTGAGAAGTGATGTCCCTCTAGGCATTGCATTAAGTGGCGGCATTGATTCATCCAGTGTTAGTTGTCTGGCAAGGAACATGACACAATCCACAATACAAACCTTTTCAGTGTACTACGAAGGAAAAAAATATGATGAACGAAAGTACATTGAAGCGGTATTGAACACAGGGGGATTCAATCCGACCTTTTATACTGCAAATGAAGATATTCGCATTGAAGAAATAAGCAATTGGATTTACCAACAGGATGCGCCGAGTACAGGCGCGAGTCCGTTTTCAGCTTACCAGAATTATAAAAATGTCAGGGCTGCCGGAATCATAGTTCTATTGAATGGCCAGGGAGGTGATGAACTGTTTGCAGGCTATCCCTATTACCTGAAGTATTATTTAGCAGATCTGATCAAAACAAAAAAATGGGGAAAATTCCTCAATATATTATTTCATCTATCCGCATCACAAGGAATAAAAACAACCGCTTCTCATACTTACCTTGCTGGAATTGCCCTGAGTAAAGACAAAAGTACTTTACGCAAAATGGAACATCAAAAATATTCCAATCGGGAATTCTATCCGGAAACTCAGCCAGACATCCACGAATATTATTCAGATTCTTTTATTACGCAGGCCTTGTACGACTCCATCAAAATCACACACCTCCCACATATGCTGCGTTGGGAAGACCGGAATTCAATGGCTAACTCGATTGAAAGCCGGGTGCCCTTTTTAGATCATCGCCTTGTAGAAAAATCATTCTACATACCCGCTGAATTTAAATTAAAGAATGGAGTAACCAAATTCGCTCTTCGCAAAGCGATGAAAAATACCGTACCTGATTTAATTTTAAACCGCACTGATAAAATCGGATTTGGAACACCTACTGGTAAATGGACACGTTACTTTCTGGCTAATGAAATCCGCGAGTTAATCTATGACAAGGAATTTGATCAACGCCCATGGTGGTATGCCAATAAAATCCGCAATCGTTTTTCAAAAGATCTTGACTCTTTTGGAGATAATGAATTATGGAGAATTATGACTTGCGAACTTTGGTCCCGACGTTTTTTTTAAATAATTTATGTTGAATAATAAAAAAATTCTTTACCCGGATTTACTTCGATTATCCCGTTCGCTGGAAAGGGAATTAGTACAGCTCGATTTTGAATCACTGCCTATTCATGAAAGCGTAAAAAGCTATTACCGTTTTGATCTCACCAAAATAAAGTATGTCAGTGAGTGCAATGCTTATATGCTTTACCATATTCTTTCCAATACAGACAAACCTTTGAAAGAGTTACTCATCATTGACCACGGTGCAGGACTTGGATTTTTTTCCTTTTTTGCAAAAAAACTCGGCTTGCAATGTATTTGCCATGACATTTCTAATGAATACATCGAAGGAATAAAAGTAATTGGCAAGAAACTCAAGGTGATTCCGGATCACTTTGTGACCGGAGACACGGATGCCCTGATTCAATATTGTAATTCTAATCAACTCCAGGCAGATGGTCTTGCTTCCAGAAATGTAATCGAACATATTCCGGATTACAAACTATTCTTTAAAGACTTAAGTTCTCTTTCCAAACCAGGATTTGTATCGGTCATCACTACTTCCGCTAATATTCACAATCCTTTGGTTAAAAATATTCATGTGAAAATTCATGCCCAGTACGAAAATACCGGCAGCAACACAGACATGGATAATCCAACATTAAACACCGATAATTGTGGAATAAAAATCAGAACTGAACTGATCCGGAAACATTTTCCGAAGTTAGATGACCAGAAAATTTTGCAGCTAGCTATCGTCAACCGCGGATTTGTCGAACATCAAATTCTTCATCGGGTTAGCGAATTTATCAAAACCGGAAAACTGCCAGATCCATTTCCAGAACCTACAAATACCTGTGATCCGTATACAGGCGCCTGGGTAGAAAGGTTGGTACCATTTGGTGATTATAAAATTGCAGCAGAATCCTGTTCCTTTCAATTTGAGTTACTTCCCGGATTTTACAATACACACTACAATTCACCAATAAAAAATATCGTTTCCAAGGTCTTAAATCTTATATTAAAAATAAAAAATCCCTGGACTGTAAATTTATCTCCGTTTTTGGCATTCCGATTAATTAAGTCCGGTGGCACGCACTAATGAAATAAAACAAATTATAAACTGAAATCAAAATTTTCAAATATCAAATGTGAAATTATTTCCGGATATCTTTTTAACCGGCAAGCATCTATATTCAACTTAACCTTTTCTTCAGTATATTATCCCTTTGACAGCGTTCAACATTCCATTAATCTTTACCACTATTAATGAACTTCTATAAAACCAGTTTTCTGAGCGGTCTTTACTCGGTTATCAATTTGATGACCGGACTGGTCATCACTAAATTGACAGCCAGCCTTATAGGACCAATCGGGACTGCATTCATTGGGAAGTTTTCCAATATCAGTGGATGGATACTTTTGTTTTCAACGGCATCCATAGCTACAGGAATCGTAAAATATGTGGCGCAGTACAAAGAAGACCCGGTTCAACTTAAAAAGATTATCAATACGTCATTTGGCATCATTCTCATCGGATCGGTCATTGGTTCGGCCTTCGTATTTTGCACCTATCACTATCTCAATATCTGGGCATTTGGAGAATACAATTTCAGAAATGTTTTTTTACTATTTGGAGTTTTTCTTCTTGGTATTTCCTCCCAGGCTCTATTTACCGGAATATTAAATGGCCTGGGCGAAATCAAAATGCTCAGTTACATGAATATTGCGGCAGCCCTTTTAAACCTGGTATTCACTTCTTATTTTGTCTATCAATATAAAATTGCCGGCGCCCTATTCTCCAATTCCATGTATGGCGTTTTCGTAAGTTGTGCGGGAATCGTTGCATTTAAAAGACTGAATTTATTGAATTTGCAGTATTTCAATCCTAAAATTGATTTCACCGTTGCAAAAAAACTAATTCGATACGGAATGTTTACCGCTATTACTGCAACAAGCTGGATGTTGTCTATGTATATCATCCGCGAATTTGTGCAAAAACAACTTTCTACGACCGATGCCGGTATCTGGCAAGCTATGTTTAGTTTATCGGAACGCTATCTCGCGGTAATCACAACCATAATGATAGTCTATTTCATTCCCAGATTATCAGCGATTGAAGACACCCAGGAATTAGTTCATGAAATGCGCAAAAGTTTTAAGAGAATTGTCCCATTAATTATTTTGATAACCGGCACCATATGGATTTGCAAAGATCTGATCATTTCTATTCTTCTCGCTGAATCCTTTAGACCTATGCGCCAGTTATTTACATTTCAAATGCTTGGTGATGTTTTTCGCGTAACTGCGATGATCATGGCTTACCTGATTGCATCCAAAGCCATGTTTAGGTCAGGACTTAAAGCTGATCTATCGTTTCATTTGGTTTTGATAACCAGTACTTATTTTATGGTAAAAGCTTATGGTTTAATAGGTGTCAGCTATGCCTATGCCATGTCGACATTTATTTATTTATTAATCTATATGTATACCTTCAAAGATTTAATCGTATTAATCAAGAAAAGTGTAATCCCCAAACCCTGGTTAAACCGATAACTCAAAATCATAGATTGTGCAGGTGTAGAATCAAGATGTTTACCGTCACTTGGTGCTTACCTTCCTGTCATAAAAAATACAACAAGGTGTACATCTGGGCTGATCTAAAAGAATGTAGTTTTTAAATTGATGTCCGGGGCACCATTACCTATTCATAGAATGCACCAAGAGCAATATTAATTGTGAATAAGAAAAGACAAAAGACCTGTTATCACCATCGTTAATCCGGTTATTATACCTGCATTGTGCTCCCACTTATGCGAGTTGATCTGCTGTAAACCCCTGAACGCAAAAAGAATCCAAAGAACAGTACCGAGTAGACTTATTACAATATAAATTAAAATACAAATAAACAACAACCATCCATTCTGCAAACTGGCATTTACAAAATAAGCTTCTATTTCAAGGCATGGTGATAAAAACATAAACGCCATTAAGGCATAAATAATTTGCTTACGTGTTTTTGTCTGATCCATCATATGATCATCGATGTGAAAATGATGATGCTTGTGATGCCTGTACATAAAATAAAAACCGGATAACAGGAGTATAGCTGGGCCCAGCCAGTCCCAGGCTTTCCAAACTAAATTAAATTCATAGAATAAAGTACCTAATATCAACCCAAGAAGAACCGTACTCAATACATGTGCAAGTCCAAGTCCGAAGGCTATCCGAATCGTCTCACGCTCAGACCAATTTTGAATTTTGGCCAAAGAAACAAGGGGCAACCAATGACTGGGTATCAAGGCATGGAATAAGCTTATCAAAAAAGTACCCGCTAATAATTGATACATCAACGGCAAAGATGCTTTAATTTTTCAAGAATCAGAAATCAGGCACCTTTATAGAATATCGTATGATACCATGAGACAGGTTCAATGACACAAATCATAATGAATACTGATGACTATCATCTACATGGGCTACCCATGGCATTACTTTTATGACAACTTATTAAAAGCCTATTTCTCGCAATCATATTAGTAGAATTATGCATATATTAATTCCGATTGATTTTTCTACTGCTTCCAGGCAAGCCTTGAGATATGCCGCATATATTGGTGAACACACAGATGCACAATTAATTTTACTGCATATTTTTGATATTCCAGTGATGACAGCTGACGCTTATGTTTTTGTATTGCCCCAGGAAGAAATTGACAAAATAAAAGAGAATCATATCATACATCTCCACCAATTCGTTGAAAGTGATGCCCAACTGTCCTCTAAAAGCTTACATATAAAATACGAATGCATTTGCGGCAATGCATCCAGTCAAATCCTGGAATACGCCAAGGAAGAAAATATTGATACCATAATAATGGGTATTCAAGGAAAATGTGTCCAACCCAGCTATTTTATGGGCAGCACATTCATTCACATTATGAACCATTCTTCCATACCTGTGATTGGGCTACATAGCTCGACCCGATTTTCTGAATTAAATCACATATTGTTTACTTACGATCTGAAGAACTTTGATAAAAAAACCGTATTAAAACCGATTATTCAATTCGCAAATTATTTTAAAGCACATATATCTATACTGAATGTAAGCGAAGAGATTTCCGACTTCCCCATGCTATCAGAAAAACTCACAGAAAGTGATCTGGATCCAAGCATATTAAATTCTGAAATTTCATTTCATGTCATTCAAAACAAGGATGTAATTGAAGGGATAAAGGAATTTATTAAAACGCAGCCCGTTGATTTAATTTGCTTTATACCAAGAGAGCATGGTATGTTATCCCGAATTTTAAAAGAAAGCACCACACATAAAGCTGCTTTCCAGATTGATCTTCCATTAATGGCTATCCACAATTAAATCCATTTTTATGCAAATCAGCATTTCAGACTCCTTAACGATAAAAGAAATACAGGATAAATTTTCCAAAAAATATCCTTATTTAAAAATTGAATTCTTTAGTAAGTCTCACCGGATACATGCGGGTACACGAAAGGAATTTATGATTTCACCTGAAACCAGTATAATGGACTGCAGGTCAAATCACAAGATCGGCAGCCTGGATATCTATCCCAATACAACAGTTGCCGAACTGGAAAAACAATTCCAGGATATCTTTGGATTATACATTCAGGTATTTAGAAAATCCGGAGATGTCTGGATTGAAACAACGGTAACAGATGACTGGACATTAGAGAAACAAAATACAGAAGCTGAATCCTTTTATAACGATACGCAAACCCGCAACAAATCGAACCGGAATCATTTATTGCTATAGCTAAACAAACATCTTTATTATTCAAAATACAGGCATTCCATAATTAAGAAGATTAGAAAAATCAAAATGTTACCCCCTAAGGCCTTGAATATATTTTAAGATCTCTCTATATCCTGTTCTCAATTCAATTCCAAAAAACCAAAATGTGGTTAGTTCTGCCAATCAAACAAAGGCAGTAATTTATTTAACGATTAATACCGGACAGTCTACATTTCTAAGTACAGCTTCTGCAACGCTCCCCAGTAAGAAACGCTTTATTCCTTTCCGGCCATGGGATCCCATCACAATTAAGTCCGCTTTAGTCTCCTGTTGCAACTCATTAATTGCGTCTCCGATGTCGTTGTTCTCCCTAAGAACAATCTCTACATCCAATCCAGGATAATTTAGCTTTAACTGGCTCATTACTGCATCGAGATGCTGCTTCTCCTCTGCCCTCATCTTATCCAGCAGATCTACCGCCAATACATTATTGCTCAGAATGGGATTGCCACCTTCGAAAATAAACGGGTTAATCATTACATATAAAATCGTCAATTTGTCTCCGTCATTTTTAGCAAGCTGCGCAGCATAATCCAGGGCTTTTTTTGCAAAGTCTGAATTATCAAAGGGACAAATTACATGTTTGAATAATTTCATAATAGAGCGATTTAGTGAATCAGAATTCAAAATTAATAAAACTTATGCAGAGTTAGCTATTCCTTCCGGAATTACCATCTTTTCATAATGCACCTTTCAAATAATTCGAATAAAGTTGTTAAGCTTTGGAAATATAACGCAATATGTCATAAGGAGTCAGCAGACCCAGCAACTCTGCGCCCTTAACAACTGGCAGACAATGAAAATAATTAGTTAAAAAAACGTCTATCGCCACCTCAATACGGTCGTCATGCTCTAATTTTCCGAGACGAGTCACCATAATTTGTTTAACCTTGGTAAAATTCAATTTCTGGTCATCCAGGATATCCACCCGTCCGGAATCGAGCATAGAATTGGAATAGGCCAAAAAATCAGATTTACTCACCAGACCGACCAAATCTCTGAAGTGAACTACGGGAATATGATGAAATGAATGCGTATCAAAGATTTTCTTTACCACAGACAGGTCGTCTTCGGGCGTTACCGTAACCAATTCTCTGGTCATAATAGAAGATACAGGCTCTTTTAAATTCATGCTCATTTTTATACTAAAATAGATGAATGATGAAGCTTTAATTATGATCTTTGTCAGGAAATTATGTGATATTCGTCAATAATTCAGGATGAACCAAGCCTTTCAGGAATTTTATAAGAATAACAATTTTTTGCAGTCTGTTTTAGAGACAGCAATCGATGCAATCATCATTATAAATCAATCCGGAATTATCGTTATTTTAAATAAAAGTGCAGCCACTTTATTCGGCTATACACAGGAGGAGTTGATTGGAAGAAATATAAACATACTTACACCCGAGCCACACAGAAGCTCCCATGATCAATATATCGAAAATCATTTAAAAACAGGTGTCAATAAAATCATTGGCATTGGTCGTGAGGTCGAAGGCGTCCGTAAGGATGGTAAAAAATTTCCGGTGCGATTGGCCGTAAGTAAATTTGTAACGGATAATCAGATTTATTTTACGGGAGTCATTCATGATTTGACACTTCAAAAAGAAGTAGAAAATAAATTGTGGTATCTTAATAAAAACCTGGAGAATCTGGTTGATTCAAGAACCGGTCAACTACAGGAAAGTATACAGCAATTAAGTGCGATCAATACGCATCTGGAAAATGAAATTACGTACCGCCTTTCTGTAGAAACCAAACTTAAATCCAAAGAACAAGAATTGCTGACTGCCCTTGAAAAAGAAAGGGATCTTAGTATTTTAAAGTCCCGATTTGTTTCTATCGCCTCTCATGAATTCAGAACACCACTTGCCAATATCCTAAGCTCGATAAACCTAATTGATAAATATGAAGATATTGAATCTGTAGAAAAACGAAAAAAACACATTCTAAAGATCAAAAACAATATCCATTATTTGAATGGGGTACTCAACGAATTTCTGGTTCTGACCAGGATAGAAGAATCGCGGTTTGAAATAAAAATGGAACGATTCTCCTTATTCCATCTTCTACATGATATTCTTGAAGACTTTAATCAGATTAAGAAACCAGGTCAGAAACTAAGTTTCATTTGTAACGATCCGGAACATTCGGAAATTTATTCTGATAAAACTTGTCTTCGACACATAATGAACAATTTAATTTCTAACGCAATTAAATTTTCTGACGAATATTCTATCATTACAGTTCAGTTAAATCAAGACGGTAGTAACTATATTCTTAAAATTATCGATACAGGAATTGGCATTCCGGAAGAAGAACAAAAGTTTATATTTGATATCTTTTACAGAGCTTCCAATGTTCTTAATATTGCGGGAACAGGTCTTGGCCTGAACATCGTTAAAAAATACCTGGATGCCATCCAGGGGAAAATACAATTTGAATCTAAAGAAGGAAAAGGAACACAAATCACCATCACATTACCCGGAAATGAATATAAAAAGTAAAATTCTCATCATTGAAGACAATCAGGAGATGCGGGAAAACATTTCCGAAATCCTTGAACTCGCTGGCTATAACGTACATTCTGCACCGGATGGCCTTGCTGGTATACAAGAAGCAAGGCAGTTCCGGCCGGATCTGATATTATGCGATATTATGATGCCTAATCTGGACGGTTTCGGAGTGCTCAAAATTCTACAGCAAGACGAGGGATTAAAAACAATTCCGCTAATATTTCTTACGGCGAAAGCAGAACGCGAAGATTTCAGAAAGGGCATGAATCTGGGCGCAGAAGATTACCTTCTAAAACCTTTCGAAGACTCCGATCTACTGGAAGTGATTGATAAGAAATTAAAGAAATACCAGGACCTATCATTAAACCGCACATCAAGAATTCTGACCGGCCTGATTCAATTTACTGAATTTGAAAAACTTCAAAGCGTACAGGAATTAATTCAAAGTACATCACCTAGGGAAATTGTAAAAAAATCAAAAATCTGGCAACAGCAGGACAATATCAATCATATTTATTATCTCGAAAAAGGCACCATTAAAGAAGTCATTGACACAGTCGGCGGGAAGGAATTTATTTTAGAATTCTACTCAGCCCAGGGATTTGCAGGACTTCGTTATCTGTTTCAATCTAAATATCCCAGTTATGCCGAATTTCTGGAAACATCTATTGTCAGAATCATTCCTAAAAAATCTTTGGAAGAAATCATTTTAAAAGACAACCTGCTTACGTCTTTCCTTCATTATACAAATAGTATTACACAGGATTATATTCAAAGGTTATCCATTAATTCATTTGGCAACGTCCGGGAAAAAGTGGCTTTTCATTTGTGTCACTTAAGCAGTAAATTAAATTTATCCACCATCCATTTAAGTCGCGAAGACCTGGCAGGTTATTGCGGCATAGCCAAAGAAACTTTAATCCGCACACTAACGGAATTCAAAGATGAAAAACTAATTAAACTAAATCAGGATGGGCTGGTGATTATGCAGCAACAGAAACTGATTTCTCTTTTTCTTTAGTTGAAAAGGCTTCCTCCTTTTGATGGCGCTTAAACTTGATTCCAAACATAGCACTCAGTAGTATAGGCAAGGCAATCAAAGCAAAAATTCCATATCCCAATAGAAATGGAACAATGACCACCACCATCATTAAATAAAATCTCCAAATCAGACCTTCAATTGATAAATTGTACATAATTAGTAATTTTTAACAAAAATCCGAATCAACTTATCTGATCAAATTGACGATGATCAACTTTTACAATGATTTTCATCAGATCTCTGGCGCTGGTTGAAAATGCCCTAACCAGAAATACAGGCTCTTTTGGCGCAACGGAAATGGGGCCGGAATGACCCCAAGATCTATCCGGATAAAGGTCAACATAATCCTACTATGTGGCAGAAGTAACTCTTTGATTTTCAAGATTCAATATGAAAATTCAAAGGATCTGTAGCCTATAGATCTTATTAACAAAGTTAAAAATACATAAAATGTTGTATTGCAACATTTTAATAGTATTTTTTTAGAATAATGGTCAGGTGAATGCTGATTAAAAAACAGGAAAAACCCTGTAGGTCCTAAGGTATTAATTCAGAAGGGCTAATGGTAGCTTTGCCATAGGATTTTAACCTTTGATATTCCATATATCCCTTAAACTTACATCTCCCCCTTAAATCGATTCTAGTAGTATTTCTAAATTGAGGAACAGCGGAATTTAGCGACGCAAAAAAGAATTTGTGCCAGTTTATTCCACTACCCCTTAAATCCTCATGCTATTACTAAATGTAGTTATTGAAATTAAAAAAAATAGTACCAAAAAATGGGAAGCAATAATCAATTTCGGATAGCTTTTAGTCAAACTACTTTTTAATTAACAAACACAAACCGGTTTATGAACATGAAAATAATCGAACTGAAAGATTCGAAAATCCAATCTGATCTAGGCATCAAACAGGCTGGATTGAATTTTACCAAAAATATGCGCTTCGAAAAATATTTTCAAAGCCATAAGGAGGAATTCGAAATTCTTGGGAAACTGATTGAAGAGAATCCGGACAACATGACTTACAGGAGACTTATGGTGATGTCTGTATTTTCTTCACTTGAGATGACCGCAAGTGGTGTAATTGAATATGTGAAACCATATATTATCCCACTATTGCTCAGCCGTCTAGCCGATAACGAAGAAAATTCAGATTCTTCGGAAAAACATGACCATGACATCGATTATTCAATTTTATTTACCTTCTGCGCAGCGGATGATACAAACTACAGGATAGATGATTCCGGTTTGATAAAAATAGAAAAATTAAAAACATCATTACGGGACAAATTATTATTTTCCATACAACTCCTATTTAAAATCAGAAACCAGGAATTGAATCCTAAAATGATGGAAGGTTGGGTTGAATTTCTGAAAGCAATACGAATCAGAGATCGCATTACTCATCCTCAAAAGCTTTCTGATCTGGAAATCACTAAAGAGGATTATGACAGTGTTATGGAAACCAATCGCTGGTTTCATAAGTGCATCCTCTTTGAAAACCTGGAAGAATAATTATTCATTCCATATTTAAACTATTACACAAGCTATACTACACTTTTAAACCGATACTATTTTTCAATTACCCAAAAACAAAATTATGATTGACTACATCACTAAGATCTCTAACGAACTTGAAAAAGTTGACAATTTAATGCTCCAGGCCGAAATGGATTACGAGTCGCGCAAGGATAAAGAGAAAATTTCTCAAAAGAAAAATGCGATTCATCTGATGCATTCACTCATACTACAGCGATTGGATATCAGCTTGCTGTAGTATAGTCGAATGTATTTTATAGAATATCCAAAAGTATTCATACCCGTATATTTATAAAAGTCTCGGAGTGACTACGTCCATATCCGTGATTCAGATTCTTACATTATATGGCTGTAGATCGAACCCGGACTAAATAGGTTTAGATCACCCGGGCAATGGATATTCAAATAGCTGATCTGGATTAGAACGACTGCAATTATAGAGAGTGAATAACACCTCTTCTGTGATTGCGAATTCAGCTGAGTCGGGTGCACCAAAATTCTTAGTCCTCAATAAATAGGTTTATGGCATCATGAGGTCATTATACTAAGACGTAACGAAACTATTATGAATCAGGCATCCAAAACGCCCCAAATATATTTATTCAAAATACCGGGTATACAAAATAACCTGATTTTGAATAGTCGCCCACAATTGAGCACCTTCTGCATGTTTAGATGTCTTTCTTAACTCCGAGACCTTTTGAATTAATGGTTCAAGCCATTGGTGAAGAGCTTCATGAGCGGAGCCTTGCATCCTGCAATCAGTGACCATATTATTCAGTGCTTCTTCCATCTCTTTTGCGACATTATTATATGCTTTAACCGATTTGTCCGGATCTGCATTAAACTTCTGAACCATAGTCAACAATATCCGCACATTCTTATTGGTATTGCTGTCTGCCTTCCATCTTACCCCATTTTTCAGGCTGGGCGTACCCATTGATTGATTCCGTTCAACGGATTTGTCCGTCGAAGAAGTGCCAGCATTTTGACCGGTGGCATGATCATTTTTACAGGCTAACACAAGCAGGAGTAGCCATAACCCCAACATAATCTGTCTCATTTGTATTCTATATTAGAACCTGGAAACTTGCTTCAATGGTAATGATTTTCATTTTCCGTTCACAAAACTATTCCGATATTTCAATTTTACATTGGATCTATATGGAAGTTCAAATTCAGTTCGCGGATAAACGTTCAAGTTCCAGGGCCTTAGGAAACAAAATATTATTTTCAAGGTGGATGTGCAAATGTAAATCTTCTTCAAACTCATCCAACATCTTATACAATAAACGATAACTGGCACATGCATCTTCCGGCAAGGAATAATTGTTTGAAAGCTCTCTCAAAGCGGCAAGATTACTTCCGACTAATTCGTGTTCCATTTCCATCATATTAATTGGATTCTGAATAGTGCCAAGTTGCATGGCATGCCAAGAGCTTCCATTACTTCCTGCTTTAACCAATTCTTTAATATATGGAAACAACACTTTTTCCTCTTTAATCATATGTGCCGTTAATTCATCATTTACCTCAAAAATCAATTGAGTTATTTGAATGAGTTCAGGATGCTGACTACCATGCGCTTTCATCACCTTTTCAGAATATGCCAAAAGATCAGGCAACATTTTTCTAACATAACTATGGTGCGTATTTACAATGTAATCAGCCAAAAAGTCAATACTCCAATCACCAAAAGGGATTGGCCTGGAATAGGTCAATTGATCGGATTGTTGAAGCTCGTGTTCAATTTTGGCAACATCCAATCCTTTTTCAGAACAGGCTTCTTTAACCGTCTTTTTACCCCCGCAGCAAAAATCCAATCCATATTTCTTGAATATTTGCGCCTTCCGGACATCTTTAGCGGCAATTTGACCTAAGGTTTCGTCTATATCATTTTTCATTCGTTTGGTAATGCGGACTTTCCACCACTCCGGTCCTTGCTCAAGATATTCCCATTTAAATACATTTCCACGCTCACCAAGAAGCTGATAATACAATGGTTTGGGGTCATGATCATTGAATATAGTTACATGGTCTCCTTCAACTAAAGCATCAAAGCGTTTAAAAATTTCAGGATGTTTTTCTCCGGGTTTAAGCAAGGTAACGTCGAGAATATTTTCTGTCATTGTTTGCATAATTCAATATTGATTTTAAAAGGTTTAAAACGAATACACAATTTGATATGGATAAAAGGTTCTATTCGCTTATATTCATTATGGATACAATCCGGACTTAAGATTGTTTAGTTCCTGTTTACGCTAACTCAATTCATTTAACCTAAAAACCAATCCCGACATGAAGACCAGCTAATTGTGTGTATCCTGAATTTTTGTATGGACCAAATCGACCCGGTGCAACTAATTCGATAAAGAAAGTAGATCCATTATGCAATTTAAAACCCTTATTGAGCAATGGAGTAAATCCCAATTGCCCTTCCCCAGTTTCAAACGCGAAACGCAAACCCAGAGTCCATCCTCCTTCCAGGGGATATAAGAATCCCGGATGAAATAACAAGTGAACACTATATGGCAAATCAGAATTAACATAGGGTTTTATAACCGGGACAAATTCCAGATCAAATTTTAATTTACAAGCCGTTTTAAATGTAACTCCGACCGGAAATCCTAACGAATAGAAATCAAGCTTATCCAAAAAAGTCAGATCTCCCTTATTCACTCCAAAAATAATCTGAACCACACCAAAGTGATAACCTAAAACCTTGGATGACTCTGTATGCAGGGTATCCTTATTCATTTGAGCCCGCAGACCAGAACAAGTCATCAATAAAACAAATGTCCATAAACCCAACATTTTGTTCATAACATTCCTGTTTAATTAGTTAATTTATAATACGCTAGATGGTATATTTAAGACAAATTTATCTTATTTTTGTAAATTGAAAAATTTTTGGTCTCTTTTTTTTCAACTTTTTTCTTTCACTGATGACAAAAAAGAATGAACCTTAACCGAAAGATGTGCTTGTAAACCAATAGCTGAAGCCATTTAAGAATAAATATCATCTACAGGGCCAATAAATATCATGCCCCTGGCTTCCTCAATTTCTAATTTTGCCTCAACTTACCAAAGCTAAAGAAGTTCAAAGCAAAATACAAACTGTGAAAACGATTATCGAACCGTTCCGCATAAAATCCGTTGAACCTATTTATTTCAACACGGTCCAGGAACGAAAAGAAATTTTAGAAAAAGCCTGTTTTAATCCATTTCTCATCCATGCAAATGACGTATTAATCGATTTGCTTACAGACAGTGGTACAAGTGCGATGAGTAGCCAGCAATGGGCTGGAATTATGCAAGGGGATGAATCCTATGCCGGCAGTCCAAGCTTTTATCATTTTGAAGAAACGGTACAAAGAATAACTGGAATGCCATTTATCATTCCAACTCACCAGGGCAGAGCCTCAGAAAAAATACTGTTCTCCATTCTGGGAGGCAAAGGAAAATATTTTTTAAGCAATACGTTATTTGACACAACAAGAGCAAATATTGAGTACACCGGGGCTGAAGGAATCGACTTGATTTGTGATGAAGGAAAACATCCAACAATACCCGCACCTTTTAAAGGAAATATAAACACCAAAGCACTTGAAAAAAAGATAGCAGAATTAGGAGCTGAAAATATTCCGCTATGTATAATCACAATAACCAATAATTCAGGTGGAGGTCAGCCGGTAAGCATGAATAATATTGTCGAAACAAAAAAAATCTGCCAAAAAAATAACATACCACTTTTCCTCGATGCCTGTCGTTTTGCAGAGAATGCTTACTTTATAAAACTGCGGGAAGAGGGATATGCAGAAGTTCCTGTCTCAGAAATTGTAAAGGAACTATTTTCATATGCCGATGGCTGCACCATGAGTGCAAAGAAAGATGCCTTTGCCAATATTGGTGGATTCCTGGCTTTCCACGACGAAAAACTGGCACAGCAAAGCAGAAACCTCCTGATCATCACTGAAGGTTTTCCAACTTACGGAGGACTGGCAGGAAGAGATCTTGAAGCTATTGCCATAGGACTCAATGAGATTATGGACGAACACTATCTGCAATATCGCATTCGAAGCATAGAATATCTTACACACAAACTAATAGCAGCTGGAGTACCGGTTATGCAGCCTGCAGGAGGACACGCCGTGTATATTGATGCAAAAGGATTTTTACCTCATATACCTGTGTCTCAATATCCGGGACAAGCTTTGGTAGGTGCCATATATGTTGAAGGAGGTATCCGAAGTGTGGAAATTGGTTCTTTGATGTTTGGCAAATACGATTCAACCGGAAATCTGATTCCTGCCCCATTGGAATTAGTTCGACTTGCTATTCCGCGACGGGTTTACACGCAAAGTCATATTGATTATGTAGCGGAGGTGATTATTGAAGTATTTCAAAACAGAAACAGCATCAATGGACTTGAGATTACAGAAGAATCACCGATGCTTAGACATTTCACGGCTAAATTGAAACCGGTAAACTCAGATTAAAATCCCTGGCTTAATACGACGAGAAAATACTTTTTAATTAAGTGCCATTTGTCAAACTTATAAACTTTCAATATTTCATATTAAAATAATAACATGGCAAATCAAAGAATTAAACACAGCTGGGCCGAACCCTATAAAATAAAAATGGTGGAGTTATTAAAAATGACTACGCCGGTCCAACGCAAAAAAGCGATGCTGGAAGCAGGTTATAATACTTTTTTATTAAAATCAGAAGACGTTTACATTGATCTTCTTACCGATAGCGGAACTTCCGCAATGAGTGATCAACAATGGGCCGGCATGATGCTGGGTGATGAAGCTTATGCAGGTAGCCGTAATTTTTATCACCTTGAACAAGTGGTTAAAAGCATTTATGGTTACAAATATTTAATTCCAACTCATCAGGGGAGAGGTGCAGAAAATATTTTATCTAAAATATTGATCAAAAAAGGAGACATTATCCCCGGCAATATGTATTTCACAACAACTCGTTTGCACCAGGAATTAGCAGGAGGAAAGTTTGAGGATATCATTATTGATGAGGCGCATGATCCGGAAAACGAATTTCCTTTTAAGGGGAATGTTGATTTAAATAAACTCGAAAAAATAATAGAGAAACACGGAGCCAAAAAGATTCCCTATGTAAGTATTGCAACCAGTGTAAACATGGCCGGAGGGCAACCTATAAGCTTACAGAATCTGAAAGAATTGAGAGTACTTACCAAAAAACACAATATTCGAATTATCCACGACATGACTCGTGTCGCGGAAAACGCTTATTTCATACAGCAACGGGAAAAAGGATATGGAAACAAATCCATAAAAGAAATCGTAAAGCAAATATGTTCATATACAGATGGGGCAACCATGAGCGCAAAAAAGGATGCCCTGGTAAATATTGGTGGATTTCTTGCCATCAACGATTGGGATGTATTTGAAGAAGCCAGAAATATGGTTGTGGTCTATGAAGGATTACATACCTATGGAGGGTTGGCGGGCAGAGACATGGAAGCAATGGCTATCGGCATCGGCGAAAGTGTAAATGATGACCATATTAAAGCAAGAGTTGGGCAGGTTATTTATCTGGGCGAAAAAATGATAGAGTATGGTATTCCTATTGTAAAACCTATTGGCGGACATGGCATATTCGTAGATGCTAAAAAATTTCTCCCTCATATTTCACAGGACCAATATCCCGCTCAAACATTAGCCGCTGAAATTTATCTGGATTCAGGTGTCAGAACAATGGAACGGGGAATTGTTTCGGCTGGCAGAAAAGCAAATGGCCAAAATTATTTTCCCAAACTCGAACTGGTCCGGTTTACCATACCTCGACGCGTTTACACCCAGGCACACATGGATGTCATTGCAGAATCCACTGCAAGAGTTTATGAACGGCGGCATAAAATCAAAGGATTAAAAATGATTTACGAACCCAAATACCTCCGGTTCTTTCAGGCCAGATTTGATATCATTTAGATTATAACGGTTTTACTGCTTGTCGAATGTTACTTGCCAGAATTTAGTAATGATTCATAAGTAACTAAATTACTGTTTCGCATACTCCGGTCTCAAAGACCAGCTTGTCTTTCTTTTATTGCGAAATACAATCCACCAAAAAAAGAAGCCAGTCGTCAAAACGTTTAATAAGTACATACTCCAATGAGGTAAATTCTGACTTAAATCCAGTAAAACACCATTTGTTTGCAAAGAACCAAAACCAAGTAATAATGGAATTCGAAACCAGTAATAACAAGAGACAGCGGCTGATGCAAAAAGACTGACGAGCATAGCTTTCTTGCTTTTATCAAAAATTTGATTGGATAATATATAAATTGAAATTGTAATTGCAGCTCCCAGAATTGGATACCCGTATACAATATGCAGATTTTGCCATCCCTCCAAACCTTTATAATCGGGAACATGAAACCAACCCCATATATAACCTGGAAAACCACCGACCATAAAAATTTCAATGGCCCGGTCTATATTTGTTTTTCTTGACAGGAATGGTTTTACATTCAACGTACTGTCCGGACAAGGCACAGAACATTTCACGCATTCATTACAATGTGTATTAGGCAAGGTATAGGCTACGCATGAACCATACAGTTTTTCTACCGGATGAACAGGACATAAACCGGAACACCAGGCACTCTTACGCTCATAGACAATACCCGATAATAATGCAATTGCAGCCATAACAATTAGTATAATAGCAGTGGCAGCTCCATTACGGTCAAACAAAACATGTCGTAATGGTATAATTAACAAAAGCAAAATAACACCCACCAAATTAAATGCCGATTGATTGGATGTGTCTAATTTCAATTTTTTGGAATAACCGGCCTTATCGGGCAGCAAAGCTGTTGTACCTAGTGGGCAAACATTTCGCCAAACTCCAGTTGCAATTACAAGAAGTGCAGGAGCTATAGGAATTAATACATTCCAAAACAATGTGAGGCCTAGTGCCGGAACTAATATCATAGTCATTAGGAGTGTTAGGCCAATTACCCAAAATACGAGTTGAAGTATTTTCCAGGTAAACATAGCCTTCGGACTTACCTGATGGCAAGATTTGAATTCAGACTTTAAATTTTTTGCTTCCATGATGCTTCGTATAAATTAAATTATATAAATCGATATTCAATACGAACCTACAATCCTTACAGGATACAAACACACAGATCAATGTTAAAGCATTTATTTTATGGATCAGGTAAAAGCAGTTTATATAGCCGCCTATGCAAACCATTATGATAACAGATTTGCTCCTTCAATTAGTAGTAGTTGACAGGTTGTTATGCTATTTTAAAATAACCTCAACCAGATGGAAATTCACGTAAAACTATAGAATTTCTCTTTATTAAGATTAATTTGTCTCATATATTTTTCAAAACCATATAGTCCAACTGGTTTGCTGTATATCTTGCTTTTATCTATAATCATTGAATCGATATGTTCCGTAATTAAGAAAAATAAAAAATAAAACCTCCCCGATCCAACTTAAATTTGCCCCCCTATTTATCGAATCCAAGTAAACGAACTGACTAATATCCTTCTATTAGACCTACTAATATTATATAGATGATTAAATTGACTAAAATTTTCCATTTTGAAATGGCCCATGCAATCCATGGTTATAATGGCCCCTGTAAAAACATACATGGCCATTCCTATGAGCTTCATGTTACTGTTGCAACCAGGTCTATTATTCCATCGTATATACCAGATCCGGGTTTTATTATTGACTTCAAGGAATTAGCAAAAATTGTATCTACTTCTGTAATTGTAAATTTCGATCATAAATTGATGTTATCCAGGCCTTTTGTAAACCTTTATCCGTCATTTCCCTCCCTTGAAAACCTTGTAATTGTTGAATTTGAGCCCACCGTCGAAAATATGCTCATCCTCATTAAGGACAGGATCAACCATTCGCTATCAGATCATTTAAGTCTGTTGGCATTAAAGTTATATGAGACCAAAAGTTCTTATGCTGAATGGACAGACACAAATTTGCTTTAAAGGTTCGTAACCTTTATGCGCTCTAATTCGAATGACATCGCACTACCTTTTGCATGGGATCTCTAAGGACCTCAATTTTAATATTCCCGAAGCAGCCTTATCATTTAGGAAACATTGCAATCTAAAGTAATTCATTTCACATGAAATGGATTTCACAATTCAACGAAACCGTTTTTACTCTAACTTGAATTTAATTTCCCCTAATATTATTTGGCTTAAATGCATTCTTTAGCCAATGCTTCCTATTATAATTCGGAATTTCAAAAAGCATGATTTTTATCATAGCGCTTCTTGATATCTATCACATTCTTAATTAAGGACATTCATGAACATTGTACAATTTATATCTTATGAAGAGTTTTTTGTCTCAATTGTTGCTTACAGAACATGGCGTTATACTTAGCGCCGAAGACCTGATCACAAGCCTGGAAGACAGCTGGAAATCCAATCCTCATGAATACCAAAATCAGATCAAGCAGTTGATTTCGTTCTTCAAAATTTATGGCGATGAATATCATCATCAAAAAGAAGAAGACATCCTATTCCCTGCCATTTACATGAAAAGCGAAATGAGCGGAAACGGAATTGTACAGGAATTAATTGAACAGCATGAATATTTCAGGGATATTCTGAATACCATACAATTGGCTCTAGATGTAGAAGATTATGCAAATGCAGAAAAACTGTTAAGGAAATACATCAATGATCTAAAAGATCATATAGCCATTGAAAATAATGAATTATTGCCCATGACAGAGAATCTTTTTACCAATGATGAATTGGAGAAGCTCTACTATAGAAGTCTGGATAAAGACAGAATGTTAGGCCTGGAGAAGAAGGAAGAACTTGTACATTTTATACAAAAATTCCGATTCAATGAGACAGCTCAATGAGATATTAGAAGAATGTTCTGTTCAGGCATTTGATCTTCAATTTAACAAAGCCAGAAGCTGGAAACAGGAATCGGACGGCCGCGTCCTTGTCGGATATCTACCGATTTATTTTCCGCGGGAAATCGTTCACGCTTTAAATGGACTTGCAGTAGGAATATTAGGTACTGGTGACCGCAAGCAAATTATCAAAGGGGATGCCTATTATCAATCTTATATCTGCCATCTGCCAAGAGGAATTGTAGAGATGGCTTTAGACAGCAGTCTATTGGAGTTTGATGGATTTATCTTTCCTGCCATCTGCGATTGTATTCGAAATCTTTCCGGGATGTTCAAATTAGCAGACAAAGGCAAATTCCAACGTTACTTTGATTACCCTCAGAATTTCAATCCTACCATTGGGGGTCGTTTTTACCGCCATGAAATTCAAAAAATTATCGATGATATTCAATCAATTAACGGCGCAACTCTTGATTTTGAAAAACTCAACCATTCTATTGGTCTATTCAATAAGAACAGACAATTAATCGAAGAGATTTACAACATCCGGCAGGAATACCCCTGGAGACTTTCTGCAGTTGACACTTATCACATCCTTCGTGCCGGGTTGGTCATTCCAGTTGAAGAGCACAATAAAATTCTTGAAGACGTCATCGCTCATTTGCATGAAGAACGCGGCGAACCTGTTGATAATATCCGCGTAGTCATAACAGGTTCGTTTTGCGAGCAACCTCCTGTTGGATTGATAAAATCAATAGAAATGGCCGGTTGTTATATAGTTGATGACGATTATATGCTTGGCTCAAGATGGATACAAGGAGATGTCCCTGACAACACAGATGATCCCTTAGGAGCATTGGTTAATGCATTTCTTACCCAAAGCACTTTCTCTTCTGCAATATATGATATAGACAATTCCAAAGGCCGAAAATTAGTTGAACGGGTTAAATCACGTAATGCTGAAGGAGTCATTTTTAGTGCAGCTAGTTTTTGCGACCCCGCTTTGCTTGATAGACCAGATTTGCAAAAGGTTTGTGATGCCTCGGGAATTCCCAATATCAATTTTCAATATCATGAAAACACTGGTCAGTTTAAGGTGATCAAGGAGCAGGCAGGAACATTTTCGGATTCTATAAAACTTTGGGCTTAATTAGTAAGTACTCCAATAGATTCAAATGAATTAAAAGCGATCATTATAATGGCAAATCCAAGAGAAGCAATAAAAGAAGACAGCATGATTTTGCAAAAAGAAATGCTGGCTAATCTCTTCAAAGAACTGGGCAACACCAAAGAGACCGGAAAAAAGGTAGTGTATACATTTGTTCCCGGCAATCTTACGGAGTTGATCCTGTCTTTCGATATGCTTCCGGTTTATCCTGAAATCAATGCCTTGCAGTCCGGCATGCGCAAAAAATCTGCAGCATATATCCGTGAAGCGGAAAAACTTGGATTCAGCGAAGATGTGTGCACTTATGTTAAGTGCGATATCGGAATGATGTTGAATGGAAATATCGGTCCCACTGGTGAATCCATTCCCCCACCCGATTTACTTTTATTAAGTTATACCGGCTGCTTTACATTTATGAAATGGT
This sequence comes from Bacteroidota bacterium, assembly GCA_029781865.1. GTDB lineage: Bacteria > Bacteroidota > Bacteroidia > Chitinophagales > Saprospiraceae > Vicinibacter. The sequence continues at coordinate 67,514 of JAKOVW010000005.1, forward strand.
TCGAGAATCTCGAACGACTCTATCCCGGCGTTCCAATTGCCATGTTACATACTCCTTACCAGGAAGATGGCCAAATCACTTCAGATCAGGTCGAATACATGGTCAAACAATTAAAGGAAGAAGTGATTCCCAAAATGGAAATGGTGGCAGGGAAAAAATTGGATATGCAGCGATTGTCAAACATGATGTCAAAATCAGCTGAAGCTGAAGATCTTCTTGTGAAGATACTGGAGACTGCAAAAAACAAACCCTCCCCGATCGATGCTTATTTTGCTGGTGTATATTACATCGGTCCAATCTTTACTGCATTTCGTGGAACAGATGAGGCTGTCAATTACTATAAGGAACTTTACAAAGAAGTTGAGCAACGATTAAAACTTGGATTAGGTCCAATCACTCCTGAAGGTGAATTGAAAGAAGAAAAATTCCGTCTTGTTGTTGAAGGACCGCCGAATTGGACCAACTTCCGGGAATTCTGGAAAATATTTTACGATATGGGGGCAGTGATTGTAGCTTCATCCTATACCAAAGTCGGAGGTGTATATGACCTTGGATTTCGGCATAACCCGAATGAACCCCTGGAAAGCCTTGCAAAGTACTGCATGGGTTGTTATACAAATATGAATTTACCCCAACGCGTAAATTTTTTAGCAGATTATATTAAAGATTATCAGGCCGACGGCTTCCTGATCAATTCAATAAAAAGTTGTAATTCATTTTCTGCCGGTCAACTGATGATGATGAGGGAAATTGAAAAAAGAATGGAGGTTCCGGTTGGATTTATTGAAAGTGACCTGGTCGATCCCAGATATTTTTCTTATGCCAACATCAAGAACCGCCTGGAATCGTATTTTCAAATGCTTGAGCAACGAAAAATAATAATGACACAGGAAGCGGAAACAGCATAAAATAATCTATAGAATAAAAATGAATTTTATAAACATAATGTACAAATGACTAAATATTATCTCGGTGTTGATTTAGGATCTACAACTTCCAAAGCAGTTATCATTAATGACCAGGATGAAATCATTGGCCGGGGAATAACCAATACAAGAGCGAATTACTCCATTGCCGCAGATATTGCCAAAGATGAAGCGATTTACAATGCTCGATTTTCCATTTTGAAAAAGAGGCTGGAAAATGAAATCAATACCACTCCGGAATATGAACGGTACATTATGGATCTGGAGAGTGTGTTTCAATATGAACAGTTTAAAGTCAGACTGGATAAACTGGGGGATGAATTGGTCAAAACTTGCAAAGCCTTTTTTAAAGATGAAAAAACACAAGAAACGATTCTCAATCATCTAAGGACTATTCGCAAGACTTTTAAACCCGTAATCAAAAGAGATTACTTGTACAATAACTTAGGTTCCAAAAATCAATTTTTCCGTGATATCGTATCTGAGAAATACAATGAAGAAGTCAATAAGCTGGATATTTCGCTATTCGAACCTTTGATGACGGTTTGGGATAAAAGCATCAGTCCTGCTGAAAACCAACTGATCATTTTTGACTTTAAAGAACTCATTCATAAAGCTATGGATGATCTTCATGAAAAATATGCAAACCCTCCTGAAATTAATGACCACACACACGTAAATTTTGAAGACGAATTAAAATTACTAAAAGGCAACTTCAAACAAATCTCAGAATCTCTCCGCGAACACATTGATGCCATCTCCGATTTAGAATTTGAAATTACCAATATGACCGGAACAGGGTACGGCAGGGCATTATTACCTTTTCCACAAAATTGCATTCGCTCTGAAATACTTTGTCATGCTTTTGGTGCACATGCCGTATTTCCTAAAACCAGATCGGTACTGGACATTGGCGGACAAGATACCAAAGCCATTCAGGTAGATAAATATGGATTGGTAACCAGCTTTCAGATGAATGATCGCTGCGCTGCAGGATGTGGAAGGTATCTTGGCTATATAGCTGATGAGATGAGCATCTCACTGAATGAACTCGGACCCATGGCATTGCTAGCAGAAAAGGAAGTCAATATATGTTCGACCTGTACGGTATTTGCAGGAGCGGAATTGAGAGAATTGACGAATCTCGGAGAGAAACGCGAAGATATATTAGGTGGCTTACACAAAGCAATTATAATGCGCGCCATGTCTTTAATTGCCAGATCAGGAGGCATATTCAATGAATTTACATTTACCGGCGGCGTAGCAAGGAATCCTGCAGTTATAAAATATTTATCACAGCTGGTCAAAGAAAATTATGGGGATGACATAAAAATCAACATACACTCAGATTCAATTTTTATGGGTGCTTTAGGTGGCGCCATGTTTGCCAGGAGAAATTTAAATTTAGAATTACCCGCTACCAAACAAGAAGTTGCTGAAATGAATTAGTTCAACCAAATGTAATATCCGGAAAATGAAATCTACACTTTTAACGATGGGCATTGATATCGGTAGCAATTATATCAAGCTGGTGTTGATGGATTATAACGAGAAACCGGCACTATTGGATTCCCAAACAGAAAAAATCCGGAAAAGAAATCCAACACAGGTTGCGGATGAAATGATTCAGCTCATGTTACAAAAGCATGAATTGCAATATGAGGATATTGCATATCTCGCAACAACAGGCGAAGGAGATTTGGTTAAAAGAAAACGCGGACATTTTTATGGAATGACGACTCATGCCAAAGGCGCCAACTATTTCTTTCCTGATGCCAGAAGCGTTGTTGACCTGGGTGCATTATATGTGCGTGCCATAAAAATTTCACCGGATGCACGAGTCCAGGATTACAAGATGACCGGTCAATGCGCTTCCGGCTCCGGCCAATTCATTGAAAACATTTCGCGTTACCTGGGATTGTCCATTGAGGAAGTGGGTGAAATATCCATGCAGGCAGATAATCCTGAAGTATCCTCCGGAATCTGTGCCGTTCTGGCAGAAACAGATGTAATCAATATGGTTTCCCGTGGCATTTCCACGCCAAACATCATTAAAGGAATCCATTTATCAATTGCAAACCGGATCATTAAACTGATGAGTTCACTCAAGGCAGAATCGCCGATTGTACTGACCGGAGGAATGGCCCTGAATAAAGGCATGCTGCAGGCTCTGGAAGATCAACTTAAAGAATCCGGAAAAAAATTTGAAATAAAAACGACTCCGCAAGCTGCTTATGCAGGCGCTATCGGAGCTGCATTATGGGGTGGATACCGGCACAATAAACTAAAAGAAAAAAAAACAATGGCCGTATAAAACATTTACCATGCAAAAACTTGAATCCAATATTGCATTAGGCGAAATCATACCGAACATAGCCACCTTATTGCAACGCAACGTCCGATTGTTTGAGAACAAAACCGTATATAGCGAAAACAAATCCGGACAATATGAAGGGATCAGCTGGAGGCAATTTTATAACAACATTCTAACGATTGCCTTTAACTTAAAAAGACATGGATTTAACACGGGCGATAAAATGGTAATCTATTCTCCAAATCGCCTTGAGATGCTGGAACTGGAGTTAGCCTTAATGGCATCGGGTGGAATTGCCGTTCCCATTTTTGCTTACTTCTACAAAGAAACCGCACAACTCCTGATCAATCATTGCGAAGCAAAGTTTATTGCCGTGGCCGGAGAGCTCCAATTAGGTAGAATTCCGGATGTCCATGTTAAATCCATTTTTGTATTTGATCATTTCGACAAACCTCAATACAAAAACCAACATTCGTTTAATGAACTATTGCAAACAAAACCAGATGAATCCTTTTCATTCTGCTTTGATGAAGCACCGGAATCAATTTGCTTAAACATGTATACATCCGGAACAATGGGCATTCCAAAATGTGTACAACTCTCTCACAAAAATATTTTATCACAGCAGGCTGCATTGGCAAAACTATGGCGACTGGATGAGACGGATCGCTTCCTGTCTTATTTGCCCTGGCATCACAGTTTTGGTGGCATCTTCGAATTATTCTCTGCATTGTACAACGGAGCTGAACTATCCCTTGAATCCGGATATGGAAAAGATCCGGTCACCATTATGGAAAATTGGAAAATGATTCAGCCCACCGTATTTTTTAGTGTACCGAAAGTGTATCAGGCCTTAGTTGAATTGACAAAAAGGGATAAAAATGCAGAAGCTTTATTTTTTCATTCGAAACTGAAATTTATTTTCACAGCAGCTGCTTCCTTACCACAAAAATTATCTGATGAATTTGAAAAAAGAAATATACCTGTTATTGAAGGTTGGGGGCTCACAGAGACATCGCCTTGCTGCACATTGACAGATCCTGCCAAAAAAAGATTATCCGGAATAGTTGGCTATCCCATTCCCGGTGTTAGTATACGACTTTCCGATGACGGCGAAATTCAGGTAAAAGGTCCTAATGTCATGAAATGCTATTTCAAAAACGATGAGGCCAATGCAGGATTGTTTACGGAAGACGGTTGGTTCTGCACCGGAGACATAGGAGAAATCACCGACAACGGATTAAAACTGATCACGCGCAAAGACAGAATTTTTAAACTTTCAAATGGTGAAAAAGTAATTCCATCTGATCTGGAAAAATTAATTGAATTAAAGTGTCACTATATCTCATTCGCAATGGTGGTTGGACATGGGGAAGAATACCCGGTAGCCCTTTTGTTTCCCAATAAAAAACTAATGGATCAACCGGATTATGCCATATCCCCTGAAGAAGGTTGTTACTGTCCAAGGGATTTGAATGAACTCGGCAAATGTTTGCGGGGCTGTCTGCATGATGCCAACTGCGGTATCGGACAAAAATTTGCAAAAATCAAATCAGCGATGATCATTGATGACGAATTATCCTTTGATAAAGGCACTTTAACCTCCTCAATGAAAGTAGCACCAAAAAATGTATTAAATGCATATAAAGCACATCTGGAAAATATTTACGGAGCCCAAAACCCAATAGACAATGAAGTTTATATTATTCAACTGGAAGATTTTGAGAAAATGCCGGGAAGAAAAACGCAATTAGATCATGTACAATCTTGATTCAACCAAATTATTAAAAAATCTGATGAAAGATTATTTCACAGATTTTCAACACGCAAAGAAAATTGCGTGGTGCACGAGTGTTGGTCCTGCTGAATTGTTGCGTGCGTTTGGCTTCCAGGTTTATTTTCCGGAAAATCATGGAGCGTTACTTGGTGCGACCAGAATGGCAGGAGATTATATTCCTTCCACAATCAATTTGGGATATTCCGGAGACGTATGCTCTTATCTTACCAGTGACATAGGTGCATACCTGAACAAACAAACTCCTTTATTACAACATTATGGATTGGCAGGTATTCCTAAACCTGATCTGATCGTCTACAATACTAATCAATGCCGGGAAGTACAGGAATGGTTTAATTATTATGCTACTGAATTTAAATGTCCGGTAATCGGAATATTTCCTCCACGCCATATAGATGAAATAACAAAAGCTGAAATACAGGTAGTCAGTGAACAATTCAAAGCCATGATTCCGGTCTGCGAACAAATCAGTGGAAATAAATTTGACCTGGATCTATTCAAATCAACCCTTGGCTTAAGCAAGCAGGCAGCTACCTTATGGAAGGATGTACTGGCAACGGCCAAAAATTCACCATCCCCTTTAAGCTTTTTTGATGCGACCATTCATATGGGACCAATTGTAGTCCTGAGAGGCACTGTTTCTGCAAACCACTACTATCAAAACTTACTCAATGAATTAAACGAAAATGTCCGAAATAAAAGGAGTATGGTCAAAGAAGAAAACAGTAGAATCTTTTGGGATGGAATGCCCATCTGGGGAAAACTAAGAACACTATCAGATTTGTTTATACAAAACAATTCATCCGTAGTTGCTTCAACGTATTGCAACAGCTGGGTTTTTGATTCATTTGATGAGAATGATCCTTTTACTTCTTCCGCTAAAGCATATACAGAGATTTTCATCAACAGAAGCGAAGGAGCAAAGATGAGGATACTGAAAGAGATGGTTGATGAATTCAGAATTGATGGAATCCTATTTCATGATGCCAAAACCTGTTTCAATAACTCCAATTCGAGATTCGGACTCCCCTTGCGATTTTATAAAGAATTTGGAATTCCCGTACTTGTCATCGAAGGTGACTTATGCGATTTACGCTTTTATTCAGAAGGTCAATCCACGACAAAAATCGAAACATTTATCGAACAACTTGAAATGCATAAAGTAATGAATTGAAATGCCCGAAAGAATCATCAATCGGATTGGTATTATCGGATTAGGTCCAGTAGGATCGATACTGTCATGCCACTTCCTGGAAGCAGGATTTGAAGTAGCCATTTGCGATCTGGATAAATTAAAAATGAATCTCATCAAAAAAGAAGGCATTACTCTTGAAGGTGTCATTACCAGGAAAGTACACTTCGCAAACGTATTTACATCTGTATCTGAATTCGAATCCTTTCAACCGGACATGTTGGTTGTCAGTGTAAAAACAACCCAACTTGAATCCCTGATGAATGAAATTTCCAGGCTCAGCAATAAATCATCAAGTGTCGTGTGCGCAATGAATGGAATTGATGTCGAGCAAATGATTTCGAATCTAATTGGCGAAACGAGAACATTCAGAATGGTTATAAATTTTGCAGGCAATCTGACCGCCCCAAATACCACCAAAGTCACTTTCTTTAATCCTCCTAATTATATCTCATCCCTGGATGACAGCCGCAAAGACATCACAACGGAACTAGCGGGAGCATTGACTTCCTTGTCATTGGAAACAAAATCAATCACTTCATTTGAAATGCTCAGATGTGTCTGGGAAAAAACGATTCTGAATTCTTCTTTAAGTGCACTATGTGCGTTAGGAAGAATGACCATTAAAGAAGCTATGAGTATTCCGGATACCGTTGAATTAATCGAGCAAGTCATAGAAGAAGCTCTGGATGTTGCGGAGGCGGAAAAAATAAAATTTGAAGATGATTTTATTCGAAAATGCATGAGATATCTCGGTAAAGCAGGCAATCACTTCCCTTCCCTGGCTGTTGATCTTTTGAATAACCGGCCGACAGAAATCGATTATATGAACGGCAAAATCGTAGAGTATGGGAGGAAACATTATGTTCGAACTTCTTTGAATCTCACATTCACTAACATGGTGAAAGCCGTATCCAACAAAGATCGCAGCGCCAAAATACAAACTGCAAAATCGGCGGTACTGCAAAGTGATCTAAGTAAAAACATTATAAGTACTCATTACAGGGGGGATGGTAAAAATTATTTTCTTGGTGTAGACCTGGGCTCTGCTTACACCAAATTTACCATCATAGACGATCAGGAAAACGTGTTATTTCAAACTGCACTGAAAACACTGAACAGAGACCGGATTTCGATCCGTCATGTCATGGACGTCCTGAAAACTGAATTTAATATTGCCTGCATTTGTTCAACCGGTTATGGACGAAAGCACTTAATCGATGCAGATGTTGTTAAAACAGAATTGAATTGCGCTGCCCTTGCTGCAGCCAGATATTTCTCCGGTGCAAAAAATATAATAGACATAGGAGGCGAAGATATTAAAGTGATCAAGTGCAATGCTGATGATGCCATTGAAAATTTTTATCTCAATGACAAATGTGCTGCCGGCACCGGCTCGTTTCTGACTGAAGTAGCTGAACGAGCTGATATCAGTATCGCCGAAATGAGTGACCTGGCTTCGAAATCTTCTTATGCCAAAGAACTAAACAGTTTTTGTACCGTCTTTGCAAAAACCGAAATAATGTCCTGGATATTTGAAGGATTACCCATTGAAGACATTGCGAAAGGAATTTATTTATCTATTCTAAACAGGATTATTAAACTAAGGATTGATCCTTCGGTGCCCATATTTTTAGTCGGGGGAGTTATTGCTTATCATCCTTATTTGAAAAAATTATTGCAGGAAAAATTCAAAAAGGAAGTCCACTTGATCGACAAACCTCAATATGCTGTATCCTTTGGAGCAAGCAGATATGCAAAGCAAACCTGGGCTATGGAATTGGAATCGTCTTCCGGAAACGCATCCGGATCAACAATTGAAAAACATGAAAGGGTTTCATAACACATCAAAAGGCATTGGAATTCTATTGGATGAAATTTATCTGGTAGATGGATTGCGTACCCCATTTGGAAAATATTGCGGATCACTTGCGCATATCTCTCCTACTGATCTTGGCATTATCTCATCACGAGCGGCAATAGAAAGATGTAACATCAAACCACAGGATATTGATCAATTGATTGCAGCAAATATTGGACAAAGTTCATATGATGCTTATTTCCTCCCAAGGCATATCAGCTTGTTTTCAGGAATACCAAAAGAAGTTCCTGCATTAATGGTACAACGAATTTGCGGGTCAGGATTTGAAACATTGATTACAGGCGCCGAACAAATCATCCTGGGTAAAGCAGATTGTGTATTGTGTACAGGTACTGAAAACATGTCACTATCCCCAACTGTAAGCTTTGGCAACCGGATGGGCTATATGCTTGGCAGACCGGTATTCAAAGACATGTTATGGGAAGCACTGGATGATACAGCGGCAGGTTATCCAATGGGCTTTACGGCTGAAAATGTAGCAAAGAAATATCACATTAGCCGAACTGATGCTGATGCGTTTGCGAAAATGTCATTCGACAGGGCGATTGCAGCCAATGAAAAGGGATTTTTTCAAAATGAAATCACACCAGTACAATCGGCAATCTTCGAAGTTGAAGGACTAAAATCAAGAAAAGTCTCTCTTCCAAAATCCATTTCTAATTTCAATACCGATGAGCAAGTAAGACCGACAACTCAGGATGCATTAGCTAAACTTCCGACTGTATTTAGTGAAGTAGGTGTACTAACTGCCGGAAATTGTAGTGGAATAGTAGACGGTGCAGCTTCTGCTGTTGTTGTCAACAAAGATTTTATTCAAAGTAGAAATCTGAATCCTATCGCCAAAATCATTGGCGCAGCCAGCTGCGGAATTGATCCAAAAATGATGGGATTAGGTCCAGTCCCTTCTATTACCTATTTGTTGGAAATGTCAGGTTTGGCTCTTTCAGAAATTGGTTTATTTGAAATCAACGAAGCTTTTTCCGCACAAGTTATTGGATGTGAACGCGAATTACAACTCGACAGAGATACGCTCAATGTAAATGGTGGAGCCATTGCAATTGGCCATCCACTTGCGGCAAGCGGCCTGAGATTAGCTATTACTCTTTCCAAAGAAATGAAAAACCGAAATATTAAATATGGAATTGCTTCAGCCTGTATCGGTGGCGGACAAGGCACAGCTATATTGCTTCAAAACACAACAGCATGAGTACAGGAACTATCTATCAATGGCAAATGAATGAAGCTAATAAGGAATTTCAATTAATTCGAAATTCCATTCCGATTATCGAAAAAGGCAAAGCACTGATTAAAGTTGCCGGATGCGGAGTGTGCCACACTGATATTAGTTTTTGGCATCATGGCGTGCAGACAAAACACCAGCTACCCCTGACGTTAGGACATGAAATAAGCGGGACTGTCGTCGATGGTGATATGCAGTGGATTGGCAAACATGTAATTATACCTGCAGTGCTACCCTGCGGGGAATGCGACTTTTGTAAAAAGGGACGAAGTAATATTTGCAGAAATCAATTAATGCCAGGTAATGATTTTCATGGTGGTTTTGCCTCTCATATTATAGTTCCATCCAGATTTCTTTGCGAAGTTCCTGCAGACATTTTACATAAATATTCGTTGGCACAATTAGCTGTGATAGCTGATGCCATTTCAACACCTTATCAGGTGATCAAAAAATCCGAATTGGAATCCGGTGATTTAGCGATTGTAATAGGCGTTGGCGGCGTTGGTATATATGGGGCGCTAATCGCAAAAATATACGGAGCAAAAGTAATTGCCCTGGACCTCAGTGATGAAAAGCTGGCCAATGCCAAATCCAATGGTATTGATGCCACAATAAATATTAAAGGACTGGACCAGAAACAAATTAAAGACAGAGTCAAAGAACTGGCAAGTGAATTGAACGCGCCTAAGTTTGGGTGGAAAATATTTGAAATATCCGGTACAAAAGCAGGCCAGGAATTAGCATTTCAATTAATCACATTTGCTTCAACACTGTCCATTGTCGGTTTCACTATGGACAAAGTGGAATTGAGATTAAGCAATCTAATGGCATTTGATGCCAAATTAATAGGCACCTGGGGCTGCCGTGCTGAATTATACCCGGATGTTCTGACTTTGATTGCAAATGATCAATTAAAAATCGGACATTTTATCGAAACCTTTCCCATGTCGCAAATTAATGAGGTGTTTAAAAATACGTTGAATCAGGTCTACTCCAAACGCTCCATTCTTTTACCGGATTTTAATTAAACAAAATACAAGATGATGAAAGAACTAAAAAATCACAATCTGACGGAAGTTCATTACGAGCATATATTATTTGAAAAACGTTCTTGTCTGGATGCGCATGGCATGCCCGTAAATGAATTATACAATTGCTGGATTATTCTCAACAATCCAAAACAATACAATTCCTATACAACAGCTGCAATAAAAGAAATAATACTTGCACTCGGTGAAGCATCCAATGACCGAAGCATTGTTGCTGTTGTATTAACTGCGGTGGGTGATAAAGCCTTTTGTACCGGCGGAAATACAAAAGAATACGCAGAATACTATTCCGGAAATCCCCAGGAATACTCCCAATACATGCGGCTTTTTAATGACATGGTCAGTGCAGTCCTCAAATGTGAAAAACCGGTCATATGCAGAGTGAATGGTTTGCGGATTGGAGGCGGCCAGGAATTGGGAATGGCCTGTGATTTCAGCATTTCCAGTGATCTCGCACGTTTTGGACAGGCCGGTCCCAAACATGGAAGTGCTCCTATTGGAGGCGCCACTGATTTTCTTCCATTATTTGTAGGGATTGAAAGAGCGATGATGTCCTTAACTCTTTGCGAACCCTGGACAGCACACCAGGCGTACTACTTTGGAATGCTTACGGACATCGCACCGGTTTTAAAACTGAATGGAAAATTCATTCCCAATCCAATGGTGATAACAGATAAAATCACAGATGAGTATGGTAAAATTATTTTTGGAAACGTCAAGACAGGTGAAGAATTAAAAAAAGCAAAAGAACTCATGTCATTTGCAGAAATTGATTTTGAGAAACTGGATGAAAGCTTGAATAGTTTAATCACAAAAATACTTTACACATTCCCGAATTGTATGACTAAGACCATTAGCGAAGTTAGAAAATTCAAATTAGAACACTGGAATCAAAACAAAGAATCCAGCAGAGAATGGCTCGCATTGAATATGGTTACCGAAGCTAAAGCCGGATTTAAAGCATTTAATGAAGGTCCAAAGGAAAATCGCGAAATTGATTTTGTCTTGCTACGGCAGAAGCTTTCACAGGGTCATGAATGGAATGATGAATTACACCAACTGATTTCACCACAATATCAAAATAAGACATATAGCCATGTTACCCGATAATTCCACATTAAACTTTACCACCCTCACATTTAACTACAAACAAATGGAAACAATAAGTATCAGCTATAGAGATGATAATTCAGTAGCCAGAATCGTACTGGGCGACGGAAAAGGAAATATAATGAATCACGTGATGATGAGTGAATTGCAAAACGTATTAAGTTCCTTCTCCAAAAATTCTCATATTAAATTAATTGTATTTGAAGGTGCAGGCAAACATTTTTCCTTTGGAGCAAGTGTTGAAGAACATCAAAAAGAATATGCCGCTACTATGCTACGAGGATTTCACCAACTATTTTACACGCTTAGAGATTTATCCATTCCAACTTTAGCCAAAGTCTCCGGACAATGTTTAGGTGGTGGGCTTGAACTAGCATTGATGTGTAATTTCATTTTCGCTGACGCAACTGCAAGATTAGGTCAGCCAGAAATTTGTCTTGGGGTATTCCCGCCGCCTGCTTCCATACTGTTACCCGAAAAAATTGGATTAGCAAGAGCAGAAGAGCTACTTATAACCGGAAAAACCATTTCTGCTGAAGAAGCCTTAAAAATTGGTTTGGTAAACCAACTATTTACAGATGTAAACGAAATGGAATCAGAAATGAATTCATGGATTAAAGAATACATCTTACCTAAAAGTGCCTCTTCCCTTCGCTATGCCGTAAAAGCATCAAGAATTAAGTTCAATCATGTCCTGAGTAATTTTCTTCCGCAATTGGAATCTGTATATGTAAATCAATTGATGAATACTCATGACGCTAATGAAGGGATTGCTTCATTTATTGAAAAAAAGAATCCTGTCTGGCTAAATAATTAATCATCGAAGCATGACAAAAATTGAACATATAGGGGTCGTGGGCGCAGGCACAATGGGTGCCGCACTTGCACAAAAATTTGCTACCGAAGGACTTCAAGTGATTTTGGTGGACCAGGTGCCGAGTGCTGTAGAAAAAGCATTGACAAATATTAAAAACATGCTGGAAGAAGGCATCGAAAGAAATGTCTTCACAAAAGAACGGGTAGCTACAATTCAATCAAACATACAGGGCAGTCATCAATTGATAGAACTCATGAATTGCAATCTGATTGTTGAAGCTATTTTTGAAAACCTGGAGGCAAAAAAAGAATTGTTTAAATCGTTGAGCACGATTGTTCAGAAAGATTGCATTATTGCTTCCAATACCTCTTCTTTTTCCATTTCGGATCTTTCGACCAGTGTCCTATATCCGGAGCGATTTATCGGCATGCACTTCTTCTATCATGCAGCTAAAAATCGCCTGGTAGAAATAATACCGGGAATGAAAACCTCAGTTCAAACTCTGGAAACCACGAAGCTATTTGCTTCCATAATCGGGAAAGACGCCATCGAGTGTAAAGACAAATTCGGATTTGCAGTCAACCGTTTCTTTGTACCCTGGTTAAATGAAGCCGTACGCATTTTGGAAGAAGGAATCGCGAATACAGCAACAATTGATAACGTTTGCAAGACAACATTTGGCATTGGAATGGGCCCCTTTGCATTGATGAACGCCACTGGAATTCCAATAGCATATCATTCTGAAAAAACACTTGAGGTATTCGGAAAAGCGTATGAAGTAGCGCCACTCTTAAAAACCCAGGCAGAATCCGGAAAGAATTGGACAATCAATGACGAATTAATTGAATCGAATGACCAGGAAACGAAAAGCATAATCAAAGACAGAATGCTTGCTATTGTATTTTTAATCTCATCCCAGATACTTGATGAGGAAGTATGCACAGCCACACATCTGAACCGAGGAGCAAAAATAGGTCTCCGTTGGAAAAAAGGGCCTGTTGAGTTAATGCTTTCATATGGCTTTGATGAAGTAGTTCGTCTGATTTCAAGCCTCACAAATAAATATAATCTTCCTATGCCTGTTCGCATTGGTGGTGAATTCTTGAAGATGGAAAGCGTTACATTAAATACAAATAAGGATTTTGCAGTAATCACTATAGATCAACCCGAAAACCTGAATGCATTGAGTGAAACAACAGTTGATGAACTGTATGAAAAATTTTGCCTAGCCGAAAACAATCCACAAATCACTACCATATTTATAACCGGTTCAGGTAAAGCATTTGTAGCTGGTGCAGATATTAAATTTTTTGTACGGAATATTAAACAGCATACCATAGAAGAAATAGAGACATTTACGCGCTTTACCCAAAACGTATTTGATCATATAGATCATTCAACTAAAAAGGTGATCATGATCATCAACGGCCTTGCCTTAGGAGGCGGATTAGAACTCGCCCTATGTGCAGACCAGTTGTTTGCTCTTCCAACCGCTCAATTTGCATTTCCTGAAACAGGTATCGGAATCTACCCGGCTCTGGGAGGTACTCAACGCTGTGCTAAAAAAATTGGAAAAGGTCTAAGCAAATATTTAATACACACCGGGAAAATGCTCTCCTCAACAGAAGCATTAGAAATTGGGCTGGCGGATCAGATCATTTCCAAAGAACAAGCCATCGGGATCTTAGCAGGCAACCAGCCAGTTCCCGCAATCCATAAAAAAGAATTAAAACAACATTGGAAAGATATACAACAGTTTTTTGAAAAATATCCGTTAGCCGAAATTCAAAATAAATCCATTGAGGAAGCTACACTAACAAATGAGGAATTAACAAAAATAATAAAATCTATTTCATATAAAGCTCCAATTGCAATCCGCATTGCAGATAGGTTAATTGAAGAAGCAAAAGGTTGCGATTCAGAACTTAACTACCTAAGTGAAATATTTTCTACTTCTGATGCATTAGCAGGTCTGACATCCATTGGTCAAAAAATAAAATACACTGGAAAATGAGCATTCAAGATGATATATCCGTAATTATTCTGTCTTCAGGAAATTCAACCAGAATGAATACCCCAAAGGCATTCCTGATGTTTGACAACAGCAAAACATTCCTGGAAAAAATCATTGAAACTTATATTGAGAGTGGCATCCTAAACATCATTCTGGTTGTAAATCCCGGTTTGTATGGACGGGCAAGTTCAATGCTATCAAAATACAAGGTAAACAGCAACGTAAAGTTGATTCCAAACCGCTTTAGTGACCTGGGCAGATTTTATTCCATACGATTGGGGCTTTTTAATTGTGACACACCACATACGTTCCTACAAAATATAGACAATCCCTTTATAAGCGCTGACCTCATTGAAGAAATGACGCGATTATCTTCCAATTCAAATTATGTTGTACCGGCATACAAAAATCAAGAGGCTCACCCTATTTTGATATCTAAAAAAATAATAGACTCCATTGTAACTACCAAAGGAGTAAATTATCATCTTAAAACTATGCTGCAAACATTTCCTAAATCAGTATTGGACTGGAATGATAAAAATATTTTATTGAATATTAATACAGTTGATGAATACCGAAAATATGTAATCGAATGCTCAACATTTATCAACTTTTAACGGAAATACAAAGCAAAAGGGAAAATGCTGCACTCTGTGTGATCACTGAGACACAGGGCTCTACTCCACTCAAAGCAGGAGCCAAAATGATCGTCTGGGAAGACCAGAAAATTGCCGGCACTATTGGAGGAGGTAATCTGGAATTTCGTGTCATTGAAAACGCACTCACTGTCATAAGAAATCAAAAAGCATCAAGCATTAAACACCACCTGGTAAAAGATCACCACATGTGCTGCGGCGGATCTGTCACGATCTACATTGAACCTATATTGAAATTGAAAAATCTATATGTGTTTGGAGCAGGTCATATTGCCAAAGAAATAATCCGTTATATGCTTCCTTTGGATTTTAAAGTTCATGTTGTTGACGAAAGAAATAACATAGCAGATAATTTTGTGGATCAAGACACCCACTTCGTTCACACGAATCATAATTCATTTCTTCCCCAACTTGATTTTAATCCGGATACCTACATCGTTATATGCACCCACTTGCATGAGTATGACCGTGAAATTCTAGCCTATTGCATTCACAAACCTTTTGCTTATTTAGGAATGATTGGAAGCAGGCGAAAGGTAGCCATAACCAGGGCACGATTTTTCAACAATGGCATTGCAACAGAATCCGATTTTCAAAAAGTAGATATGCCTATGGGATTTGATATTGGAGCAATTAGCCCTGCTGAAATTGCCATTAGCATTGTAGCTAAAATAGTAGAAGTAAAAAACCGAAAAGGACAGAAGCCATCAGAAAAAGAACTACCTGGATTCAATCACAAGTTTAATAATCATTATGCGGAAGCGGATAGCATTGGTAACGGGTGCTGCTAAAGGAATAGGAAAAGCGATTGCAACGAGGCTCGTGCAAGATGGACTATTTGTGATCCTGGTCGATTCCGATCAAAAAAGTACGCAGGAAACTGCAAAGTTGCTCGGAGAAAAAAATGTTGCTGTTCATTTTGCTGATATCAGCGAGGAATTCCAGGTAATTCAATTATTTGAAACCATTGTCCAACATTATCAAAAACTGGATGCCGTAATCAATAATGCCGGAATTATCAATGATAATTTAATTTGGAATATGAGCGCTGAAGAATTTGATCAGGTGGTAAGAATAAATCTAAAAGGAACCTGGCTCATGTGCCGCGAAGCAGCAAAACTTATGAAGCTGCAACAAAGTGGCCGGATCATCAACATTTCATCACGCGCCTGGATGGGTAACAGAGGCCAGACAAATTACTCCGCATCAAAAGCTGGTGTCATCGGCTTGACCAGAGCACTTGCTTTGGAACTGGGTCCATACAACGTTCTTGTAAATGCAATAGCGCCAGGACTTATTGATACCCCATTAACTCAAAAACTAAAACCGGAAATTTTAGAAAAACTCATTCAGGCTCAGCCCACAAAATCAATAGGTAGCCCAGATGATGTTGCAAATGCAGTTTCATTTCTGGTGTCTCCAAAAACAAATTTTATCAGCGGACAGCTTATTTATGTGGATGGAGGAAAAAGCATTGGAGCAGCAATTTAACAGATAAACAATCAAGAATCCGCGAGCACATAAAGAATGGACAAATTAAAAATAACGGTTAATCAAAATGAACACGAATTGTTGATTGGTGTGCACGACACACTTTCTTCAGTGCTGCGAAAACATTTAGGATTAACAGGAACAAAAATCGGATGCGAACAAGGAAGCTGCGGAGCATGTACTGTATTGCTAAATGATCAACCGGTTCTTAGCTGTATCACCCCTGCATTGCGATGCCACAATGCTAACATTACAACCATTGAAGGACTCGCTCAACAAGGTGAATTGGAGTTACTTCAAATCAAATTTGTAGAGAAAGGAGCAATTCAATGCGGTTTTTGTACCTCAGGAATGGTACTTACTTCTTATGACTTCATCAAAAAAAATCCAAATGCCACAGTTGATGAAATAAAATTGGCCTTATCCGGAAATTTGTGCCGTTGCACAGGCTATAAAAAAATTATTGAGGCGGTTTCTGAAACGATTCATATCCAGAATCATCCCGGCTATCAAACCTTACCAAATAAAACATCAAAAGATATTGTTGGTGTTGGCAGACCTTATATCGAAGCCACTAAAAAAGTGCGTGGCTCTGCGGAGTTTGCAGATGACATTCAAATGAAAAATGTTTTACATTGTACCTTTTTAAGAAGTCCTTATCCGCATGCAACCATTGAGGCTATAGATAAAACTGCGGCAGAATCCCTGAACGGTGTAAAATATGTACTAACCGGAGAAGAACTGCCAATTCAATTTGGAGTCTTACCCATATCTCAGGATGAAACTGCTCTTGCCATTCATAAAGTCCGATATGCAGGTGAGATTGTCGCTGCAGTTGCTGCCGAATCAGAAGAATTGGCGATAAAAGCATGCGAGTTAATTAAAGTACGTTACAAGCCTTTGCATCCATTTTTAGAAATTGATGATTCCCTTAATGATATTGGCACGAATGAAAAAATTCATTCGCATACTAAATTCAATAATAATATTCATAAAAAAGCGGAATTGCGCTTTGGCGATCAACAACTGGCTTTGTCAAATTCAGATGTACGTAGCAAAATGAATTTTGAATTCCGCGGAGTCAATCATGGATTTACCGAACCACATGCCGCCATTGCTTATTGGGATGATAATGGATTAACTATTCATACAGCAACACAGGTCCCCCATTATTTGCACAGGGCACTGGCGAAAGTACTCGAAGTCCCATTATCAAAAGTGCGCGTTATAAAACCATATATCGGAGGTGGATTTGGCGGCAAAAGCGACCCCTTTCCTCATGAGATTATCATTTCCTTTCTGGCTAAAAAAACCGGACGGCCTGTTAAGGTTCGCTTAAACCGTGAAGAAGTATTTCTATGCAATCACGGCAGGCATCCTTCTGTTATCACCATGGAGATCGGGGCCACTAATGAAGGAAAATTAACTGCAATAGATACCGGGATAGCTATCGACGGTGGAGCATACGGTAGTTTTGGAGTCGTGACTTCATACTATAACGGAGTCTTGTTGCAAGCTCCTTATGAAATAGACAACTTAGGATTTAAAACATTGCGCGTATATACAAACAAACCACAAAGTGGCGCCATGCGGGGACATGGAGCTGTTAATTCCAGATTCGCAATGGAAACACTGATGGACGAACTTGCAATTAAACTAAACATTGATCCCTGTGAGTTGAGGTTAAAAAATTTCATGACATCCAATGTCTTTACGATCGGCAAATTCAGGATCACTTCCAATGGAAGCAGAGAATCGCTTTTAAAAGTAATGGAGCAATCTGGATGGAAAGAAAGACATGGCAATCTTTCCTTTGGTCATGGACTTGGTGTTGGCTGCGGATTTTTCATCAGTGGAAGTGCATTGCCAATTATCTGGAATGAACTTCCACAATCCACTGTTCATCTGAAAGTAGATTTTGATGGGCGGATTTTAATTAGTTCGGGATCGAGTGACATAGGGCAAGGCAGCGACACCATGTTGGCTATGATTGTTGCCGAAGTTCTTTCCATATCTATGGACAAAATTTATGTATTGGCCGGTGACACTTTAATGACCCCGGTCGATCTCGGATCCTATTCCAGCAGAGTTACTTTTATGGCGGGCAATGCTGCAAAAACAGCTGCTGAAAATTTAAAACACGAAATAGTCACAGCCATTGCTAAAAAATTCAATATAGAAGCTGCTGAATTAAATTGCTACGATGAAAAAATTGTTTCCAACAATAAAACACTTGAACTTAGCTGGAATGAAGCAATTGATTGCGTTACTGCCAATCGCGGAGCAATTACAGTTAGCGGGAAATACATTTCACCAAAACTGGGTGGTGACTTCAAAGGAGCCGGTGCCGGATTAAGTCCATCGTATAGTTTCGGTGCTGTAATCGCTGAGGTAAAAGTAGATGTTGAAACAGGTTTGGTTAAAGTAATAAATATCTGGGGAGCCCATGATTGCGGAAAAGCAATCAATCCTTTGGCCGTTGAAGGCCAACTCGAAGGATCCTGGCACATGGGAATGGGACAGGCCCTCAGTGAACAAATGACTTATTTTAATGGATTACTTCTGAATAGCAACTTCCTCAATTACAAAATTCCAACCTCTATGGATACTCCTCCGATTTATACCAATATTATTGAATCGGAAGATCCGGAGGGACCATTTGGAGCCAAGGAATGTGGTGAAGGTGCTTTACATCCTGTCATTCCGGCCATTGCAAATGCCATCTACAATGCTATAGGCGTTCGCATAACTAAATTGCCAATTAACCCGGAGGATATTTTAAATCAATTAAATCAGACAGCAACAACCACTATGATAAAGGAAAATTTCAGTATTGAATCCGAAATCCAATGATTGAAGAAAAAAGATATTTGCAACCCCGGTCGATCGCAGAAACAATTGCCATGGCTGATGCCCAACAATCTGATTTTCGTTTTATAGCCGGAGGTACTGATTTAATGGTGAATAAATTCCAGGAAAATGAAAATTCTTCCTGCCTGATTGATTTATTCGGAGTAGAAGAATTAAAAGAAATGACAAGCGATGAAAGTTTTCTTTACATTGGTGCACTAACAACGTTAGACGAATTAAAAAAACATCCTCTTATCGTACAGCAATTCAAGGTATTGATAGAAGCGGCAGAAGCAGTTGCAACTCCTGTAATCAGAAAGACAGCCACTTTAGGCGGAAACATCCTCTGTGAAAACAGATGCATTTTTTATAACCAGTCAAAATGGTGGCGTGATGCTGTTGGTAATTGTCTGAAATGCGAGGGCAACATCTGCATTGCCACCGGCAGTAAAAAGCATTGCTATTCGGAATTCGTATCCGATACGGCTATTGCTTTGATCAGCATGGATGCCATGATTGAATTCGTTGATCACAACGGATCACATAAAATAGCCTTACATAAAATATTCTCAGGAGACGGAGTGCATCCGGTAAATTTAAATAAATCAAGTTTGATAAAATCGATCATTCTACCCTTGAATCAAAATTTCAAATCCGTTTTTTATAAACTAAGATTAAGAGAAAGCATGGATTTTACTTCACTGACTACTGTTGTAACAAAAAACAAAGAAGGTAAATGGAATATAGTCCTGGGCGGAGTGGACCCCAAACCCGTTCTTATCCATGGGAACAAAGAAAGTGATCACGCTGAATGGATCCAGCAGGCACTCAAAAATTCGAGAGCAATAGATAATGAAGTTTTCTCGAGAAAATACAGAAGAAAAATGATTCAGGTTTACTTAAAACGGAGTTTCGACATTATTGAAAAAACGCAATACTAATTCAATGAGATTACTACTGATTGACCGGAACGACAAGTTGAATAAAATCATAAAGTGAATACTATAAATCAATATATATGGAAACCGTAATGCTTCAAAAAGATACAGAGCTTGAAAATATCCAATTCAAACAAGAGACTATTATCGATGGGAATGAAGCTGCCGCATACATCGCCTATAAATGCAGTGAAGTTTGCGCGATTTATCCGATTACCCCATCATCTGCAATGGGAGAATGGGCTGATGAATGGTCATCTGAAGGCCGGAAAAATATATTTGGCGATATTCCAACAGTCATTGAAATGCAAAGCGAAGCAGGCGCTGCAGGCGCCTTGCATGGAGCTATACAAGGCGGAGTGCTCGCTACTACTTTTACCTGTTCTCAGGGATTGTTATTAATGATACCGAATATGTTTAAACTGGCTGGTGAACTTTCCCCGGCTGTATTCCATATTGCTGCAAGAGCATTGGCAACACATGCGCTTTCTATCTTCGGTGATCACTCCGACGTGATGGCTGTTCGCGCTACCGGATTCGCCATGTTATTTGGCAACAATGCTCAGGAAGCACATGATATGGCTTTAATTGCTCATGCTACTGCTTTAAAATCAAGAATTCCATTTCTAAATGTTTTTGATGGATTCCGCACATCTCATGAATTAACCCGTGTACATATCATTCCGGACGAAGTAATTAAATCAATGATTGATTTAAGATCATTAATCGAATTTAGAAAAAGATCGCTTACCCCGGATCATCCTGTCATTCGTGGTACGGCACAAAATCCGGATGTCTTTTTTCAAAGTCGCGAAGCTTCAAATTTATATTATGAGAATGTGCCTTCCATTGTGCAGGAATTAATGGAAAAATTTCATCAACATACCGGAAGATCCTATGCTCCATTTGAATACCATGGTTCACCTGTCGCAAAACATATTATTGTTGTCATGGGCTCCGCATGCGGCGCTGTACGCGAAATGGTAGATTATTTAAACAGCACCGGAGAGGAAGTAGGATATATTACGGTCCGTTTGTTTCGTCCTTTTTCTGTAGATCAATTCATTCAATGTATTCCATCCACGGTGAACCGAATTACCGTGCTCGATCGTTGCAAAGAACCCGGAAGCATTGGAGAACCTTTGTATATGGATGTTGTCAACGCCATGAATGAAGCATGGCCTTACTCGATTCCTAAAATAACAGGAGGCAGATATGGTTTGGCTTCAAAAGAATTTACTCCTGCTATGGTCAAAGCGATTTTTGATGAGATGGATAAAGGGAAACCAGCAAATCATTTTACCATAGGAATTCACGATGACGTTACCAACCGAAGCCTGGCCTGGGATCCTTCATTGTCATTGGAAGGACAGCATAAATTCAGAGGAATATTTTATGGCCTTGGAGCTGATGGCACCGTGAGCGCGAATAAAAATTCCATTAAATTAATTGGTGAACTCACAGATTATTATGTACAGGGCTATTTTGTTTATGACTCAAAAAAATCAGGATCACTTACCGTTTCTCATCTTCGCTTTGGAAATAAAGCCATTCATTCCACTTATCTGATTGACTCAGCTAATTTCATTGCTTGCCACCATTTCCGTTATTTGGAAAAATATGAAATACTGAAATATGCAGAAGAAGGAGCTACTTTTCTATTAAATACTCCATACGATTCAACTGAAGTCTGGCAACATCTACCGGAATCTATTCAATCCGAAATTATTCGTAAAAAATTAAAATTTTTTGTGGTCAATGCATCACAAGTCGCCCATCAAACCGGAATGGGTTCAAAAATCAATACCATTCTTCAAACTTGTTTTTTTTCTATCTCAGGCATTTTGCCGGAACACGAAGCTGTCTCCCATATCAAAGAAACCATACGCAACTCATATTCTAAAAAAGGTGAAAAGGTAGTTCTCAAAAATTTTGAAGCTGTAGATCAGGCCTTAAAGAGTCTACGCCAAATTGATTATTCAGGCTACCCTGCCGCCCATTTTGAAACCCATTCCATCATGCCTGAGAAAGCGCCGGAATTTGTAAAACATGTGATTGGAAAAATAATTGCCGGTCATGGAGACGAGTTGCCGGTCAGTTGCTTTCCGGTAGACGGAACATATCCTACATCGACTTCACAATGGGAAAAACGAAATATCGCAGAACTCATACCTGTATGGGATGAAGAGTTGTGTTCACAATGTGGCAAATGTTTTATCATCTGTCCGCATGCTGCGATCCGTTGCAAAATTTATGATAAATCCTTATTGAGCGAAGCGCCGACCACCTTTAAACATACAAACCCAATTGGCAAAGAATTCAACAAGGAAACAGAAGCATACACGCTGCAAGTATCGGTAGAAGATTGTACGGGATGTAAACTTTGTGTGGAATATTGCCCTGTGGAAAGCAAATCAACTCCGGGACATAAAGCAATAAATATGGCTGACCCTATTGAATTGAAAGAACCCGAAAAAGTCAATTGGGATTATTTCCTTTCCCTTCCTGAAATTGACCGGAATCGGGTAAATTTGCAATCTGTAAAAGGTACACAATTCTTACAACCCCTGTTTGAATTTTCTGGTGCCTGTTCCGGCTGTGGTGAAACCCCTTATCTTAAATTACTAACACAACTCTATGGAGATCGTATGCTCGTTGCCAATGCAACCGGTTGTTCATCGATTTTCGGCGCAAACCTACCCACGACTCCATGGACTGTAAATCATGAAGGATTAGGACCCGCATGGGCCAACTCCCTGTTTGAGGATAATGCAGAATTTGGATTGGGTCTTAAACTTGCATCTGACAAAATGTATGAAAAAGCAGTTTCATTATTACTCGAATTGAAAGAGGAAGTCGGTCCAGAGCTAACCAATGATCTTTTGAATAATTCAGACAATTCAGAAAATGCAATTGCTCAAATGCGTAAAACTATTTTTAGCCTTAAATCCATTTTACGCAAAATAAATACTGAAGCTTCACGCAATTTATTGTTAATAGCAGATTCACTGGTGAAAAAATCAATATGGATAATTGGAGGAGATGGATGGGCGTACGACATTGGATTCAGCGGACTTGATCATGTCTTATCCACCGGTGAAAATGTAAACATTTTTGTTTTGGATACAGAGGTATATTCCAATACCGGAGGACAGAAATCAAAATCAACTCCTTTAGGTGCTTGTGCAAAATTTGCAATAAAAGGAAAAGCAACTTCCAAAAAGAATCTTGCTATGCAGGCCATTGCACATGGAGGCGCTTATGTTGCTCAAATTGCACTAGGCGCGAATGATGCTCATGCAATCCGCATAATTCGCGAAGCTGAAGCTTTTCCCGGTACGTCGATTATCATAGCATATAGCCATTGTATATCTCATGGTTATGACATGATGTATGGAGCCGCTCAACAAAACAATGCCGTCAAATCGGGTTATTGGCCCTTATTCCATTTTAATCCATTAAAACCAAAAGGAGAGCGATTCATACTTGACTCGAAAGATCCCAGCCTGGCCGTATCCGAATTCCTGGTCAACGAAAACCGCTTCAGTGCAATTCATGTGAATGATCCTGATTTGCCACATGAACTTCTGGACAAAGTACAATCCGAAATAGACCTTAAATGGGAACGCCTAATGGCTTTAAAGACACTTTAAAATGCAAGAATGGCCTTCATCATTGACAACGGAACCAATATAATTCTAGTTGAATTGGAGCTAAGAACTAGGAGCTAGGAGTGATGAGTGATGAGTGATGAGTGATATGTGAGGAGTTAGGGGTTGAATAAATGCAATTAGCTAACAATCAGAACGGGGATCTTCAAATTATGTCGAACGGTATCAATGGTAGATCCAAAAACGAGGTCTTTCAATCCTCTGTGGCCATGTGAACCCATGACGAGAAAATCAATTTTATTTTCAGAGACAATTTTTGTTATGGCTTTAGTTGTATCCCCAAAGCCTATTTTATAATCTGCATGGTAATCCAATTCGGCGAGATCTTCGACATACTTCCTTAAGTATTCCTCATCCAGCTGGGTTTCTTTATCCATGGCATAATTGCCATAATATCGTGCTCCCGCAGTTTCCACAACGTGTATAATAGTATACGTGGCTTTTTTGCCGCCCTGAAACAAAGCATTACTTATAATCTTATGATCATTGCCTGTAAAATCGATTGCAATTCCGATATGATTATAATGAACATCCAATCCCTCTCTAAAATCCAAAGCATGTCCATGTGGCAATTGTTTTCTTGTCCGTGAAACTTTGTGTATAAAAGGTTGAATTAAAATGTACAAAAGTAAAAGCGCGCAAACAATGACCACCGGAATGACCACTCCATAAATGATGTACTTTCGCTCTCCTGCAGATTCAATCCAACCTGTTAATTCTTCGATGACCAATTGCACATTGAGATAAATAATGATAGCCGCACTGATCCAGGCAAGGACCTTAACCCAGGGCTTTATGACAAAACCTTTCATCGTTTTTTTGTCAGAGGTAAAATGAATGAGCGGAATTACAGCAAATCCCAATTGCAAACTTAATACAACCTGACTTAACACCAGTAAACTACCCAAAGCGGAATCACCCATGAATATGATTGTGCATAAGGCTGGAATGATGGCGAGCAATCTGGTTATTATTCTCCGCAACCAAGGTTGAATACGCAAATTCAAATATCCCTCCATGATAATCTGACCGGTCAGTGTACCTGTAATTGTCGAACTTTGGCCCGCCGCCACTAATGCAATTCCGAATAAAGCAGGAGCAGCATTGCCAAACAATTTCTCCAACAACATGGAGGCATCCTGAATTTCAGCCACTTTGTAATATCCATTGACATAAAAAGCAGCTGCTGCTAATATCAAAATTGCTGCGTTGGCAAAAAATGCCATATTCAATGCAATAGCTGTATCAAATAAATTAAATTTCAAAGCCCGTTGAATACCGGTTGGTGTCTGATCTATTTTCCTGGTTTGTACCAAAGAAGAATGCAAATACAAATTATGAGGCATCACTGTAGCGCCAATAATTCCAATCGCAATATATAAAGCGGACCCTTCCAACGTTCCCGGAATAAATCCTTTTACTACATCCTGATACACCGGATGAACAATGAACATCTCAGCAATAAAACAAACCCCAATAATAAATACCAGGGAAATGATAAACATCTCCATATAACGCATACCCCTGTTCATTAAATAAAGCAATAGTATGGTATCAAAGACTGTAATGCAAACACCCCAAATAAGTGGCAAACCGAACAAAAGATTTAAACCGATGGCCATTCCAACTATTTCGGCGAGATCACAAGCTACAATTGCTATTTCTGCAAGTATCCAAAGCGGTATATTAATCCAGTTCGGGTAAGATTCTTTGGAAGCTTGCGCCAGATCTAATCCTCTGACTATTCCCAGTCTGGCGCTGAGGGATTGCAATAAAACTGCAATCAGGTTGGACATTAGCAATACCCAGATCAGTTTATATCCAAATTGAGATCCTCCGGCTATATCCGTTGCCCAATTACCTGGATCCATATACCCAACACTCACCAAATAGGCAGGGCCCAGAAAGGCAAACATACTTTTCCATCCCTTCCGTTGATTAGTGCGGACCGTACCGTGAACCTCACTTAATGATTTTCTAAGCTCAATACTCATAAATCCTGAATAGCTTATCTTTTCAATTGCTGTTATCACCTCAGAAGCTTCGTTTTCTTTTAAAAAACAATTTGCAGATGAGGTTTAGAGATACAAATATAATATGTTAGACGTTTCTAACTTTAATTTTAGAGTATATTTATTACATTTGTTCTCTATTTCTGCAAACCCATGGCTTCACAGACAGAAGAAAACTATTTAAAATCCCTTTTTTTGTTGGCGAACTCCAAAGGCGAAATCAACTTGACCGATTTGAGTAAAATGCTGGAAATCAGCATTCCTACAGCAAATAGCATGGTAAACAAACTACATGAAAAAGGATTGCTGAATTATGAAAAATACAAACCGCTGGTTTTAACCGCCAAAGGCAAAAAAGAAGCCGCGTTGATCATCAGGAAACACCGGCTGACTGAAATGTACCTGGTTGAAATCATGGGATTCGGATGGGAGCAGGTGCATGAAATTGCCGAGCAAATTGAACACATCAATTCCAACGCGTTCTTTGACCGAATGGACGAATTACTTTCTTTTCCTACAATTGATCCTCATGGCTCGCCGATTCCTGATAAAAACGGAAAGATTTCCTGGAAGTCTTATGATAAATTAAGTGAGTGCAAAGCCGGCCAAACGGTCAAGTTGGCGGCATTGACCCATTCGTCTTCTGATTTTCTAAAATTTTTAAACAGCAAAGGATTGTCCCTGGGATTAAAGCTTAAAATCCATTCCATAGAGGCTTTTGATAAAAGTATGATCGTCAGTTACCATAATCACAAACAGGAACAATTCAGTCAAATGGTTAGTGAACGATTGCTGGTCGAAACTACTAACCCTAATTTATAAATCACATCGATTATTGGATGTACACTCTCTGAAAAAGAAAATGAAGCCTACCCTTGTGAATTCATTAATCACTGCACATCTAAACTAATAACTAGAATCAACAAAATAAAATGAGACCTGAATATCCTATTAAAAAATGAAGCATACCACAATACTCCTGAAATACACTTTTACAAAAAATAAATTTCAGTTATTAAAAAATGAAATGCTGATTCCGCTTATGACCAACATCCACCTACCCCTTCATGCCACTCACAAAAACAACTACCTTTCTCGCAAAAACAACATCCACATGCCATTTTGGTCTTGTAGATCGTTCCACCCGGGCAAAAAGCAGATTCTTTAGCAATCTTTTCAGTTAATTGAGCTTGCGCCTCGCTAATCATTGCTTGTGCTTCCATGTTCTTTTCTGGTTAACTTGAAATAAATAAAATCAAGTATCCAAATGTATTATAAATGAGTCAAACGAACAAGAGGTAAAAGCAATCTATTTATATGAATAAAATACATGCATATCCTTTTAAGGTAAAATACAATTTACTTTGAAGTGAATACTGCAATAGCAGTTTAATTGATGTCTTTAATTTGTTTTTAGCTGAAATAATAAAATCACCAAAAAAAGTTATTAAATAAAAACAGCCCTCGCTCATACACGAAGGCTGCTTCATTACTACAATAATATCGCTTTTCTCTGTTATTTGGCAATAACCATTTTACGGGTTATCGTATTCGTCAGATAATCTACCTGGTAATAGTAAACTCCGGAATGAATCAATGAGGCATCTCCAAGGATATATTCATTGTACCCTTTGTTCATTTGTGCCTTTTCACGAAGATATACTTTACCGGCAACGTCATATAATGTAAGATTCACTTCACCTGCAGCAGGCAAGATCATTCCGATTGTCGTTTCATGACTCCATGGATTGGGCTCATTTTGCAAAACGATAAAAGCATTCGAACTGCTTCCATTGAAATTCAATACGACCTGCCCTTCTTCAATGTTGTCTTTTACGACTGATACAGCAGGCGTAATGGATGAATTTACAGTAATCGCTTCAGAAACCTTGATGGTCTGTTTTGCTTTGAATTTTAATTTCAAAATCCAGTCGTAGTTATTCATCTCACCATTCCAGCTAAATGTAAGTTTTCCGTCATTGCTTCGGACCATTGAATAATTATCCTCCCTGATTTTTATTTCTTCATTGCCAAAAGCTCCTTCCAATTGCAATTGGTTCACATCCCATTGCAGGGTAAATTGCATACCTTCGAATGCTGATCCGTTAGCTACCCGAACTTCTATATCCTGAGTTTGGTCTTTTGATAATTCTTGTTCATCGACTTGCAATTCCAGCATATAGCGATTACGGTTTGTATTGGTATTGTATCCTCTTGTAGCCGCAGTACCGTTCACATCTCCGGTTTTCACCGCATAGAAATCAAGATTCATATTATTATTTAATGAATTGATATCGTAGGATTCCGGGAAGTTTTGATCCAATGCGGTTTTCACATCATTAAATGAATATAATTGATGGATAAATCTCCAACTGGTATTTCCGGGTATTTCCGTAGTTACACCCAAAATCAATCTTCGCAAATCGGAAACATCCTTAGCCGTAATGGTTCTGCTTTTATTGACATCTGCCGCGATCATTTTATACGCTGAACTCAACGGTTCGATGCCTAAAATATGTCGTTGAATTTTTACAATGTCCGCAGTAGTGACGCCATTTAACCAACCATCTGTTTTAGAAGGCTTAACAGTAACCGCTTGTCCGTTGGGAATCTGTTGGAACGAATATTTTCCATCTGCATTGGTTTTTACATCGTTCATTCCGGAATTTCTTAAAGAGATCGTAACGTTTTCTACTTTCTCATTTTTCTCCGTAGCAACGATACCTTCCACATTAGAGCTTTTTATGTTTGAAGGGCAGAATCCCGTATTATCCTGAACGTCTATAAATGTTCTGCAGAATGAAGTATTGCCATTGATATCAGTGACCCACATTTCAACCGCTCTTGATCCGATACTATCACAGTTATACACGACATACGTGTCGTTCAAATCTGCCGAAAAACTAATAGATACCGGATAACCACAAGTATGATATGATCCTGCATCAAAATCTTTTGCCCAAACGGTATCAATAGCGATATCCGGAATTCCATCACCGGTGGTATCCATTGGCGTAAGATTGGTTGATAAACCATTCAAACAATAAGCAACCGGCGATTTGCAATTTTGAAGATCAAGTACAAATTGCGATGTAGCTGTATTTCCACAGCGGTCTTCAACAACCCATTTTACAATGTGGCGTCCAAGAGGCCAGGTACCTTCTGCAACTGCTCCGCCAATTGCCGAATGAATCACATCAAAAGTACCGTCCCCATCAAAATCTATTTTATAGGTGTACAACATCTGTGCAGGATCTGTACAATCATCCGTTGCTTCAATTGAAAAACGCACCGGGATAGGTCTGCAATTGATGTCATAACTGCATATCGTGGTATCCTGTGTAACTCTGGTGATAACCGGATCAACTGCATTCATAACCCTTATAATCTGATCATGAGTCCACACGATGATATTTCCGTCAATATCTCTCTGACACCAGTCTATCACTTTCCAGGTTCTGATTATTTTAAAACAGGGATCTCCGGGTAATGTCGCAGAATACACAACATCACTATAACTGTAACCAATTAAACTACATTCATCATCATTGGTAACCGGTTTGTCATACGGGGCACTTAGGTGTTCCGCAATCAATTCATTGGGATTGCAAATACCAAGTGTATCCAGATCCAAAGGCCATACAATATCATTGATATCAAACGTATCGTGATTGATAATGGTAATGTATTGATAACAAATGTCACTGACATTGCCTTGCTGATCGATTGCCTGGAATTGCCTGATGATAGTACCTATACCACACTGATTGATATTGCTGGTATCAACCGATTCCAATATAGTAGGCGGACAATTGTCCTGGGCATATCCGTCTAAGGGATGTCCGTCGATGACATGGTAATATACCGGATCAATGATGATTGTATCGCGTATTGCCTGATCAACCACGATTTTACCAAAAACATCCAGATGATTATAATCAATGTCAAATCTGCAATCAACTGTGATATTCGGTAAGCAGGTAATCAATGGTCTGTCTTTATCCTGTACATCTACGTTAACCATACATATTGCTTCATTCCCACTCTGATCTACTGCTTTGAACGCAACCATTATTGTATTGCCAATATCTTCGCAACAAAAGCCAACTTCCGGACCCCAATCATCTTCTCCGACACCGCCACAAAAATCACGATCCATTCTCCTGACTTCAAAATGATCCAGCGTACATTCATCAAAACTGCCATCATCAAATACTTCAGCCGGCACCCAATTATATCCAGCATGATTTAAGCTGACAACTGTGTTTCGGTCACAAACTGCAACCGGCGATGTCTGATCAGCTACATGTATTATTATATAGTAATTGGTAAGATTATAACATCCATCATACACCCGATAAAAGATGGTATCCTCGCCAACCGGCAAATCGACATAGCCTCCGTTTTGATTCAATAATATTCCACCGGGATAAGCAATATCAATACGTATATCATTGTGACATGCATCTTCAGCTTCTATAGAAGGCAATAAGACACGAGCTATGCAATCCCGCTCACCTGTTGTGGCATCAAAACCATTTGGGGCACGTATTATTTCAGGACCTTCAACATCTTTGATGATGATCACTTGATTTGACTGCCTGGTTATTTCTGTGTTACACCACCACTCTCTTACAGTCCAGATGCGCATTATTTTCCAGACACAATTGATCTCACCTAAATCAATATCTTCATAACTAATCAGCAAATTACAATCCAACAATTGATTAAGTGGCCAGATATCCTTTTTAGTTCCATCGCTCAACACAATATAAGGAACTCTGGTAACCAGCGGACTTGGGTGTCCATTTTGATCTTTTAGAAACTTTGTTGTGCAGCTAAAATTAGTAAAACTAAGTGTTGGCAGCACTACATCTTCCGCTTTAATCCTTTTCACAAAAATAGTATCGGTACATTGATCCGTATTTCCGCCTTGATCTGTAATCAAAATATCCCTATACACTGCTTTAAGGAAAACGGAATCGCAATTGAAATGCTCTATACGTTCATCTAAAGTGGTAACAGTATAGGCACTGCAATCCTGTCCAGTGTAACTTAATGGAAAATTGAATTTAAATGAATAACAATCTGTGGTATCTGCTCTGCAAATTGCAACCGGCGCTAATTTATCTTCAATAGTTACATTACTCCAGCATGAATTCCCGGTAGTTGGATCTGAAATAGTTGCAATTATATGTTGTCCCAAATAATGCGAATCAATAGGATTAGGTACAGGAATACCATAATGACTTAGTGCAACATTGAATACATCATAACAGTTATATTCACCTGCTAGAACCATTTGAGGAGTTACTAAAGCTTCACAATTCTGATTGAGGGAAACATTGATGTCTTTGCAAACCAGACTCGTCGAACCAATTACATTTACTGAAAAGCTGCACGTAGCTGTTTGTCCATAGGCATCCGTCACCTGATACGTATTGGTTGTAACTCCCGGAGGGAATGGACTTCCTGAAGGAATTCCGGATAACAACTGAATCTGGAGTCCGCCTTCAAACTCAACGATAAATCGCCTGTTTAATAATGAAGGTGAATCCCACCAGGTTCCAAAAGCAGCATCCCAGAAATACACATAGTCTCCTGGAATAATTCCCGGTTGGCCAAATCCCCAATTTGCATAATTAAAATCTTCGCAAGTGGTCCAACGGAATTGATTAAAAAATGGCATGTATCGCAAACCAATCCAATATTGATTATTTGTCGTATCAAAAGGATTAAATGTGGAAAATATAGTTGATGCAAGAAATGCATTCTCAGCTGAATCCGCAATGGTTACAAGATGTCCGCCTAATTGTGCTGCAATTAAATTGGCATTCAGCCAGGTTGTCTTATTAGGTGCTCCTGGAGGAGACAAATAATAAGTGTTACCATTATGTGTACCGAGATAAGTATAGCCCGGAATATTCAGATTCGTATTGACACAATTATCCGTGGCGCGTACATTATAACAATAAACGCGATTGCAATCAAACGTATCGAGGTTTACAATTACGTCTTCAGGACAGGTTATTGTAGGTGGAGCGTCAGTAGTTGTTATCGTAAAACTGCGGGTGGAAGAGTTTCCTGCACAATCCATAACCTGATAAACTACAGTATGAACTCCGGTATCAATTGGCGTACCATCACCGGCACCTGGTGATGAATCCGGCGAAGGACCACTAATTATGGCAATTTGAAGATTGTCAAACTTTATATTGCTTATTGTTAAATAAGTCTGAGCGCCAAAATTATTGGAAGCTACCCTAAAACATAGTTCATCTCCGGAAGCTACGGACAATTTAATATGCCCATGAGCAGAGAGGCCACTCAATGGTGTAAGAATATGAGTAACTCCATTCAATACATAATACGCTTCATCTCCTGAAAATGATAAGCTAAATCCGGTTTTACGAACCAACCAATCAAAATCAACATTTCCTGAACAGTCAAATCGAACACACATTTCTGCAGTGGAACTAGTCCCAATGACACCACCGGATGCACCCCTGATTCGAATTGAATCCGGTGTAAAATCAGAATATACCGGTGTACCGGATCCTGTCGTGTTTTTGACCCAGTTACCATAAGACATAAAATCAGTAAAGCCTGTAACAATTTGACGACAATCATCAAAAATTTGCGGAGTCGGCCAGTATAAGGTAGGTTGACAGCTCGTCTGGCTGTTAATTTCAAAACTTGTATCCTTTGGTATACTTAAAATTAATGGAACACTTTGATCCGGATCACAATTTCCTGAGACTGTACAAGCTGTATCAAGTGTTACTGTATTAGTTGTCAATGAAATTGCTCCGGCCCTGGAAAGGCCTCTTCCATAAAGTGAAGCGCCGCTAGAAAAACTGAGCGCTCCATTAGCAACTATTGTCCCTCTGAAAGTGGAATTATTACCTATTGATACAGAACCGTTAATCCACCAAAACACATTGCATATTGATGCAGCGTTTGTTAAAGTCACACTTGAGTTTGCATTGCTGGTAAATGCTCCATCTATTTTGATAATAAAAACAGCATTGGGATTTCCCTGACCATCCAGCGTTAGGTTTCCATTTAATACAGAAGCAGCGCCAAGACAATATATGTCAGGGGTCAGAATCTGACCGTTTCCTAAAGTTGTACCGAGTACCTGTCCGCAAGTGAGGCCACCTAAATTCATGAATGCAGAATTAACATCAGTTGCCGCCTGAGCTGAAATTGGATCGACTACGTGTTGGCTGCCTATCAGTGTCCCTGGAGGAAATGCTGCAAATGCCCCGGCATTCGTACCGACATCACCTGTAACTACAGTACCTGCTCCGGTATTGGCAAAGGCTCCTGTTGCAGTAAACAAGGCAAATCCTGATGCTGCACCTAATCCTTGGGCTGTCAGAGTAGAGCATTGAAGAAAAGTGTTTAATAAAATAATACAGAGTGTGGCACTCAGCGAAGTCGTAGTTTTCATGTCGTACGTATTTTGTAATATGCTTACTTCGCTAAATCCGCTATGCAAAAAAGAACGACCGGTTTGGGCTAAACCAAGGCAAAGCTAAAATTAGTTTCTTATATATTATAATTTTTTTTCATATTTTATACTCAGACAACACAGGCATTAGCTTAAATAATGGATAGAATCCGTTACCAAAAGTCCGCAAAATCGCATTAATCAGATCAGAATATCCATATAAAAAGATCAACTTAAAATGAATGCCTGGGATTTAAATCCTGAAATTGATTAAATTTACTACACATAAAAGAGACTGGAATTCTCAATCCAGGATAGAATAGTTGTAAATCCACAGTCGTCCGGCGATGGATCGGTTAGCTTGAGTGCTAAAGAAATGAATATCAAAGCCATACATGCTCCGGACTGAAGCCAGCAAACAGAGATTTTGCAAATACCATTTTTTCACATTTAAATTATTTAAGATGAAAAAATCTATTGTACCTGGAATTTTATCCATGGTCACTGCGGCATTATTTTGCCTGCTACCCCATTTTGCTTTCGGACAAGGCAAAAACGAAATCACAGTTACCAACAAAGAAGGCGGGCCATTGCCTGGAATATCGGTTCATATTTTTGAAAGCAAAAGTGGCAAATGCACCTGCTTTATGGGCGGCTGCATTCCGGCACCTTTCGATCAGGATGTTACGGACAAACATGGAAAGACTTCATTCAAGGGAGGGAAAAACAGACCTGACCTAAAACCCAATACAGATTATGTTGCTTCCATAGATGATAAATGCATGACAGTGCAGCAAAGACAATGTAACAATGCAACTCAGGATTGCAGTTTCAGTGCGACGTGGTATATGTTTACTACAGATAAAAATGGAAAATTTGATGGCTTTGTAATTAAGAAGTAATCAGGCTGAAGAATGCATAAGGTATCTCATGATAAAAATGAAATACCTGGTTTAATCAATTGCTAAAGTCGGAAAATGTAAATGCGATTTCTGTAAAAGATAATTGCAGTGCATTCTTTTTGCTTTTAGAAAGTGAATTATACTTTTATTCGACGAGGACAAATCCTGCCCATTGATATGGATCCAATCCGGCATTGCGCAATTCTTTTTGAGCTGCATGAAATGCCTGTGGTATTTCCATTTTATTCCCGCCCTTGTCGGGACCTTCGGCTCCCAGCCATTTTGTATAGAATGTATTCATCAGCAAAGAAGTTTGTTTATCCGGTACCTGCCATAAACTCATGATCAGATATTTTGCACCTGCTATTTTAAAAGCTCGCTGCAAACCATATACACCCTCATTTTCATCAATATGTCCCAATCCTGTTTCACATGCCGACAAAACAATTAATTCGGTGTTTGATAAATTCATCTGACTAATTTCATCGGCTGTCAGAATCCCGTCCTCCTTACCGTTTGACCCCGAATGGCCTTTCCAGGTATTATTTCCGTTAGCCAGGATGAGTCCAGAACGTAGCATCGGCTGATCGCTGGTTTTAAATACGGGTTCGTTGCTGTTCTTATAATGTATGTTAAATTGATCTTCATTCAAATCTGGGAAAAAATACCCATGTGTTGCAAAATGAAGAATCCGGGGCGAAGCCTTTTTTGATTCCAAAAGTTTAAAGGACTCTTCCGTTGCACTGCATCCCTTAAGTGTTTCAGCTCTTACTCCTGCTTTATTCATTAGTCCTTCAATCTGCTCAACTTCGCGAAGTGTTCCCGGCAAATAATCCCAGTTCGTTCCCCGTATAGCCGGAAGTGTTTGAAAAGAAACCAGATTGCCTTGTCTTTCATGGCTATTAATGGCAGTAGAATCTCCATGATTGTCGCAATCAAATTCAATTCCTCCGTACAACAATGCATCATTATTCTCCGGTTTAAATCGAACCGGATTCAACAATTGCCTGGTACTGTTCAA
Source organism: Bacteroidota bacterium (assembly GCA_029781865.1). GTDB lineage: Bacteria > Bacteroidota > Bacteroidia > Chitinophagales > Saprospiraceae > Vicinibacter. The sequence goes on from JAKOVW010000005.1 coordinate 102,853, forward strand.
TGCAACCCAATGATACCGGTCTGCAAATACTTCCGTTTCGTTTAATGGAATGGCATCCAGATTTATTCTGTATAACATTCCGGTTGGTGCATAATAAATGGTTTGAATACCCTGTAATTCCGACTGCAAAGGCTGAAAAATCAACTCCGCCAAACTTCTTTTCCTTGTTTCCAACATCCGCGCTCCCCGCTGATTTATTGAATAAAGTGCATTCACATAATCAGCCTGTCGCTCTACTCCTTTGGCTAGCAATGAATCTACCGATTTTTCTTCAAATAATAATACGAAATGCGGCCTGACATAATTTTTTTTCACCACCAATGCTGCATAATAGACTTTGTTACTGGTATCCAGATAGCGATTTTGGAAATGGACAAATTCAATCACTGCTTCATTTCCTTCCAGTTTTTCTTGTAGCTCACTCCAGTGAATTTCAGCATTGACATTGAATTCAACATGCACACGCCGTGCTAATTCCTTTTCCAGTTTATTCACTTTTTCTTCAAGATCCTTAACCCCATTTTGTTCTGAAATTGATTTAGCATATTCTTTTGATAGCCGTCTTTTAAATGACTTTACATCATTTAATAAAGAGCCTGAAACAGAATCTTTTTTTGACTCAGCATTAATTTGCCTGAGTGTACTGAGCAGATAGGATTTATAAAACAAGATGTTATCCATTGCCACTTCACTGTAATCAGGATATAACTGAGTCAATAAATTATCATCATTTAGTTTGGATTCAAATTGCCGGATAAATAATTGCAATTCATATTCCGACAAATGATTGGTAGCCTGTAGTAATTGCTTTTTGTATATCAAAGCAGATTGTTTGGCATATTCTGAAGCTGCTTTTGCATTTCCTTTCCTGATTTCAAACTCAGTAAGACCATCCAGACATTTAGATAATTCCGGATGTAGATTCCCAAATGTATTTCTGAATAATTGCTCGGCCTGTTTTAAAAATAGTCCGGCTTTATCCAAATTCCCAGTTGCAAGATAAAAGTAACCCAGCTCGGATAAAGTCAGCAGATAATTCAGGTGCTGCTTGTCTTTCAGGTGTTCTTCTATGTTCAGACAATTCAACCAGAATGATTCAGCCTTATCAAATTCCTTTTGGTCCTGATAAAAGCGGGCAAGACCTGAAAGGCAATTTGCATACTCCTGATGTTCTTTGCCAAAAATAGTTTCACGTATGACAAGTGCTTCCTGATAAGCAATCTCAGCTTTTTTGATTTCGCCTTTATATGCTAAAATTTCAGCTATGGAAATCAACGCACTTGCATAATCCGCATGTTTCTTGCCTAGAGTTTGTTCGCGGATCCGTAGTACTTCATTCAGACAATTTTCTGCTTTATCATAATTTCCGAGCAATTTATACAAGGAAGCCAAATTGCCCTGGTTCCAGGCATAATCCGGATGATCCTTTCCCCTTGTTTTCAGAAATACGTCCATAGCTTCAAGATGCAATTTCTCAGAACGCTCGTAATTTCCCATATTCCGGTATAGAATAGCAAGATGATTTAAACTATATGCATAATCTACACTTTGCTTCCCGGGTGCAACAGAGCGAATCGCCATTGCCTGCAAATACAGAGATTCCGCTTTTTCATAATAGCCCATATCCACATATAATATCCCCAGGTTGTGTAAGCTCCATGCATAATCAGAATGTTGTGCACCAAAAATATTCTTTCTGGCAGCGCATGCTTCCAGGTAATAGGTTTCAGCAGCATTGTAATCCCCTTTTTGCCAATAAAGTCCCCCCAGATTATTCAAACTCCAGGCATAATCCGGATGCAAAATTCCCAAGGTGTTTTTCCGGATTACCAGTGCTTTTAGATACAAGGTTTCAGCATCATCCAGATGTCCGAATAAATACTGAGTTCTGCCATGAAAAAACAAACAGCTGGCATATCTTGGATGATTTGCATTCAGCGCTTTTGAAGATAGTTTCTCCGCTTCGACAATTACCCGGATTGCTTCATCATAATTTGCTTTTGCCGTGAATTGCTTATTCAAAACAATTAAACTATCAATTTGACTGATAACTGAGATGGTATCCTGTTGTTGTCCAGGCAAGTTACCGCAGAATATATGAATGAAGGTAAATACGTGAATCCATGCATGTTTACGGATAGCCGGCGGCAATCTCAATAAGCTGAACTGGATGACTATACTACCCAAATGATATTTACTAATATCATGAAAATAATTAATGGATATCCTCAATTTGTTCATACTGATCAGTCAGACTATTCCCTAGCGTTTTTGTTTGCTTTAATCGGGCTGGACAATCTATCACAAGATAAGTTTTTCCAAAACAATATCAATATAATTTACTTTTCCAATGACTCTCCGGAAAATGAAGTTGACTATTCTGATTCAATTATTTATGGGCTCTCAATTAGTGTTGGTAACCTGTTCAAATTTCTTTGTCAATATGCGTTTTCTCCTTTACTCTGTATGGTCTGTATTTTTGTCTTAAACAAAATTTAATCAATTATCCTTTTAAGATACAAACTTGAATTTTGTTAAAACGGCAAAGCAATGAACATTTCCAAAAATTGGATTCTCACCTGAAATTAAAAATCACATTGCCGAAATTATTCAAAAACCAAAAAACAACCGATTAGGACAATTATGATGGCCAGTGTGGTAAATCCATATAGAAACACGCCGGTAAATGAAGGAATTAAATCCATCATAGTCAGAACACAACTTATAAATCCTAGAAAAGCTCCTGCTGCCATACAAACAAAACCAATTGTCCGTCTTTTCTCTTCCTGCAACTTTTGGTATGCTTTAATCATGACGGCGATATCTTCCTCTGTATTTCCGGCGCGGGTCAATTCCAAGCGGATCTCGTCTAAAGAATAGTTTTTAGCTTTCCAATCCTGCAAGAGCTGATCCCGGGAAGAGATAGAATTATCCATATGCTATATTGATATGATAAAATGACTAAGCGAATATAAAAAAATCTTCGTAATCACTGCTTTTTTGTGAAATTAACTGTCAGCGAAAGCAATGCTTTTTGCTGCTGAAGCCGCAACCCTAATGTCCAGCTTCAAAACTCTTTGCCCTGCCCAACCGGCTTACTGATTTCCAAGTTGACTAGCTAGCATCATCAGCTAAGGAATTAGGACTTAATCAGAGCTCAATTGGTTAATGAGAATGGGTATGCTTAGTTACTTTCCGATACAAAA
>JAKOVW010000025.1 GCA_029781865.1 Bacteroidota bacterium
GCAAGGCAATGCACCCGGAAATTACTCTATTAAAGTAGTCGATAAAAACGGCTGCGAATTGAGTTCAGGCTTCAATATCATTACACCGACCGGCGTTGCCGTGCAATTGGTTCCACTGGTGAGATTATCGTCAGGTGATGATTACAATTTGGTTCCAATGTATTCCATTCCGGATGATTCTATTGCCAGTGTACAATGGAGTCCTTCTGACTTTTTGACCTGTACGAATTGCCCTTATCCGCAAATCAAAGGAATAGATCAGGATCTCGAGTATACGGTTACTTATACTAATAGAAATGGTTGCATCGCATCAGCACGTATTAGAATTGAAATCATAAAACGAAATATCTGGATACCCAATGCTTTTAGTCCCAATGGTGATAATATCAATGATAGTTTTTATCCTGTCGTCTCCGAAGATTCTTATCAGGAAATTAAATCCATGCAAATCTTTGACCGTTGGGGCAACCTGCTTTTCTCCAGAATGCATTTTCCTCCCAATGATCCATTTTATGGCTGGAACGGAGATGCTAATCACGAACATCTTAATCCAGGGACCTTCGTTTATGTTATCGAAGTCGTTTGGAAAAATGGTGAAACAGAAAAACGATTTGGCGATGTCACTTTGATCCGGTAACGGCATTTCAAGTTTCTATTCGTCATTTATGTCTGTTATACTTGTAATTTAGTTTTTTTCAAAAATTAAACTCTGCATCGATATTAACTTCTCTTTTTGCTGTTCAATCAAATCCATTGAATTGTTCCTCGCATAATCGTATATTAGTGAGTTATTTGTTGAATTGATGTTGTATCATGAGTAGTAGATTTATAGCACTATACACATTAACCTATTTTGGAATAGGAATTTTATCTGGTTCTTCTCAAGGTTGTGGTGGTTTAAAAGCAGATGCCGGTCCTGATCAATTTACCTGCGACCCTAATTTGCCGGTACAATTAATGGGTAGCTTTAACGGAACCCCGACAAAATATTATTGGACACCAACGACCTACTTAAGCGATCCGAATTCAACTGACCCTACAGTTAAAGCTCCTCCGGGTAAATACACTTACACCTTCAATGTTGAAGCCATTTCGAATACTAATCTCATCGTTAATGGCAATTTTGAAGCAGGAAACACAGGTTTTACGCATGACTACAATTATGGCACACCCGGAGGCCCCTTTAGCCCTGGTTGGTTGAGTGTCGGCACCGATCCAAACGCTTATAATAGTGGCTTTTCGCATTGCGGCGATCATACTACCGGAACAGGCAACCAACTCATTGTCGATGGAAGTACAGTTCCTAATTCGAATGTATGGTGTCAAACGGTATCAGTTACAGCAGGCAAAATGTATTTGTTCCGGTTTTATGTTCAATCTGTTTTTGCACCTGCACCTGCACATTTAATTGCACTGGCAAACGGGGTCAACATCGGATCAGTGAGTGCTGCAGGATTATGTGATTGGCAAACCTTAGAAGTATGCTTTACCGCTACTTCCAGCACAGTCAAAATGTGCATACAGGAAACAACATTGATTGCATTCGGAAACGACTTTGCAATCGATGATATTGAAATGTATGAAAAATGTATGGAGAAAGATGACGTAGTCGTCGAAGTAGTAGATCTGAAAGCTAAAATCCAGGTTCCTCTTGTTCCAAAATGTTCAGACGATGTATTTGATTTGAATGCCACAGGTTCCTCCACTGGACCAAACATTCGTTATGAGTGGAGAACCGTAGGTGGTAATATTATTTCAGAAAATGGATTGAACGCGAAAGGACAGGGAAGTGGCAAGTACATTGTAAAAGTCATATTTGAAGATGGAGGAGTCATTTGCGAAAAAGAAGCGGAAATAGATGTCGTGCAAACAGAAAAAATTCTGGGTAGTTTAGAGGTTCAAGGCATTGCAACATGCAGTTTAGACACCATCGTTCTAAAAGCCAGTGGCTCAGGTGGCAGCGGTAATTTTGACTACCAATGGATTCCCTCAAATAAAATAATCAGCGGCCAACATAACCCGATCGCATATGCTGTCGAAGCAGGAATATACAAAGTGATTATCATCGATAAAAAATCCGGTTGCCAATTAGCCATCCAAAATGTTGTAGTTGCAGACACTTCAAAACCTTTAATACAACTTTCCGGAGATAGTCTTATCAGTTGTAAAAACAAAACGATCTCACTATTCAGCACTCCGTTCGACACCACCAAATATAATTATCAATGGCTTTTACCTGACAGCAGTGTAGTTAAAAACAAGGACAGCATAACATCCAAATCGTCCGGTATTTATGCACTGAAAATAATAGACAAGTCGAATAAATGCAATACTGATAAATCCATTGTTGTGAGTATCGACACTCTTAGACCCAATATAGAATTAGGTCCCGATAAAAATATAGATTGCATTAACACCGATGTCAACATCATTCCTGTTGCTAACAATCCCAATTTGCAAATAAACTATTTTTGGACTCTGCCTTCAGGCGCATTAACTGTTGAAAACAATTTGCTAAACAAATCAGAGAATAAAGCAGGGTTTGTTTTTCTTCGCCTGCTAAATATTATCAATGGCTGTGAAGCGTCAGATACCATGCAAATTCATGATCTGCGATTATTACCTTCAGTAGACGCAGGTAATGGTGCTATCTTAAATTGCAAACTAAAAGATTATACATTAGACGGTTCCAATTCTAAAATTGATTCGAGCCGGTTTTCATGGTCAACATCGAATGGAAACATCCTTTCCGGTGCCAATACATTAAACCCAGTTGTGAATGCTCCGGGATGGTATTACCTCAATCTCGAAGACACCATCAATCATTGCAGGAATATCGATTCTGTTTATATCAACCAGAATATTTTAACTCCCATTGCTAAACTTGGGCCTGATAGAGTTTTTACCTGCGCTGATTCCATTTTGACTCTTGATGGTTCCAATTCTTCTCAAGGCGGTCAATTGAGA
>JAKOVW010000029.1 GCA_029781865.1 Bacteroidota bacterium
CGACAATAATCACTGCACCATCTACAATCAAACCGAAATCCAAAGCTCCCAAGCTCATCAAATTGCCGCTCACGCCAAAAACATTCATCATAATGATGGCAAAGAGCATAGAAAGAGGAATAACAGATGCTACCAACAATCCGGCTCTTAAATTACCCAAGAACAACACCAGCACAAAAATGACTATCAAAGCACCTTCTGCCAAATTGGTTTCAATAGTCCGAATGGCATTGTTGACCATTTTAGTTCTGTCTAAAAAAGGTTCTATCACGACACCTTCGGGCAATGTTTTTTCGATGAGTGCAATTCTTTCTTTCACATTTTTGATGACATCATTGCTATTCGCTCCTTTCAACATCATTACTATGGCTCCGGCTACTTCGCCTTCATCGTTATAGGTCATTGCTCCAAAACGAGTAGCATAGCCGATATTCAATGTAGCTACATCTTTCAGCAAAACAGGAATCCCATCTGAAGTAGATTTTACGGCAATATTTTCAATATCCTCTTTGTTTCCAATCAACCCCTCGCTTCGGATAAATAAAACAGTCGGACCTTTTTCAATATAAGCTCCTCCTGTATTTTGATTGTTGTTTTCCAAAGCCTGAAAAATATCATTGATAGTGAGATTAAAGGATTGTAACTTTTGAGCATTCACCGCAATTTCATATTGCTTTAGCTTGCCACCAAAACTGCTGACTTCTGCCACGCCTTTTACCCCCAATAATTGTCTTCTTACAATCCAATCCTGAATCGTGCGTAGTTCAGTCACATCATATTTATTTTCAAAACCCGATTTTGTCCGAACCATATATTGATAAATTTCACCCAATCCGGTGGAAATAGGTCCTAATTCAGGATTGCCAACACCTTCCGGAATTTCATCTTTTACAGATTGCAATCTTTCGCTTACCTGTTGCCTCGCCCAATACACATCTATATTATCGTCAAAAACAATAGTAACTAAGGACAAGCCAAACCGAGAAAAACTCCTGATTTCGTGAATACCGGCAATATTACTGCTCGCTTGTTCAATAGGAAAAGTAACCAAGCGTTCAATGTCGGTAGCCCCTAAAGCCGGAGCTACGGTGATGACTTGTACCTGATTATTGGTAATATCGGGAACGGCATCAATAGGCAGTTTGGTGGTTTCATACACACCAAAAATGACAAGGGCAGCCGTAAACAGCCCTATGATGAGTTTATTCCTTACGGAAAACTCAATGATTTTATTAAGCATATTTTTTGAATTAATCATTAAATTAAATTTTGAAACTTGCCCGAAATTCAGGCGCAACAATAGAAAGGCATATTAGCCTCCTTCAATAAAAAATGATTAACCCAAGCGGGGTGGTTGCCAGATTTGGCTGAGGTAGTTATTGATAAAATTCCCTTCCTGATAAAGAGGAATTGCAGATTGAATACTTTCAATAAAAGCTGTACTAACTACATTAAAAGTTGGAATAGGTACTACAAGCGATGTTGAATGAGCTGTGAGTGTTTTTAAAGGAAGATTATCGTGATGGTGATGCGGAATATCAGGATGAGAGCTTGGATTGGTATAGTGTTCTTTTAAAAAATTAATGAAAGAAATATCGCCTTGCAAGTCCTCATGCTCCAAATAATGTTGTATCAATGCCGGCAATTTTATCACCTCTCCAAACATGGTGTTTGCAGAAAGAAAGGTGAATAAAAAGAATATGGCAATGGTACGCTTCATGGATACAAAATTACAATTTTCAATTAAAATAATGATGATATTCCTGATACGAAATTTGAAGTTGTAAAACAATTTCATTCGCTTTTGAAGCATCTGCTTCATCTTCCAATGATTTGACAATTTCAAGATGTGGATGCAACCATTTGTGTAATTCATCGTGGCTCTTACCGTCCATTGTGCAGCTTTTTATGAGCTGGCTGTTTTGGTCTTTTACCTGTTGAGCTAATGCTTTATAATCTGTGTGATTATTTTGGATATAAGCATTTACCAATTCTTCGCCTTTCATCACAAATGGCTTCATTTCTTCATTCACCAACCATTTCTCCCCATTGTTGAGTTCAATAGCTTCAGAACTTTCATCGTGTTGATGTTCTTCGTGGTTTTCTGTTGCCTGCTTTTCCGTTGATTTTTCGGTGGTATTATTACAACTCCACAAAAACAAAATGCTAATTCCTAAAACAAAAACTTTCTTCATATTTCTAATTTTTAATTCGTAATTTTTAATTTTTTTCAATCATTTTCAATATTCCATCTAAGACCGTTTTCCCGTCCTTGACAAGATTTGATTTATGTCCTGATAATTTCCATTTCAGCACGGTCATTCTCATTCCTCCAATAATTATGGTGGTCAAGGTAGAAGCTCCAATCAATTTATTGTATTGACCTTGTTCTTGCCCTTGTTTGATGTTTTTAGAAACATAATCTTGCATCATATCCATAATTTCAGCTACTTTATTACTCAAACTTTCATCAAAATGGAAAATGCTTTCTGCAAAAATAACACTCACTATTGCCGGTTTGTTTGTAAAAGTTTGTAGCTGGGAATTAAAAATTGCTCTTAATTCATCAGCACTTGTATCAGTCGGTTTAAATGAAATAGACTGAATACGATTTTTCATTTCTTTTTTAAAATATTCCAGCAAGCTCAATAAAATTTCATTTTTGCTTTTGAAATGTCTGTACAATGCAGGCTCGGACAAACCTATATCTTCTGCCAATGTCTTAATTGTCAGATTCTGAATACCATATTTTGAAATACGGTTGGTAGCCGCTTCCATTATTTCTATTTGTCTGTCTGTAAATTCTTGCATACTTGTCTAATTTATTTTTATGTTAGTTAGTATTCACTCGCAAAAATAGAAACTAATTTTTTATTGGGCAAATAAAATTCAAAAAAAGTTTTGATTTACTGTTTACTCAATCCTGTGAGTGGAAAAAGAGTGGCTCTTTTGGTTTTGTGAAGTGTTGGCTTATGTGTCGGACAAAACCAAATGTGCCACTTGAGAGGTAGGAATAAAATTACTCATTTGCTTAATTTTTCTTTCAGCGGTGTTCGTGAATCGCTTCGCTTATTTGAATTAAAAAAAGTGCGTTGGGAAAAATAAAAAATACAGAAGGGTCGGTCCCGAAAGCATTCGGGATTGGCTTGCTCGTTGTATAATTGTCAAAATGGTTTGCTTTCTGTTTATGTTTTGGTCGTCTGTTCAATGTTCGGAGTGTCGTCTTACCATTGGCTATAACGGCCGAGGCTTTGTGCAGGGCTGGACGTTTTTAACGTCCTGCCCCGGAACCGCAGCCCAATAAAATTAATGAAGTTGATGGTAACAACAAAAAGTTGAGTGTTGCTTGTCCAGCCCCGAACTGAAGATGAATAGCATTACTGCTGCCGGGGCAGACCAACGGTCTGCCAGCCTTGCACAAAGCCCTTTGTAAACTGCTGGGCATAAAATGAGATTTTATTTTTTTTTTGAAACATTTAAAAGGTTAGGGGCTTAAAAAATTGTGCTGCCGTCCAACCATACAATTTGCGAAAAAATAAAACTGCTTTTAATTTGTAGAAACCAAAGATGCCGAACAAAATTTTGCAGATGCGATGCCGGTATGTCCAGCCCAATAAAGAGGTGAAGCCGCCTTGCAGTTTACGTTTTGCGGCTTGGCGTAGTGGCGGATTTTTACCACAAATGTTGATACGAAGCACACAGTTCAAATTTACGAAAAACTGTCATACGAAGCACTGCACCCGCCATTACGCCAAACCGCTGTTAGCGGTTCGTTGTTCTTGTCTATTTGTTTTTCGCAATTCTAAATCCAAGGTCTTCAATTTTAAATTTTAATGGGTGACTTCTTCTTCGGGTAGTCGCCATTACGCTCCGTTCTTGGTCAGACCAACCACCACCCCTGAAAATACGATATGAGCCATAAACTTCTCTATCATACAAGTCTGAACACCACTCCCAAACATTTCCCAACATATCATAAAGTCCCCACGCATTAGGTTGTTTTTGTCCAATGTTATGCGTTGTTTGGTTTGAGTTGTCTTTATACCAAGCTATCAAGTCCAATTCTCCGTATCTAATTCCTGTTGTTCCTGCCTTACAAGCATATTCCCATTCTGCTTCTGTAGGTAAACGAAAACCATTTGCTGTTTTTTCAAAGGTTATTTCCTCATTTTTTTCCTGGATTGCATAGCAAGGTGACAAGCCAAATAGAACAGAGATTTTATTGCAAAAATTTACTGCTTCTTTAAAAGTTACAGTTTCAACAGGTAGTAAATCTCCTCTAAATGTACTTGGATTTTCATTGGTTATTTGAAAATATAAGTCTTGCGTTACTAGAAATTTGCTTAGCAAGAAAGGTTCAATTTCTACAGTCCATTTTTTTTTGATTCTGTCATCACGTAATTCAATTATTCCTTTCGGTATTTCAACCATTTGGTCGAGAATTTTGCCTGTCATATTCATGCCTTTTGTATTCATTTGATTGAAAGAATATTTATTGCTTCTGTCGTAGAGTTAACAAAATTGATATGTCTTCCTTTATTACTTTCATATATGAAATCAGTTAGGCTTTTACTTGTGTATTTAGAGAAGTCGCCAACTATAGCTAAACGAACCCGATAAGTCGAGAACTTTTGAAGTATTTCCCCTGCTATTCCATTTTTCAGGATAAAAAAATCAGGTGTTATATTTTTCTCGTGAATAATAATCTTATCAAATCCTTGATAATACAAATCACCTAAAAGGTTTAATCCGTCTTCTATGTTGTTTATGATAGTATTTTCCGAAATTACTTCAGTAATTTGGGTGTCACTTATATTATGCGTTTGAATTTTCATTATATAAACTACGTTGGTATTTAATTGTTAGTAGAGAAACTACTATAAACGGTAATGTGGAAGCTAATATTTTGAGATTAAGACCAATTATTCCAATGAAAAACATAAACACTAATAAGAGACCTATGCAGGAAATTCCTAAATAAGTCAATTTTCGGCTTGGTGCATTTTGGAATAGAGTAATAAGTAAGAGTATTTGTCCTAAAAGAGGTATTAGTGTAAATGGGTGAACTGTTGATATAGGGTCAGTAAACATTTTTTTCAGTAATTCAAACTCCGTTTCTATTAAAAATGATTTATTGTCTTTACCCCACTCTAAATAACCAATTAGAGAGGCAACTACAAGCAGTATGTTTAATAACTTTCCTTTCATTCTTTCCAAAAATATTGATCTTTGTAAAGTTAATTTACAATGACCGCTAACGGTTTACGGCTTTGCGATGTGGCGGCATTTTAGCACAAAAGTTCAATAGAATTACTGATGTTGAATCTTGCACAAATGTTTCATAGTAGCACTTCACCCGCCATATTGCAAAACCGATGTTATGCGGTCGGCTTTCGATTTCAGTCAGTTTTATCATTGTCTTTAACAGCAATTTGTCCCGGCTTGAATGGATGGACATTTCACTGTTCCATAGCTACAAAATACACAACAGTCGCCCTGTTTTGGCTTTAATACCTTTTTGCAGCTTTCGCACTCGTAAAAATATTGGCAAGCGTCTGTCGGCATAGTTTCTTCTTTCTTATGTCCACATTCAGGGCAAGTGATAGTTGATTGCAGGATTATGTTCATTTTATTTCTTTTTTGTCGGTTACGGAATAGCCTGTTTTAGTTATGGCTTTTTCTATCTCTTGAATGTCGGTTTGAGTTCTATCAAATTCTATGATTGCGTTGCCGTTGTCGTAAGAAACATTCGTCTTAATTATTCCTGTCAGTTTATTTACTTCGTGATTTACGTTTTCTTCACAACCTGCACAAGTCATTCCGTTAATTGTAAATTCTGCTGTTTTAATGTTTGATTGGTCGGTTATGATTGTTTGACTTTCTGTCTTTGGAAAGAATATGTGGACATAACTTGGAAACGCAAGCATCAGTCCTGCAAAAACTGTTACGAAACCCAAAAACTTTTTTGTCTGAATAAAGGGTGTTTTTTCAGTTGTGTCGCAGCAGTCAATTTGTTTTTGAGGTTTCAGTTTTTGATACCAAGCAAACGCAAGAACCAAAACTGTCAAGCCAATTAAATATGGTCTGAATGGGTCAAGCCAAGAGAAAGTAGAAGCAAGTCCACTTGTTCCAGCCAACAGAGCCAAAACAGGTGTAATGCAGCATAGTGATGCCGAAATTGCTGTCAAAAGTCCAAGTCCTGCAAGTTTATTATCTGATTTCATTTTCTTACTGTCAATGTCGTTGGTTGTTGTCTTTTAAGCTGCCGCATAACGGTTCCCGGCTTTGCGTAGTGGCGGATTTATAGCACAAAAGTTCAATCGAAGAACTGTACTTGAACCTTGCACAAAACTGTCATACTAAGAACTGAACCCGCCATTACGCAAAACCGATGTTAGCGGTTCGGGCTTTTTACTCGTTATACTCAATTGCTTTGTTTATGTAGTCAATTAGTGGTTTTGAGGTCTTAAAAATGTCCAAGATTTTCGCAACGCAGTCTTTGCTTGTTAGCATTTTATCGCTTACGATTTCCTTAGTACAAAACCCTTTCATTTTCAAAAGTTCGCTTGCTGGATTTGTTTCGTCATAACCGTCTGGTATTTTTTTTAGTTTACCTACACCTTGTATTCCACTTGGAAAAATCGCTTTAAACTTTGGTGATGTTATAATTTTATTGATGTCATTGAATGAATAGTCTATTTCTTGACGTATTTTTTTAAGAAGTTCAGGTGTTGTCTGCCAAATTCCGCCACCTAAAAAGTTAGCACCTGGCTCAATTTGAATATAATATCCTGCCGTGTTGCCGTGAAAACCATTTTTGTTGAATACAATTAAAACATAGTTTTTGTATGGTGTCTTGTCTTTTGAAAATCGTAAATCTCTGTTTACTCTTGTCAAACACTTTTTGGGGTCTAAATTGGCTTTTGAAATAGATTGGTCAAATTGCGATAATCCTGTCAAAAGGTTTTCAGTCAATTCTAAAATGTCAGTTTTGTAATGCTCGTATAAATCTCGATTTTGTTCAAACCAATCTTTTGAGTTATTCTTTTTCAGTTTTGAAAGGAAATCAAGTGAAGTCTGCTTAATCATTCTTTTTGCTTAATTGGTCAATAAATTTCAAAATCACTTTAATCTGTTTTTCTTCCGATTTTGTAGAAGCAATTTTCCCGATGATTTCTTTTTGTTCTTCGTCAGGTAATTTTTTAAACGCTTGCAAAACTTCTGAATCTTTAAATGTTTCTAAAATTTCCTTTTCGGTAATTTGTTCCTTTGAGGTCAGTAAGTAAAGTGTCACCCTAACTTTGTCGCCACCGCTTTTATTAATTGCTTTTCTGATTTTGTCGTTAATAGAAATTAGTTTGTCTTGTCCCGTAATTGAAAATAGGTTGATACTGTCAATTTTGTAATTGTCGATAGTTCCTGATACTTTCAATGAACCCCATTTCCCGACAATGTGTTTTGTGTTCGGAATTTGAATATGATAAGTCCATGCACCCTTGCCGTGTTCATATTTCAATTCTAGTATCTCGTCTTTTACTAAGTATTCCATTTTGTTACGGGTTGTCATTTAGCCTGACCGCTAACGGGTTTGGGCTTGGCGTTCGTGCGGGATTTCAGGGCACAAAACTGTCAACCCAGCACTAAAGTTAAATTGAAAAACTGCACTTGAATTTATGCACTTCACCCCGCATGACGCCAAACCCATGTTAGCAGTAGGCCTTCTGTCTGTCCACTGTTGTAAACCATTGTCATTGTTGAGTTTCACTGTTATGTCGTGTCGGTCTGTGCGTTTGCGTGTTTTAATTTTTTTAAAAGCGTGGGAGAAAAATTTTGAAATTCTTCTTTGGGTGGAAAAGGTGGAAGCTCTTTTGCAAGCTTTGGCCTGTGCGTTGGCTTGTGGGGCTTGCAAATGTGCTTACACCTGTGCGTTGGCTAATTGAGCATTTTATTATTTCCACCATTATTCAAACTGTTTAATAATTCAATCGGGTTGTTAAGTAATGCAGGATTTTGGTCGTAAAAGATTGTTTCCTCTGTTGTTAAAAGTCTTGTAATTACTTGCTCTTTGCCATTTTGGTTTGTTGTCTTGATGATGACTAAAGAACCCATTTTTGTCGCAAAGAATGGAACGTCTTTAACTGCTGTCAACAAGGCGGCTGCCGCTTCTGCGTTGTTTTTGTTTACTTGTGATTGATGCACTTCTAATTGTTGAAGTTCAATCGCTTTTTTAGTCTTATCAAATATTTCTTTTGCTTCTTTGCTTCTGAAAACATTTCGGATTTTGTAAACAACTTTTTCTTTGAACCAAGAACCTTGTTTTATTCTTCCTTCTTCTGATATTTCAAAGCCTGATGTCTCAAAGAAATTAATTGTAGCGTCAAAAATCTTTTCGGCAACATTGTAATTGTCAGTGTCTGCAAAAATGTGTCCGCTGTAACTCAATGCTGAATTTTGTAATATCTGGTCAAGGTCGTTAGGGTCAAACGAAACAGCCCAACTCCATTTTCCAAAACCCCCATGCTGATTGATGGCTCTGCACCATTCGTCCAAATATGCTCGTTTTGTTTTGTTGTGTTCGTTGTCTTGTCCTTTAGTTTCAATGATTAGGTTTTCGCCTGTTGTCAATTTGATAAGAAAATCAGGGAAGAAACGTCTTACTACACCTTGATAATTGTAGTAAATCACAAAATTCAAATGGTCGTTTTTAACAAACGATTCTACAACATTCGATTCATTGATTGTTTTGGCTTCCAGGTATTCCCATTTGCTATCAACAACCACAAAATTGATATGTGTTTTGTCAAACGCTTCATTGGGTTTGCTTGTCCACCAAGTTCTGATGTCGCCTGATGAGCGGATAGGACTTTCTTTATCGAATACTGGTGTTAATGCCTCTGTGTTAACGGCTCGAATTTCATTCCATATATGCTGAACAACTTTATTCATGTTCAGCATTATCAAAATTCGTTTCCTTGATTCGTCTTGATTAAATAAAGGATTTTTGATAACAATTTTATTGGAGTAGATAAACTTCTCAATAATGCTAATGAGTTGAATCAGAAAAGTTTCTTTACTTCCTTTCCAGTCAGGTTTTTTCTCCGAATTGTAAATGGTTGATGCAATTCTGAAAATGATGGATTGCAGTCTGAATTTTTCTGCAATTTCTTTGAGGTCAATTTCTGAAAGTGCAGCAGGATTTGGTTTTCCTGCAATAATTGCAGCTAATTCCGCTTCTGTTATTGAATCGTATGGGTCAAGTTCTAATGATTTCACTTTCCCCAAATTCAAAGTCAATTGCGGCTTATAAATGTGGTCAATACGCACCACATTCGGGAAACTGATTTCATGCTCTGCTTTTTCCTTAACAGGTTTTATTTCTGTCTTTGGTTTGGGTGGTGGTGGTGGTGGGCCATCTTGTCCACCTTCATGTGGTAAGAAAGTAAACGGAACACCGAAAATGTTTACATATTCAGGTTCAAATAAACCATCTTCACCTACATCATAGGAAGTTCTTCTCAAACCTCTACCTACAACCTGCTCACACAACAACTGGCTGCTGAATGCCCGTAAACCCATAATATGCGTTACGGTTTTTGCATCCCAACCTTCACTTAACATCCCAACAGAAATTACATTCTGAATCTGTTCTCCGGGTTCTCCAATTTTGCCAACGGTGTCTACCGTTCTTCTTAATAATTCTGCTTGCTGTTTTTTAGTTAGCTTCTTTTCTTTTGGTGCATCTTCCGTATCATCTTCGGTTTCTTCTACCTCTGCAATTTCAACTTCTTCTGTTTCGGCTTCTGCTTTTTGAAGAATGCTGCTGTCAATCTGTAAAGTTTTTTCAGGATTGCACAAGTCACCCAAACCTGCTACTGATAGCAAGAATGTGTCTTTGTCAAACGAAAACTTAATACGTGCCGATGTGAAAGTGGTGTTTGCCACCGTAATCATTACAGGTGGAATCTTGTAACCCGCTTTCTCCCAATCGTCCTTGGTTGCTTTCCAGTCTTTGCCTAAAAGCAAATAGGCGTTTTTAATCAAATCAGGAAGCGGGACAGACTCATCTACTTTTTGGTTGATGTCGTCTTTTACGGTTTCGTCCATGTAGATGTGATACAAACGAGAACGTAAATCCTTGTCCACATTTCCATCATCACGAACTACAACTCTTGGAGTTTTTACCAAACCTGCTTCAATGGCATCATTCAAGCCAAAGTCTGAAACTATCCAAGGAAACAAAGCTTCTTCACTTGCTTTTTTTCCGCTTGGTGCAAAAGGAGTGGCCGATAAATCGAAACAACGTAAAATGCCTCTTGCTCTGTGAATGCGGTCAAGTCCGCCAACCCAAACGGTGCTTTCTTCAATATCTTCTTTCTTTACTCCTTTGATTTTACTTTCTGCGGGAATACGCCAAGCGTGGTGTGCTTCGTCATTTATTACAATGATGTTTGAAGCGTTTGCCATGTCGCCTAATACTTCCTTTACATAAGCTTCATCACTTTTTGCTCCACGTTTGTCAACCGATTTTTTCTTGGCAATTTTTTCTTCTGTTTGCCATACCAAACCATGCCAGTTGATGATTTTAATTTTACCCTGTCGCAAAGAGTCCATTAAACCCGAAGGGACAATATTAAATTCTTCGTAATAATTTTCGGGGTCGGTTGGATTGAGAACTGAAAGACGATTGCGAACCGTTAAACCCGGTGCAACGATTAATACATTCTTTGAAAAACGGGTGTCTTTTCCGTTTGCCACTTTGTTCAATACATTCCATGCAATGAGTTGACTCATTACAATGGTTTTGCCCGAACCTGTTGCCATTTTGTTGCACCAACGGCTGAACTCTCCACCATCACTCGGAATGTCAATGCCTGTTTTGTCTGCTTCGGGTGCTTCGGTTAACCAAATCAGCGTTTCAATGGCTTCCAACTGGCAAAAGAAAAACCTGCGGTCTTTGCGTTCTTCGGGGTCTTGCCAATGCTGCAAAAGTCTTTTGGTAATACCTGTAACTCCGGGATAACCATCTTCACGCCATTTCTTGATTCTTGGGCGAATGGTGTTTACCAAATCAATTTCAATGAATGTGCCCGGGTCGTCAAATGATTTTGAACTTTCGGAAGCAACTACATATCCTGCGGGTCTGCGACCTTCCTGTAAAATAAATTCTCTGGTGTCTCTGATATACTCCCAATACTGTTGCGGCTCAACGTAAGGGGAATTAATTATCAGCTTGTTTATATTCTTCATAACGAATTAAAGTCTGATAATTTTTAATGATTCAATTCCTCTTGCGTCAATAATTTTTACTGCGACATTTTTACCTGCTTTGAACGGAAGCGAAACCGTTCCGCCAAATGCTTCAATTTTTTCTTCGTCAATTTCAGCTTTCAGGTTTTTGGCTAAAGTTGACCAACCTTCTTTGGCTCCTGCCATTGGGAAAAACACTTGCGATGGAAATAAACTTCTTCCGTCATAATCATGGTCGAGCATCCACATGGCAATATCGCCTTTGCCACCACTGTCAACCGTTCCTGTTTTTGGGTTGTAATAATCAAAGCCGTTTACTTCAACCGTGTATTTGCTTTTGTCGTCTCCCGATTTGATTTCAGTGATTCGCACATCAGGCTGACCAATCAGCCAAAAACTTTCATTGCTGCTGCGTTTCTTTTTCAAGTCGTCTGTCAGTAGGTCGGCATTCATTTGGGCTTCTAAAAGTGTAATGCCCGGCCAGTTGGTTTCTTCAATGTCTTTTCGTGCTTCCGAATCAAAATGGAAAGCACAGAACAGAATTATTTCAGGTTTTGGCTTTAGTGTTCTTGCTTCCTCTAAAGCTAGTTCAACCATTCGTTGTTCCAATGGTGCATGTTCAGGGCCAAAACAAACCACAACCCGTTTCGGAATGGCTTCTTTCGTTTCTGCTTCGGCTTGTAAAAATCGTGTTCCGCTTAATGGCTCTACTCTTGTAAATTCAATCAGTTTACCACCTTTGGCTCTCACACCTGCACGAAGTAATTCATTTCTCCATTCGTCTTGTCGCAATGTTTCACCACTTCTCGACACAGATGTGTCTGCTTCTGCTTGTGTATCGGCTTCGATTTCTTCGAATGATTTTGCAACAGGAGCTGGAACAGCTTCTAATGTGAATGGTCCAGTTACTCTTGATTTATTTGCGTTAATGACAGGTTTATCGTGTAGGTTTTCAAGGGGAGCATTTGCCTTTATTATTTCATCAGCAGTTTTGCGGCTAATACCTTCTACAATTTTAGGATTATTTGCAATATCACTTAGTTTAACATGAGGCACTTTATTGTAAATGAACCCACTACCAATTCCTTCATTTGGGTATGCAAGCTCAAAATAATCAAAATTGGCCGTCATTAGTCTTTGCTTTGCAAGTGTTATTGATACTCGTGATGTATCGCAAGTAATCCACCTTCTACCATACTTTTCTGCTACATATGCAGTTGTCCCGCTTCCGCATGTAATATCAAGAACCAAGTCGCCTGGGTCTGTTGTAAGCATCATGCAACGTTCCAAAACTTTTTCACTTGTTTGAACCACATAAATTTTATCAATTGCGAGTGCTCCTTGTGATGTATCATCCCACATATTTGAAATGATAATTCCTGGCTGGTCGTCTAAATAAAGTTTTTGGTAAATGCTATTTCCTCCGATTTTTAATATTCCGAGGTCAAGAAGCAATGGAATTTTTTCAGGGTCTAAACTCCAGTGCCTATTCTTGCCCGGATGATATTTCTTGCCCTTATATTCAATTTCAATTGTTCTTGTATCACTATAGTCTTGACTATTGATTGGCGATAGTCTGTATTTTCTTCCATCTCCATCATCCAAGTCATATTGTTCCATTAACTTGGAAAATTCTTTCTTATCACGATATATTGTTCTAAACTTCTTAGATTTTTTGTCTTTCGCATACCATACTAAATAGTCTGTAACCTTTGACAAATTATTTCTCTGCGATTTACCTGATTTCTGGAATGTAATCAGTGAGCAGAAATTTTCACTACCAAAAACTTCATCCATTATTTCTCTTACATGATGAACATTTTCGTCTCCGATTTGAACAAATAAACTCCCAGTATCATGTAATAATTCTTTTGCCAAAAGAAGCCTATCCCTCAAGTAAGTTAAGTATGAATGCAAACCTAATTCCCATGTATCTCTGAAAGCCTTTAGCATTTCAGGTTCAGATGTCAAATCTTCATCTCGTTCTTTAACACTTCGATTATTTACAAATGGTTGAAAATTACTTTTATATTCTATTCCGTATGGTGGGTCAAAGAATATCATGTTTAATTGACCACCCATTCCCTCTTTCTCTAAAAGGCTGTTCATCACCAAAAGGCTGTCACCTGCAATCAGTCGGTTACTCCAGTTCTCTTTGTGCTTGTAAAATTCAATGGCTTCACGCAAAGGCTTTTTCTCTGCTTCAAACAAGCTCATCTGCGTGGGGGCTTCTTCTTCCTTTTTAACGGTTTCAATGATTCGTCTTGGGTCAATGCGTTCATGCACATGCAAGCTCACAGTCGGCACATCAAAACTGGTGTGTTCGGCTTTACCTGCCCATTGCAATTGTGGGTCAAGGTGTGGGTCGTATTGGTAGGTTTTCTTTTTAAAGCCACCGTTGTCGGTGTGTGCATCTACCAGTCCAACAGGTGGGTTGTTTACCCGTTGTTTGTCTTTATGTTCATACTGCTCAATGGGTTTTTGAGCAGTAGTTTTTGTTGTTTTTCTTCCTTTTGCCATGCCTGAATTTATAATTCTTTTTTGTTATTCGGTTTATCTTATTGGAGTTGGTGCATATCTGTAAAAATAATCAGATGCCGGACACCTTCCACGGTTCAAAAATATGTTTGATTTTGGGATTGCCAGCCTTAAAGTGCTATCGGCATATCCGTTCATTACATCAATTTCACCATCAAACTTTGGTGCTGTTAGTCCTAATGATAGTTCAATGTGTTTGCGAAGAAAATAACATAAAAAATCAGCTAATTGAATAAGTGCTACTTCTTTGCTGTCCACAAAATGCGGAACATCTACAATCTGGTCGAGTTGTTCTTGTTTTTTCTTTCGTCCGTAATAGGTGTCTGACCAAGTAGGTGGATTCAATAAAAGCTTTGTAAAGCTTCTTTGGTCGGTTACTTTATTGTCAAAAATCAGAACCGTGTTACCCTTGTTTTTCTCAAAGGTTTGTCCGTGTTTTTGTAAAGCCAGCGTTACATGAAAAGCCATGTGTCGCCATAGTGTTCCAAGGTCAGCATGAAATGCTTCGCTGTCTCGGTTTGCTGCTAAGTTAGCTTTGTCAACGGCAGTAAAAACGATTGAGTGTTTGCGGTCTCTAAGCCATTGAAAAATTTGTCCAATGAGGTTTGACCGTTGTTCAGGCGTTAGTTGTCTGAATGGGCTGTTTCCTGCGTATAGGTCTTTCGTGTGAATTTCTGTTACAGGTTTTCCAACTGCTTCTGTGAGTGTATTAAGTAAAGCTCTCCAATCACTTTTTGTTGGATTCATTCTGTGGTGGTCAGTTAAAATTCCAACCATCACTGCTATTGGTTCGTCACCAGTTCCGCTTTCATCAATGTAACAAAACTTCATGTCGTAATCTTAATTAGTGCGTTGGCAAAAAACGGCTCTTTTGGTTTTGCGAAGGGTTGGCTTGTGTGTCGGGCAAAACCAAATGTGCCGTTTGTGCGGCTGCCATTGAATTTCAAAATTTTTGTGCGGTGGGTAAAAAAATTAAAACACAGAAGGGTAGGCAATGAGTGTCGGCTTACTCGTTGTCCGCTTGTAATATGGTCTGTATGTCTTTGGTCACCTGTCAAAATGGTTTACTTTTTCTTGTTTTTAGTTGTCCGTGTCAGTTGTGCTGTGTCGTCCAATAGGCTTACTGCTAACGGTGTACGTATTGGCGATGGTGGGGCATTTGAAAAACGTCAGCCCAACACTTGCACAAATGCCCAATAGAATTACAAATGTTGAGTTTACAACTGTCAGCCCCACTATTGCCAATACGATGTTACCAGCCGTTTTTTCTTTCCACGTCATATTTATATGGATTTTCAGAGTCAAGTTTTCCATTATGATAAATTAAAAATTCAGCTTGTTTGTCGTCAAGTTTAATTGTCTCAATTTTGTTTATACCTTCTAAGCAAAGGTCGCCTATATGAAAAACATCTTTGTCAAAAATGACAAACTTTGTTTGTGTGATGTTTATAATTTCTCCACAAGCTAAAAATCCACCTGTCGTAACTGATATTCTATTTTTATCGTCAATTTGTCGTTCATATAGAAGTTGTCCCAGAATGAGGCTAAAACCTGCTACCACTAGTAATGGTGTCAATAAAAAAGTTGTCAAAATTTTTCTTCTTGTGTTTTTGAATAAAGCAAAAAACAGGATTGTCGCAGCAATAAATGTCCAAGTAATTATCGAAAAGGTGTAAAGTCCTTTTACGCTATATCCATACAGTCCAAAAGCTCCGAATGTCAAAAACAGGATTGTCGCTACGATTAAAATTCTAACTATTATTATTTCCGCTTTTAGAAAAGTTGTCTTAGTCAGAAGTGGAATACAATTCAGTCCAATTATAAGTCCTATGAAAATTAATATTGCTATTGTCATTGGCGTGTCGTCCTAAAATGGCTGGTAACGTTTTGCGGCTTGGCGAAGGTGGCGATTTTTACCACAAATGTTGATGCGGAGAACAAATGTTTGATTAACCACAAATGTGTCTGCGGAGCACTGAACCGCCACTTTTGCCAAACCGCTGTTACAAGCTGCCCTTCTTCTTTCGTCAATGTGTTGTCCTGTCGAGTTAAGCCTTGTCCAAGCGTTGGATTGGCAGCTCTTTTGCATTTTTTGTTTGGCTTTTGCGTTGGAAAAATGCAAATGTGCTGCAAATAGCGTTGGCAATTTATTTTCAAGTGTTACTTATAGTCTTTGATTTATAGTCAACATATTCTGACTTTTGTCCCGTGGATGTAAAAGAAAAAATAGGTCAACGAATTAAGGAACTCCGAGAAGCGTCAAGTATGTCGCAGAAAGATTTGTCCTATGCTGCCGACCTTGATAGAAGTTACATTGCAAGTGTTGAAAATGGGCAAAGGAATATTTCTATTGTCAATATTGAAAAAATCGCCACCGCACTGGGCGTAACATTAAAAGAGTTTTTTAACGATGGCGAATTTGATAACGCTGCAAAACGCAGTAAACGAAATTAAGAAGTCCATAGAGGCTGCAATTAAAAAGTCTGGAACTGAAGGTAAAAACAACCTTATCAGAAGTCAGAAGCCAATTAAGTTATTACACGAAGTCGTAAAAGCTGAATTAATTCGTAATAAAGTTAATCCAAACCTTTTAAATCCGCCATTAGACCAGTCCCACGGTGAACTTTCGTTAGCTGGTTTTTTCAAAAAGAAAGACCAAGATATTTGTGTTGTTCCGAGCGGTGTTAAAGCAAAGAAGGAAACACTAAACTTTCAAGGAATACTTTACGGTCAGGAAGATAAATATGGTTTTGATTTAACCGAAAAGTCTTTGTCAATAAACGTTCGCAGTCAGTTAAGCAGTTCGTCTAAAAATTTTGATACACTTTACGAAAGAACATTTGCAGAAGCATTGAATTTACATTTACGCTGTCCAAAAATGGTCTTAGGTGAATTCTATATGATTGCTGTCAATGAGTATGACAGCACAGCAGCCAACAACAAGCAAATAAAATACAAGAATGTAAAAGGTGTAGCGAAGCACATTGAAAAATATCTACTTTCTTTTGCTGCCGTGAATAATAGAGCAACGACAACTGGCGACCATTTTAAATACGAAAGAGTTTGCTTGTTAATTGTTGATTTCAGTCAGAAAGTGCCGAAAGTTTACAATACTGATGCAGAGTTAAAGCAGGATAATTTACTCCCTGCAAATTCAATTGCAACTATTCAAAATTTGAGTTTCCCGAATTTTATTTCCGATTTGCTGAAAATCTATTCTACAAGGTTTGGAACAGGTAAATTCAAATGATATTTACCAATTAGAAATTCGTCAATTTCTTGTGGGTTTGATAAACTTCTAATTGTTTCTATTTCTTCTTCTGTTAATTCAGGAATTGTGAATTTTTCAATGAAATTTTTCTGATAGCAAGGATAACCACCTTCAATTGAAACACTTGTCTTGGTTACATAATAATCCATTACAATTGAGTTCAGGATTTTTTGAACTACATCAATGTTCTCCAATTTTGTAATTGGATTAGTGAATTCGCTAAATAGTCCGTTACTTTCTTGTTCACGGAAATATAGTCCGTAACCATTTGTAAAAAATCCTTCCTCTTCTTCTACCAATAAAAATCGAGGATGTTGACTAAATGTAGGATTTAAAATTTTCTTTCCTTTCCTTGTTAATCCTTGTGTTCTGCCCCAAACAAAGAAAGGTTCAAATTTTACTTTACCCTTATCTCTGGCTAAAAGATTTTCTTTTTCAGAAAGAAAATAAGCATAGCATTTTGGATATTTCTTTTTGAAATCGCTTTCAGGAATTGCGGTAGCAATTCCGTTTTTTATATTGTAAGGACATATGATTTTCCTCGTATTGCATTCAACTTCGTCCTGTGTTCTGAAATCTGAAATTTTGTAAACTGGTTTTACAATTTCTTTTTCAATCTCAAATGTCCCGTTGTCGGTTGTTTTGAGGTAATAGCCGTTTTTTTGTTTACTACCATCAATAAAGAAAATCTCATCTTTTAAAGTGGCAATACCAACACAAATATCAAACAGTTTACCGATTGGCTTGCCTATCGTTTCTATTGTTTTGATATTTTGTTGTTCATCAGTTTTGAGCAGTCTCCACTTTTTTACATTTAAATTTTCTAAGTAATTAGGTGAACCGTTTGCATTTGCTAAAAACAATTCGGGGCTATAACCATCTTTAATTCGGTCATAGGTAATTGCTTCGTTTTGTTGTTTGTTTAAAAAAGTTATCGCTGTGTAGGTCTGTGCGTCAAATACCTTTTTGTGGCTAAAATCAATAATTCTTGTAACACATTTTTGATGCAAAAAATATTTTCGTAATGCTTCTCCTGCTAATGATGTGAAGTAATTGTTTGGTGTTATGTAGCCAAGTTTACCAGTTGGTTTTAATAGCTTGTAACCAAGCTCAAAAAAAGCAAAGTATAAATTGAATGTGCCACCTTCAACCGTTGTCCAATGTTTTGCTAAATAGTTTCTGTTGTCGTCTGTAAGGTCTTGAAATTTTACATAAGGCGGGTTTCCAACTATATTATCAAAACTCATTTTCCAGCTTGTTCTCAAGCTGTCTTGATGAAATAAATTAAAGTCGGTGTCTTTTAATTGCTCACCATTTTGTAAAGCGTAAATTGTCAATATAAGTTTAGCTCTATGAATGTTGTATTCTAGAATGTCGGATCCAAAAATATTTTCCTTGATTATTTTTTTGATAGGCTTATTAAAAGTCCTTTTGTAATAGTCTGTCAAGCCAACTAAAAATGCACCACAACCGCAACTTGGGTCAAGATTGGTGTCGTTCTCCTTCGGTTGTATTTCGTTTATGATAAAGTCAATGACGTAGTCCGGTGTGAAAAATGCACCATTAAATTTTCTGTCGCCAACCGGAATAATTAACTCCAAATAATTTTCAAGTTCTTTGATGCTTGAAATATTCAGTGAAGAAGTGTCAAAGTATAGTTGTGGATTTTGCTCAAAGTCCTTGAAATAACTTGTCAGTATAGGATTTTTGTCAAAACTGAGTTTGTTATTTGTCAAGTAGGAATAAACCAAATGTCGCTCAAGACTTGTCAAGTCGTGAGTTTGTATGAGTTGATTTAGTATTCCTTTTTTAATCATTGTCGTGCTGACTTTAAGTAACAAAAGTATGTAATAAATTTGGTTCTGTCAAACTGTTGTTGATAAATTTTGTGCGGTTGGAAGATTTAGCTCTTTTGGTTTTGCGAAGTGTTGGCTTTTGTGTCGGGCAAAACCAAATGTGCTAAATGCGGGTGAGCCTTTTTTCAGTCGGTTTACGGTCGGAATGTCGGTCTTTTAGGGTTGCTTGTAACGTTTCGGGTATTGCCGAAGGCGGGGATTTTTTGCACAAAAGTTCAATCGAAGAACGAATGTTGAACCTTGCACAAATGTCCAATCGAAGCCATTCAGCCCCGCTTTTGGCAATACCTTGTTATAAGCCGTTTTTCTGTCATTCGTCATATTTTCAAGCCTTAATTTCAAGGTTTAGTTCTTCAAGTTCTTTTTGTAATTTTTCCTTTGTTCTGCTAAAATAGTCGTCCCAGTCTTCTATTTTTATTATTGTCTTGAATGTGTCGCTTTCTTTTATTGTTACTATCTCTGTTTCTAAGATTTTAATCTGTCGTTTTAACTTAGCAATTGCAGATTTTAATAAATCTTTTTCTAAAACTGTTTCAGACTTAGCCTTGAAGTAATTGCCTTTTTCAAGTTCTTCAAGTATCTGTGATACTTTTTTCAAATCATTGGCATCGTAAGCTTGTTTTAATTCAATAAAAATTCTTTGAGCTGCTTCTTTAAATTCATCGCTAACTTTGTCAGGGTGGCAAAGAACGGTTGCTTTGCGGAATTTCTTTTTTAATTCAGTTTTCTGTTCGTCAGTTAATTCAAAAATTTCTTTTTCCTTTTCGGTATTAACTTGTTCACGATATTGTCTTTCGTCATTTTCGGCTTCTTCAAATTTTGCTTTATTCTCTTTAAATTTCAACTTGCGTAATTTCAAAATGTCGAGAATGATTTCCCCCAACTCCATTGTATGACGGTGTTGAAATTCAGAAAGTAATTTTTCTAATTCTATCTTTTCATTATCAAACCCATTAAGTTGATTTTCTAAATTCTTAATTTCAAGTTTTAGTGCTGCAATTTCAGGGTCTGTCCAGATTGAAAGTTGCTGATTTTTTGAAATAAAATTTTGAATTTTGGCTATTGCAGACGCAAACTCTTCTTTTGTTACATCATCTATAATTTCGAGTAAGTCAGAGTTAAATTCATACTCTCTTAATTTATAGGTTTCCTTGTCTAATTCTTCAATATCTTCAAGAAGTATGTAGTTTTTAAGAATTTCTAAGCGTTTGATTATTTTGTTTAATGGGAAAATAATCTCTTCTTTTTGGGCATCGGGGTAATATTGCTTGCGAATATTGTCAAATTCAGAGATGAACTGTTCTGCTAAAGTTGTGTCATTATTTGTAATGATTACATTTTCGAAATTGCTTTCTGCTTTATAACTCCAATTGTATGAGCCTGTAATCACGGTGCTATAATCAATTACACAGAATTTGTTGTGCATTAATTCTGTATCGCCATTGCCAATTTTATAGACTTTTGATTTGCCCGTAACTAACTGTTCAAAGTCAATAGAAGAATTAAGGTTGATATTGTCGTTAGAAATAATAAGAGAAACGGTGCAACCGTTTCTTGCTTTATTTACTAATTCATTGAAAAGGTTTTTATTTGTAAACCAAGCAACTGCAATAAAGACAGATTTCTGTGCCTTGTTGATTTCTTGTTGAATTCGTTCTGCTATATTTTCAAATACTGCTTCTGTTTGCATATTTATTTCCATTTATGAATACTACCATCAACACTTGCAGTATAAATCGCTTTGCTGGTTGGGTCAAATACAACAGAGTAAATCCAATTTGTCGCTTCTCTTTTTATTGAATGGTGATAAGGAAAGACTTTAGAGTGTTCATTATATTCACAAATTAATTGGAATGATTTTGTGTCAAATACTTTTGATATTCCGTTGTAACAATTAGCAACTAAATAGTTTCCATCATCAGAAAAAACTAAATCGTTAATCCATTCCTCATTTTCTATTGTCAAAAGGCAATCTTGTGTGTCAATGTTCCATATTTTTATAGTGTTATCGCAAGAGCCACTGGCAAGAATATTTTTTGAGCTATTAAATGTAATTGCTTCTACCCAATGTTTATGTCCATCGAATTGTCCTAATTGAGCCTTATTTTTTATATCCCACATTTTTATCTTCTCATCTTTTCCACAACTAATAACGATTTCATTATTTGGTAAAAACAAAATATCGTTTACTCCAAGATTATGTGCTAGTATTTTTTGAGTTTCTTTTAGCGAATTTGGTTCCCAAATTTTTAAAGTATTATCCCAACTACAAGTTGCAATACTCTCGTTATTAGTGCTGACAACAATATTGTTGATAATCAATTCGTGTGCTTGAATAACTTCGCTACTAATACAGTCCTCATCAAACGTAACTCTAAATAATTTCCCAGACCTACCTGCACAAAAAAGTTTATCATTCCAAACAGCAATTGATGTCAGCCAATTATTTTCTATTTGTTCTTTGATAATGCAATTACCATTTGACAAATCATAAATGCTTATAAACCCATCTTCGCCTGCAGATATTAAACAAGGTCTGTTGTTTAATATGCTATCAGCGATAATAATTTGTCTTACCGCCATTCTATGACCATCAACTTTCCATATTTGCTCTCCTTTGAAATCGCCACTAAATTGAAATTTACTTTCGGTCAGTAATTTATTAGTAACAGAAATGGAATTACTTACTCTAACTAATCCAGTCGAGCCAGTAGGTATTATTGAAGTTTTATTTTCATTCTTATTATCCATACTTAATGAGAAAGCAAGAAGCGATAAAATGTGTTCGTAAGATTGAATATGAACTCAATTTCAGAGTGTTTTACTTTGTCGTGATGTTTGACATAGTTGTTCTGATATTTTCCAAATATTTCTATTAGTCGCAGAAAGATGTTACTTATTTCTGAAGAAATACCTTTATCTTTTTGATATTTTCCCAAGAAAGGAACTTGATTTTCTAAAGTTTTCTCGTTGCCAAGAATAGAGCGTAAAAAATATTCGACTGATAATCTAAGGTCATCTAAAATATGTCGTTCATCATTACCGCTATTAAAATCCTTTAATGCTCTATTGTATAGCTTGTATGCTTCTGGAAATGCTTCAAGACCTTTTAGAGTGTCTGCAATTAAATTTTCGTCTATTTCTTTAGAGGCAACTGCTTTTGCATAAATGGCTTTCCTTATGTCAACTTTCCCACCACCAATTATTGTTCTAATGTCTTTTACTTCGTCAGGATATGTTTCTTCTGCCGACTTTAGAAAAATTTCAAATAAATGATGTTTTATATCATCGGGATATGAAAGTAGAATGTCCTTGAAGTAATCTTTTTTTGTTGTGCTTTTTTCTTCGTTACGCCTTTTTTCAATATAGTCATTATAGTCAAGCAAGTCGGGGTCAACTTGTTGAACAGTCTTGATAAATTGAGAACCTGTATAACCGTCAAGAAATTTATAAAGTCTTCTGTATGCTGCTGTCCAGTCTGTCATATCGTTTTTTGCTGTGTCGGTTTTAAAATGGCTTATAACGAACAGGGCTTGCCGAAGTGGGGGCAATAGAATTCCGTCCGCCCCGGCTAACTGCTGCTGAATAAAGATAAAAAGTTGATGACATATTCTAAAGCTAAATTAATAACGTCAAGCTGGATATGAAGCCAAATTGAAAAACAAAAGTTGAAACACGGATTCCGTCTGCCCCCATTTTGGCAAACCCCATGTAAGGCGTTCGTGCTTCTACTCTGTCAGTCTGTGTCGCTACGAATAGCAGGGTGTGTCCCGTGTGTGGGAAAGCAAGCTCTTTTGCAAGGTTGGCTTTGTGTCAGGCCTTGTGAGCCTTGCAAATGTGCTTGCTTTAGCGTGGGCTATTTGGTCTGCTGCACAATAATAGTATCATTTAAAAATTCTACATGATTCCCTTCTCTTCTCAATTTTCTACAAAGCCAAGGCTCCATAGGTTTCTTGTCAGCCCATAGTCCAATTCTTTTATTCCTTGCTTGAATTTCAAGTTCCGCTAACTCTATGTCAGATGAATATTCTTTATAGTGCCAGGCTAAACCACTCCTTATCATTTCTTTGCTAAGGTCTGTTCCATCTGTCAAGAATGAACGATTAATTGAACGACCATGCTGGTCAATACCAATATAAACTAAACGAACCTCCTTTTGAAAACATAATTCACTTAAATATTTTTTTGAGACTTTATAAAAGGGCATACCCTTTTCAGGAGCATCGATAGCATCCATTCGTACCCTTTCTTTTTTATTGCCTTCCAAAAGAATATCGTAAGTATCTCCGTCAATAATTGCAATAACTTTTCCACTACTTCTCTTTTCCTTATTGGATGAATGATAATTACCACTTCTTTTCCCATTGCAAGACAATATTAATGGTAATATGACTAATAGTAAAGAAGCAGAATATTTCATTCGAAAGTTACCGTATTGTTATTGTAGTCAATTGATATTTTGCCAAATTGTTCTAATGCAGATTGGCCAAAAAGTAATGGTGCTATTGAGTTATTAACAACAGAAGCATTTATATCGTATATCGTTCTGTCCCCAATTGTTACTTCTTTCAATTTAATAATTGTTCCAACAGAAATATCTCCATTAGCATCAATAAATTCTGCCTTCCCTAAAATATCCTCTTTAGTTAATTTTCCTTGTTTGTATAAATATGAGGCTTCAACATTTGAAATTGAAATTAGTCCTGCTCCTGTATCAAATATGAAAACCATATTTAGACCATTTATTAATACTGGTATTTTGTAAACGCCATTTTCTTTTGTCATTTTAATAATAGTCTTTCCGGAAAATTGTCTTTTAGTAGATGCAACTTCGGTCGGTTGAGAACCACTGTTTTTCTTTTTATATCTGCCTGATTTTGAGCAGCCCGAACAGCCAGAAAAAATCATGGAGATTAGTAAAAGTATTATGGTTATTCTAATCATTTGATGTCACCTATTTTTGGAAAAATTTGAATTAAAAATCTTTGATTGTCAGCTTCGTTTATTTGTCTTCCAACACCACCCCAGCCATTCCCAGATAGTTGTAAGTCAATAAGGTTGTTATATTCCGGTGCTTCAAAGTCAATTCCTTGTGTCCGCCAATAGTTTCTCAAACTCAATGCCCTTTGATAGCTTAATTCATAATTGTGATTTTCCTCGCCAGTTTTGGAGGCATATCCTGCAATGACTAAAATGTACGAAACATCTTTAAGCTTTGAATCAGATTCTTTTGATTTTTTCAAACCATCTATAATTGATTTTAATTTAACCCCGGCTCTATTAATGTTGCTAATTGTTGAAAAATAATTTTCCAAATCACTTGAAGATATTTTTGATTTATCGGGATTGAATTTTACATCGAATGAAAGTTTGAACCTTTTATATTCCTCTTCATAAGTAAATAAAGATTTTTCACTTTTTAGAGGTTTTAAATTTTCATCAACTGCATTTACAATTGCCAACTGCCTTTCCAAATCTTTTATTTGTCTAGATTGCTTAGTAAAGACTAAAACGAAGAGTACAAGCATAATAAAAAACAGACTTGTCATTAAGTCTGTGTAACTAGGCCAAAAGAAATCTGTTTTTTTAGAGTTCATTATTTTGTTCTTCCTTTTTCTTAAAGATTTTCTTAAAGGACCTGGATATTTTGTTACCTATTGTACTTTGCCCATTTTTCTTAATCGCTTCTAACTCTATTATCATTTTAGATAATTTATCATTAAAGGATTTTATTTCGTTTGATACGCTGCCTATTTGTGAAGCATTACTCATTTTCATATCAGATAAATGTTTACTCACTGGCTCTAAAAAATCGAGCCTATCTAATTTTTTCCATCTTTCTGGATACTCCTTTTGCATCAACTCAAGTTCTTTTAATGTTAATTTCTGTACCTCCATTATTCTGTCTTGAGTGAATTCTTTGAGTTTTACTAATGATTCATCTAATGTATTTCCAACACCGTTTACGGCTTGTGTTATTAATTGATGGCTATTATCTAAAGCATTGTAATGACTTTGGAGAAATTTTACTAATTCTTTGTTTTCGGAAAATATTGCTATTATTTGCTGGCCTAGTTCATGAAAGTTTCCAGTTCGTTCAATCATTTCATTCAACTTAACTGTAAATCCTTTTGTATCATTTACTAGGTCATTAATTGAACTTAGATACATATTAAACTCAGCAAATTTATCAGTAGATACCTGTAATTCTCTTAACACTTTTACATTGGCTTTTGCAAATTCCATTATATCCATGTTGTCCAGTGTCGTAAGTATTTTCTCTTGTGCTATTAAAGCGTCATGATTTTTACCCATTACAGAACTAAGTTTCCCTACGTTCCCTTTAAATTCTTCATTGAATTTATGTAAGTTGCTTTGTAATGAAAATAATGTAGAATTAATATTTTGGTTTAGCAGTGGAAGTAAATCAATCTGGATAAATGTGTAAAAGTCATTTTTTTTGTCTTCAACTAAAACTTTAGCACCTTTAAAAATATATCCTGAATTTATAATGGTAAGTAACAAGCCAGTAAAACTTGCTATCATCGCAATTTTTACTCCTCCTAAAAGGAGGGAAATTGCACTGTCTAATGCAGCAGGTTCAGTTACAAAGTCTACCCCCGAAATTTGAAACAAACCAAATACTATTCCTAAAAAAGTACCTAATAGGCCAAGATACAGTGGCAGAGAGATTGATTGGCTTATATCATCTTCAATTGCATCAGTATTACGTTCAATTACATCCTTAATAAGGTGGAAGTCAGATGCAACACCTCTATTTCTGATTAGGTAAGTGTTCAGTGCATAAATCAGTTTATCAGTTACATGATTGCCACCAGACTTTTTATGAATTAGGTCTATATAAATCCTGTCATCATCTTCATATATATCCGGTCTTAAAACAATGCCGTCAGGGGTTTTAATTTCTGGTTGTATGATTTTTGGTTGGCTTTCTTGTGCATATTTCCTAATGTCCGACAATAGTTCCTTAGGATGCAAATCAAAAAAGGATTTTGAAAAGCCTGGCTTAATGATTTCAAAGCAATCTGATTCGGGAAATATTGATTTGAATACAGCTATTTTACTTTTTGTTCTGTAAAAGATATAAAGTTGTACCGCAATAATTATGCAAACTCCAGTTAATTCTAATGCCTCAAATTTATTCATATCTGATTATTGCTTTTGATTTGATAATCCATTTGTCGCCTTCCAGTGATGCAACTCCTTTACGTTTGGTGATAATATTATTAACTGGACTACCTGGCATATTTTCTTCTTCGCAAGCTGGTTTAATATATGCCTCACTTCTTTTTGCAATATCATTTACTGGTGCACCTCCTGTATGAATTTCAAACAAAGCTTCAGTTTTATTCGATTTTACTATAAACCTGTAAACAGTATCATTTTTTTGGTAGCTTTTATTAGAGTTGGGAAAATAGTCATCCACCGGCTTCATCATATAAAATACTTCGTCTGCACTGGTTTGATACGTTTCAGTAGGTTGCTGCTTTTGAATGACCTGGCTTGGAATTGTACTGCTATATTCAAGTATTGAAATTCTATTTTGCAATTTGCTAATTGCATCATTTAGCTCAGATATTTTATCACTATTTTGAATAAATCGTTCAACGTCACTTTTAGTTACATTTTTGGAATATGAATCATGTTGTGTAAACCTATTTGGTGTAGTATCATCATCTGCTATTTTTTTTCTTCTGTCTATTCTGTCATGAATATTCGACATCTGAATGAGACAAAAAATCAAGACTCCTATGATTAAAAATAATGTTAGTAAATTCCAGAAATTTAAATGTGAAAAGGAGAAAAATCCTTTCTCATTACTTTTCATTTCATTTTGTATTCCATCCACTGTTTTATTTGCTGGGCTGTCAATTGAAACATTTGGGGTGGTGGAGGGGGCAACAACAGGCGGGACAGCTTTCTTTAAAAACTCTAGTATTTCTTTTTCAAGATTAGATTTCATAGCTTCATCATCAATAGGAAACTTGGTGCCGTATTGGTTTTTGTAAACATCGAGAGACTTACTGATAATTATGCTAGCAGATTCTTCGGGGGATTTATTGACAAGTTCACCTAAATCTAACTTATTAATGTTTTCAGACAATTTGATTTTTACCTTATCAAACCTGTTGGATAATTGTGCTGATAAAGTATTATAATTTGAGGCATCTGCTAACGTCTTTGTTGTTAGATGGGTTTTTATACTATCATAAACTATTCTATTCTTTTGTCCATCCGGCGAATTCACAAATTTTTCAATACAGTAGTTCGTCAATTTGTAATTTATATAATCTCGTGACTTACTTATTGCTTCTTGTGTAACTTGACCGAAAGACAAAATTGTCAAGAGCAAACACAAAAAAGAAAAACATAGTTTTATTTTCATGTTAGTTTGTAATTACTTGTTATCGTTATGGATTTGGTTAGCTAGTCTATTAATACAGCCCTTCAATGGGTAAAAAAACAATGTCTCCTCAATATTTATGTCAACATTGTCATTTGCTTCTGCTATTTTCTCTTTTATCCCACTTACTAAATCATTTGCAATGTTTTCTTTTAAAAGCAGCTTGTATTTCTCTAAATTTTTTGGATTAATTCCAAAGTTTTCAAAGAAATTAAATTTTGAATTGTAGCCAAAGAAAGTGTCAATAAAGCTAAAAGCCTCGGCTTTAACTTGATTCTTGATACCGTCATTTTCAATTTGGTTGTATTTTAACTCTGCTGAAGGGATTGTACTTGTTTTATCAATACCAATCAAAACGTTTAATATTTCCTTTTCTAATGCTTCAAATTTTGAATAGTCCCTACATTCTAAACCACCTTTGCATGTAATTTCTTTTGGGTTATCGAACATTCTAAATTCCAGTGAAATATTTTCTTGTGAACCGTATACATCATTGAAGATTACTTTTGTAAAATCTTTTAATGTGGACAAGTCTTTCCCACCACTAGCAATTTTTATCAATTTCGAACCATTGCCACTAAAAGTAATGAACTGAGGAATTGGCAAATTTTTAGTTTTCATTAAATTAGCAACATGATAAATAATGGCTGTATAAAAGAAAACAAATACTAGTTTTAAATCATTGTCCTCAGAAAGTAGTTTTGAAAATGATAATGCAATTTTATTGTCCCTAATAATTTTATTTTCCTCAATTGAAAAGAAGAATTCGCATAGTTCAATAGAATTGTTTGTCTTTTGTTTTAGGCTGTCATAAATACTTAGTAAATTTTTTGCCGATGTATTAGAAAGCGAATTTTTTATTATTGGTTCATATTTCTGAACAAAGCCATTATCATTCGAAGTATAGCCATATCCATCACCGAAAATAGAATTTGCGGCAAACCTAAAAGAACTTAATAGAATCGGTGTTTCGCTTTTATAAATAACTATATCTGTGGTGCCACCACCAATGTCAATATTAACTGCTGGACGGTCGTGGGGTTTTACTCCTTCTTTGTGATAGTAATAGTAAAATGGTGCAAAAGACTCAGACAGCTTGTATAATTTTTTATGATTTCCGAAATACCTTTCGTAAAAAACAGTCCATGCTGTTTCAAGTTGTTTTCTTCTAAATGTTGGCATACTTGAGGGATAGAACCATACAATTTCGGTTTCATCCAAAGAGCCTCCGTTCAATAGAACTTTATTTCGCATCATCATCATTAACTGTTTTAAAAAAGCTCTTGTTCTACGTTCTGCTTTGTTATTCCCTCTAAACTCAATCCACTTGAGGTTTGAGGTGATAGTGCTGCTTAATTTATAATCTTCTTTTAAATACCAAAATGGAATATTGAAATCAGCTAAAGCGAAGTTTGTCTCAACATTAAAACTCCCGTTATCATTTATAACTGTTCTTTGTGGAAACTTATAAAGACTATCCTTATCTATTGACAAAGGGCCGAATTCCTCTTTTATAATATTTATTAAGTCATCTGCTCCAAACCCCAAGGACGTTTTTGAAAGGGCATTGTCTGTTAAATTGCTTGGTTGGTATAAAGTGCCTATTTGTGTATCATTAGAACTTATATCAAAGGGTACAGATGCTCCGCCATTTTCCTTGTATTCAATATGTGTATTGGTAGTGCCAAAATCTACTGCAAATTTAAAAGTCTTTGAAGGTTTTGTTACTGGCTTGAATAAAGGAATGATAATTCCAGAAGTAGTATTATGCTTCACCTCAATAAAATCATAGGATTTCTCAACAACGTAATAATTTGTTGTAACTTTTTGTGATTGATGCTTACTGCTTCTATGAGTAGGTGGGATACTTGGTAGGGATGTTTGAGCATTCATTTCAGAATAGAAATTGAGGCTGTAAGTAAAGTGCTTATTTATTGGTTGAACATCTCTATCTACAAGCATTATTCTGTAATGGGGATTTATTTCATTTGAAATTCTAATGAATGGGTAAATAGCAACAGTAAATTGATTTTCTATTATTACACCTTTATTTTGTTCTTCGTCTGCTTGTTGTATCCTGTCACTGAATTTGCTCTCTAAATAGTCTCTTGAAATTTGTATATAGTTACTATTTTTAATTGGAATTCTTAAGATGGCGGTAACCCCACCAACGGCTTGTTTAATTTCAAACATTTTTTTTCCATCCGGTACTACTCCTTGTAAATCATTAATGGAAAAATAGTTAAAAAACTCTTTTTTAATAGGGAGTATAAAGCCGTGGTCTTGTTCACCTTGCCTTATTTCATAGTTACCGTTAAAAAATTTATCATTGTCAGTTGGATAAGGAACTTTAATTATGTACGGTTCTAATAAATCACTAACTGTTAAATATGGATATTCAATGTGAACTTGATTGGGCAAGGTTCTTTTAGTTATTGGTCTGTTATCGACTTTTGGAACATTCTTGTACCAGTCTTTTTGCCATCTTCCACCACCATACTTAAGCTCCTCGTTAAAGACATCAATGGGTAATATGCAGGGTAAATCACCAGAGTAAGACTTAGTGGCTTCAATAATAAAATCATTATCATCAACACTAGGTTTTATATCATACTTTTTTGCTTTTAATTTAAATCCCAAAATTTCAGCAAAGTTACCAGCAGACTTTACTTGAATATTGTTGAATGTACTTTGATACGAATCAGCACTTATATCTCTAATAGCATGTTGCAAGTTGGAATCTAAAATTGTAAATGTTTGCTCCAGGTATTTATTAAAGCCAGAAAATTTTTCTGAGAAATTGGGAAACGATTTTTGTATTGTAAAAAGGTATTTGATAAAATCATTTGTTCTCTTGTGCAATGGACAAAATGATAAATCAA
Source organism: Bacteroidota bacterium (assembly GCA_029781865.1). GTDB lineage: Bacteria > Bacteroidota > Bacteroidia > Chitinophagales > Saprospiraceae > Vicinibacter. Next base: position 30,220 of record JAKOVW010000029.1, read on the forward strand.
AAAGTTTGTCATTTGCAAAACTAATATCAACATAAGATAAGTCATTAGCCGATGAAAAAAACAAAGTTGTTGGTGATGTCCCACCAATAATGTTAATTGGCTCTGGGCCATTCTTATAATTCAATAAATAAATATGCTTTAAATCAGCAAAATTAAAATGCTTTTTATCTTGAATAAGATACATTTTCAGGGTTTCACCCAGTAGCTTGTGCTTCGGATTTGAAGAATTTATTAATCTTCCTAAATCACTTTCGGCATCAATATCTAAAACTCCTCCATTAAGATGAATGCCCGAATTCCATTCCAAAATTTCAATCTTATTTTGTAGAGCTTCAATGTTAAAAAATATTTCTGCTATATCTAGACAGTCAGAAATCATTCTGTGATAAATGGTTCGCCCATCTAAAGCTTTTTTCAAATCATTCTGAGCATTTTGTAAACACTTATTAGATGTCACATATGAAAATGATGACTTTACTAAATCCATTCTTGCAAATGGGCTAGGTATTGAAGTGATTTGCGTTTGAGCATTAAGACCGGAAGGGTCTTGAATTGTGTCTATAGTATTGTGGTCTATATAATTCGGCAATTGTTGCCAATGCTCTATATTTTGTGTTGTACCCGTATGAAGGCGAAATATCTTGCTCATAATTATAGTTTTATTTCTTTATCTACAATATCGTTTGTCACTTCAGTAAAAAGTGCAGTGAGTTTTTGATTGGGCTTTAAATAATCAAGTGATGTTTCTCTTTCATTTAGCTTATTGAGGAAGCTCGTTATTCCTTCTCCATTTTTTACTTTGTTTAAAAAACCGGGCTTTACTGGCTTACCAATAACTTGGTTATAAATATCTTTCCCGTTCTTTTTAACGTCTAATGCAGAAAATGAAACGTTTGATACTTTCATTTCATCTAACCACTCTGTAAAGTGCTTATTAAAATTCGAAATGCTATTTCTGAATCGCTGGTCTAATGCCTCCTTTGACAATTTGTTATTGCCATTATGAATATGTGGCATTTTTGAATTTTTGCAAGATTCTTCATAGTGTGATTCCATATAGGTTTTAAATAAACTATATTTCGTCAAAGGCTTGGCTATTTGCTCATAGGTTTGGTTAGCTAAATCAGAAAATGTTATTGAATTAGAATCATTACCCAATCCGAATTCAAAGTATTTAGGGTTAGTAACTTCACCATTAACAAAGCTTAGCTCAATATCTGGTATACTCATAAAGTCAATTATAGAAAGAGCGGATGCAAGCTCAATAAAGTGGGCTTTATTTCTTTGGTCATCAGCACCGTCAGCTCCTTTTTGGTCGTTTGTAAGATTGTCTCCAATGTAGTATAGGGCATTAATTGCTTTATTGTCACAAATATTATCCGCATAATATTTTAAAGCTGCAATAGTTTTGGATATAAATGTGTTGCTATCAATACTTGAACCACTTGATTTATCAACGCCAAAATAAGGTAAGACGGAAACAGCTCCGATTTTAGCACTATTTAAAAATGAGTGATGTGGAGTTGGATTTTTGGCATCACGGATATTTTTTAAAATTAAGGGAAAACCAGCGGCACCGGTACCTCCAAATATTGAACTGACAATAAATACTCTGTCGTTTTCCTCAAAATTTGATGCAAACTTGTTGAAAAATTGTGTTTGCTTAAATTTATTTAAGACTACGCTTCCAATATTGGGATTTCCTTTAAATCCGACTTCCATGTCAGCATCTAGATTGCCTTTTGAAAATAAAAGAGAATTCAACGCTTTGTTATTAGCATCCAATTCACTGTACCCGATAAAGTCACGAAACAATTGACTTTTTACTCCATCTATATCGTAAGTGAATTTATCAGATAAATACCCGCCTTCTCCAATTTCATCTAAGGACGAAATCTTGGTTTTAAAGAAATCAGTTTTATCTGAAAATGATTTTTCCCTGATACTTTTATATTCTTTTAATATGTCAATGGTTCTGGTTAAATCACCGTTTGCACTGTCAGGGTCAACAATGATAGGTATTATAGTATCAGTATTTTCAATCTTGACGCCCGATGCTAATAGCATTGCAAGAGATTTTACAACTCTTGAACCTGTACCGCCAATTGCGAATAAAAATAATTTTGCCATATTAAAAAGGTACTTTTTTGTTATTACTACTTTTCCATTTTATTATCATTGACAAGATAAAACTCCATACGATAGAAAATATTGATGCAGTTGCACCAAATCCAATGCAGTCTGAATTTGTAATAGATAAATCTTTGCAATAATTTCCAGTAGAAACATCATTATTTGCATATAAATATGCAATGAAAAAAAGAATCAAAGCTCCAACTAGAACATTGATTAGCCAGGAAAGAAAATTTGTAAAATTTACTCTATTAAACAAGCCATAATAATAGTTTATGACGATTAGGGAGTTAATTGTAAATACGCAAAGAAATATAACATTGTAAATAGATTGGTTTGTATAATCGTTACACTGTACATCAAGTCCTCTGAGGTGGTCACCTAAACCATTTGATGCACTGTATAAACCAAAGGATTCAAAAATTGTAATTAAGAAATCTGTTATTGCATTCATGTGTTAAGATTTTTTGTTTTTAAAAAATAATAGCATTCCGATTATGCACCCAATTATAAGCAATAGGAGCCATGGGAGTTTAGATGAAGAACCATGAGAATTGTATTTGTTTTGGCTAACCTTGATTGATATTGCAAATTGTTCTTGGCCTTGGTACTTATCAGAATAAGCTTCGGATAAACCTCTTATTAAGTAGTCAAAACCAAATGTTTGATGCTGCTTTACGGTATCGAAAGGATTTGAATCATCAATAGTGGAAGATTCTGTAACCCAATTTGGCAATTTAGACTTTAGTTTTATTGATACATCCTGAATCTGTTTCAGGTCTGTAGTTCTAATTTTAAAAACATGTGTATATCCTTTTAAGCCTTCATTTGTTTCGTCATTGTTTTTTTCAATTGCTGTAATTGTATAGTTATTGGGCAAATCATAATTAGACGGATTTGACAAATAGGTGTCGTCAATTTTTAGAAATTCAAGGTTGGCAGCAATTGAAAATTGAAATATATTCTGGTCTGTATTTCTACCCCCAGCTTTTGCATTGTTTATTACCAATTTTGTTGCAGGCTGTTCTATTTCGAAATCACCAATTTTACCACTCCTTATAACCTTTGCTGTGGGCTTGCTATTTACTGGGGTTAATAAATAGTAACTATTTTCAAATCCTTTATAATCACTAAAATTAATTTTGGATAGAAATAATTGAAGCTTTTGTTGTTTACCAAAAATCATTACATAATAGGGTCGCCTTATATTTTTGTTCTTTAGGTCTATCTTAAGTGGTCTTTTACTCTCAACATAATAGAATCCGTCAAATTGTGAGTTTAGCTTTAAGACTATGGTAGAAAAATCCCTTTGTTTAAGTTCATCAGCTATGTATAATTCAACTGTATTTTTTGCTGATTCTAAATATTGAGGTGATGAACCTGAACTATCAGAAAAAATAAAATCAGAGACAAGTATGTTTATATCATTCGGATTTGTTTTTACGGCTTTCTTAATTATTTCGGGTAAGAATGAGGTATTAGTCCCACATCCTGAATTACTGAAGCTTGTTGGGTTTAAGTTTTTAAAAAAATATTCAATCTCTTGTGGTAATGCATTAATTTGTTTTGGGCAAATTTCTTTGTTGATATAAAAAATACTAACAGAATCTGTTATGTTTTTTGATTTTAAATCTGTTATTAGTCCAAGAACAGCATTCTTAAAATCTGACCCTATTGAAACATATCCGTTCATGCTCCCAGAATTTTCAATAAATACATTGTACTTTGCTTTAGGGACATTTATATTCAGAGTAGTTGTGTCCGTATCTGTAGCTACGTTTTTTTTATGCTGTCCGCTTTTACTGTCACTATTACAACCATAAAAGACTGCCATAGCCATTAAAAAAATCAAGATTGGTATTTTATGCATGGTTTTGGTTTAGTATTAGGAATTTAAATATAAGGTTTTAGTTTGTAAAATTGAAGTTGTAAAACGGTTGCGTGCTTGTCCTTGGGGTGGTGGGTGGGCACGGGGCGTCAGGCAAAAACAAATGTGCTGCAATCGTGTGTCGGCTCTTGTGTGTTGGCTTTGCAGCTCTTTTGTTTTTGTGAAGCGTTAGCTGTATTGTCATTGTGATTGTTTTGGTCTCCGTTGAAGTTATGAACTGTCGCCATAGCATGACGCCTTACGGTTTGCGGCTTTGCGAAGAAGCGGATTTCGGAGCTCAAAACTGTCAACATAGCACAAAAGTTGATGCGAGGTAGAATGTTCAATTAACCACTGAACCCGCTTTTTTGCAAAACCGCTGTTACCTGCTGGCCTTCTGTCCACCGTGTCGTTGTAAGCCTTGTTAATATTGAGTTTTTGTGTCATTTTCTGCTGTGTTTG
>JAKOVW010000004.1 GCA_029781865.1 Bacteroidota bacterium
AAAAAACAACCTTTGAAAGTACATGAAGATATTTGTGTATTCTATAAAAAGCAGTGCACATACAATCCGCAAATGACAATGGACAAACCGTATATAAGTGGTAAGGGAGATTCTGGCGAAGTTACAGGCAAAGTAAAGAAAATTCAAACAAAAAATACAGGTACAAGATATCCAAAAAGTATAATTAGGTTTAATAGAGAAAGAGGATTGCACCCAACTCAAAAACCTGTTGAATTATGCGAATACTTGATTAAGACATACACAAACGAAGGTGAATTAGTTTTAGATAACTGTATGGGTTCAGGCACAACTGCAATAGCATGTATAAATACAAACAGAAATTACATAGGTTTTGAATTGGATAAAGAGTATTATGAACTTGCAAAAAATAGGATAAATAAACATATTTTAGATAATAATTTGCAGGATCGATATAGTTTGTTAAATACCCAATATTTTTTTACCCTGGAAGTTCAGGAACTTGAATATTAAGTTTCAAGAAATTGAAGGAAAGGTGGTCATTATGTTATTTAATGTTACAGAAGCAAGAATAAAAGCTTTTGAAGAAATGATGGGTAAACATTTACCTGCTGCCTTTATTGATTGGTTGAAAGAAAACGGATTTTTTACAGCACCAGCTTCAAGAAATCATCATGGAAATTATGAAGGCGGTTTGTTTGACCATTCTTATGCGGTGGCTGAACAGTTAAAGCAGCTTACCAAAGCCAACAGGTTGAAGTGGGAACATCCCAGGTCACCATTAGTTGTAGGAATGTTTCATGACCTTTGTAAGATTGATACTTACACGATAGCAATGGACAATCCTGGGGTTGAAATGTTTGGTGGTGAAGTTAAAGGAAGAACTTATGTTATTGAATACAATGATGATGACTTATTGCTTGACGGTCATGGGGATAAGTCAGTAATGTATTTGGCACAGCATATGAAACTTACACCTGAAGAAGTTATGTGCATCAGATGGCATATGGGGGCTTTTGATGAAAAACACAATTGGAAGTATTATACAGCAGCAGTTAAAAAATACCCTAATGTTTTGTGGACACATACAGCGGATATGATTGCTTCACAAATAATGGGGGTGTAGTAGTGGGCTTCATAATTGATTTACGGTTCAAGATGAAGGCAAAAGTTCAAGATGGGTTCAAGATGTAAATAAGACATCTTGAACCGTATCAAACACAGTAATAGCAAGGGTTTGAAGGGTGCGGTTCAAGATGGTTCAAGATAAAATGAAAGTTCTTTATATATTACATTTTTTTTTAATTAAATACTTAAAACAAATAAATATATTATAAAAAATAATAAATATATATAGGCATATATCTTGAACATCTTGAACCGAAAACCCTGAACCTATTGATATATAAGGGTTTGAAGCGGTTCAAGATGTAAAAATCATCTTGAACCAATCTTGAACCATGTTGAACCCAAAATTTCTTGTGAAAGGATGATTGAATGAACGCAAAACAATATTTACGTCAAGTAAGGCGGTTAGATAATATAATAAATGCAAAGCTAGAACAAGTTGAAGTGTTAAGGGCAATGGCCACAAGAATGACAGCCAAATTGACTGCTGATAAGGTTCAAGAATCAAATACACCTGATAAAACAGAAAAACTGATTGTTAAAATAATAGACCTTGAAAAAGAAATTACCAATGATATTGATAAGCTAATTGACTTGAAAACTGAAGTAATGCGGAAAATAGACAGTATCCAAAACGATGATTATAAATTACTACTTACTTTACGTTATCTTAACTTTAAGACCTGGGAACAGATTGCGGTTGAAATGAAATTTACTTTCCAGTGGGTTCATGAACTACATAAAAGGGCTTTAATTGAGTTTGAAAAAGTTCAAGATGATGCACTTGATTGTAGTTGATATTGAATTTATGTTATTGTTATGGTGAAAAGAGTAGTAAATTATTCCACTTTTATTCGATAAAAGGAACGTGCGGGTTTTCCTCTTGGCTTGCATGTTCCTTTTTAATTTTGTTTGAAAGGTAGGTGATAACATGGCAAAGTTGACTAAAAAACAGAAAAAATTTTGTGATGAATATTTGATTGACCTAAATGCAACTCAAGCTGCTATTCGTGCAGGTTACAGTGAAAAAACTGCAAGGTTTATTGGTGCTGAAAACTTAACAAAACCTAACATTCAGGAATATATACAACAAAGAATGAATGAAAGAGAAAAGCGAACAGAAATTACCCAAGATATGGTATTGCGTGAATTGGCAAAGATTGCATTTTTAAATGGTTCTGATTTTGCCAAGGTTGTCACCAAGCCAAGAAAAAAGATGGTTTGGAATGATGAAATTCAAGAATATGAGGAAAAGGAAGTTGAAGAACAATTTGTTGAAATAATTGATACTGATTTACTTCCTGATGATAAAAAGGCAGCTATTGTATCTATTAAAGAAACAAAGCATGGGATTGTAGTTGAAACATGCGATAAACTCAAAGCACTTGAATTGATTGGTAGGCATCTTGGAATGTTTAAAGATAAGATTGAATTATCAGGTCAGGTGAACAATCCATTTGATGAACTATCAGTTGAAGAATTAAAGAAGTTGATTGTAGATGAAGATTGATAAATATAGCAAGTCTTTTCAATTGCAGGTTAAGTTGGCACTTGCAAGAAAAGACTTTTTTTCATACTGCAATTTAAGAGCACCTGACTTCTATAAAAAAGATAGAAAATATTTGGCAGAACTTTGCAATGAGTTTCAAACCTTTTATGAAGGTGATGATGAAGTTCTTATTGTCAATATGCCACCAAGACATGGTAAGTCAAGAACAGCAGGATTATTTGTTGAATGGGTTCTTGGTAGAAATAAGAATGAAAAGGTTATGACAGGTTCATATAATGAAATCCTTTCAACTGTTTTTTCAAAGAATGTAAGAAACAGCATCCAAGAAGTTAAAGTTGATGAAAATAAAATTGTTTATTCTGATATATTCCCGAACACCAGGATTAAACAAGGTGATGGGGCAATGAACCTTTGGAGTTTAGAAGGTGGATACAATAATTACCTTGCTACTTCTCCAACTGGTACTGCAACAGGTTTTGGTTGTACCCTGATGATAATTGATGACCTGATAAAAAATGCACAGGAAGCTTATAATGAAGAAGTTCTTCAGAAGCATTGGGATTGGTTTACTAATACAATGCTTTCCAGGCTTGAAGAAGGCGGTAAAATCATCATCATTATGACCAGGTGGGCAACTAATGATTTAGCTGGAAGGGCTTTAGAATACTTCAAAGAAACTGGTGCAAAAGTAAGGCATATAAGCATGAAAGCTTTACAAGACGATGGAACAATGCTTTGCCCTGAAATACTTTCAAGAAAATCTTATGAAGCAAAGTGTAAAGCTATAAGTATTGAAATTGCTTCAGCCAATTATCAGCAAGAACCCATTGATATTAAAGGTAAGCTATATACCAGCTTTAAGACTTACACCAAATTACCTATGGATGAAAGGGGTAATCTTTTATTTACATCAATCAGAAATTACACTGATACTGCTGACCAGGGTGATGATTACTTATGTTCCATCAACTATGGTGTTTATAATGGTGAAGCGTATGTGTTGAATGTACTATATACTAAAGCACCAATGGAAGTTACAGAACCAGCAGTTGCAAAAATGCTTTATGAAGATAATGTAAACATTGCAGATATTGAATCCAATAATGGCGGCCGTGGATTTGCAAGAGCAGTTGAAAGAATACTACATGAAAAATATAAGACTAATAGAGTTCAGATTAACTGGTTCCATCAATCAAAGAATAAAAAGGCAAGAATACTTTCAAATTCAACTTGGGTTATGAACCATGTTTATTTTCCAGTAAATTGGAAAGATAGATTTCCTGAATACTATGAAGCAATGACCAAATATCAGAAAGAAGGCAAAAATCTTCATGATGACGCACCTGATGCAACAACAGGAATTGCGGAAAAAATTGGTCAAGGTTCAATATTTAGCTTTGATTAAAAGGCGGTGAATTACATTGTTTGGATTTCTGAATTTCGGAAAAGAAACAAGAAGAATTAATAAAATTATTGCTGAAGGTGCTAAAACCATTATGACTGATACACAGTTCCTTGAAAAAGAAATTAAGAAGTTTAAGAATTCCCCAAAACGGATGGCAATGATTACTGGGGAAAAATACTATCTTGGTGAACATGAGATTTTACAACGGAAAAGAACAGTAATTGGTGAAAATGGACTTCTTCAAGAAGTTGATAATCTTCCCAATAATAAAATTATAGACAATCAGTATGCTAAAATGGTTGACCAGAAAGTAAATTACTTACTCGGACAACCATTAACTTTTGATACTGATAATAAAAAATATGGAGAAGAATTAAAGAAAATATTTAATAAACGTTTTCAACGTCTATTAAAAAATCTTTGTGAAGATGCTTTAAATGGTGGTATAGGTTGGTTACATCTTCACTACAATGAAAATGGAGAATTATGTTTTAAGAAGTTTGCACCATATGAAATACTTCCATTTTGGGCTGATGCCGAACATACCATTTTGGATATGGCGGTTAGGATTTATGAAGTGGAAGGTTATGAAGGTGATAGGGAAGTAATCATTGAAAAGGTTGAAGTTTATTCAACCAAAGGAATTGACAGATATGTTCTTCAGAACGGCACTTTAATTCCTGATGTTGAAAATCCATCTTCAAGTTATATGCTCGTAATTGATGAAGAAGGAAAAGAAACACATTGGAATTGGTCAAAGATTCCACTGATACCATTCAAATATAATCATAAAGAAATTCCATTAATAAATCGAGTTAAAAGCTTACAGGATGGCATAAATGCCATCCTTTCTGATTTTCAAAATAACATGCAGGAAGATGCAAGGAATACAATTCTGGTTATTAAGAACTATGATGGAACGAACCTTGGTGAATTCAGAAGGAACCTTGCACAATATGGGGCTGTTAAAGTAAGAACTGTTGATGGTGCAGATGGTGGTATAGATACATTAACAATTGAAGTAAATGCAGAAAATTATAAATCAATATTGCATGTTCTTAAGAATGCTTTAATTGAGAATGCCAGAGGATTTGATGCTAAAGATGACAGGATGAATGGTAATCCAAACCAAATGAACATCCAATCAATGTATTCTGATATTGATTTGGATGCTAATGGTATGGAAACAGAATTTCAGGCTGCTTTTGAAGAACTTCTTTGGTTTGTCAATGTTCATCTTGCCAATACTGGTAAAGGTGATTTTGAAAATGAAGAAGTTACAATTATCTTCAACAGGGATATTATGATGAATGAAAGTGAAGTAATTGAAAATTGTAAGAAGTCAGTTGGCATTCTTTCTAATGAAACTATTGTTGGTCAACATCCTTGGATTAATGATGTTGAAAAAGAATTGAAACGGATTGAAAATGAAAAGAAATCAGCCATGGATGAATATTTGAATTCTTTCAATCCTGTAAAGCAGCCATATGATGAAGATGGTGAAGATAATGAAGAATAGTGCTTATTGGAAAAGAAGAATGGAAATGCTTGAAACTGCCCAGCTTGAAAAAGTTCAAAGGTTTTATGCTGACCTTGAAAGGCAATATAGAATTGCTTCAGCTAATATTGAAAAAGAAATCAATAATTGGTATCAAAGATTTGCAGAAAATAATCAAATTACTATGGCTGAAGCAAAGAAACTTCTTAACACTGGTGAACTTGCTGAATTTAAGTGGAATGTTCAGGAATACATTAAATATGGTGAAGAAAATGCACTTAATCAACAGTGGATGAAAGAACTTGAAAATGCTTCAGCAAGGGTTCATATTTCAAGATTGGAAGCATTAAAACTTCAGTTACAGCAACAGGTTGAAGTGTTGTATGGGAACCAATTAGATGGACTTGATAAATTACTTCGTGATATTTATTCTGAAGGTTATTACCATACAGCATTTGAAATTCAAAGGGGTTTCAATATTGGTTGGGATTTGCATGATTTGGATAGTAACCAACTTGATAAGATACTTTCAAGACCATGGTCATTGGATGGTAGAACTTTCAGTGATAGAATATGGACAAATAAACAACAGCTTATTGGTTCACTTCAAACACAATTAACCCAAGCAGTTATAAGGGGTGAATCACCTGATGTTTTAATTAAGAACCTTGCCCAGCAAATGAATGTTGATAAGAATAAAGCTGGAAGGTTAATTATGACTGAATCGGCTGCTTTTGCTTCAGCAGCACAAAAGGATTGTTTCAAAGCCTTGGATGTTGAAAAATATGAAATTGTAGCAACCCTGGATAATAGAACAAGTCAAATATGTCAAGACCTTGACGGTGAAGTATTTGATATGAAGGATTATCAGGTTGGTGTTACAGCACCCCCCTTTCACCCATGGTGTAGAACAACTACTGTTCCCTACTTTGAAGATAATTATGGGGAACGTGCTGCAAGGGGTGCTGATGGCAAGGTTTATTATGTTCCATCCAATATGAAATACAAGGAATGGAAAGAAAAGTTTGTTGACGGTGGTTCAAAAGATGGGTTAAAAGAACTTGATATAAGTGGTAAAATAATTAAAGAATTCATTCCAGCAAAAACAATAATTGAAGCACAAGAATATGCTAAAGCTAAACATAACATTAATGCTGATTATTCAAAATATAATTTAGATGTTGCTAATGCGATAAATAAAGAACTTGATAGATTTAAAGACATCTTTGGGGATATTAACACATTAAAGAATATAGGAACATTCCCTAAAGGATTCAGCACAAAATGGGCTGGTGCATATTCTTCAAGTCAACAAAGCTTATGGTTGCGGAATGTATCAAAGAAAAATGCTTTGGAAAAGCTTAAAGCAGTTGCTGAACAACAATTTAAAATTGGTTATTGGTCAACATCTTCAGAATTGCATACTATAAGACATGAAATTGGTCATGCAATACATGAAAAATTTAAGCTTGATAAGACAATTGAAAATATGACCAAATTAAATATGATAAATAATTTAAGAACTGAAATAATGCAAGAAGTGTTAAAATCAAGAAAAGGAACTGCTGCATATAAAGAATATTTATCGAAATATGGCATGACCAACACTGGTGAATTTATTGCGGAAAGTATTGCAGAATATATGAATGGTAACCCAAGGGAAGTAGCAAAGAAGGTTGTTGAAATTTTAATAAATCCAGTGGAAGGATTGATTTCAAATGATTGATTTATCAAAGTATGATGAATATTTAATTCTTAATGAAAATGGATTAAGCATTAAAGAAGATTGCCCACAAAACATTAAAAATGAATTAATTGAGCTTGATAAAGATTATTTTAATGTTTATGGTGAACACTTAATTCAAATAGAAAATTAACTTTCAAAAAATTAAGCACTAGCAGAAATGCAGGTGTTTTTTTTTCATGTTCATTTAAAAGGGGGTGATATAAACATGAGGTATAGAAAGAAACCTGTTGTAATTGAAGCAATTCAATTTATTGATACACCTGAAAGGTTGGAAGAATTAAGTAAATTTATAGATAACCAGCCATTGAGAGTGGATTATAAAAATCCAAATAAACCAGTATTAAAACTTCAAACTCTTGAAGGTGAACACATTGCAAGTGTGGGTGATTATATCATTAAAGGTGTTAAAGGGGAATTTTATCCTTGCAAACCTGACATTTTTGAAATGACTTATGAACCAGTTACTTGTTAGGGGTGATGCTATGAAAAAGAAGTAACACTTTGATAATTAAAAGGTCAAGATACAATGGAACTTTTATTGTCTATAACCCAACCAATTTTGAAAAACAC
>JAKOVW010000040.1 GCA_029781865.1 Bacteroidota bacterium
CTATAAACTCGCTTTTCCAACGACTGATGGTTACAGGGCTAATACCATACTTGGCTGAGATTTCATTAACCGTAGAGGTTTCTTGGAGTACCTCCAGTACTATTTTGCTTTTGAATTCCGCTGAGTATTGATTTCTCTTTTTCATGCTTCCATTATAACTTACTTTTTTATTTTTGTGTCTCACACTATGGGAGCATTATAGCCGATGCCAGTTGATCAGCGATCAACCTAGCACCTGACTCCATTAAAAAAGCAACAATGATCCGGATCTTCTTTGCTTTTTCGATGGATCTATAAAGGTGAGTAAGTAAAGGGTTGTTGATACCGGTGATGGTGTTGTGCAATTTTCTTATTCATCTCCTGGTTAAAAAGTTGACTCAGTTATAAACTTGAATTCTAACCATAGATTTTTGAATCAACAATTCAATAATATCCTACATAATCATTACCTAGTTAAACATAGTTAATTATAAAAAAATTTATTCATCTTCACACAAATAATTAAAAGAAAAAACCGCATTGGTTATTTAAAGGCTTTTGGGATTTTCTTTGAACTATTTAATCACTATTTAATCAATAGAATAACAATATCTAGAACAAGTGTGACTATTGAAATAATGATTGTTATTGTGATCAATCTTTTGATTTTATCCATAAAACTTTTTTGCTTATTAAACTCTTTTGCTAATATGTTTTCAATGTTAATAAGTCTGCTTAGGATTTCCGGACCACCGATTTCCCTTAATAATTTAATAATATCATAACTTCCAACAGCAGTTTTTTCTATTGACTCAATTAATTGTAAAAGCTCGCCACGAACGATATTAAGTTCCTGTGTTGCAGTTTGATATGAAGTAGCTTCAGTGTGAAGTTGCTTCAATGTTTCAACGAGTTTTACAGCAGTTTCTTCTGCTTTTAGAAAATTTTGGGCTTCTTTTTCCATTTTAGCATCTGCCCCCTATTCTTTGTTGATATTCTCAAGCAAATGGCAACAATCTTCTTGAATCTTAATTAAGAGGAACCATGCTGGCATCGCAGCAAGTGATAATGATAGTTTTTCTATCATCATTCGAGCCAACGAGCGATTTCCCGAATTCAACAGCTCTATTATTAATTCTTCAGCCAAATTTTTATCTTGTCTTTCAATATTTGCCACCGCCCAACAAGCAAAATCAAAAACGGCATTATTACTTAGGCTGTAGCTGGCAAGAGCAGAGGATATCGAAGCAAGAAAATTTTGCTTTGCTACTTGACTGTTTTTATCTTTAGCAAATACTTCTGAAAGGGCGCGCAGCATAAGTAATGCAGGATGGTCGGGATAACTTTCAAGATATCGGGAAACTTGCCCACGAAGTTCCGCAGCTTCGTTCGGGGAGCGAACACTATCAAAGAGATCTCTACACCTATTCAAACCAGCCGTTTCATCTTCAATAATGAGTTCCAGTTCTTCCGAATATTCAGTTGCCTCCAAGTAGCGTAAAATTCGCTGCCGGATATCACTATCATTTGGTGATTCAGTACAGGCAAGCAGCATTTCATAGAGAGCATGCCTTCTTCCCCGTTCTATAACCTCATAAATAAAGTGAAGTAAAAGATTTATCATCTCCAATATAAATTCAAAATGCGGAAGATGTAAAAATTTAGCAGCTTTTTCAATTTCAGCTTGTCTTCTGCTCTGAAGATAACTTGCCACGTAATTTCCATAAGCTTCAAGAATCTCTTCTTTACCCGCACCTGACAATTTTATAGTAAATTCATCACGGGAGAAATTTATTGTGTAATCAGCCACAACACCAATAAGCGAAAGACGGTGAATCGCCTTTTCTGCCATTTGCCTGGCCGGTCTGTTTTCATCAGCTTTTCGCCTGATGCTATCAGGTATGGACAATGTCTTTATTCCTTTTTTAGATACATCGCCCAACCCACGAAGTATTACCTCAACATCTTTTTTTTCTTCAGCAATTCCACGAAAAGAATTAGTGTGAAAATAAAGAATCCGGGTTATATCATCGTTTTCTTCCCAATCGGTTTTCTTTATGATTTCATTAATCTTCTCAACTTTTGTGTTGGGACTCAGAAGTTTTTTTGCCCTATCCGGATCATCAATTGATAGAGCTACGCAACAATATGCAGTTTTTCGATCTCTACCCGCTCGGCCTGCTTCTTGGTAGAAAGATTCGATCGACGCCGGGATCCCAAAATGAATTGTGTAGCGAATATTAGGTTTATCAATTCCCATTCCAAAGGCCTTTGTGCAAACCAAGAGTGGTATTTTGTTTCTTTTAAAATCTTTTGTTACATTCTGTTTATGTAACTGATAATTTTCTGCCTCCCAATACTTTGGTTTCCTCCCACTGTAAATAGCATTGGCAATACCCAATCCTTTACTAATCTCATCTGATACTTTTTCAATACCAAATTCCCCACCAACATGGGTGCAAAAAACAAGTCCGGAATAAGTTTCCTTTCCTCTTGTTTGATAGAAAGTGGAACTATCAGTATTAAATAAACTCGGTAAAACCTGCCCAAGATATCCCTTTACTTTGGCTAATTTTTCTTGAGACGAAGCATAGATAACGCGGAATTTTAATTCCGGCCGGTCAAAGGTTTTTGGGGTAATTACTGCATCAAAATCCGTAATCTGCAACTCCCTTTGGACATCTTTTAAGACTGCCCTGGACGCAGTCCCTGTTAAAGCAAGTAATGGTGGTATATGCTCCTCGGATTTACAATATTCCCGGCTTGTCTTTCCTATGTTAAGATAGGCAGTCCGAAAATCATGGCCCCATTCAGAAACACAGTGTGCTTCATCGATCACAATCATTGCAATTGGTGTATGTACGGTAAGAGTCCGCAGTGACTCTCTGAATTCATCAATTTGAAACCGCTCCGGCGAAACGAAAGCAAAGATATATTCCCCTTGTCCAAATAATTGAAGAACTCTAGTTCTGTCTTGAGGGTTTCCTATTTGGCTTGTAATAGCAATGCATCTATCAATTCCCATCATAGCAAGATTATCAATTTGATCTTCCATTAAAGAAATAATGGGATCAACGACTACTGTTCTACCTGGTAATAACAGGGAAGCAAGTTGATAGACTAACGATTTTCCTGCCCCTGTCGGGAGCAATAACAATGCATCCTTATTTTGGAGTATCCGTATAATCCCGTCATATTGCCCTTCCCAGAAACTAGGCTTACGAAATATATATTCCAAAAAATACTGCAAATCTTCTTCCTTTGGTTTCATCAATCCCTCCTTTACTGGTGAAACGGGGGAGGTGGAATTCGCAATATGAAATGGAAAATAGATATTTTGAACATGAAAAGTAGGTATACTTGTAAAGCTATTGCTAAATGATATACAAATTGAATTGGTCAAATTAACGGTTGTCTTTTGGGAAAGAAGATCACAAACAGGCTTTCCTGCTTTTTGTTGAGCAGAATAAAGCCTGCTGAGCTTTTCCAATAATTCTACAAAATCCTCTGCAGAATATTTAAGAATGGCCAAACTTTCAGTTTTACTAAACAAACCGGTCTCATCTAAATCACTGAATAAATACCAGTTCCCTACATCACTTAGATCAAGAAACCCCGATTTTACCGCTTGAAGAAGTAAGATCTGAATCTGATGTGCAATTTTAACCGCATATACAAACTTATTACTCTCGCTATCTGCCATACTCTCTTTTTTGCTCTGTCTGATCGAAGTAAGTTTTGCACTTAAGTTAGATAAGTTAGGACCATTCCCTTTTTGTATCTCTTCTACAGGGATATTGATTACAGTATATCCGTTTTCTTTTAAAATGTTCACTCGCTTCCGATCCAACTCAATTTTATGTTGTTTGCCATCAATTTCAACAATTATTTTCTCTTTTAATGCAGGATGGAAGATGGCAAAATCCACCCTTTGGTAACCTGTAGGATCAATCTCCTGAGCAGGAGAAAGTAGACTAGACATTTGAACCTGAGGAAGGACAAACTGTTCATAATTTGGCCCTAAAAGATCCGCTATATAATTTTCAAAAAAGATCATCTCTTCCTGACTGTCCAGCCATAAAGACTTCTGCTTTTTTGAGTAAGCTTTTAACACCAACTCTTTTACTGATAAAGAATTGGCTTCGAAGGTTATAAATAGCTCCCTTATTTTCTTTTCCAATTGTGGTGATAGTAAGGTAATCCTTCCTCTTGTCAATATTTTTTCAATAACTGATATTATCTGGCGCTGACGCTCATTCAATATAAATTTAGGCCCTTCAGCTGGAAAATCGACTCTCCACTGAGAAAAAGCCAATATTAATTCGTTTTGTCTTTCATATTCGCTATTTATATTTTCTAACAAATCTTCAGGTACTGCGACAGTTTCAAAGAATCGAACCTGGTGATTTTGGAATCTCTCCCTGGCTAAAAGAGTCCGTGGGAAAAAAACTCCTGTCGAAGATGGTTTTTCCTCTTTAGATGGTTGCTCGGAAATAGAAGGCAAGGCCTCAAAAGGAACAATTTCTTTACAATAGGGGTAGCGGGAACAACCATAAAATTTTTCTCCAGCATGAATCCCTTTTTTCGCCGTGCGCAAAACCATATCCGATCCACACTTAGGACATCTGACATCCATCTTAGCTTACTCCTTGACCTAAGTATTTTTCAGATTTTAAACTGATTCTCGGAAGAACCTTTATTTATGTAATTCTTCTTTTTTCGGTAATGATCCTTCCAGCCATTGGAGTTTTTTATACATAATTATTATGTATTTGTCTTTTGTTCTAACCAATTCTTTACCCTTCGAACACACCCCTCCAGATCATCACGGACTTCATAAACCCAAAATCGAATTACATCCCAACCGTACTCATGTAACCGGCAATTTCTCAAACGGTCACGTTGACAAAGATCACCGTCCCAATCCCGGTGGTAGCGTTCACCATCGACCTCAATATCCAAACAACGCCCATCTTCGCTGATTAACGCTAAATCCAGACGGTATTTTTCCACAGGATACTGAGGTATTGTCCTTATTCCTGCTTTATATAGCGCTTGATAGAGAATTTTTTCCCATTCAGATACCTGTTCGGGATTTGAAACATTAGGATAAACTGGCCCAAGGGTTGTTATATCAAAAGGTTGCTGTTGGGCTTTAGTTTTAACGGCGGAAACATATTTGGCAAACTCTTCAAAATATCTAACACCACATTGAAGAACGTATTCTTGATCACCGACAACAATAAGGGAAGCCCGTGCACGCGTTACAGCAACATTAAACAAATTTCCCGTTCTCCGCAAAAAATTCAAGGCACTTTCCGGACAATTAAGACTAACAACAGGCGATAATAAAATAATGTCTCTTTCATCCCCCTGAAATTTATGAACAGTGTCGACTTCAAAATCAAAGTGGGAAAATAACTTTTGTTCGAGTTCAGAATAACTCTTATGTAAAAGTTCACGGATAAAAAGAGCTTGCGCTCTAAAGGGTGAAACCACGCCTATTGTCCCCTCATACCCCTGGGTAACCAAACGGGCTAACTCTTTTACCACTACATGTGCCTCTTCTTGATTATAAACACTGCCGCCCTGTGGCCTGATTACCCTGCCCTGTACATTTATCCACCGGACCGCAGGTTCATTTGTGGACGGGCGGTGTAATTTCCGGTATTGTGTAGCGATTCGAAGTTGCCCTTTATAAAAATGCAGATTCGAAAATTCAATGATGTCTGCATGCGAACGGTGATGTTCAAGTAGATTTACTATATTGTCGGAATGGCAAAATCCTAAAGCACGATCAAATAGCGAATTCCGCGAATAACTCCACGCTGCATGAGAATCGAGCAAACCATGCTTCGTTAAAAGTTGGGTATCTTGTTTTGAACTAAGACTGGAAATATGTCGTAATTGATTGGGATCTCCAATTACCACCACCCGTTTGGCTCGATATAATAAAGGAAGAATTGAAGCAATATCGCATTGACTTGCCTCATCAATAATTAAAAGATCAAAGAATCCCGGTTCCAGCGGAATACGGCCATGAGAAGATAGTGAAGTTATAGCCCAGCAAGGAAGATAATTCTTTAAAACCGGAAACAATTTCATTAATTGGGAACGCACCTTATTGGCAAGCTTTTTATCATTATCTGGACTGTTTAGTAGCATTCCTAATAAAGAATTGAATTGGTTAAGAGCATTCCGGTCGACCGGTGAGGAAGAAAGTCGCTTGGGTAATGAATCAAGCCAAGCACTCCAAAGGAGAGCAGATGCTTTCTGAACCTCTTCTTGAACTTTTATTAAATCTATTTGCAGTTTTTCCAAAGGAGTACAAGTAGAAAGCTGAGCCAAAGATTGAAAGTAATCCTGAACCGCCCGTATCATTTCCAACCGCTTAGCGAATACTTCCATAAAAGAGTTATACTTATCGATTGTGGATTCATCTGGCCCACCACTGAAAATTGGTGGTTCAATCTCAATCCTTTGAAAAAGTTCCTTCGCCTCTTCAAAAGCCTTTTTTACTTGTTCGAATCTCGACTTTTTGATTAATCCCCAAACCAATCTTTCAAATATACTATTCTCATACTTATTGGCTTTTGTCACTTTTTCAAGCAGAGCACGAAAACAAGCTTCAATTTCGGCTAGGTTCATATTACGTATATTAGAAAAGGTGGAGGAAGAAAACTCTTCTCGCATTAATTCAATCTTTTGCTCAAGATGGTCAACCTTATTCCGCAAGTCAACAACCTGCTTAATTTTCGACTCAAGAGTTTTAAGGCGTTGACAAGCCCGCTTGTGCATCCCTTCAGCATTTTCGTATTCCTGCCAGGTTTCATAATTAGTCGCCGACGATAATAATACAGACAAATGATGTGCTATCTTATCCTGATATTCAGAGGATCCATGGCGAATAAGAATAGGATAATTGCCAAGCCCATTGACTCTCTCTTCAACAACATCAACTGCTTTATTATTCTTGCTTGAAAACAAAACAGAATAACCTTTCCACGCCGCGTTGATCAATAAACTCGTTACCACCTGCGACTTTCCTGTCCCCGGTGGTCCGGTAATCACCGTCAAGGGGTTAGTCAATCCCTGGATTACCGCCCGCCGCTGTTCCTGATTGAGCGGTAAAACTTCAATTAAATCCATTTCCGGTTCAGTGACAGACTCAATTTGTTTCCCTTGTAACCATGAACCCAAAGCAGTTTTTTCATATAAATCTTCGGAGATCGTCTGTAATTTGGCCAATTCTGCTTCGAGCCCGCGGGTATAAGGTGAACGTTCCGTCAACATAATAATTGCCCGGTTATAGATCCCCGGCTGTCTTAAATCCTTTAAGGAAGGTAATCTGCCAACATTGTATGGATCGGGTTCCTCCCGCCATTCCCAATCATTATGTAACATCCGCAGACGTTGCATTAATTCATCTAAATCTGGGCTCGCTTCTTCCACCAAGACATTACCTAGACCAAGATCTTCAGATAAAGAAATCAATTCATCAATTGTACTGGTTTCATTATTTCCTCCCAGTAGGGATTTAACGGCTTTAAAGTTTAATTGCGGTAAATCATTAGATAATACTGGTTTAATTCTGATGTTAAGGGGATCTTCATTAAAATAAAAGAGAAAGAGCGGTTCAATGACAAATCCTTCTCCCCCGTTTCTAAAGAAGATTTTTTTCAATAACACCGGATAACCCAACATAACCGTAAGGTTCTTCTCTTTTCTGGTTTTATTCCACAGTTTACTGGCATTATCATCCCGGTCAAAAATCCCACTTAGATTACCAGTAACAACTGGCATCTCGTCAAGTTCCACATAATCAAGGTCATTATAGATACTATCTGCAAATACTGATACGCCATATTGGTCATCATGATTCAAGCAATCAAGATAATACCGGCAAAGTTTAGTTAAAATAGTACTCTTAACTTCCGTTCCGTGTTTGGGTTGATCATCAACAAACATTTCCCGTGGCAACCAGCGATATTGACTGTCTTGATATACTCTGCCACGTAGTTTACTATACAATAACGAATTAATTTTAGATCTTTCTACCCCAAATTGTCGTGCTAACTCACGGGCTTTTTGTCCTGGTTTTTCTTTGAGTGCATTAAGTATCTCTTGAGATAAATCCATTTAAATCCACCTCTTTGACTTGTAATCCCTTTATTTTCTATATTTGCGTGTTGTTTTTTAAAAAGAATAGTCAAGATAATCTTAACTTATTAAGAAAACATTTTTTCAAAAGATAGGAAAAAGCCTCTCAAAATGAGAGGTTTCCTAGCAGAAGAACCTAAAAGGGCTTCCCATAGAGAAAGTATGGCCCTTGTAGTAGAAGATGTAATTATCCCGTTGTCCCGTCCAGTTTATACTATAACCCTTGATAGTACCTCATAATTTTCTGCGCCATTAGCTTTCTTCTTTCTACCAAAAAATCTTCATAATGCTCGATTGTTTTATTTTCCATACCATCTGGGATACAATGCATTTGGAAATTTTCTTTTAACTCGTCAATATCTGAAATTGCTCCGTATTTTGGTTCTGACTTTGATCTTATTGCCTCTAATAATTCGGTAAAATACTGAGCAGGTGGGCAATCCTTAATAGCAATATTAATCTCACTCTGCATCATAACATAATTGGCTATCTGATTATACTTGCCCCTGGTTAATCCATGCTTTTTCAGGTAATTTTTTGGGAAAAGATGATGAACGTCCCCTCTGTGAGTAATCAAATCGCGAACAGTAATATCACGGGATAAGAACCCTTTATCATTAGCCTTTACCTGCGCTGCCAAGTAAACATTAAAATACGGACTCGATGAGACTGAAGTATCCATTGCTTGTGGTAGTCCGGTATTCCAAAATACGTCTGAAAGTTGGGCTTCTTCAACATCAACAATATATTTTTCTATTCCAACCTCATCGATCCTTCGAATATCCAGGTCAATTTGTGATTCAGGCGAAGCCGAATACCGGCCGGTTAATATAGACATGACCAACCATCTACGAACATACTTTTCTATTTGGTTGGGATTCATTTTCTGAGCAGTAAGAACTAGATAAACTATGTAAGCGAAATTTAAGGCGTTTTGTGAACGGATCATTCCAGGCTCAATAAATCCGGCAGAACGAACAATCATTAAAAAGCGTTTAAAATTAGTTTCGTTCATAAATCTGAGAATCCCAGTTTGTAACTGGTTAAATGATTTCTCGACTATTTCTTCTTCGTAGGTACGGGTTTGGAAATTACGACCGGATAATAATGCAACTAAATCCTCGAGTCGTCCCCTTTTAAATTCCGAAGTAAAAGAAACCCTCAGCATATCTGTATATGACGGATTATAAAGATCATCATTTTCATCCTTTAACCAAGACATTTTTTGAAAGTATTCGGTTTTCGAAAAATCTGGATCAAATTCAATGATATGTTGATAAAATTCAGGAGCAACTACTAAGTGACAAAAATAATCGATGGTTTTTCTTAATTGATTTCCCCCATAAGTATCATTAGCAGCGATTTTTGACATGGCAAAATCGGCTTGGCTTAAAACTACTCCTTGCGAGTTAATTCGGATAAAAATATCGGTTACTGTCTCTATGTCAAGATCGGAATTTAATTCAATAAGCCCTATGTGATTGTTGACAATCGCTTTCAACAACTCAAGACTTTCATAAATATCGTCCGGGTTGGCATCTTGGTTACAGCGACAATATTCATTAACCAATTGAAGCATTTTTGCTTCTGGTGATATTATTTTCGAAATATCGGGTATCCATGCCGGATCCTTCTGAATAAAAAAGTTGGAGACCTCAAATCTTCTCTCCTTTGGATGAAACGCAATAACTATCTCAGTTCTTTTATACTCGCTATTTATAATCGGCTGGCCCAATAAAGCAGTCATAAACGCCATTACCCGTTGTTGTCCGTCGATTAATATTCTTTTCCCTTGTGATATGGTTCCATCTTTTAACCTTACATTCGGGTTTCTCCAAGCTATTAAATACCCGACTGGATAACCCTGGTAAAGGCTGTCAATCAAGTCCCTGACTTTAGTGGCATTCCATACAAAAGGTCTCTGAATTTCCGGGATAGCTATTTCCCCAGAATTAATCCATGTTAATATAGTTTGCACCGGGTAATGATTAACAGAGTATTTTTGAACTCCCATTATCTTCACCTCAATCTTTGAGTCTTTTTTCTTTTGATTCTGACTTGAATTATTTGTTCACTTCACAATTTAAACACCTTTTTTCGGAGATTCCCAGGTCATAATCGAAATCACTCAACATCTTTGTCCTAACACCGTTCTAACACCAAAATGCTAATTGCTCCTTTCTTCCGCTACTTTTGAAAGACCTGTCAAAGGTCTCGTCTCATACGTTACTCCTTGAGAAGCCCATATATCCGCTAAATTTTCTGCCTGTTTCATGACCGTTTCCACCGCACGTTGCTGTTTGTCAGGCGGATAACCGTACTTATTTAAAGTCCGGCGAACCAGCACCATCAGTTTTGCACGTACACTTTCCTTCAGCGTCCAGTCGATTGTGGCGTTACTACGCACCTTATCCGCAAGTTCACGGGCAATTGTTCTTAATGTTTCATCGCCCAAAACTTTAACCGCACTGTCGTTGGTTTCAAGGGCATCATAAAAAGCGAGTTCGTCTTGTGACAGACCAAGTTTCTCCCCTCGTCTGTCTGCTTCTTTTATTTCCTTTGCAATACGAATAAGCTCTTCTATGATTTCAGCTGTTGTAAGCAGGTTGTTCTGATAGCGTTTAAGTGCTGAAGTGAGCATTTCCATGAGTGATTTTGATTTTGTCAGGTTATATTTTGAACGCATTTTTATTTCATCATTTAAAATCTTTTTCAACAGCTCAATAGCTAAGTTTTTGTGCTTCATTCCTTTAATTTCCAAAAGGAATTCATCTGATAAGATTGACAGTTCCGGCTTTTCAATCCCAGCAGCCTCAAAAATATCGACGACTTCATCCGAAGCGATAGCCGAATCAACAATGTTTTTTATCACAGATTCGTAATTTATGCCGCTTTCGCCGCCCGTTTCAAATTTCGTGAGCCTTGCCTTAACCGCCTGAAAAAACGCAATTTCCTCCGCATATGTAACCGTTGCCTTATCCGGTTTGGCAAGTGCATAAGCCTGGCTTAGGAGGGTGACTTCCTTAATAAAGCGGGCTTTTTTATCGTCTTCGGATAAAATAAAATCTTCCGCGTGAAGGATAATAGAAAGCTTGTCCTTTACCTCTGCATTGAAAAAGCTCGAATAATCAAAACCATGTAAAATCTGCCGGACAACTTCTAGTTTTTCAAGCATAATTTCAACGGCTCTGGTCTGAGTTTCCGCAGGCACTCCCTTTCCACCACTCTCCGCATAGAAGCTTAAAGCTTTTTTAAGATTGGGAGCAATCCCGATATAATCGACAATCAGCCCGCCCGGCTTATCCTTGAAAACACGATTTACACGCGCTATTGCCTGCATAAGGTTATGGTCCTTCATCGGCTTGTCAATATACATGGTATTCAGACATGGAACATCAAACCCAGTCAACCACATATCGCGCACGATGACGATTTTTAAAGGATCGTTTTCATCTTTCATCCGCAATGCCAGCGCTTTACGTTGTTCTTTGGTAGTGTGGTGTTTTTGCATTTCAGGACCATCAGAACTGGAGGATGTCATAACAACTTTGATCACACCCT
>JAKOVW010000015.1 GCA_029781865.1 Bacteroidota bacterium
AGGGCTTTTAACCTTGTATATTCCACCATCTAAAGGTGATTTTGAAGCAAACACCCTGAAGCATTTTTCATTCTGAATTTCACCGCCTGAAAAAACTTTGATGGTCTTTAACTTACCAGTTGAATCCCTTATTTTTTCTTCAGTGATTTTTGGATTATAAAGGGCATGTGAATATTTATCAGTGACCTTTATAATCTTTTGAAACTTTCTTAAATCATTACATTCTTCAATTGTTTTCTTTGGATGGATTCCATGAAGAAAGTAATTCACCAATGCTTCACGCAATATTACACAATCATAATCCAGCAGGTCATCAACTTCATTCTTGTTTTCATCTTTTTTAATCCATTTCTTCACATAAGCACCTTTGGATTCAAACCCACCATCAAAATCAATTATTACATAGTTGTTTACATCCTTTTGGAATATCTTTTTATAAGATTTAAATTCAAGCTGCATCCTGGTTCTTTTTTCCCACTCATAGCAAATATCATCAATTAATTCATAATCTTCATCTTTGAATAGCTTTACAATTAAACCATCTGTGTTTGACTGAATTAATTGACAATGACCTTCCAGCATTTCAATCAAATCAAGTAATAAAAGCTGCCCGCCAACACAAACATTATTGGCTTGCCTTGGGTCATAAAGTGCATTATTTTTATCCTTCATTGCACCATATGTTGAATTCAATACGATTTTATAAGGCAATTGCATTGGATTGCCTTCTGCTTTAAGTCGAAGCCTTTCATCTCTGATTTCTCTATACTTTGCAGGATTTGCAATATTTCTACTGATAAAGTTATATTCAATCATCAATGCCGGATAATATGAAGCAACATCAATGACAAGAAAATGACCTTCACCATGGTATTTATCAATAGCACCATGCAACCCGCCCCAGGCAAACACATGGGGAACCCCAGCAACTTCAATTTTAAGTGTTTTATTGTAATCTCTGTTTAATGGGTTTTTATACCAGTTCAAAACCTCTTTATACTTTTTAATTCTCAAAGTGTCAGGGAATACTATTTCAAATTCATCATTCCA
>JAKOVW010000022.1 GCA_029781865.1 Bacteroidota bacterium
CTTTGCAAACAAATTTCCTGACCCATTGATGCTGAATACAGATGGAAACATTAGATTTGTTGATGCCCCATACATTGCAATTAAAGACCATGTAAAAGTTGAGGGTAGACAAACTAAAAGAACCCTGGCATGGGAAATCTTCAAAGATGTTATTGCAGAACTTGAAAAGAAGCAGAATGATTTCAAGACCATAATTGTTGACTTGTTGGAAGATACTTATGAGTATTGCAGATATTACATCTATGAACGTGAAGGAATTTCTCATGAATCAGATGATTCTTTCAGAGCCTGGGATATGGTAAGAACAGAATTCTTATCAACCCTTAAAAGGCTGGTAAACATGGATTATGAAAATTTCATCTTAATATCTCATGAAGATAGAACCAAGGATATTACCAAGAAAACCGGTGATAAAATTACAGCTATCAAGCCCAATCTTCAGGATAAAGTTGCAACCAAAGTCGCTGGAATGGTGGATATTGTTGCAAGGGTTGTTGCTGATGGTGATGAAAGAATTCTTTCCTTTAAGACTAATGAAGTTATCTTTGGTGGTGGAAGGCTTTCAGTAACAGATAAGGTCATTCCACTGGATTATGATGAATTCTTAAAAGTGTATGAAGAAAGTAATGCAATTGCTACTGGTAAAGTAACTACAAATAAGCCTGAAACTCAAAAATCCAATGATGAAGAACCTACTGAAAAGGAAGAAGTAAGAAGTATAAGGACAAGAAGGGTAAAGGAAGAACCTGCTGAAGAAGTTGAATAAACTGACGGGGATTTTTCAGCCCAAAAAGTTCAAGAAACGGAACCACAGGTTGCGGATGCTGAAGTCCCTGAAGAAACGGTAGAAGAAACGCCTGTAAGAAGAACAAGGAAAAAGAGGGGTGAATAACAATGAAGTTCAAAATAAATGCAGATGACTTAAAGTATTTAATGAATGTATGTAAATTTGCAATTGATAAAAGTGGTGTAAGATCAACATGGCAAATGATTCATTGCCAATTTGGAGAAAGGACAATTACAGGAACAACTTTAGACGGTTATAGGATGCACCGGGTAACAGTTCCGTGTGACCATGAAGGGCTTGAGGGTAAAGAATGTTTTTTACCATTTATAAAAGTGCCTTCTAAAATTAAATATGTAATCGTTGAAGTTGCGGATGAAGAAGTAACTTATGATTTTCTTACAGAAAAGAAGGTTTTAAGAAAGTATAATGGCGAGTTTCCAAACGTATCAAATGTTATACCAAAAGATGAGCCACAATTTGAAATTTCAGCTAATCCAAAATATTTAAAAGATGCTATGGATGCTTTTAAGGACGAACGGTTTGTAACTTTACAATTCTATGGTGAAACAAAACCAATTATTGTGAAATCCCCAACAGGTAACTTTGCGTTAATTATGCCAATAAGGAATAAAAAATATTAATTTGAAAGGATGGTATGTAAAATGACAAATATTTGGGAAAAGTTTGATAGGGAAATTGATATTGAAGGTTTGCAAAAGGATGTTCAAGAAGCAGCAGAAAATGGTGCTAACTTCAGGGAAGTTCCACATGGTGAATATGAAGTAAAGATTGAAAAACTTGAACTGGTAGAATCCAAAGCTGGTGACCCAATGGTTACAGTATGGTTCAAAGTGCTGGCTGGTGATTACAAGGGAAGCATGATTTTCATGAACCAGGTTATTATAAAAGGTTTCCAAATTCATCTTATGAATGAATTCCTTCGTTCTCTTGACAGTGGTTATGATATAGAATTCAAAAGCTATTCACAATATGGTCAGTTGTTGATGGATATTCATGAAGCAATTGATGGACAGCTTGAATATGGCTTGAAATACGGTGAAGGTAAAAAAGGTTTTAATACCTATGAAATTACTAATGTTTATGAAGTTGAAGAATAATTAATTTGGGTGCAGGGGTGTTTATAAAAAAAATTTAACACCCCTTTTTCCCTACACTTCCCCATCTTTAGTATTACCAGCATTTATTATTCTTATACAGAAAGGAAGTAAAATAAGTGCTATTCTATGACTTTGAAGTATTCAAATATGATTGGCTGGTTGTAATCATTGATGTAATCAATAAAAAAGAACATGTCATTGTTAATGATGTTGAAAAACTTAAAGATATTTATGAGAAACATAAAGATGATATTTGGGTTGGATATAATTCAAGAAGCTATGACCAGTATATCTTAAAAGGCTTGTTATGTGGTTTTAATCCTAAAGAAATCAATGATTACATCATAGTTAAAAATAAACCAGGCTGGAAATTTTCAAGCTTATTAAATCAGGTTCCACTAAATAACTATGATGTCATGACCAGCTTCCACAGTTTGAAACAGCTTGAAGGCTTCATGGGGAATAACATCAAAGAATCCAGTGTTCCTTTT
>JAKOVW010000033.1 GCA_029781865.1 Bacteroidota bacterium
GCAACGATAGAAGAAGTGCGAGAGCTTGATTATGTGCTTACACCCGGTCGTTATGTTGGCTTGCCTGAAGAGGAAGACGACTTTGACTTTAAGGAGCGATTTACAAAGCTTAAAGCCGAGTGGGAAGAGCAGCTTAAAGAAGAAGCAAGGCTTAACGCACTCATCGCTGAAAACCTAAAGAAGGTGAAGGTGGATGAGTGATAAGGTGCCGAATGGGTGGAAAGAGTGTAGGTTAGAAGAGGTAGCAAAAATTGTAGGTGGAGGTACCCCCAAGACGGATGTTGACGAATATTGGAATGGAGACATACCTTGGATTACACCAAAAGACCTATCAAATTTTAGTGGTAGGTATATTTCAAAGGGAGAAAGAAACATTTCTGAAAAGGGTCTTGTAAATTCTAGCGCTAAACTTTTGCCGCCAGGTACAATTTTGTTAACTTCCAGAGCGCCCGTTGGGTATTTGGCAATTGCTGAAAATGAAATCACAACCAACCAAGGTTTTAGGAGCTTGGTCCCTTTAAATAACATTGATAACATTTTTCTCTTTTATTTACTAAAAAATAATATTGAATATTTAAAGTCTCAAGCAACAGGAACAACCTTTGGAGAATTAGCTGGTTCAGTACTCAAATCATTAGTATTTTTATTCCCCCCTCTTCCCGAGCAGCGCGCCATTGCCTCTGTCCTTTCCAGCCTCGACGACAAAATAGACTTGCTCCACCGAGAAAACAAGACGCTTGAAGCTATGGCAGAGACGCTCTTTCGGCAGTGGTTTGTGGAGGAGGCTAAGGATGAGTGGGAGGAAGTGCCGCTGTCAGAAGTTACAAAAATTGCTATTGGAAGGACACCGCCTAGAAAAGAATCCCATTGGTTCTCAACTGACCCAAAAGATGTGAAATGGGTATCTATTAAGGACTTGGGCCAATCTGAAGTTTTTGTTTTTGATACATCTGAATATCTTAAACAGGAAGCGGTTGAAAATTTTAACATTCCAATTATTCCTGCCGACACGGTTTTGTTAAGTTTCAAGATGACAGTTGGACGTGTTGGGATTACTACTGAACCAATGGTTTCCAATGAAGCGATTGCGCATTTCAAATTTGATGATAACACGCCGTTCTCTAAGGAATATCTTTACATCTTTCTAAAAACATTCAAATACGAGTCTTTAGGAAGCACGTCTTCTATTGTAACAGCGATAAACTCATCAATGATTAAAGATATAGAAATTATCATTCCCGACGATATAACAATGAATGTTTTTAGAACTTATACTGAACCATTGTTTTCAAAAATTAAAGCAAATATCTATCAAATCCGCACCCTCGAAAAACTCCGCAATACATTGCTTCCTAAATTGATGAGCGGTGAAGTTAGAATTCAGTACTAAAGCTGAAGGGGTCGCATACATGGAGAAACTGAGAGAAGCAATTAAACAATATGGCAGATGGACAGGTTTAAAAGTATATGTAGACCGAATAGAGGCATCTGTTCAAATTGACTTCAGCACAGCATTAGAGAATGCAAAAGCTTTGCTCGAGACAATCTGCAAAGAAATATGTAAGTTGAAAAGTATGGGATCTGAATCTAATAAGAATATGAACAAATTATTGAAGAATGCATTTATGGCGATTGGATATCCGGCGTCGGATTCTATAACTCAAATTTCTTCGGCGCTGGCGACAATCGGGCAAAAAATCGGTGATATTAGAAATGAAATAGGTGCAACGTCTCATGGGAAAACTTTAGAGGAACTCAAGGAACGCAACAATAAGATTGACGATTTGTCTAAAGAGTTTCTCATCGAGTCCATCGAAATCATAAGTATATTTCTAATCAAAAGTTTTGAATGCGAGAACCCACGAATTGGCCCCTCACATGAAAAAATTTTATATACCGATAACCCAGATTTTAACGATTCCTGGGATGATGCTTATGGTGAATTTCAAATGGGAGATTATTCATACACAGCAAG
>JAKOVW010000039.1 GCA_029781865.1 Bacteroidota bacterium
TGCCGATATCCTGTACGCCAACTTGTACGCCAGGAGTATTTGGCTGACGATCGATTACTGCATTGGTAATCCAATCCTGTACTGTTACTACATAGTCATCATAACATCTGTATGGGCCTCCTGCTAATACTTCATCAGCAGAAATAGTAGCGCTACAGTTTTGATCCAAACTGATTTGGATTTCATCATGACATGCTAATGCAGTTACCGGATTTGGATATGCATTCACACACACCTGGAATTGACAAGTAGTTACGTTTCCGGCTGCATCTGTTGCTTTGTAACAAAGTGTTTTACAACCAACTGGGAAGTAACAACCTGGTCCATAAGGTTGGCCGCAAGTCTGAACAACTCTTAACATCACATCTGCTGATGCATACATTACGTCTCCAACATATCCGAATGGACGACAGATTCCAAGGTGACCGATAGAAGCTGCAGTATTTGATGCAAGACCTCCTGCGATAGGACCGGTGTTCATTTGAACTAATCCGTTTCCTGTAACCATGTTACAAGATCCGAATCCACCGATCTGACATGGCTCCCAACGGGTTCCAATCTGACCTGGCATAAAAAATCCTCTTCTTTCTCCAGGATTCAATACTACGTTGGTAGTTAATCCTGATCCTACGTTTACTGTGAATGTTCCATCACACTTATAAGTAGTATCTCTTGATGGAGGTGCAGAAGCTCCTAATAATAGGGTATCTAATGAACAAGCAGCAAAAGTAGTTGCTCTGATATTATCTGCAGCAACTCCTGTATGCACTCTTGTCCAAAGTGCTTTTGGAGAAACCCCGTTACAACCAGTCGTTGCAGGGTTACCATTATATCCGGTAAGACCAACTTCCCAGCCTTCGTTGACGTTTGTTTTTTGCCAAACATCAAATAATGCATTCGTACTGGTCAAACCAGAACAACCACCGGAGAAGAAACTTGGGAAACCAAGAATACCTATCGGAGTAGTTGTGTTATTTGTGATATTGAATATCCAACCTGACGGGTTAACCGCATCGTATCCGCAGAATGTCAATCCACTTCTACAACCGGTTGAATAAGATGCATTGGTAAATGTTGCAGATGGACAATTATCCATCGCCATTAATGGTGGTGCATCCCAGCTCTTGGTACATTCACCGGGTCCTAGGTTAAGAACAACCGCTTTTGGACAACCGATGATTTGTGGTGGCTCAATATCCTGAACGATTACAGGTAACACCGCTCTTACTAACTGACAGTTAGAAGTAGCGAATGCTCTAAACACTCTATAGAATTTACCAGCTCCAGGAGGAGTGAAGGTATCCAAAGTTGGATTAGCAGCTAAGCTGTCAAAACAAGAAGTGAATGGACCTCCGCATCTAAACTGGAAAGTAGGAAGGCACTCTCCGAAGGAGGTAGCTCCCCATGCTGTCGTTGGACGTATATAGTTTGTGGCATTTGGAAAATACGTAGTACCTGGAGTTAAGTTATAAAACTCAGTAACACCATTAGCTGAAGTATATGTACCGAAGGTGGTAAAAGGTCCTCCAACAGCGGGGCCAATTTGCATGGTGTACGTAAATCCAAAAGCTCCTGTTCCCAATTTAGCTATAACTAATTGAGCAGCAGGAATGAATGTCTGACATAAAGGAGACGGCGGAGTAGTAGGTGGTCCAGGAACAGCTAATGCCGGACCAGGAACAGCTGTAACTGTAATAATACCACAACCGAAACAGGTATTACAACCTTCAGCAAAGGTACAACCGGTTTCGTTTCTTGGCGTTACCGGACCATTTACTGATGATTGAATTGTGGCGCATCCAGGTACATTTAAAACTGGACAAGGAACGTTTATAGCTCCGGCCGTTTTACAGGTTCCTGGTTGTAAACCTGCAAAAATCGCGGGTAAAGTATCGTTGGTATTTACCCCGTTTACTACGGTTTCTCCCACAAAGTAACAAGTACCCGATTGGGTTTGGGCCTGGATACCTGTACTTATGAACAACCATAACAGCATACAGAGAATGCTGGAGGTTATCCTAGAAGCGTTAGAATAAAAGTTTATTTTCATGAGATTTGGTTTTGCTTATTAATTTTAAAAATGAGATTTTACTTTTTCCACTTCAAATCGGGAAATGGAATGCCGAATTTCATTATGTTCTCTTGAATTTATCTACGACTTCACGATAAACCGAGTTCCAGCTCTTAGCATAAAAACCATAAGAATGAGTGGTAGTACCATCATTGTCTTTGTGAATTACGCCATACATCTGGGCCATCAGTAAATAAATATCAAAAGTTGGCTCGGGTGCATTCATAATAATATATGTGTATGCATCCCATTTCATCCTGAGATCCATGTTTTGTGGATCCAGTTTGATCGCATCGCTGACTTTTTGACTTTCGACTTGTGCAATCGCAACGCAGTCAGCTTTGTCTTTAAGAGGAGGTAAAACGTCTTGTGGCGTTGGGGCCGCAAGTTGGGCTGATCCATGATTCGCAAAAGCCATGAAGACCAGTAAAAATGCACCGGTTATCAGAGATTTGAAAGACCATGAAACAGAATGGAAAAAGTAAACATTCGTCTTTTTCATGAGAAATAGTTTTGGTTATTAATTAATTTATACTTCGTCTGATATATAACAATTTCTTAAGTACTAATAATCCACTGATTATTAATCACTTAAAAAACTAGAACACATCCAATATTTTAAAACAGAGGGATTGGCTTCGTCGGCTTCATCCTTCCTGGTTGAGTTTGCTTCTCTATTTATATAATAGACCCAACTAGGATAACTCCATCTACGCAAAGATAGACAGTTTATTTATCTGAACACTTTTTTTTTTAATATTTTATTAATATATATGTACATATTTGATTTTCAGTACCTTATTTTAAAAATAAAATTAAATTTTTCTTCCATAATCTGTAAAAAATCATCCAAATCACCTCCTTCAAGCGTTAAATAATTCCTATATTTTTAATATTAGCTCCGCACCCAATATTCAAGTTCAAATTTAAACATTTGCCACATGTCAGCTCCATTTGGGATCATTTCCGTCATTACAGATACTATCATTTGGATTAAACTCGGACAACGTAGATCAGCATTCCTGCTGCTTAAACATATTAAAATTGTATTTGGGTAGATAGGACTTTACCCACAATCAAATATCAATTTCCAAATTATCAAGTTTTGATATCCTTAAGCGGATAATGCTGGAAATCCATGCAGGCACCTGCCACCAATGCAGCAAATTCATCCCTTGAGAATCTGAATGCTATTGTATCGCTTTGGAATTTTTTATTGAAACCAATTGAATCGGGGCATTATTATTGGCCACGAGTATAAACGGATTACCCGCATAGGTTTTCTTGAGCAATAAAATGTTTTTTACGTCCCCTGAAATATAAAGTCCTGATTTGTCCGGACTTACTTCATCAAACCATCCTTGCTTATTACCTTTAAGCAATAACCCTACGCCGGCATCCGCATTTCCGGTTTCCACTTCTGCAACATATAAGTTCCCTGCAATGACGAGGTCCTTGACCTGATCATTATCCAGATCTTCGTATATAATTCCATTTACCGGTGAAATCTGTGCGCGATTGGGTAAAGGTTTCAATTCAAATGAGCCCTTATTATTGATCAGTACCATGCTCTGAAATGTTTTGGCTTCGTAGTGAAGCGCATTATTCAGCATGTCTCCATAAACTTCCTGTAAAGTAGACTTCCCATATTCATCATAAGTTTTAAATTTATCTAATATCATGGGCATTTGTTCGCTGGAACATTGTCTTCCCCTTACCGGAAATAAATTTCCATCCTTCTTATACCAGCCAAGTACAATGTCTGACTTCTTATTATTGTCAAAATCACCGGCGTAGATTTGAAAAGGTTTAGCTTTGGTTGTTCGGTACTTATAATTTGTACCCAGGTTACCTACGATGAAATCAGTATCTCCGTCATTATCAATGTCTGCAGCAATAATACGGTTCCACCATCCTGTTGTCTCATCCAGTTTAAGTTCTTTGACCTGATTGATCAGTTTGCCATTCTGTTGAATGAATGGAGTGATGTTCATCCATTCTCCTACTACCATGAGATCCAATTTACCATCGCCATTGATATCTGCCCAGACGGCATCAGTTACCATTCCAATATCTGATAATCCATTTGACCACTTACTGGTTGCATCCGTAAATACTCCTTTATTGTTTTCAAGTAAATATGATTTTCCCGGAAACGGATACTTACCTGGTGTATGACGTCCACCGACAAACAGATCGAGATCGCCGTCTCCATCAAAATCCGCAGCAACCACACAAGCACCACTGGACATAACCGGAGGCAATGAATTTACTTTTGTAAAATTGCCTTCACCATCATTTTCATAAATCCGATGCTGATATTTTGCAGGATCATCCCATTCATTCCCTCCGCTGGCAACGTATAAGTCCATATCACCATCTCCATCCTTGTCAAAGAACAAGGCTCCGACATCTTCATAATCTTTGTCTTTGTCGAATGCAGGAGTAGCATGTTGCGAAAACAATCCGGACGTATTTTGCAGGTAAATTGCACCTGCCTGGCCAGTCGCTCCTCCGACATAAAAATCATCTGCTCCGTCTCCATTGACATCTGCTACTGCAATTGCAGGACCGAACTGAGACATTTTATGCGGCAATAATATTTGTCTTTGGTGATAATCATCGTAATCATTTTCACGGTGCACAAAGTCTGCATGAAATTGAGTTGTCTTATCTTCAAAAAGTTGCTGTTTGTTTTCTTTTGTTTTCTCAACTGATATGGCATCTGCATATTTCAATTTCAATAATTGATCGCCAGCAACATTTTCAATAGTCTGTTGCTTTTTATCAGGCCACGTGACAATTAATTTTTTGATGTTCTTTTGATTTCCGAGGCCAAAATAAATATTATCATCGACACAGGATTGATATCCCCGTGTTGTAATTAATTCAAAAAACTGCGGCCCGTTTTCAGTTTGTATTTCCACTTTCGTATTCAATTTCAAAGAATACTTAGGTGCATCCAATTTGATTTTCAGAAAATGATTATCAGATCTTTCAATTGCATTGTTTTTATAAACCAATGCAGGCTCATCAATAAGATTCACTACAAGATCTGCATCTCCGTCTCCATCGAGATCACCATATGCCGCGCCTGATGCAAATCCTTTGTAATCCAAATGCGCTTCAGCAGACTTGTCGGTAAACGTAAGATCTCCATTATTTTCATAATAAAACTTCGGAACTTTCGTCGATTGCATAGACATGTTTTGCTGTCTTAAGAATCTAACTATGGACTCTGTAGACTCTCCTTTCTCACGCATTTCATTAGCATGTTTCACCATAGGTTTAAAAAAGTCCTTATTTAAAAAATCACGGTAGTAACCATTGGATATATAGATATCTTTCTTACCATCGAGATTAAAATCATTAAATAAGATACTCCAACTCCAATCGGTATTGTGTATTCCACTCATCTGTCCGATTTCACTAAATGATTTATTGCCATTGTTTAACTGAAGCATATTGCGCATGTAGGAATAATGATAACCCATCTTAAAATAGCGCCAGAACCGTTCAATATCCATACTGGCCATGTTTACTTTCTCGCGGTAATTATCTTCTGCCAGCATATCGAGAACCATAAAATCCATTAAGCCATCATTATTGATATCTGCAGCATCAATTCCCATACTGCTCAATGAAGTATGTTTAACAGCTGTATATAAAATATTTTTAAATGTACCATTTCCCTGATTTTCGAAAAAGTAATCCGGCTGTTCATGATCTACCGATATATAAATATCAGGCAATCCGTCTCCGGTTAAATCAGAAGTAACAATTCCCAATGTCCATCCGTAGCTTAGCAATCCGGATGTCTCTGTTACATCTACAAATTTATTGTTTCCTTTATTTTCGTACAGATGATTTGAGTATTGCATGGTTGGATTCCTGAAACGGTCATAATGAGTCCCTTCTCCTGCCATGCGGTCAGGCGGATGATTGCCAACAATTAAATCAAGATCACCATCCTGATCCATATCAAAAAAACTTGCAGTGATACTCAAACCCGGATCATTGATTCCCATTTCTATTCCACGTTCTGTAAACGTAAGATTCCCATTATTCATAAAACACAGATTCTCGTGTTTTTTTGCATCTTCCGGATAATATGAACGACAAATATAAATATCGAGAAATCCATCATTATTGATATCCGCTATAGCAACTCCGGTTGACCATCCACCAAATCCTGCTATTCCTGATTTTTGGGTGATGTCTTCGAATTGAAAATTGCCTTTATTGAGGTATAATTTATTTTCAACCATATTTCCGGTCAACAAAATATCTGATAACCCATCATTATTGATATCCAATAGCGCCACTCCTCCACCATTGAAAATATTTATATACTCCAATGGATTTGGCAATGCATCCGGTTTTAAGGTATTGGCAAAATGAACTCCCGTTTTATCCGCAGGCAATAATTCAAAAGCCGGAAGATTGGGGTTCGGAGTTGGCCTTTTCAAAGCAGATTGATTGCATGAACTCGGAATTAAAACAAATAATAGAACTGCACCGACACCTGACACTAACAATTCAATTGATCTATTTAAAAACAATTTCATATACCTGATTTTTAAATTAATTTAAAATGACAAAACCGGTTTCAGTTATTGCATTAAAAACAAATAATGCAGATCCTGAAACAAAAAATAGATAACTGCCGATACATTTGAAAAGATATCTTGTATGCTTAAATTGAGCCGACATTATTTAATATTAGATTCTTATTCTGTATTTTAGCTGTATAAATTAAATCTTGTGCTTCCCTGGCTATTTATTTGAATTGCAGTACTACTTCCTGTTAAAAAGTTTTCTTCAGTTCATTTATTACTATTATTGAATATTCCTGAAAAAATACAATGCATTATTATTTATGCCGACCAAGATTGATGGTTTTCCTTTAATATCAATTGCTTTAATATCTTTCACATCAAAAGGAACAAAGAATCCTGTCTCCTTAGGTTTTAAAAGCTTGCCAAAGGGATTCTTATCGGATCCTTTGAAAAAACATCCGACAGAAGCGTCTGCTCTGGTCGTTTCTATCTCCGCGTTAAATAAATTTCCGGCAAGTACAACATCATCAACTCCATCTTTATCAAAATCTTTGACTATTATACCTTGCACGGTTGAAAATTGCGTTTCTTTCGGTAGTGGAGTTACTTTAAATTTACCACCTTCATTCTGAAGCAATACGCTTTCAAACAAATGGGCTTTATAAACCAATCCTTTTTCGAGTCCATTGCCATAAATGTCCTGTAAGTTAGCATTGGCATAAGACGTGTAATCCGGAAACTTGGTAGCAATAGATGGAATCTGCTCAGATGAGCATTGTCGTCCCCTTATGGGAACCATGTCTTTACCATTATATTTTGCAAGGACGATATCATAAGTCCCATTCTGATCATAGTCATCGCAATACACCATGAATGGTTTTTCTTTACTTGCATGAAATTTATAATTGTCTCCAAGATTGCCTACAATAAAATCCATATCGCCATCCTTGTCATAATCTAACGCTACAATTTTATTCCACCAGCCTTCTGTTTCCTGAAGATTTAATTCTTCACTTTTTACTTTAACAAAATTGCCGTTTCTGTTTTCAAATACAGTGATCGGCATCCATTCGCCGACTACTACCAGATCCGGCTTTGAATCACCTACCACTTGCGCCCAGACAGCAGATGTCACCATCCCGGCTAAGCGTAAATCAGGTGCTTTCTCATCCGTTACGTCTTTAAATTTACCACCACCAATATTTTCCAACAAATAACTCTTTGGTGGATATGGATACTTGTCCGGAATAGTGCGGCCTCCTCTGAAAATATCCAAATCGCCATCGCCATCGAAATCAATTGCTACTACACAAGAACCGCTTGATCTGATTACAGGTAAATTCGACAAATCCTTGGTGAAATTTCCATTACCATCATTGATATATAAACGATCCTGATAGATGGGTAAACTCTCATCCATTTCCGTTCCTCCGGAAACGACATACAAATCAGGATCCCCGTCACCATCAGCATCAAAGAAAAGACTTTGCATATCTTCATAGTCCTTGTCCTTTTCAAAAATCGGTACTTGCTTTGCGCGAAAGGTACCTGAGTCGGTTTGCATATACAACTGTCCGGCTTTGAAATGCGGAGCGCCAACATAAAAATCCTCTCTTCCATCTTTGTTTACATCCGCTACAGAAATAAACGGGCCTAAGCGGCTTAATTGATGTGGTAATAATTTCTGATTTTTATAATCGTCGAATTCATTCTCCTGATGATAATAAGGCGGGAAAATACTTTCCAATGTATTTTGGGCGAATAGCGTTTTTTCATTTGCAGCAGGCGGATCTCCCTTTACTGATTTTTTGTAATTCATTTCAATCGTTTGATTGACTTTTACATCTTTCAAAATGGTTTTTCTGAAATTGGGCCACTGCACTTCTACCCTGTCTATTTTATCCACATTGGATAATCCAAAATGAGCAAATGGTTCTGAAGATGATAAATATCCACGTGCTGTTTTCAATTCGACATACTGCATTTTATCACCATAAAAAATACTCACTTTAGCTCCGATCCCGAAGGTATTCGTTGGTATTCCCCTGCAGGAAACTCTCAGATAATTCTGATTATCATTGACATTGTTCTCATAAATAAATGCCGGATCATCAATATTATTTACAACAAGATCCAAATCACCATCATTATCCAAATCACCAAACGCCGCACCATTTGAAAAACTGGTTTTATTGATGCCCCAGTCTTTCATCATTTTCTTGAATGTAAGATCACGATTATTTTTGAAAATATAACTGACCAATTTAACTGAAGGCAAAATGCTTAATACCTGCTCCGGACTATCCACAACATTATTATGCGCTTTTAAAAATTCTCTCATTTTCTTGTTGGTGTCCCTGTCGTAAACATCCCGACGATATCCATTAGATACAAAAATATCTTTGAATCCATCGTTATCTACGTCTTCTATTAATGCACTCCAGGACCAATCCGTTTTTTCCACTCCGGCTAATTGAGATATATCTGTAAAAAATCCATTGCCATGATTGTACTGCAAAACATTGTGCATGTACTGATCCTGAAAACCCATGGCTTTTAATTTCATGAAGTATTCCGGTTGCATGGCTGGCATGGTTGTCTTTGATCTCTTATAATCTTCAGGACGCATTTCGACTTCCATGATTTCGTCGTTGCCATCGTTATTGATATCACCGAAATCCACGCCCATCGCATAATAAGGCACATGATTCGTCAGCGATTTTACACTTTCCTTAAAAGTACCATCTCCGTAATTTACATAGAAGTAATCATTCTCTATAAAATCATTTGCGACATATAAATCCGGAAAACCATCTTTATTAATATCACCTGCAACTGCTGCAAGTCCATAGCCATAGCTTGGATAAATGCCTGCATCTTTACTTACATCTGTAAATGTGCCATTGCCATTATTTCTAAACAATTTATTTGCAGTATGCGGATCATAAATTCCCTGTGCCATTAATTGTTTTACTTCCTTAATGGAATCCTCTTCAATTTTCCAGCGATGCGGGCGATTGGTAACAAACAAATCTAAATCACCATCGAGATCATAATCAAAAAAAGTGGCAGTAATTGAGAAACCTGGATCTGCAACTCCATATTTTTCTGCCTCATCAATAAATGTCATATTTTTTTGATTAATTAGTAACAGATTTTTGTTTTTAGAAGTATCATTTAAAAATCCGCCCCGGCAGATATACAAATCCATATATCCATCACAATTTGCATCTACTGTAATGACAGCATTATGCCATCCATCAAATTTTCTGATTCCTGCTTTTTCAGAAATATCTTCAAATTTCATCTTCCCAAGATTGCGATATAATCTATCGCCTACCTGATTTCCGGTAAAGTAAATATCCTGAAGTCCATCGTTATCAAAGTCTGCAATAGCCACTCCGGCACCATTGTATATATAATTAAAGGTGTAAATGTGTTCAGTGGCAGTTTCTATTATCTTGTTATTAAAGGAAACGCCGGTTTCTTCCGGACTCATCAATCTAAATAATTGTCCATTATAGCTGTCTGGCTTTTTCTTTGAACAAGAGCCGAAAAGAACCAGGAATATTAAACCAATTATAAAAGAATACTTAGTGATAATCATGCTCATTTTTTGGTTTGGGGAGCAAAGTTATCAAAGTTTAGGCTGAAATAAGAAGATATTAACAAGCTATTGAAAAATGGCAATAGAATTTAATATTATTTTTGCGTATAAATTTTTTAACTATGAATAAATTAACTATTGTTTTAATAAGTTTCTTTTTAGCCATCAATTTTTACAATTGTAAAAATGATAAACAAGCTGAAGCAGGAATTAACAATGATAAGCCAGCTGATTCCCCTAACGCAGGAAAGTCTGTTCCTACTATCAGCAAATCTGATTCAACTAATGATCCCCTTTTAGTTCAATTGCCTTCTAGTTATTATCGTCCACAAGGATTAAGACAATTAAACGTAATGGAAATGTTTAAATTTGGTAATGAAAACCCAACTAAAGTCAGAACTTTACCTCTTAAAGATAAGAATGGTAATCCTGTTACTTATCACATCATGGAGAATCCCGAGAAACCGATGTTTATGCAAATGTATGTCAATGATAGTAATCGAGTGGTAGAGGGGGTTGTCTTTGAAATGAATGATGAAATCAAAAGCTTGATCACCAAGGTTAGAATTGTATCTAGCGGCAATTAAATCTGCTTTCTTTCTTAGATAAAAAAAAGGATGTTTATACAAACATCCTTTTTTTTTGATCTGAACCTTTTTTCTACAAATTTCAGATCTTGAAACACCCCCTGTAAACATAGGCTCCCAGTCGAAATTCTAAATTCCTTATTCCACGTATGTGACCATTCTTTATTAATTGACACAAAGTCATTCTGATTATTAATTCCAATTTTACAAGAAGGTTAAGCTGAATTCTCAATGGTTAATCAATCCTATTCGATTAACTGGCAAATGATATTGTCAAGCGCTGAAATTTTTAGTGAGTATAGCTACAAAAACGAAAATGAAATCCTTAATCAACACAAAGACTGACTAAAAAAAAGCAATCAGAACTTACTTCTTTTCTTCCATTTTAGATGCGCCTAAGTCTTCCTTTTTCATCATCCCTGTGTCTGAAGTAGCCGCCTTGGCTTTAGGCTTGAAAATATCCAGAGTAAGCGTCAATTCGTGTGATCCGTTATTGAAATTCTGGAATTCCAGATAGGATTGGTCATAGGAATAAAATATACCTAGCTTGTCCAGTTTAATTCCACCCAAAAACGCAATTTTATGCCAGGATGGATTATAGCTGTAGGTAAATCCTGCAAACAGCTTATCGTCCATCATTCTTGCCAGTATATTGAAGTCAGCTCCAAATGGCACATCGGATATTTTCCTCAGACCCACAGAAGGCTCAATAACCACGCGGTATTCCGGCATTCTCCAAATAGCACCTACAAAGCCTGTAAAATTGACCGGTCTGTCCGGCTGTGGCGTCGTGGTGGTGGTATTGGTTTTATCCAATCTGGTTTCTACGAGGTGGGGAATGCTGATCCCGATTTTAAATTTATTCTGAATCTCGGTGTAGAATCCAAAGTCTGCTGCGAAATACTTCTCGCCATTGACCGCTCCGTTGATCTTAGGATCCGGGCTTTGGTGTAATGGATCTGTAAGTGTTTCATTATCAAGATTATATTGAATATAAGATCCGGATAATCCGAATGCCATTTTCATATCTTTATTCGCCTGAAACTGATAGGCATAATTAACCTGAGCTAAAAATTGGTTGGATACCCCAAAATTTTCTGAATAGATCGAAGCTCCTAGTCCCATATTGGGTGCAGCACTTGCATCAATTGCCAGGGTAAGCACTTTAGGCGAGCTCTCGAATCCGGCCCATTGATTTCTGAAGTTTAATAAGAGTTTTCCCTGCCCATCAAAACCGGTATTTGCGGGATTGATGAGGAACAGATTCAGATAATATTGATTGTAAACAGCAGGTGCTTTAAGCGCTTTTGCATATTCCTGTGAAACCGCATTCATCGCAAAAGACAAGCAAACCAGTAATGTTAAAATATATAAATTAAATTTTTTCATAATATTCAAATTATTAATTTACAAAATATTATCTCACAATTGTAACCGTACCTTTGTAATACGTATCTGCTTTTCCGGATTCCTTTACTTTGAGCACCCACATATACGTTCCCTCAGTCAGCGTTTCTCCGTTTTTGTCTACACCATTCCAATCATTGGTATAATTAACTGCAGAATAAACTGCATTACCCCAGCGGTCATAGATCGTCAGGACATTGTCAAAATCCGTTACACAGGCAATTTCAAATACATCATTGAATCCATCTCCATTAGGAGAAATGGCCAATCTGCCGGAATAACAATCTGCGGTTCCTCCGTCATTTAAGCAAACTCTGAATTCCTCTGTTGCTGTGCAACCGTTGGCGTCAGTAATCTGAACACTACAATTGCCTTCGGGCAGGTCAATTGCGATTTTGTTGATGGCTCCATTGCACCACTTATAGGATAATGGTGGTACGGCACCTGTAGTAATTGCTTCATATTGACCGTCCAGGGCTGTTTTATCGGTGGCACACTGAATCTTTTTTGTGGTCAAATTTATAGAAGGAGCATCGGGAAGAATTAATGTTGTTGATACGCCGGTATTTCCTCCGGCATCCGTTACAGTAACTGTATAGGATCCCGGGCATAAGTTAGTGACCGTTTTTGTAGTCGCGTTATTAGACCATTTATACGTATATGGTGTTTTCGGAATTGGATTCGAAGAAACCACAGTAGCAATGATTCGTCCATCACATTTACCGCGACAACTTACTGCATTGCCACCTAAATACGGATCTATTGCTATGGTTACTGTTATAGTATCCTTAGAACCGCCTCCCATTGAAGTAATAACAGCGGTATCACACTTTCTACACAATAAGGAATCGGTAACACAAATTTGATAATTACCAGCTCCAACATTGGTCAAATCTTTACTGGTACTGATTACAGAACCTCCGATCTTTTTCCATTCATAAGAATATTTTCCCGAACTCGGTTTGATGTATGGAGTTCCACCTTTTACTGTATCCAAAATAATAGAACCGTCTGTACTGGTTGGAGTACTTGCCTTATTCACACTCAGTATATTAACTTCAATTTCATCTGGTTCTGTTACCAGGAAGGTTGATGTAACTGTGTTGCCGCGTCCGTCAGTAATAGTAACTGATACATTACCTGCACAAAGTGAATCCGCTGGATTGCCAGTATCTCCATTACTCCATTTATAAGTTTGAGGTGAATAACCACCACTAGCACTGGCAAAAACAGATGCAGTGCATTCTCCGTGACATTTTATTCCGGTTACCTGATTGAACCCGGCAAATTTTAAAGGGGCAGGATTGACAGTGAAAGTGTCTACAAAAATACAACCATTAGCATCCTTGATAGAATCAGCATACATGTTTGCAGGAAGATTCATTATGGTTGGTGTTGTACCTACTTTTGATCCGGAACTAAGTCTTCTCCAGACATGCATAAATGGAGGTGTACCACCGGTTATTGAATCGATGACAATCTTTCCGTCATTCGCAACCTGAACATGAGTGACCGTTGCATATACCTTTATAGAATCTGGCTCATTAATGTGCACTAATGATGATAGGGTAATTGCGTTTCCATTGCCCAGGTCCGTGACTTCCAGGTAATAATCAATATCGCCACATAGATCCCTCGCATTCAGACTATCCGAAAGACAGCCAGCGGTACTTACCAACTTCCAGCAAAATTTAAATGGACCAATACCTCCAGTTACTTTAGTTCCTAAAATTGATCCATTACAATCTCCATTGCATTTAACACCATTTGCAGAACCCAAAGTAATAACAACCGGTGGAACCGCTGATTTACATTTTACGGTAAAACTGGGTTCGTCTTTAAGTATCGCATAATCGTTGCTGTTGCAGTCCGAAAATTCCATTGGGCTGGTTGGCAAGGGTACAAAGCTTAGTTTGGTGTCATATGGACAGGTAGGAGAAACGGATTCAAAACAAATCAGGAATAAAGAATCTCCATTTTTCAAAGTTGGAAATATTCCGGAGGAAGCGTCCCATTGAAAACGGACCGTATCGCGGAACGGAAATATATTTGACGGGCCAAAAGCCGGTATATTGATTCCGGTTACCCTTTTGAATTTTAGACGGGTCGAATCGAATTTTACTCCGAATTGAAAACTCTGCATGCATTTGAAATTATCTGCACGAATCGGAATGCAAAACTCTGCACCTTCTTCAACCGTAGTATCCCTATAGTAAAGCTTTAAACTTTGAGCCGGGGCCGCTGAAACTGTGAGTC
This sequence comes from Bacteroidota bacterium, assembly GCA_029781865.1. Taxonomy (GTDB): domain Bacteria; phylum Bacteroidota; class Bacteroidia; order Chitinophagales; family Saprospiraceae; genus Vicinibacter. The sequence goes on from JAKOVW010000039.1 coordinate 14,488, forward strand.
TACCTGTAGTGAATTTAGGAGTGACCACATTGCTGTTGCCATCCGTAAATTCGATCAGGATGGGCACGCTGATGAAATTGATATCTGTAAAAGAGCCCGGAGCGCCCACCGGTTTCAAACAAACCTCAAACAAGGTTGTGCCATCCGGTATGTCAATGGGCTGAGGACCTGAATCCCAGTTAATTCCTACTCCATCGCGATTGGCAGTTGAAATGTAATTTAAACCCGGAACGAGCACCATGGCTCCTGAATTCAGCGTATCAAAAGTCGCAATGGCTTTATCCCATTTCAAACTGAATTGTCCGGAAGCGATATTTTTAAACCCTTTACAGGTGATTTTAATACATTTTACTATACCCTGTGGGGATGTATCCTTTGAAGCTATAATCTGAAAACTGGAGGTATCCGGAGGAGGTCCGCCGGCACAACCCGCGCCGTTTATTTTCACCTTACCATCATTGGCAGTAAGGGTCAGGTTGTTAAAATTGCCATCGAAAACGTCGATTGGTGTAGGTTTACTGCTCAACTTCACAAAAGAAGAGTCGCATTCTTTTCCAATCAATTTAAATTTTAAGGTAAACAGCAATGAGCCATTGTTGATATTGACTCCATTCCCTCCCGGAGGGCTCCAGGAAAAGGTGATCTGACCGTTTTTGACTGTTGCGCTTCCTACATGCGTGGAATAATCCACATCGAAAGCGGCTGTTTTGGTCACATCAATGATGGCCAGGACATTCGAATCATAATTGATTGAATATTGCATGCCCAGCACATTGGTAAAACCGGTAGTTGTTACGGCTACAGAAACGGTATCATTTTTATTGCCGTTGGCATTCGCAATCTGGAAATTGACCTGAGCGGATGCAAGCAGATAAGAAAAGATAAATGCAAATGAGATTATGTATTTTTTCATAGCTTACTGGATTTGGAATTAAAAATCGTCCCCAAAACCGGATACAAATTTAATATGTGTTTAAGACTCTTTATACTGAATATAATTCTTTTTTATAATACAACCCTGATCTCTAAGGCTTTTTTAATATTAAAAAACAGGATTTTTGGCAAAATGCAGGAATCCTAAGTCTTCTAATAAGTTGTTCTGAGTTGGATTGTTTGAAATGCTTGACTAATGCGACGGGCTTAGCACAAAAATACAAATTTTCCGCACATTTTCCGCATTTTTTGCAGTGATCATCGCAGGTTAACCGATGAAAATGGCAAGTCCGGGACTAACCATTAACTTCCTGTTTCCCCCCTAACTCTGCAATTTCATCAGCCCATTGGAATAAGAAAGCCTGATCATGTCACCATGATCAGGCAATAACACTGCATTTACTCAATCCTTATCAACGGATAAGAACTAATCGTTTTGTATCTGTAAAATCCGAAGTATTCATTTGCATAAAGAATACACCGAATGTATTTAACTCTGATTTTTTCAATTCAAATTCATGATAGCCTTTATCATATTTCTTCGTGAATTTGTGTATCACTTTGCCATTCATTTCATAGAAAACAAATTCCACTTCCTGATTTTTCGGAATCTCAAATCCGATGATTGTAGATTCATCAAAAGGATTGGGTTTGTTTTGATATAAAACGCTGCTCAGTTCACCTGCTTTAGCATTTGAATTGCGTACATTGAAAGACAATGGATGTATGTTCAGCTCATTGTCATAACTTTCAGCACGCAATGCATTTTCGTCCAGTTGGATCAGATGCGATACTGTTGAAGGTTTGACTGCGTTGACAACCAGCGTAAACAAAGGCTTTGAAGGATCCAATTGATTCTTGCTTGCATCTGCAACCGAAACCAAAATCTTGTCTGCTGTAATGCTGTATTGATCTTCATCAATATGTAATTGTGCAGATTCAATTTTTATCGATTTCATGAATTCAGGATTGAAACTCATTGCAAATTGCATTCCTTCAAATTCCATAGCTTCAGAAATATAAACCGGTATTCGTGTTTCAACTCCTGGAATTATGTTTTCTTCCATGCTGTATAACTCCATTTGTTTTCCGGATCTTCCTGTTGTTGAATGCAATCCTCCTGCATCCACATCAAAGTTGATATCTCCCATTTTGATTCCGTAGAAATCAGCATTTAATTGATTTCTGTTGATCAGGTTATAATTGATAACATGTTGGAATCCACATGGTGTATTGGATGGAAGCACACTGTTCACAGGTACGAATTTCCAGGAAGGACTTACCGCGAAAGCATTGATCTTACCTAAAATCAATCTTCTTATTTCTGAAATATCTGCTGCAGTCACATTGCAATTATTATTGACATCTGCTGCCAGGTATTTGAAAGGAGAATCAAAGGTCTGTATTCCCAGGATATGTCTTTGAATCAAAACGATATCCAGAGTGGTTACTCCTTTTGTAAATTCTATATTCTTCTCTACTTTAATGGCATAATTCATACCTGAAGTCAGATTCAAGAAGCTAAAATTGCCATTCTGATCTGTATACAGTGAATTCGACCCTGCAGGAGTTGTACGTTCCCAGCTTACGATGGCATCCTTGATTCCTTTATTGTTCAGAGAAGCAATTTTACCACCAACAGTAATTCCGGTAGGACAAACATGATTCGGATCCTGTATCTCCAAAGTGGCTTCACAGTAATCTGAATTTCCAGCCTGGTCAATGACATATATTCTTAAGAGATTCTTTCCAATGCTTGAGCAATCAAACAACATAGAAGGATCAAAATGTCCATTGACAAGGAAATAATATTTCAAACTATCTCTTGGAGTACAATTGTCTTCACTTTTCAGGTTAAAATCTTTCGCCCAGATTGTAATGCTCTGCGTACTCGGCATTACAGTGGTAACAATCTGTCCGATACAAACAGGTGTCGGTTTTTTACCGTCTCTAACAGTCAGTAAAAATCTGCAGATTGCTTCATTGTTACAAGCATCTTTTACTCTGAATGTAACTTTGTGAACGCCTATCGGATAAACTCCGGAAGCATCTTTGCCAGGACCACTATATCCCTGATCGATCGTGCCATTATTGTCTATATCAATTTCGTGATACCAAACCAGGTTGGTGGTGTCGGTACAATCATCTGTTGCAGATGCTACGAGATTCACAAATCCGGTACATCCTGGTCCGAATACGTCTACTGTTCTGTCCAAACAACTGGATTGAAAAACAGGAGGAACAAAATTCATGACTTTGATCACCTGAGTCCAGGTCCAGTATCCGTATGTATGCGGATCATTTGGATTGTAAACACACCAATCGATCACGATCCATTTTCTTAAAATTTTCAAACAAGCATCGGGATCCAAGGTAAATACCACATCATCATAAGTTTGAATGATATTAGAACATTTATCTGCTCCGACGATTTGTGGTTTACCGGTAATATCCGGAGTCAATTGTGGCTTTGACAAACAAGTCGTTGTATTGACATAATCATTTGGCCAAACTACAGAAACATTATTTGGATTAAAGTCATTGATTCTTATCGTTTGTGTACAGGTTGAAGTCAGACCACCCGGATCTGTTGCATCAAACCTTCTGTAGATTCTTCCGTTATTGCATTTCAAATCGTAGGTCACCGTTTCTTTGATTACCACACCACAACCATCGTATGCATAACCATCGATTGCGGGGCCGTTGAATACAGCATGTATATCATTGATAACAATCGGTTTGCGATCTGCAACATTTGTTCTTACCGTACCAAATACATTCAGATCAGTAAAATCAAATTCGCAAGAAACAGTAATGTCAGGAGGACATACGATAACCGGAGGCAATTTATCCTGAACGGTTACTTCAACCATACAGGTATTGCTGTTACCATGCACATCCCAAACGCGCATTGCAACCATTAATGTTTTTCCGATATCATCGCAACAGAAAAACACATAAGGTCCAAACTGATCACCATTCAGTGTATTGCATGGAAAACCATTATCCATTCTTCTTGCTTCAAAATTAAGTATTCCGCAATTGTCCAATGAACCGTCATCGAAAGTGATTGCTGCAATTTTTGCAGTACCATCAATGGTCAGAGTAACCACTGTTTTCTGATCACACACAGCAATCGGCGGAACTTTATCTTCAACCAAAACTTCTGTTGCACAATCGGTGAAATTACCGCACTCGTCCGTCACGTGAAAAACAACCCAACTCAATCCAAGAGGAAGTCCGGTTACACTGTACAGTCCATTGGATAATTTAGTTACATTACTGGTAGAAGTACCATCGAATGTTGGAGTTCCATTCTGTGATGCAATTTTATATCCTACCGCAACAGTAACTTTAGAACACTCCTCGATAATAGTAGGTGGAGGTAACACCACTGTACCGGTGCATGTCCAGATATCCGTACTTACAGTTACGTTAGGTGTACAAGATAAAACTGGTCCACGATTATCGAGTATTTTGATGATCTGATAATGAATCGTCTGGTTGATATTACCAGGTCTGCACCAATCTACAAAGGTCCATTTTCTCAACACTTTGAAGGTTTTGGGACAAACGGGAATCAGCTGATCTTCATACGTCACACCGATATGACAGACGTGTCCCCAACTTGGATAAATGGATTCACCACCCACAGTTGGCACACCGCTTACATTCGGATAAGGTACCGTATCCAGTACAGAACAATCAAAAATGGTATCTCTTGGCCATACGATGTCAATGTTCGGATCTATTCTTTGGAAACAGATCAGTTGATGACAGGTATCCGAGTGATTACCACTTGCATCTTTATAATAATAAGAGATTGTTCTTTTACCGGCTAAAATGGAATCGCAACCATAATCTGTAGTTACATCTGAAACCACTACCTTAGTTACATCTGAACAAGCATCAGAAACCTTAGGGTCGGCAAGGATGTAATTAACCTGATTACAGAATACGGTGTCCGGTTCAGGACATTCAATGACTGGTGGAAGTTTATCTTCTACAAGTATGAATCCCCAACAAGAGTTGCCTCCGGCAAAGACACCGACTTGCAAGAACTTGCCGATATGACGAGCTCTTACAGTATTATCCGGAATCGGAAGACCATTGAGGTCTTTCACTACTACTGTATATGTACAGCCGGCAGTGGAATCTTCCAGAATCATGTCCGCAGTAATTAACGCACTACAATCTCTGTCTAAAGAAACCTGTACCAGGTTGTCGCAAGCAAGCGAACATTGCGCAGACAAACTTCCGAGTGTTGAAAACACCAGAAAAAAGGATAAAACAAATATCCCTTTCTCTTTTCGGTACACGTTTTTAAGATAAGTAGTAAAAATTTCCTTCTTCATTTTTAATTCGGTTTAAAGGATTGAAGTAATACATGTTTGTTATTATATAATTAAGCTTACGGGGCAGAGCCCTATAAATCAGATTATTCAAAACTGGTGATCTGGGGGATCAGATTAAATTGAAATCATAAGCCACTTTGATTAAACCGGATGCATTTTTTACATTCAGTTTTTTCATCAGGTTCTTTCTATGGACGCTTACGGTGTCTTTGCTGATAAACAGCATTGAAGCAATGTCCTTATTGGATTTTCCTTTGGCAATCAGTTCGAGAATTTCTTTTTCTCGTTTGGTCAACTGATACTTTGCATTAAACCGGTTTAAGTTGATGGCCTGGTTGATTGGTTTTTTGTCGGGATTGGTAATTTTGATATCCTTTCCCAGAACCATTTCTCCATTCATCACCGATTCGATGGCTTCTGCCAATTCGGTAAGATCCGTATTTTTAGAAAGATACCCGTCGGCACCTTTTCGCAAGGTCTCTCTCACTACTTTATCATCGGTATACATACTGACGCATAAAATTTTGAGATTGCTATGCATTTCTTTTAGTCTTGGTATAAGTGCGGAAGCGTCAGTTTCTGCGAAATTCAAATCCAAAAACAGAAGATCAACTTCTTCCGGAGATATCAATCGCAACAACTCCTGCCCATTCGTGGCCTCACCTACACATTCTAAAGTGAACCTGGATTTGATCCGTTGTAATAACAAAATGAATCCCTTTAAAAAAAGCTGATGGTCATCTGCAACTACATAGCGTATCCTATCCATGTGTAAAGTCCGGCAATTCGTAGAACATATTACGATTAAGCAAAATAAGTGCCAAAAAGAAGACGGGAGTTGGATCCCAAGCGATAAATCGGGAAATATTGTGGCAAATAACTATATATATTATTGTTATATAGCTATTTATACAGTGTTAATTTATTTAATATAAAATTTAAATATTTTAAAAATATTTAATGGACCAGGCCAAAAAAGGGTCTGAATGAGCTTATGGGGCCTGAAACTTGATAAAAATTACTAATATGTAATATGCTGAATAATCTGGGTAAGTGCTATCCCAAACTCCAGAGATAGCATTTGATTTTTGATCGATACCATTCAATATTAATGTCCCTTACTCCGATAGGATGGATTTGGCATTTACCAATCTATAGCCTTGAGAATCAACAATTGATGCAGCAAACCCGGGTCTTAATGACCAGGCACCGGTTTCACCCTTCTTGTTTACTGCAATATAGCCTACCTGGAATGGTTCTTTGGTTTTTACAGACAGTAGACGCCTTGCAGCCTCCTTACAAGCTTTGTCCGGGTGCATACCATTGCGCATCATTTCCACAATTGAAAAGGCCCCAACCTTCTTGATCACAGATTCACCAAGGCCGGTTGCCGTGGCCGCCCCGACCTCATTATCCACGTAAAGACCGGCTCCGATAATAGGTGAATCGCCTACTCTGCCTCTCATTTTAAAAGCCAGACCGCTGGTCGTACAGGCTCCGGACAGATCTCCGGAGTTATCGAGAGCTAAAATTCCAATAGTATCATGGCGCTCCACATTGATCTTGGGTTTGTACTCCGATTTTATTTTCCATTCCTCCCAGGCTTTTTTGGCCTTATCTGTCAATAAGTTTTCTCTGTTAAAACCATTTTCCAGGGCAAACTGCAAAGCACCGGCTCCGGCCAGAATGACGTGCGGCGTTTTTTCCATAACCATCCGTGCCACTGATACCGGATGCATAATATCTTCGAGAAACACCACTGAACCTGCATCCCCTTTTTCGTTCATTATACAAGCATCCAAGGTCACATGACCATCCCGGTCGGGAAAGCCACCAAAACCAACTGAAGTATCATTCGGATCCTGCTCCGGAATCCTGGCGCCGGCTTCTACCGCATCTATCGCCTTTTTTCCATCTGCCAGAAACTTCCAGGCTTCATCTACGGCTTTCGTGTTTTTCCACGTTGCTATTACAATCGGCTTATGTGCCTTCTTATCATTAAATAAGTCCAGCATCAGCTCGGGTAAGGATAAGGCAAACAAGCCGGCACCAAGAAAATTTCTTCTTTTAATCATAATCTCCATTTTAAAATTCAAGTGGCAACAAGTTAGAAAGTTAATTTCATTGCATCACAGGAAGTCTATAAAAAAAGATCGATGCAGAATTACGTTTTATTGGTAGAGGTATAGAGTAGGTCGTTTACATCAGAGATTCATTTTCAATGAGAGCTCATACTCCTAATCAAAACAGATCTTATTATTTTAAACTTATTCTTTGGCTTCCATTCATGTCAACTCTGATGTTAGTACTGGAATAATGAACATCGATTAACGAATGATGAATGCGGAAGTGAAATATAGCACGTCACTCGAATTAAAATACACTTGGAATAAACTGAAATTGGAATATGATTGAAATACTCAAGGGAATTCAATTTGCAAGTCATCCTAAAAAACAAAATCTACGTTTACTTTAACAAATGGAATTCTACAATCAACACTTACCGCAAAATGATTTCATCGGTAAACAGCCAGGAATCACCACCTGCCCCTCTGTGCCAAGAGGGCAATTTTCCAGGATTCTTTGCCTGTATTTTGATAAAACGCACTGCTTTGGAATTCGACTTTTCAGCACCTATTCCGCTTGAATTAAAATCAAAAGAAAATTCCTGAATGACTTTTTCTTCTGTTTCTTTTGGCGTGGTATTTTGAACGCTGTTTAATTTTTCATAATTAAGACTATCTAAAGACCCCCAGAATGTAACTTCTTCCGGCATCATGATCCAGGAGGGCTGATCCTGAATAAAACGTATGCCAATGTGATTTACCATTTTGGGCTGATCCAATTCAATGGTAAGTGTTAAATCCTTTCCCTGATAACCTTGCCATAATCCATCCTTATAGTCTTCACTTCCGGTAAGTCCATCGATCAATGCATCTGTGCCACCTCCGGTATAATGGGCGGCATATGGAGTATACAAATGCAATTTCATTCCTTTGGGCTTTGGTGTAAATGAAGACATCAGCCATTCATTTTTATTATTCATTTGCCGGTGCCTGAAGAACAAGTTTGTATTTTCTTTGATCACCAGTGAATCATTAAAAAAGTAAACTTTTTTTGACGTGGTATCATAGGTGTATTCAATCGGTAACTTCTGTATGGATGCTAAGATGACAACTGTGCTATCATTAAATACGCGATCTCCCTTTTTGACATATGGTTTAATCACATAGCCGGAACTATCTGAACCTGTTTCTTTAAAGATACCAGGGCTAATATTACTGTTGCCTATCAAAAATTCCAATTGATCTCCTGAATTGATCTGAAATCTCAGATTCTCCTTCTTTCCATTTATTATAAATCCATTCACCTGTTTAGCCTCGCCATTTTGAATTGTTTTAATGGTGATCGGTTTTTTACCCGGGACCTGTATGATTGCTTTTCTGAATGAAGGATAACCCAGATAATAATGCGCATCAAAAGGATTTACAGGATAAAAACCCAAAGCACTGAATACAAACCAGGATGACATCTGCCCACAATCTTCATTTCCTATTAAGCCGTCCGGTGCATCTTTATAAAACTCGTGTTTGATTTTTTGTATCATTTGTTGCGCCTGAAATGGAGCAGCGACATCATACAAATAAGCCATGTGGTGACTCGGTTCGTTGCCATGAGCATATTGGCCAATCAATCCTGTAACATCCGGCAATAATCTTCCGGACATATCTGATTCAGTCATAAATAATGAATCCAATCGCTGACGAAACATTTCTTCATAGCTTTGATTTTTTCGCTTCAAAATAAAGAGACTCATCAGTCCGGGTATGTCATGATGCGCTCCAAACAAATACTGATATGCATTTGCTTCAGTGTAATGATGATTTACCTCCTTCGGATTGAATGGCTCCATGAACTTATTATTCAATTTGGATTGAAAGAATCCACTTTGCGGATTATACAGATTCTTGTAAGCATCGGGATGATACGGTGTACCTGACAGGCAACCAATCGAGTGGGCAGCAGCAAAATCTACACTGTTTTCTATCGTCTTTGAAACGGATTCAGATTCATCATTAGCAGAAATAAATCCCTTTCTCATGAATTTCATGCCGGTGTTTGTTCCATTGAGAATCGTTTTGGTTATGGCTTCTTTCGCCAGTATTGTGTCAAAATCCAATTGCCTGTGATGAAATGCATTTGCGATGACAGGAATGGAATGATTTCCAATCATGCACCAGGTTTCATTACCAGCTAGTTCCCAGACCGGCAAATGTCCACACTCCTGATATTGCCGCAAAAAAGTACGAATGAATTTTGAATTGTATTCAGGATAGACCAGTTGATATAAAGGATGTGTTGATCTGTAGGTATCCCAAAGTGAAAACACTGTAAAATGATCTTCGTCTGTTGTAAAATGAATTTTTAAATCCATTCCTCTGTATCTGCCATCGACATCCTGAAAGAGACTTGGATGAATGAGGTTATGATACAAGGCAGTATAAAAAATAATTTTCTCCGTTTTATTTTCATCTTCAATCTGAATGCGTGACAACATATCATTCCATCTCTTCTCTGTTGCTTTCCACAATTTCTTAAAATTGAATTTACTGAATTCGGAATCCAGATTTTTATTTGCACCATTCGCATCTACTGCGGATATTCCTATTTGTGCATACAAATCCCTGCTTCCATTATCTTCAAAAAACAAAATTATTTTTAAAGAGTCCTCGCTGAATTTTATCTCCTTAATATTCTTATTGAATTTCGTTCTGAAATAGACGTATTGCTCATCCGCCCAGGCTTTTGAAATGCGATATCCACCCAATTCATTTTGTTGATACTTCGTAAACCCTGCAGCAATCAATGGATCTCTGTGCTTTAAGTCGACCAATAACCATTGTCCTTTTGAATTGGGATACTGATAATGATGAATACCGGTTCTTTTGCCTACCGTTAATTCAACCTGAATTTGATATTTATCCAGAAACACAGCATAATAACCAGGCTGAGCATGTTCACTTGTTTTATTGAATGCAGAACGGTATCCTTCTTTACCATCCTTTCCATTGTTAAATTGAAATGCTCCGTAACCGGGCATAAACAATACATCGCAATAGTCCGGAACCCCGGTACCCGAGAGATGTGTATGGCTGAATCCATAGATCAGAGAGTCACTGTAATGATATCCTGAACAGCCATCCCAGCCTTCCAGCCTGGTATCCGGACTCAATTGCATCATGCCGAATGGATATGCTGCACCCGGAAACGTATGACCGTGCCCACCTGTCCCGATAAAAGGATTCACGAAATCAACAGGAGCGTTTAATTTCTTCTGCGCATAAGTGAATTGCAATGACATTATAATTGAAAGGACTGCAAGAGATCTGGTAATGAATTTTACTGAGAACATCTTTCGTGTATTATTAAAATAAAATAATGATATTTGTTTTCTGACTCTAACGGGGTGTTTTTAAAGTATGCAGTTCTGAATGATTTGTCTTGAATTTAAATCAGTACGATCTTTTTGACGATGTCATTAGTACTGTACTGAAAATTAGTATTTCAAATTAGTACATTAAGATTTCAGCTCGATTTCCTGACCAGAATCCTGATTGCGATATGCGGAAGATGTATTCAAGGAAACGGTGGTAACATATATCTTGCACACTAACGCATTCTTGGCATTCTCCTTTTTCCTCCGGGCCTGAACATCATACGTTGATCCATTTGACCGGTCATTTTCATTCTCCCCTGCTGCTTCATGACGTCATCAAGCATTTTGATCTGATCTTTAAACATGTCTGTAGTCAAATGCAATTTTTTTAATTCGCGATATGCATTATTTGCCTGTGTATATCTGTTTTTGGTGAGGTGAATATTGATCATTTGGATAAGAATCATTGCCTTTTCATTATCCGATGGCAATTTCAAATTTTGTGCTTTTTGAAACCAGGCTTCCGCATCATCAGAATTATTCCGCTGCATGGCTATGCTTCCTTTAATAAGAAAATAATAAGCGCGATTGGTAACATACAACCAATTTGGTTTAAACGTTAATGCCAGTCTTTTTTCACATGCATCAAAATCCATTTTCTGCATCAACATTGCGGAGGATTGAATGGTACCTAAAAAAATATAACTGGCCAGGAAGATGAGACCAATTATAATCAGCGGCAAAGCGTACCAAAAACTAATTGAAAATGCAAGTATGATCCCACCTCCCAGAAATGCAGCGATCAATGCAAATTTTAAATAAATATTAATAGTGAACATAATTTAAAAGCAGATTCGATATTTTGAACCGCAAAGGTAGTGCGAAAGCCTCAAACCCTTATTAATTGGTTTGAAGAAATGGCAGAGGATGTATGGTGGTTTAAAAGAATTCATTTCTGTGTGGAACAATTGAAATGCACTCAAAGAAGTACTACAACCTAACTTCATCGCCCGAACCGGCTGCAAACACAAGTTCCGGTATTAGTTTAGTCCGGATTATTTAAGTTCTTAAATTTCAAGTAATTACAGCAATCTGCATCGATTCTTCAAAATCAGGTAGGATATTCAACCATTTATATTTATGGCTACAGTCTATGCTTGGCAAACCATAGTCTGCAGCCTATTTCTATCTATCTTTGCGCAATATTTTAAACATTCCGGAGTTTTATCCGGTCTTGTCTATATAGTTTCCAATTTTTATGAAATATTTACACGTATCTTATTTTGTGCTAATTTGTAATCTGCTATCAGTCTGTGCACAAAATCAAATGAAGGAATTTCCGATCATTCCGAGACCGAAGTCTGTTCAGGTTGTCGGTGGAAATTATGAAACACATCAAATAAATGTACTTGTCGTTCCTGCAAAAAGCGAAGAAGCGATTCGCATTGGAAAAGCAATTGAAACCCTGTTACAATTGCCGGATTTGAAAGTGGTCAAAATGAGTGGTTCTATTTTTCCAAAGTCAAAAAGCATTACCCTGAGTTTGGTTCATCATCCTGATCAACCGGATTATTACAAATTGAATATTACAAAAAACGGAATCTGGATTCAGGCGAGCAAGCCTAACGGATGGTTTTATGCGTTGCAAACATTATCTCAAATGGTGGAATTGTCAGACCAATTCAGTTTTAAAAACAAAATGCTTCCATATTGCATCATTGAAGATGAACCTGCATTTGCCTATCGCGGATTGCATCTCGATGTTTCCAGACATTTTTTTCCGGTGGCCTTTGTGAAAAACTACATCGATCTGATGTCCAGATTTAAATACAATACCTTTCACTGGCATCTCACGGATGATCAGGGCTGGAGAATCGAAATTAAAAAGTTTCCAAAACTGACCTCAGTTGGTTCAATTCGAAAAAGTACAATTATTGGTAAGCCATCCGACTTTCCACAAAAATTTGATTCTACCATTTATAAAGGATACTACACACAGGAAGAAATTAAAGATATCATCCGGTATGCATCAGAACGCTTTATTGAAATCATTCCGGAAATAGAAATGCCGGGACACAGCACTGCTGCATTAGCGGCCTATCCGGAATTTTCGTGCAACGGAAAACCCGTTGATGTTTCTAACAATTGGGGTGTATTCAATACCGGACAATTTTGCACCAAAGACACCAGCATTTGGTTTGTAAAAGAAATATTAAACGAAGTTTGCGATCTGTTCCCCGGAAAATATATACACATTGGAGGTGATGAATGCCCGAAAGAAAACTGGAAAGCCTGTGAAAATTGTCAAGCCATAAAGAGACGAAACAATTTGAAAACAGAGGAAGATTTGCAAAGTTATTTCATCAAACAAGTCGAACGCGTTCTTGCAAAAAAAGGAAAGACGCTTATTGGCTGGGATGAAATTCTTGAGGGAGGCCTGGCACCAAATGCTGTAGTGATGTCGTGGCGCGGAACAGAAGGAGGTATTGCCGCAGCTAAACTCAAACATCCGGTTATTATGTGCCCTGGTACACATTGCTATTTTGATCATTATCAATCCTTAAATCCAAATGAACCGCTTGCTATCGGCGGATATACGCCCTTAAGCAAAACATATGCATTCAATCCGATTCCTTCTGAATTAAAAACAGAAGCACATAAATATATTTTAGGTGCACAAGGCAATGTCTGGACAGAATACATTACGGATGAAAATAAAGTCTGGTACATGACTTATCCCAGAGCGATTGCTTTGGCAGAAGTGAATTGGACCGATGCAGCAAATAAAAACTATACCAGCTTCCTGTCCCGCTTACAATACCACATACCCTGGTTTAAAAATAAAAACATGAACATCACACAGGGAATGCTGGATATTGATTATTCAACGCACTCTTCAAAAGAAGGAGTTGTCCTGTTATTAAACAAACCACCGGTAGAAGGAAAGATCTTGGTTGAATCAACTATTGATGGAGAATTGGTAAGTGAATATTTAAAACAAGACAGTTTTATTTTAAATAAAGAGATCTCCTTCAAAGCCTGGTATCAAATGGAAAATGGTTCACTTGGAAAACCGTTGAATTTAATTTACCACAACCACCTTGCAGCAGGTAAATCCATTGAATTGAAAGAAACGCCATCACCGAGATATTTCAAAGGCGATGCGACTGTATTGATCAATGGCATTGAAGCCCCTGCTCAAAAATTTGGCGGACCGGAATGGGTCGGCATGGAAGGAAAAGACTTTAATGCAATCATTGACTTAGGAAAATCTGATAGCCTGAAATCATTAAAAATACAATTTTACCATAGTCCCGGTTCCTGGATCTATAGACCCAATGAACTTGAGATTAGTATTAGCACAGATGGTACAAATTATGGTAGCCCCATAAAATACCAAATCAGCGAAACGGAAACACAATATATTCAACCCAATATTCCACTTCCGGATGCAATAGGACGTTACGTTAAAATCTACGTTAAGAATCATGGAATTATTGAAGAGAAATTGCCCGGAGCCGGAAAGGGTGCCTGGTTGTTTGTTGGAGAAATTGAAATCAACTAAAATTTAAGCATCGATTCAATTAGATAATTTCATCGCAAAAGGTAACAACCCGCGATTGAATTCAATTAATCAAAAAAAATAACACGGTTGATTCTATTCTAATTGAAGTAGCACTTTTTATCTGAAATCAGCAACAATCATTCAGCGACGAACATCCAGTTGAACTCCATTTTAATAATTTTAGACTTCATAAATATTCGCCGGAAGGTTTCGTAAAATGCTTCATTCTTTGTTTGATCTGCGACATCGATTGACAAACGGTTGTATAATAGAACTCCATGTTCAGACAATGCATTCCTGAGATTGGTCAAAAACTCTTCTGTCTCAAAATTCACAGGCACCGTACAATCATTAAAAATATCCATACAAATCAGTTCATATTTTTTTTGATTTTTGCTCATGTAACTAAGAGCATCTGCAACGGTAATGTGACAAGGAGCATGGATATAATCACTTTTGTATTTTTCAAAGAGAGAGACCACTTCCGGATCAATTTCCACTATATCATAACTCGCATTCAACCTGCATTTTTGCTCCAGGAGTTGAATCACACTTCCGGTTCCCAGCCCGAGTACTAAAACTGAATTTATTTGTTTTTTAGAAATATGTAATCGTTCAAAGCTTTCCCTGAAATTGTAATACAGATTGCCGTATGAATACACAGCCCCTTTGGTGATCAACTTCAATTGTCCTTTTGCTAAATACAATTTTAACGAAGGATTATGCGTGGTCGACTTCTCTTCAAGTGGAATATCTATGAGATAACTGAGTAGATTTTTGAATGGAAGCATTAAAATAAAAGGGCAATTAGAATTTATAAATTACATTATAAAATATCAAAAGAATAAGAAAGCTTCCAATGTCAATTCTCAATTGCTTTTTCCCAGCTTCTGCTGTTCATGCTTTCATTAAAAATAAACCTCGCAATCTTTTGATCTGTTTCGCTAAAGCTTTTTTCGCGTCTGCCCATTACGGCATTCGCGGTTTGATAAAACTTATCCAACTGAAATGTCGAGAATCCGGCCGCTCCACCCCAGGCAAATTCCGGTATGTATTGTCTGGGAAATCCATCACCAAATACATTGGCACCATAACCAACAACCGTACCTGTATTAAACATGGTATTGATTCCGCATTTGGCATGATCGCCCATCATTAATCCGCAAAAAATGGTTCCCGTCGGGATAAAGCGTTTGGATGAATAATTCCAAACCTTTACCTCGTCATAATTATTTTTCAAATTTGAATTATTGGAATCAGCGCCAATATTGCACCATTCACCAACAACACTGTTTCCCAGGAATCCGTCATGCGCTTTATTGCTATATCCCTGAATCACTGAATTATTTACTTCACCACCTACACGGCAGTCAGGACCAATCGTAGTCGCACCATAAATTTTTGCACCCATCTTCAATTGTGACTGTTCACATAAGGCCAAACTTCCACGAATCATACAGCCTTCCATTACCATTGCATTCTTTCCGATATAAACAGGTCCGGTGGTCGTATTGATGATACTGCAGCTCAACTTTGCGCCTTCCTCAATAAATATTTTATTTCCAATGATCTTATTACTTGCATCCGCTTCCTGCGACATTCTTCCCCGGGTGATCAGCTCAAAATCTGCATTCAATTCAAATTCATTCCATTGAAAAATATCCCATACGTGTTGAATTCCACGAATTACGTATTCATCGACATTCTGCTTTTTAAATGCAAATAGATTTTTGCCGGCCAGAAATTCATGCGTTTGCTCTTTGGTTAATTTTGCAGCAACCCAGCTGTCTTTATGAACTAAAAATTCTCCGGATGATAAGGTTTTAATCAACTCTGTCAATTCTAAAGAAGGCAACAGGTGAGCCTGTATCAATATATTCTCCTCTTCAATTTTGATTGGAAACTTTGAAACTAAGTAGTCCGGAACATCATACGATATATCCGCATTCATTCTTTGCTGCCATTTTTCCGCAATGGTTAATATTCCGATTCTGATTGAAGAAACCGGTCTGGCCCAGGCAAATGGTTTTAATCCATCGCGGTGAGCCGGATCTACGAGTATGATATTACGTTCAGCCATGATTTTCAGAAAAGGCTAGTCTATAAGCTTTGTCAAAATTAAAACTAAAAACCCCGCTTTGGGCGGGGCTTTTAGTTTTAATTTTTTGCAAATTTTGATGTAGAAAACTTCTTGTTGAACTTATCAATACGTCCTGCAGTATCCACAAACTTCATTTTCCCTGTGAAGAATGGGTGGGACTTTGAGCTGATCTCCAAACGAATCAAAGGATATTCCTTTCCGTCTTCCCAAACAATGGTTTCTTTAGTGGCTGT
The DNA here is from genome assembly GCA_029781865.1 of Bacteroidota bacterium. GTDB lineage: Bacteria > Bacteroidota > Bacteroidia > Chitinophagales > Saprospiraceae > Vicinibacter. Next base: position 31,112 of record JAKOVW010000039.1, read on the forward strand.
ACAGGATCTGGTGAGGAAAGCCTCATTACAGGAAAAATCCTTAAACACCACGAAACGGTAGCCTGCCGGATGAATATTTTTTTTCATGATTCTAAAAATTTGGAGTGCAAAGATAAACGTATCCCGGATAATTTGAAGGTTTTTATACAGCTAATTGACCAGATTCAGGAGGGAGTTTATCTGAACAAACAAGTCCTTAGAATAATTTATTGTTTATTTAATTGATTATCAATTATTTAAATAAAATATTTCCATCCAATTTTAAAATAAAAAAAGACATCCGCTCTTTATGTCCCGGGTTCGAATTTTCATGAAAATATAAAATAATCTTTCCGCTGCCCATGGAATGACCGTTTTATTGTCCATTCGCAGACTGGTCACATAGGACCGAAATACCCTGGTGTATTGTCTGTTCCTAACAGCCTACACCCTTATTTCGTACCTTTCAGCTTCTCATTTCGATATGAAAATACACTCTGTCCTGACCGGTTTTCTGGCCATTTTGTGTCTTTCGGTTGCCGTTTATGCGGGTTATCAGATGGCACATCGTCCATTCTGGGGCAGTTACCCTTTGTTTTTTTTAATGGGCAGCTGGATGGGGATTCTGTTACTGGTCATGAGTTTGAGAACTCCAAATACCAATTCCCTTAATTTATTAATCTTATCCGTTGGCTCCGGATTGCTTCTTGCGGCAGGATTTGTCTATAACAGTCCTCTGCTTTTTCTGGGATTTGTACCGATGCTGGTACTGCAATCCAAATTGGATTCCGGTGCCCAACCGGCAAAATATCGTGTGCATTGGTGGTATGCCTATAATGCCTTCATGATTTGGAACATTGGTGCAACCTGGTGGGTATCCAATGCCTCCTTAATACCGGCGATCACCGCATTTGTCATCAATAGCTTTTTCATGACTGTCCCGTGGATCGGAATGATCCGATTCGGACGTTGCTACCCGAAACTAAAATACTTTTCATTCATTGCATTCTGGATTTGCTTTGAATGGATTCATCAAACCTGGGATCTTTCATGGCCCTGGCTAACTTTGGGAAATGGCCTTGCGTTCATCCCCAAAATGATTCAATGGTACGACATTACCGGAACATTCGGTGGCAGTATTTGGATTTTATTGGTCAACATTATCATTGCCCTTATACTGATTTCGAAAAAATACTCTTTTCAAAACTTTAGTCTGCTCTTTCTAATCATCAGCATTCCTGCTGCATATAGTATTTATAAGTACAATCACATCCAATTGAAAGGTAATCCGGTAGAAGTTGGAATTGTGCAACCCAATTATGATCCATTTCTCGAAAAATTTGACATTGATCCGCGGATTCAAATGATCAAATTTGAAAAATTATCAAGAGCTGCCTGCACTCCAAATACGTCCTATCTCATCTGGCCCGAAACCAGTTTTGAAAATATACAGACAGATCAATTCAATTCTGATTGGAAAATCCAACGAATGAAAGATCTGTTACAGTCCTTTCCCAATCTATGCCTGGTTACCGGGGTAATGACCATCAAACCCTTTCATTCCGGTGAAGAGCTGAGTGATGCTGCACGCGAAAACAAACAAGGAGGCGAACCAAAATTTTATGAAATTCAGAATAGTGCTATTCAAATTTGCAGCAATAGCAGTGACATTCCCATTTATGTAAAATCAAAATTAGTTCCGGGAGTCGAGACCTTCCCATACCGACATTTACTTCCATTTTTAAAACCGATAGTTGAAATGCTGGATGGATCTGTCTATGGCTTCGGCCGGCAGAAACAACGTTCGGTTTTTCAGAGTGGCTTGCATAAAATTGCTCCGGTCATTTGTTATGAATCCATTTATGGCAATTATCTGGGTGATTATATCAGGAAAGGTGCCCAGGCCATATTTATCATGACCAATGATGGCTGGTGGGATGACACGCCCGGATACCGGCAACACCTGGCTTTTGGTGTGTTGCGATCCATTGAATTCAGAAGGCCGATTGCAAGAGCCGCAAACACGGGAATCTCCTGTTATGTAGATGCAAAGGGCAACATATCCAATGCAACACAATATGGCAAAGAAGCTGCTCTTACAGGTACGATTTTATTTTCGAATGAAACGACGACTTATCTTTTAACCGGTGATCTGCTTGGCTATATCTGCATCTACCTCAGCATTGCATTTGTCATTATGGGAATCATTATATTTTTGAAAGCTCGTCTTTCAAAAAATCGATAACGCGCACTTCGGTTGCATCAATCTTATTGTAATCAGCAAGGAATACACTTGAATAATCCAATAAATGGACCAGATATAAGGATCTTTCGAACAATGAATTTCCCTTTGAATAAATTTCAATGACAGATGCTGCATAATGCGAAACGATTTCTTTGGTCAATTCAATTCTGGCCTGATTTCGAATGTGATCATCGGAATTTCGCAAAAACAATACAGCCATTGCAGGTTGATTCCATCGCCAACCCACGAGTTCATTGTGATTCATTTCAGGAATGACATGATGCCAGCAAAGCATTTTACCATTTTCATTGATCTGCTGACGAAAACGAACAGCAACCGGTTCAATGCGATTGGTTGAATAAATGACAATCATTTTATTTTGCAAAACCGCTGCAAGTTGTTTAGCTTTTTCAATAATGTCACTGGACTCTGATTGCAAGCGTTGAATGACCTGGGGCAATTCACTGATGAATCGTGCATCTGTTAAATCCAATGCTACCATTACATATAATTGTGCAACTAATGAATAACCCAAACAAGCTCTCGGTGATGACCAACCAGCCGGAACCCGGATTACATCCAGATTGTTTTCATTAGCCAACTTTATGATTTCTCCACCAGAAGCAATACAAACAATTTTTGCACCTGAATTCAGAATTTCTTTGAATGTAGAAATGGTCTCTTCTGTATTACCCGAATAAGATGAAATGATAACCAAGGAGTTTTTATCAATCCAGGCAGGTGCTTCATATGCTTTTCCAACGACAACAGGTACTTTACATAAGTCCTTAACCAAAGTGCAAACAAAATCACCTCCAATTCCCGAGCCTCCCATTCCACTAATAAAAACATTTTGTATTGAATGAACATGCTTTTGGACTTTCGATTGCGAAGCAATTAGAATTGCCTCTTCAAGCTGGGCTGGAAATGCATGAATCATTTCGTACATCGATTTCATAGCAGGATTATTGGATGAACCGCAAATGTACGCAGTTTATCGAAAACATTTACCTGAGCTCACAGTCCGGAACAGGATATTCCCAATATTGATAAGTAACATGCTCGCTACAAATCACCCGGAGGCCGCAATTAATTATGATGGTTAAACAATTTGCCAATCAATACAACTCTGATTGTATACTTTCGGATACACTATAAATTTCTGATCCATTCGAAATTCCCGCAATCTATATTTCAAGAGGTGTAATCAACTTTAAATCAATGGCCGCAATCGGAAATTAAATTTGATCTTTTTACCATCGCGTTTCACGGTAATGTTTATTTTTTTATCTGTCTTTCCCTGTAATTTTAAATTTATTTTGGCCATAGAATAAAAAGAAGCAGGCCAGCCATTAAATTTAACAATTTCATCATTTTCCTGAACGCCTGCTTCAGCCGCCGGTGTACCTGGAACTACATAAGCCACAAAATATCTTCTCAGGTCTTTGCCACCACTGATGACCAACATTCCCGACTTATCGTACGCTAAAATTTCTTTATAATTCTTTACCGGCCTGAGATATAATTTTTCTTTTTGATAATCGAATATAATATTGAATTTATCCAGGATCTGATTACCGATTAGTCCATTCTTACGCTGTCGCTCATTATGCGCATACACGGTCTGCACCTTTAAGAAATGAGTGATCACACCTGGTAACAGAAAAGTATCCAATTGCAATGCATTAATTTTACCAACATAACCCGTCAGCAATCCACCGATTCCGCTTCCCAGATATCCCGGAATCAATTTATCCGGAAACCGGATTGCTGAGCTGGAGTCTGAATACATCAGTAAAGACAAACTTGCGCCGGTATCCAACAATAAATTCATCAGATCATTGCAGGTGTCTTTGAAATTGACCCTGACTTTTAAATAGGGTTTGTTTTTATAAATGTCTAAATCCACTTCTTTATACATTGAACTGATCGCGTAATCTCTGGAATGTAAAATCAAATATTGATTCCTGTAATCGATTTCAATCAGATATTTACTAAACACTGAAGCACTAAGAATTCCGTGGATAGGCTCTCCTATAACCTGGGAGATATTGGTCGTGTTTTCCTTAAGGACAATCAGTGAACTTGTAAATTCATATCGTTCATCAAACATCAGATTCAACGGACAGGTCAGCATTGCCGGCAATTCCTGCTGCAGATCAGAACCGATCACTTTTATTTCCCGCAAATAAGAATGCTCAATAAGATCCGTCCAGCGGTGTTCAAATAATATGGTATGCTCTGCACCAGTATCAAAAATTAATCGAACCGGCAATAATTTTTCGAGTTGGACATCCAGAATAATAAATGATTGGATATAACGAAACGGAATTTTTATACTTTTTGATGCCGTGACAGAAACGCCATTTGCATAAAAGAAAACGGGTTGAATAATTCCAATCCATAGGATGAGTAAAGTTTTCAATTTAAAATGAACTAATTTCATCATGAAAATATTTCCGTTTGCATCTTACATAAAACTAACTTTTTACCGGCATTATATCTTGTTTATATCAAATTATACAATGACTTTACACGTTTATTTCTTTTCGAAAAAACTTCTTCGCTGATATCTACCATACAATCCCAATTGCTGACTCTTTGAGTCATTCACCACATGAAACATAGAGCATTCTAATTCTTTGGAATAAAATATTTCATTGTTTGGTGTATTTAAAATTCCAAAAGCCTTTGTATTTGAACTTCCTTCCGTATTATCCCGCCTGCTGGATATCAAACCGGCTTTTACCCTGAAATTCCTTAGCTCTCTGGACCAGGGCACCAGGTTGAAGTTGGCTGCGACAATTGTATTCTTATATTCACCGGCAATTAATGTAGCCAGCGAGTCCAGAAAGAAACTCACATTCTGATAAGAGCTCATCGTAATTGGCGGAAGACAATTGGAAACGATGAGATTGAAACTATCTTTTGAGTCATTTGCAAACTGCACATGCAAAACAGGTATGCCATGAATTTCTGTGGTATTCTGATTGATAAAATTCAGTTTGGACAAAACTGCCTTTCCGAGCGGATCAACTCTTGGAAATGACAATTGAAAAGGATACCTGGCCTTAAGCCTGGTCAAAAGTTGAGCCTGATCCGGTGTCAATTCTTCAATGACAATAACATCGGCATCTTTCAGATAAAGTGAACTTAAGGTTTTTTCTTCATTATCATCTCCCAGAGTCAGGTTGGCAAATAAAACAGTAATTGCATTGGAATTATTAAAATTGGCCAGCCTTAAATCGGTATTAAACGAATTCATCAGATAAAAAGCAATGATCCCGGAAGATAAAAATCCGGTATGCATAAATTTTTCATTCCCTATAAATAGAGAAACAATTCCGAGAATCAAACAGATAAACATCCAGTGTATGGCAAAGCCCGAGAATTGTTTGGCCAGTAAAAAATCAGGCGGAAATAAAAATAACAATGACATCGTAGCGATGAATCCTACCACGATCCATTGTATGGATTCTGAAAACTGTTGCCTGACCATTATATAATGTACAAAAATAACTGAAATAACGGAGTTGCCCCAAGATTATAAACCCAGGCTTTAAGTAAAGACGATGGAAGGAAGAGAAATCAATGATCTACAGTTATTCGTTCTTTAAACACCAGGTGATCACCTTCCGGATGTATCAATTCTATATATAGTATATAATTTCCGATCGGCAATAATGAGCCCAGATCATCTTCGCCATTCCAAACCAGGAAGTCCTGAGCAGACAATAACTGATATGCAACCGCTTTTAACTTTTGACCGGACAGATCGAAAATCTCAATCCTTGATTTATATCCTGATTTTTTCAAATCAAAAGAAATCGTGAGATAATCACGGTATGAATCACCATTAGGACTAATGATTTGAGAAGAAAGAGAATAAGGTTTGTTTAAATAATTTCGGGCTGTATCTACATGTTGACTGTTTGCCAATCCGGGGGTTGCAAACCCTGCTGATGCTGCTGCGGATTGCCAATTGCTCCGGTTACCAGAATTTTCATCCAAATTAATTTTTTCAAGAGAAACTCCTTCCACGTCATGAAGAAACGGGTGGTGCCATTCTTTTACAAATGTGAAAGAATCCAACAATTGCAGTGAATTGTTTTGATTGAAGGCAAGTTGCAAACTTCCTCCAGCATCGTCAATCAAAGGAATTTTTTCTTCAATAATTTTTGTTGAATCTCTTTTTGGATAATTCATCAGCAGATTATCAGGAGCTGCGCATAATGCAAGGTATTCGCCAGGCAGGATGACCCGTTCTGTATTGATCGGATACCACAAATTGTCCTGTGCATTATTTTTTACAAGTAATCCGTTTAACGAAATAAATTTTGAACTCCTATTGTAAATTTCTATAAAGTCTGCACCTCCCGGATACGGATTGAATAAAACTTCAGACCACACCAGGTCCCTGAATACGGGCTCTTCCGTCAATGCGAATGCTCCGGTTTGTATGCTTGAACTGTTATTCAGACAATCCGCGACTTTGCGTATGTTGATCCAGTATTTTACACCTTTTTCAAGGGATTCATTCAATGTAAGTAAAATGGTATGATCATCCGGTAATGATTGATCTGCAGAACGGATCAAACGGGAAGGAACCAATGCAAATTCAGATGCAACCGGTTTCATCAGGGCTTCATCGAAGGTCAATCTGATTTCATTTTCATTTAGCGGATAAACATCAAGTAATTTTGGACCCTGAGTATCCTGATGAAAAGCAGATACCGAATTTTCATATCCGGGAGTCCCCCCGGAAAAATGCTGACTAGCTATCCAGTTTTCGTTACCGGTACATGGACTGCCGGTGTTAATCATTTCAAGTGTATATCCTCCTTCTTTTTTCGACTGGGACCGATACCAGCTATCTTTGAAATTCACTTCGTAAATAATTTCCTGGTTTTTTGTTCTTAAACTTACAAGATCGCCATCATTATTTAGTGAAGGGAAGTTAGTCAAACCCAATACATCTCCGAATACCTTAAACTCTGCAGTGTCTTTGATCGAACATATAATGAGATACCGCCCTGTATCGAAAATGAATTTCGGTAATTTGGCCTGCGTGACGCCATCAGTCAATATACAATCTGTCAAATCCAATTGGTGATCACTCCTATTTTTTAATTCAACAAATTCTTTATCCGGAAGTCCGACTTTGGGCGTTGGATCTGCCATGAATTCTGTAATTAGGATATCTAGATTGCCCGGGGCTGTCACTTGTCCGTGCAATAAAAAGCATGGCAAACAAAGCCAAATAGTGAATAAGGATCTCATAGCAATTAGGTGTTAATTAGTGCTTCCCAAAAGTAATTAAACTTATTTTCTGGTTCAATTTTCAAAACCAGAAAAATGATGAATTGCAATTATTATAACTCAGGAATTAAACAACTCATCCTATTCTTATACATCTTTATCATTAAATAGAATCCAGGAATTGGTTCCTATTCGAATTGTGAATACTTCAGGCAAAATTGAAATTAATTAATTCTTAAGGTCCTTGAACATTGCCCTTTAATGCAAAGACCCCGTTAATATGAAGGCTGAAAAAAAAATGTCAATTAACTTTGCTAAAATTTTTTTATGCATATTGCAATTGTTGGAGTTACCGGATTAGTAGGTCAGGTTGTGTTAAACGTATTGAATGAATTCAAATTTCCGTTTGACAAAATCAGTTTTGTTGCCTCAGAAAGATCGGTTGGAAAAAAGATCAGCTGGAACGGCAATGAATATGAAGTGATAGGAATGCAGGCTGCCGTTGATTCAAAACCGGACATCGCCATATTTTCTGCTGGTGGAAGTACCTCTCTGGAATGGGCACCAAAGTTTGCTGAAACCGGTTGCTATGTGATCGATAATTCCTCTGCATGGAGAATGGACCCAAAATCTCCATTGGTTGTTCCGGAAATCAATGCGGATTCCATTACCAAAGAAACCAAAATCATCGCCAATCCCAATTGTTCGACCATTCAAATGGTGCTGGCTCTGCATCCAATTCAACAAAAATACGGTCTGGAACGACTGGTCATCTCCACCTATCAATCCTTTACCGGTACGGGAATGAAAGCGGTCAAGCAATACGAATCTGAACGCATGGGATTGCCGGTTGAAGAGCCCAGGGCATATCATCACCCTATCTTTGAAAATTGCATCCCGCAATGCGATGTTTTCCTGGATAATGATTATACCCGAGAAGAAATGAAACTGGTGCATGAACCCCGGAAAATACTCAGAGATCCTGCGCTGAGAATTACGGCTACCGCTGTCCGGATTCCCGTGCATGGAGGTCATTCCGAATCGGTAAATGTAGAATGCAAATCAGAATTCGAAATAAAAGACATACAGCAGCTTCTTTCCAAATCACCGGGTCTAATCCTGATGGATAATCCGTCCACTTTTGAATATCCTACCCCCCGTTTAGCCAAAGACCGCAATGAGGTTTTTGTCGGCAGAATCCGAAGAGACGAATCTCAGCCCAAAACACTAAATCTGTGGATTACGGCGGACAATCTGAGAAAAGGAGCCGCGACCAACGCCGTGCAAATTGCTAACTATCTGCTTGTCAAAGGTTTTGTATCTTAGCACCCCCAAAATATTTCTCGAAAAAGAGATTTTTTGGATTGATTTTTGCAAGTTTGGATCGTTTACGAACTGTTGAATTAATAATCTTACAAATACCTCCGTTTGGGAGGCGAGTGAATATATTATTTAGAAAGAACTGATTAAAAATTTTGAGATGAGAACCAGATTGGTCGTTTGGGGCAACAATGCGAAAGAAGAAAAGGTATTGCTGGCTGTATCGCTGAATGCGGATGAAAACAAAGTGGATATTTGGAGCATTCCCGAAAAAGAAATTACGGAAGAATTTTACAACCTGATGATGAGCCAGTGGCGTGAAGGTTTGGAATTGAAATTTCCAAATGACACCGAACACCGGGTTACCGAACTCACCATGGCCGACAGCATCCTGCCGGATGATTTGAAAGTCGAACGTTCAGATGTCATTCAAAGGGCTCAGATGGAATGGCATTTTGTGATTCTTTCTACGAAACTTTATAAAAATTTCAAAAACGAGTTGGAAGATCTTTCCGATAAAATCAAACGCCTCGAAATATATGACCAACCACTATGGGATGAATTGAAAGAATTATGGACAAATGTCCAGCAACATATTTTTGATAAAAATCTGTTTAGAGATCATTCCGATTCGCTTCGCGAAAAATCCAATGCGCTCTTCGATGAATTAAAAAAATTGAGAAAAAGTCTGAGTGCTGAAATCAATCAAAAATCTAAGGAAATAGCAGATACGTTATTTAAAAAGATTGAAGAAGTCAATCAAAAAATTCAATCGGGAGCACTGCTGAAACCTCTGTTTGATCAGCTGATCGCTATTCAAAAAGAAATGAAGGAACATTCCCTGAATAAGTCTGACAAAGAAAACCTTTTGTCAAAACTGAATGAAGCTTTTAAAATTATCCGTGAAAAAAGAGAACACAGGGAAAGCAATAGAGATCAAGCGGGTAACAGCGGATCCGATCATATATTCAGACGATACGAAGGCCTGTTGACTGCCATCAAAAAAATGGAACAATCCATTGACTTTGAAAAGAAAAATATTGACTTCGAAAACCGTCGTATTGCCACAACCTCAGGTCAGCTGGAAGCACAGATCCGTGTAGCTAAAATCAAAATGATCGAAGAACGGATACGTTCCAAAGAGGAGAAATTAAAAGAATTATTGCAGACCAGAGAAAAACTGGAAGCTCTCACTCAAAAGATTAAAAAGAGAGAGGAAAAATTCAAACAAAAACAAGAGATACATAAAAAAGTAGAACTTGAAAAAGAAAAAGTTAAGGCTAAAATCAATGAAGAAATTCATTCTGTGCAAGAACAAATACCGGAGGAGCTGCAGGAAAAATTAAGTAAGGCAGCAGAAGAAATTAAATCGGCTAAAAAAGTTGCACGAAAAAAACCGGCCGCTAAAAACATACCAGATCAGCATCTGGCTGTTGATGAAGTAAATCCAACTGAACAGGAAGTTGTAGCTGCAGCTGAGGAAAACACCGTTGCTGAAAACCAGGAAACTGAACTAAGCCAAACTCCCGATCACCAGGATGAAGTGCATCCTGAAAAAGAACAGGGCATGGAAGACGCAAAACAGGAAAATGAATAACTGTTGAATCATATTGATTAACTTCACATATGGATCCGCTTCAAGAACTGAAATTAGAAAAACACTACAACGAAGAAGGAAAACTTGAATCTCCGCTATTACCTGAAGATGTAAAAAATTTCCTGGTGGATATTGATGGCACAATCTGCGAGGATATCCCCAATGAAGAACCGCATCGCATGGTTGATGTAGAGCCATTTCCCGATGCCGTAAAGGTTATTAATCAGTGGTATGAAGAAGGTCATATCATTACCTTTTTTACTTCACGGACCGATGAACATAAAGAAATCACGGAGACCTGGCTTAAAAAATGCGGATTCAAATATCACTTCCTGTTATTGAACAAACCCAGAGGTGGCAATTATCACTGGATTGACAATCATATCGTAAGAGCCACGCGCTACGAAGGCAAATTTACCCGCGAATTTGTGGAGGTTACCAAAAAAGTTCAGGTCTTTGAATAGACTTTAAGACTTTTTTGAAACACATAAGGAACATAGAATTTGTATTCCTTATGTGCCTAATGTGCCTATGTGGTTATGAAATTTTTGAAACACATAGAACACATAGGGAACAAATAATTTGTGCTCCTAATGTGCCTAATGTGCCTATGTGGTTATTTTTTGTGAAACACATAGAACACATAAGGAACATAGAATTTGTATTCCTTATTTGCCTAATGTGCCTATATGGTTATAAAATATTATTGAAACACATAGACACATAAGGCACATAGATTTTTTTCTATTAATGTGTCTATTGTGCCTATGTGGTTATTTTTTGTGAAACACATAGAACACATAAGGAACATAGAATTTGTATTCCTTATTTGCCTATTGTGCCTATGTGGTTATAAAATATTATTGAAACACATAGACACATAAGAAACATAGAATTTGAATTCTTTATGTGCCAAATGTGCCTATGTGGTTATTTTTTTTTTTGAAACACATAGATCACATAAGGAACATAGAATTTGTATTCCTTATTTGCCTATTGTGCCTATGTGGTTATAAAATTATTGAAACACATAGAGCACATTAGTAACATTGATTCTATAATGGATTTAATTCTTTACAAAAAAAAAGGCTGCTCATAAGAACAGCCTTTTTTCTTTTTATCAGAAATTACTTATTTGATTATCACTTTGGAATAAGCATGTCCTTCATTGCCTATAAATTCCAAAACGGTCAATCCTTTAGGCAGATCAACCGTATTTACTTTTAGCAAATGAGAAACATTTTCGAGACTTATGGTGCGGAGTTCCTGACCATTAATGCTTCTTAACACCAATTTATTATAATGCTTTTCCGGATCCAGTTTTACAAGGAAATAATCGCCCGCCGGATTGGGATAAATTCTGAATTCCGAATTTGGTTTTTTGTTATCCGTACCAACAATTTTATCAGAATCTGCAAGCACTCCTTTGCCCGGAGCAGATTCACATACATTATCCCCTTCATTCGATGTAACACAAACTTCAGAATTATAAAACTTGGGTAAAATGAATTCTACATTGTCAATAATCCAGCCGAAGAGAATGCTATTGACAGGACTTAGATTTAAACTATCATTTCCAAAACGGAAACGGACCTGTACTTTTTCGTTGTTATAATCATTCAAACTCAATACCGTTGGTACATATCCATCGCTTTGACCGGAAAATGCATAAGCATTTGGCAAAACAAATGTTTGATAATTGATATTACCCGTATAACCATTCAGTGAAAAGTTTTCAGGTTTTGCGGCATCCCAGAAAAACCCGTCTTTTGAAATCTCAACCATTCCGCCATCAAATCCTTTTTCGGTATTGTAGAATTGGTAGAATAAGAGTGATGGATCCTGACCAGCCAACTGAAAAGGCTTTTTGGTAAACAAGGTATAATCGTTGGAAACTCCCTGTGCTTCTTCAGCAATCCAGGCATGTGACTGACTCACTCCATATCCGTCTGCGGTATACCAAAGTTGGGTTCCTTTGAGAAGGTCAATATCCCAATTATTTTCACCATTCTCTATATCATCGTACCAAAGTGTTGTTGAAGCAATAGAAGGGCTTGAATTCAATTTATAGGTAATTCGTTTGGACTCGAGTGATTTTAATTGCGCAAAAGTCCAGACCAGTTGATTTCCATTTACCTGAGGAGCCGGATTTCCTGAACCATTGACATAGGTACAGCCAGCTGGAATATTATCAGTAACAACTACATTATTTGCTGTTCCAGGTTTATAATTATTTACATTAATGGTAAATGAAAATGCATCGCCCGGTTTGACCACGTCATTCTTCACAAAGGTGGTTGCATCTTTATAATAGCCTGCTCTTTTATCGATGAGAATTTTATTGATACAAACCAATGCCGGTAGAAAATCTTCTGTTTCATCCAACACCATATTACTTGAACCTTGCTTGGCAAAAAATCCCATTCCTCTTCGTGCAAACACTTCCCAAATCAAGCATGAGTTGGCTGCACCATTATTAATGGAATCCGCTTTTAAAATCGCATTGCGTCCATCCAGAAATCCAGGACTGCAGGGTTGCAATTTCATACCATCAATGACCAATTGAATACAAATATTGTTGCCTGATGTTTTTTTCTTGAAATCGGGATCATAGCCGTATTTATCTGCCAATTTCCAATAGAGATCCCAAAGAACTGTAGTCCATACTTCACCGAGATTGTGAGATTCCGCATCTATATTTTTATACGTAAATTCATTTACGTTCATGTCAGTGGTATATGGCCTTCTGCGAATACCCAGACCGTTTGGTTGTTCATTTTGCACATACGTACCAATCCCTTTTGGAGTGGTTCCAACATCTCCCGGTTTCGCCTGCATGACCAGTGACATAAAATCACTCCATCCCTCTCCCATTTGTTCCTGATTTCCCAGACAATTGGAATTTGATGGTCCGCCGGTTAATCTCGTTGAAATACCATGTCCATATTCATGTGCGATAACTCCATTATCAAAATCTCCATCCAGACTATCCGGACCTGCATTTGCTCCGGGCTCTCTGACTTCAATTTTCAAACCTCCGTTATTTATAATTAATTTTAGTCTGTTGCAAATGGATTTGGTCGTAAAATAAGCCGGAATAGTTACCTGGTTACCAACAGCACCTGCACCCATTGTTACAAACGCATCTTCAAAATTGCAAATCAATACGGCAGCAGCTCCTGCTTTCTGCGCATTTAAGGCTTTTACGCCAAACTCACAGGTACCTCTGTCGATTAATACCATTTTTCCTCCAACTTCAGAATTTTTAAATCCATTGTTACATCCAAGCGTAGGTGTATTTGAATGATCATTCCCAATTACTGCATCGAGATCCAAAGTTGGTGGCGGAGCTCCACCCCAGCCGCTAGCTCTTCTCGAGTCAATACTTCCTACCAATGTGTCCGGTTTTAAAATGTACGTTTCAACTCCGGAAGACAACCATAAATACATTTGCATTCTTCCATTGCCACCATCAGCAGGTGTTGCAAAATTTGCATTATCAGTACCACTGCCATCCTGGGCTTCTGCAAGAACGTAGTCATTGCCTGCTCCGCCTTTTCCATAATTATTCGATTGAAAATTACCGGCAGGTGCATTAAATCCAAAGCCAAACATCACATCGTGCATCATATTAACCATATAAAACAGATTGACCGTTGCTGCTGCTACATATTGTCCGGGTTCTGCATTCTGATCAAATGGAAAATCAAACATGAGACTCGATCCACCATTGGGTTCATTGTTATCAGATACATTGTCGCCATTGCGGTCAAGATAGGCATGGACGTTGTTTCCACGTGTAATGGTGTATTCAGCACCAGTCGCTCCATTGGTATCGTGCCATCCATACGGAGAGGCAACGGCATCAGCAGGATTGACCACGATCTCCCTTGCGTGATGTCTTGGACTTTCATTGGGAACAGCTATTACATTGTACGAATTAGGAGCAGATGGAACCATTAAATTCTGTTTCATCTGTTTCGTTTGCTGCGCAACCGCTTCTTTTACGGGAATATTTTTTGTTGAAAATACTTTTTGATTTTCAATACATCTGGAATGACCGGGATGATCAAAATTACATTTTATGTTGAGATTTTGTTGATCGAGGATTTCACCATTTACGGCATCTACGCGAATGGACCAATAATCATTACTCACAGACATATCCATGTTCAGATCCCATGCTAGACGGAGGTTTCCGTTTTTATCCGGACAAAAAACCAATTTCACCGGAATGTCATTATGGGTAAAATTCGTTTTGGCGATCTTCATCTTACCCTCATTCGTTCTGCTTACATTTTTAGGTACAAGGGCATTGGAAATATTTAAATGTCTGACCACTTGCGTGAGTGCCTGAACCGCATCCAATTTATTTCTTGTCGTGTTAATTTTTTGTTTGATGTTTGAATAGAAACGCGAAGGACTGTCAAATACTTTTCCATCTCTTGTGACGTGTACAGAAGTAATTGCATTGTGAATTTCAATTCCGTCATATCGCTGAATGAGATAAATATGCGTTACGCCATTGTTTTCTGATTCGTACATATCGGAAACAGCTAGATCACTGATGTCATCCTTGGATAAAGCCCAGGTCGATTGTTGATTTTCAATGAATCTAAGAGCCAGATCCAATTTGCTTTGTTGCTGAGCCATTGAGGCATAAACCATCAATAACAGGCCAAAGCCGATACATAATTTAAGTTTCATAAACGTGATTAGATTAATAATTTGCGAAAATAATGATAATTTCTAAAATCTGAAGCTGCAGATTTATTGACCAAAGCTTCCCAAATTGAATTTTGCATTGTGAATCGATTTCTACCAACATCCTGCAACCTATCGGCTATTTGACTTGTAACTTTGTCTCAAATCCAAGTGATGGAAAAAAAAGATTTAATACTTGGCAAGAACGCTTTAAAGGAGGCAATTGCTGCTGAAATCAATATCCAAAAAGTATTTATTTCGGAGACGCTTGACAATGAGGACACTAAATGGTTATTAAAATTGGCCAGAGCACATAAAATACCCATTCTCAGGGTTTCCAAATTCAAACTGGACAAACTGAGCAAGCAAAATCACCAGGGTGTAATCGCGTTTACCTCGGCTATAGACTTTTATCAGACTTCAGCTGTGGTGGATCATATGTTTAGCAAAGGGCTAAATCCCTGTCTGTGCATGTGCGACGGGATTACCGATGTCAGAAACTTTGGTGCCATTGGCCGTTCGGCAGAAATTTTTGGTATTCATGGCCTGATCATCGGTCAGAAAAACAGCGCTCCGATTAATTCAGAATCCATAAAAGCATCCGCCGGGGCTTTACTCACCCTGCCGGTCTCCAGAGAGAAAAACCTCCTGCAATGCATACGTCAACTTAAATCCATGGGACTTGTTATTCTGTGCGCATCTGAAAAAGCAGAGAAAACCATTCGGGAGATGGATTTAAAGAGATCTCTTTGTTTCGTACTCGGTTCGGAAGGAACCGGTATTTCTGAAGAAATACTCAGCCAGGCTGATGAATTATTCAAAATTCCGCAAGTGGGAAAAATAGAATCGTTGAATGTTTCCGTTGCTGCAGGCATAAGCTTTTATGAATGGATGATGCAGAATTGAAAAAGAAGAGAGGAGGAGGAGTTAGGGGGTGAGGAGTTAGAAGTGAGGAGTGATATGAGAAAAAGTAGAAGCTAGGAACTAGGAACTAGGAGTTAAGAGAGATGAGTGATTAGTGAGAAGTGAGAAGTTAGGAGTTAGAGGTGAGCAGTGAATAGTAGTATGAGTACAGGGAGAAGCGATGAGATAGGAACTAGGAACTAAGAGCTAAAAGAGTGGAGAGATGAGTGATGAGTAATTAGTAATTAGTAATTAGTATGTTATCGGAGATTAGTATCAAGAATGAATGACTATAGTTTTATTTTATAAATTTCACACATGAGATTATTATTAAAATTTTTAGGATTATTTCTCAGTTCGCAGCTTGCATTTGGCCAGGGGGCCATGCAAAACCTGGATCATGCATTGTTATGGAAAATTGATGGAAAAGGATTAAACAAATCGTCTTATTTGTTCGGAACGATTCACATGATTCCATCGGAAGATTATTTTTTGCCGAAAGGTCTGGAAGATGCAATGAATCATGTCCAAAAAATATTTTTTGAAATCGACATGGCGCAGATGAATAATCCCGGGATATTGTTTGGAATGATGGACCAGCTTTTAATGAAGAATGATACGAGCCTGACCGATTTGCTTACTACTGAAGAGTATGGAAAACTGAAGAATTATTTTGACAATGCCGGATTACCGCTGGCTATGTTTGAACGGATAAAACCGATGTTTCTCAGTGCAATGGCCGGCTCGGAAGGCAATCCGTTTGCATTGCAGGATGGAAGTTCAAAGTCCTATGAAATCGAATTGGCCGATATGGCAAAGAAAAAAAATATTCCAACAGATGGTTTGGAAACAATGGCATTTCAGGTATCGATTTTCGATAGCATACCTTATGCAGTTCAGGCAAAAATGTTGCTGGAATCAGTAACTGCCGAATCCCAATCTGAAAATCAGATGAAGTCCATGTATAAAAGCTACAAGGAACAAGACTTAAATGCATTAAATCAAACGATTTCTAAAGAAGACCAGCAATTCCTTCCTTACCTCGAAATGATGTTGTACAATCGCAATAAAAACTGGATTCCAATCATGAAAACGGCGATGACCGATAAACCATGTTTCTTTGCAGTAGGAGCAGGTCATCTCGGTGGCGAAAAAGGAGTGATTCAATTACTGAGAAATGAAGGCTACGAGGTCAGACCTGTAACTAACGAAAAATAAAAACCTGGAGCGATTAGCATAGTAAACATTGAGGATATGTTTACATTCAAATTTTATAAAACAGCCCATGACTTAAGTCATGGGCTGTTTTTAAACATATAATGCTAGTGAATGACTCTACGGGTAATGATGAGTAAAAATAAAATTACCTTAACCCTCTGTGTCTTTGTGCCTCCGTGGCCAAAAATCACGATCCCTTGAAAAATTTCATAATGAATTCGAGTAGCCGTTTTGGCCTTCAGGTTAATGCTTTCGTTGGGAAGAAAATTTGTTTTGCCACCAAGGCACAGAGACACGGAGTTGTGTTATACTTCTATTACATGAATTTTATTCATGGTTTTTGTAGGTAGCTATTAGTCTGATTGTTTAATTTAATCAATTTAGCATTTTTATTTTATACCAATTGTGAAATAATACCCGGCGCCATTCGACTATTTATTTGAATGTCCGAAATTATAAAAAAATAATGAACACCGATTAACGAATGTTGAATAATGAAGTGAAGAGTCTTATGAGACTAATTAAAACAGAGGGAAGGAGCTGATCAGACATCAAAATACATCGATAAAATGTTCGAGAGTATGTGCGTCATTTTTATTCAGGATAATTGCAATAATATCAAACCTGAATTCCCAATCGTGATGAATCTGATCCATATAAACGGATGCTGCTTCATGAATCAACAATTCTTTTTGACTGCTGACAAACGTTTCAGGCGTACCAAAAAAATCATATGACCTTGTTTTTACCTCGGCAAACACAAGTATGTTTTGGTACATGGCTATAATGTCAATTTCTGATCGGCTATAACGCCAATTGCGTTCAAGGATTTTATATCCCAGCATGGTCAGATGATCTGCAGCAATTTGTTCTCCGAGTAAACCGATATCCCGGTTTGTTTTTTTAGGGCACATGGATCAAGTATGAATTGATCTGTAATAAAAAAAGGGTTCTCCGCAATTCTCTTAAAAAATCAAATTCTATATTAAGATGGAAATGCTTCCCGCCATGCTAATATTCCACCGATTAAATTCCTCACATTGGTAAATCCGGCCTGAACAAACATTTGTTTTGCCATTCCACTTCTGTTTCCACTTCTGCAATACACAATGATTTCCTTATCCGATTGATTTTTCAATTCGGCTATTTTATCCATAAGTGTTGTTTGTAAAGTGGCTAGTTCTCCTCCAATATTAAAATCAGTATGTTCATATAATTCACGAACATCAATTAATATGAAGTCATCTTTATTTTCCAGTTTCTTTTTCAATTCTTGTACAGTAAGATCATTCATTTTATTGTAGTTAATTGTGGAGAGTTAGGAGTGAGGAGTGAGAAGTTAGGAGTGATAAGTGGTGACATTTGTTATTAGTAATTGGTAATTAGTAATTGAAAATTAGTAATTGATACTTCATTTGCATTTATCCGGTTTTTCCTGAACAATTTTTAAAGTAAATGAAGTTCCCAATGGAATTGTTTTACTCATATCGACAGCAGGTGTTTGTTCAATGATAAAAGCACTTTCATCGTCTTTGATTTCGCCTTCTTTAAGTATTGAACCCAGGTCCAGCTTGGAAGAAATCAATAAAAATTTAGCCGCAGCAAGTGTTTGACAAATCAACTCAGGAATGGGCACCTCGCCGCCGGATCTCGTTGAGATGACAAAATCCAGTGTATCCCCTTTAGATATTACGACATCCGTACGACGCGTTTGAGAATTGATTAAAAGAGTTCCTTTATAATAAACTTCCAGAATGTGATTCTCGGGGCCCGGATCGAACTGAACACCCTTGATTCTGGAATTCAATTCAAATAAATTGAATAATTCACTTCTTTTGTATTCCAGCTTTTTACCATAAAGAACAGGCAATTGTTCGGAAACAAATGACTCTGCCTGGTATTTACTGGTCGTCACATATATGGTTCTTCCTCTTTTTACTTTGGCTCCCGCATGGGGAATTTGCGAAATAATATAACCACCCGGTTTTCCCTTAACAAACAGAGAATCGGAAATGACAATTTCATAGCCTCTTTGCTTTGCATGTTTCACTACCTGATCCAACGCCACTCCTTCATACTTAGGCAAAATGAGTTGCTGACCATGATTGGTGTAGATATTCAGAAAAAAGGAATTCAAAAACCAAAGGATGATTGCCAAAAGCAAAAGCCTCACTAACGTATGAAGGAAGATCCGGCTCTTTAAAAAACCGGGAAGATCCGAAAATTTAAATGTAGAAGGATTTTGATTCATTTATAAACCGGGACGTAATAAAGTCTTGGATCAATATTTTGCACGTAATTTGAACGCTTAAAGATATGTAAAATATTCTTTGAGCTGCTTTACCTATTAGCGATTTGAAAGATAAAGCGATATTTGCGTTGGAGGAAGGAGAAGGCAGTTGGCAGTTGGCAGTTGGCAGTTGGCAGTTGGCAGTTGGCAGTTAGAAGTTAGAAGTTAGGAGTTAGGAGCGAGGTGTGATGAGTTAAAATCAAGAAGCTAGAAGTTAGAAATGAGAAGTTGGCAGTAAGTGTTGGGGCGATAAGAGTGAAGAATAGAAGTGAAGAGTTTGAGTTGAATTTTTAAATGGGTGAAACACTGCTTCAATGATTCAATACTTTCAGATCTTTAAGTCAATAAGTTGTTTAGATCATTTAAAATTAAAACATGTCTGCTAAAAAAATAAACATCGGTATTCTATTTGGCGGGAAGTCTGCAGAACATGAGATTTCCTTACAGTCTGCAAAGAACGTATACGAAGCTCTTGACAAAGAAAAGTATAATCCGGTTTTAATCGCTATTGACAAAACGGGAAAATGGATTAGTCATGTGGAAGCAGTGCATTTACTGCAGCCCGATCATTTAAATGAATTGAATACAGGCGAACAGATAAAAGATGTAGCACTGATTCCCGAAAGTCATGGCAAAATGACGATTCTAAACGGTGACCAGAGTTTCCCGGTATTAGATGTTGTTTTTCCCATTTTACACGGACCATATGGCGAAGATGGCACCGTTCAGGGTTTATTGAAACTGGCCAATATTCCATTTGTAGGGGCCGGTGTGCTGGGTTCGGCTGTTGGAATGGATAAAGATGTGATGAAACGATTGCTGCGGGATGCGGGAATTCCAATAGGTAAATACGTTTGTATCCATGCTGAAGAGGAAGTCCCTTCTTTTACAGAAATTGAAAAAAGCCTGGGGCTGCCTTGTTTCATAAAACCGGCCAATCTGGGATCATCTGTTGGAATTTCCAAGGTCAATACGGAGAAAGAATATCTGGAAGGACTCAAACTTGCCTTTGAATTTGACCAAAAAGTCCTGATCGAAGAATTTATCAAGGCCCGCGAAATTGAATGTGCCGTGCTGGGCAATCGCAAACCCATTGCTTCAATTCCGGGTGAAGTCATCGCTCAACACGATTTCTATTCCTACGAAGCCAAATATCTGGATGAAAAAGGCGCCATTATTGAGATTCCGGCCAAAATTTCCCCGGAACTAACCAAAGAAGTCAAAAATCTGGCTATAAAAACCTTTGAAGTTCTTTGCTGCGAGGGCCTGGGACGGGTCGACGTCTTTCTAACTCCGGATAACAAGCTGTTAGTCAATGAAATAAATACGATTCCGGGATTTACGAAAATCAGTATGTATCCAAAAATGTGGGAAAAAACCGGAATTCCTTATGGCGAGCTCATCGACCGATTGATCATTCTGGCCATGGAAAGATTTAAAAGAGAACAAAAATTGAAGACCAGTTATTAAGAAGACTTTTAATATATAATGCCGGATGGCTTACTCCTAATCAAGTTCAAATCAACAGCTTAGGCAGGTAAAAATGAAAAAGCAGGGCCTTTTATTGACTTATACCTGAATAGCAGACTTGAATATCTCTAAAAAAAATTTAATAAAAGTTTTGAAATCAATAGCGAAAGGTCTAAAATTGCAGTGTTTAACTCTTATTATTCACACAAAACTTACACAAGTATGAAAAAACAACTATTACTTTTAGTTCTTTTTATGGGTTTATTTGCTACCAGCTATGCACAAGACAAGAAAATGTTTGCTGGAGTAAATCTTGATATTGCCAGTAAAAAAGATGTTTCCTCAGATTTTGGAATCTCTCCAAAATTCGGATATTGGCTAAGTGACAACTCTGCAATCGTGGGTAGAGTAGGTTTTGCTTCTCATACAGATAAAGGTGCAACGGATGTAGTAACAACCGCATTCAGCATTGGAGCTCAATTGCGCTACGGATGGCATATGGGTGACCATACTTTCTTTTATCTTGCTCCTGGTGTTAATTTTGGTTCAGTAAAGAATGACACACCAAATGCTAAAGCAACGACTACATTTACTGTTGATCTTACTCCTGGTGTTGACTATATGCTTGGTGACAGCTGGTCAATTAATGCAGAAATCGGATTATTGAAATTTGTTTCTACATCTTTTGATGGAAATTCAAATTCTGATTTTACTGTCCATACTAATATGGATGCAATATCATTTGGTCTTTGGTACCATTTCTAAGAACTAAATAAAGTTAAATAAAAAAGCCTTTCGGATTTCCGGAAGGCTTTTTTATTTTAGATTAAACCCGGGGCCTTAGCTTTATGTCCATATTCAGATAAACATCGCTTATGTCAAAAATATACCTGCTTGTCACTTTGATTTTTCTCCAGCTGGAACTGCATTCCCAAAAATTGTATTTCCCTCCTATCGTTGGAAACACATGGGATACCATTAATCCGGTAAACTTAGGGTGGTGTACACAGTATGTGGACGAATTATACTCCTACCTGGATGATGAGCAATCCAAAGCATTCATCGTGCTGAAAGATGGCAAGATCGTTCTTGAAAAATACTTCGATACATTCACCAAAGATTCACTTTGGTATTGGGCATCAGCGGGTAAAACACTGACTTCATTTTTAGTAGGAATGGCTCAGCAGGATGGCAAATTAAAACTGAATGATCTGAGCTCCAAATATCTCGGTGCCGGATGGACCAGCGAAGCGCCAGACAAAGAAAATCAAATCACCATCTGGAATCAACTGACCATGACCACCGGGTTCGACGATGGGGTATCCGACAATCATTGTACTTTAAAAGATTGCCTGACTTACAAAGCAGATGCGGGCACCCGATGGGCCTATCACAATGCTCCTTATACATTGCTCCGGGATGTTTTGCAATCCGCTACGGGAATTAACGAAAACCAATATATACTGAACCAATTGAGAATCAGAACCGGGATGAACGGTGTATGGATTACCTCAAGTTTTGATAATGTCTACGTCAGTAATCCGCGTAGCATGGCCCGATTTGGATTATTGGTAATGAATCATGGCGTCTGGAATCAGGATAGTTTACTTAAAGATCAAGCCTATTATGATGCGATGATTCACCCTTCACAGTCTCTTAATAAATCTTATGGTTATCTGTGGTGGTTGAATGGTCAACCCTCTTTTATGCTACCCACATTGCAAATAGTCTTTCCTGGACCACTTTCCCCGGAAGCCCCGAAGGACATGTTTGCAGGAATAGGCAAAAATGGTCAATTGGTCTGCGTGGTGCCCAGCCTCAATATGGTAGTCGTACGGATGGGAGAATCCAACGGAAACGGTGACGAGGTGTCTATCGTGCTGTGCAATCAAATCTGGGCACGCCTCAATAAAATTATGTGCGTTTCTGCTGCTTCCAACACGAACAATCCCAATTCGATTCATCTTTACCCGAATCCTACGCCAAATAAACTGAATATTTCTATTCCCGCCGGACCGGAACCATCGTTTATGTCCATTTATGATGCCTGCGGACAATTAATAGAAACCTCCCCATACCGACCCGAACTAGGTCTAGGTCATCTGGAACCTGGAATCTATTTCATCCATTTGAAAATCAATGGATTAAATCACATCCGGCGATTTGTAAAAATGGACTGAGTGAAATGAAGGGCTGATGACCATTCGTAATATCGGGGACAACAGGTATAGTTATCATATGGAATAGCCATAGTTCCAATGATTACAAGGCTTCAAAGTGGGTTAGATGCGATGTCTTAGAGGTGTTTTCGCTGCTCCAAGACCCTGAATCCCAATTCTTTCTAATTTTTTTATGATTTGTCCACTTTTTATAAGATAATTTCTACCTTTGCAGTCCATTTTTGAAAACGTTCTCTATGGATTCTTTAAGAGAGTTTAGCATCCCCTTAAGGAGCCTTTATAACGGCTTGCATTCATTTCAATGGAATTTGAATGATGGGTTTTTCAGGAATTTCGAGGCTAGCCCGCTGGATAACGGTCAATTTGAAATAGAAGCCATTCTCGATAAACAGGATGACTTATCTACCATACAATTGAATATTAAAGGCAGCTACCATTCGAATTGCGATCGTTGTCTTGCTGAAATAGACATCCCAATTGAAAGAGCCCACCAGCTCTACGTCAAAACCGGAACGGGTATTTCAGAAGATCCTGATCTGGTTCTGATTTCTCCGGATGCCACTGAATTAAAGATGGCAGATATATTGTACGATTATATCTGTTTGTCACTTCCACTGTCACAAGTGATGGATTGCGAAAACATGGACAATCCACCTTGCAATATGGAAGTATTAAAGCGGATTCAAAATGAAGAAGGCCTGCATTCAGATACTTCTGTATGGGAAAGCCTCAAGAATTTAAATAAGAATTGATAAAAACCAAGTGATATGCCAAATCCTAAATGGAGGCACTCCAAACAAAGAAAAAGAAAGAGAAGAACGCATTATAAAGCGGAAACTCCACAATTAGCAACCTGTAAAACTACAGGCGCTACACATATCATGCATCATGCACATTGGCATGAAGGCAGTTTGTATTACAAGGGCAATGTAGTTATTGCGGGCGCTGCACCTGAAGAAACCAAAGTATAAGATTTTATATTTAAGATATTAAAAAGCTCCCGTAGTGTTATGTGGAGCTTTTTGCATTTTAGGCAAACAGGAGAGAAGAGAGGGAGGAGCTAGGAGTTAAGAGTTAGGAGTTAGAAGTGATGAGTGATGAGTGATGAGTGATGAGTGATGAGTGATGAATTAGGAGTGTTTATATCAATTTTTGATGACGATGTTGGATTTTTAATTATTGATTACAAAAGAAAATTGAGTATTAAGTATTGAATATTGAATATTGAAATAAACTTAAATCCAAAAACAATTGCATTCATTGATTAATCCAAATTATAAATCAAAATGAGAAAAGTAATCTATACGGAAAATGCACCCAAACCAATCGGACCCTACAGCCAGGCAATCATGGTTGGGGACGCATTGTATGTTTCAGGTCAGATTGCTCTCGACCCAAAGACGGGTGTGCTGATGATGAATACGATTGAAGAAGAAACACACCGGGTACTTGACAATCTCATGGCGATCCTGAAAGCAGCTGATATGGATAGTAGCCATGTGGCTAAATGCACGGTGTTTGTAAAAGACATGAAGCAATTTGCAGCCATCAATGCAGTCTATGCAACTTATTTTCCGGAACAGGGTGCACCCGCCCGGGAAACAGTTGAGGTTGCGAATCTTCCCCGATTTGTAAATGTCGAAATTTCATGTGTCGCTTTTAAATAAAACAGGTTCAATGAGTCAGTCAAGCAAAATTGTATTCAGTGGTATCCAGCCAACAGGAAAACTTCATCTCGGAAGATACTTCGGTGCAGTTGAGAATTGGAAGAAACTGCAAACTGAATACGATTGCATTTATTGCATAGTCGATTATCATGCCATGACCATGCCGTATGATCCGGTCAAACTTCGTGAAAATGTCTGGAATCTTGCCATTGATTTAATTGCATGCGGAATTGAAACTAAAAATTTATTTATTCAATCTATGGTTCCCGAGCATACCGAATTATGCTGGATTCTGAATTGCATGTGCAGCTATGGCGAATTGAGCCGAATGACACAGTTTAAAGACAAAACGCAACAACTCAAAGAGAAAGATAAAGACGACTTTGTTTCATCGGCATTGTTTGTCTATCCGGTATTGCAGGCTGCTGATATATTAATTTATAAAACCAATTACGTTCCCGTAGGCAAAGACCAGGAACAGCATCTGGAATTATCACGCAATATTGCAACGCGGTTTAATAAAGTATGCGGTAAAGAATACTTTCCCCTGCCGGAGTGCTTATTTACTGAAACGCCAAAGGTCATGTCAACAGCAGATCCACTGCGCAAAATGAGCGCAAGCGCCGGAGATAAACATTTTATAGACGTATTCGCTCCTGTTGATAACATTCGGAAACAAATTCGTTCCGCGGTAACAGATACAGGTGAAACTAAATCCGGAGAAATGAGTCCGGGCGTTGCCAATTTGTATGCGCTTTTAGCTGCGTGCAATTCTCCGCGTTATGCTGAATTGAATTCCTTGTATACATCCGGTACATTGCAATACAGCCAGCTGAAGGATGCGGTTGCAGATGCTATAATTGATTTGGTTACACCACTTCAAAAAAGAAAAACGGAATTACTTGCTGACAAAAAAGCAATCAAGGATGAAATCAAACAATCTGCTGCACATATCCGCGAACGCGCCAGAAAAACAGTTAATGAAGTGCGGCAACTGACCGGAATCGCTTAATCCGAAATGCATGAATACCTATAATTATAAATTGCATTGGCCACTTTGGATATTGTAATTGTATGAACATTAGTTTAGTTTCAATGGCAATTCCAAAACCGTATTTAATAATTCGCAATCACTAATCCACTATTTTTGTATGGTCATTTTCTGTATCGGACGCAACTATATCGATCACGCCAAAGAATTAAATAATCCGGTTCCGGCCGAACCGGTAGTCTTTATGAAACCGGTGACCGCTTTATTGAAAGATAATAAACCATTCTATTATCCAAATTTCACCAAAGATCTTCATCACGAATCAGAATTGGTTTTTAAGGTCTCCAAAAAAGGAAAATCCATTCAGGAAAAAAATGCAATGGCTTATATCAGCCATGTAACTACAGGTATTGATTTTACGGCCAGGGACATTCAACAAAAATGCAAAGAGAAAGGCCTGCCATGGGAAATCAGCAAAGCATTTGATCATTCCGCAGTCATCGGCGAATGGATACCTGTGGAAGACCTTCCCATAAATGATCTGCAATTTAGCCTGAACAAAAACAACAGCCAGGTTCAACATGGGAATAGCCGGGACATGATTTTTCCAATCTCCAAAATCGTCGCATACATTTCCACTTATTTTAAAATCAATAAAGGCGATTTGATTTTTACCGGAACACCTGCAGGCGTTTCATCCGTACAAATCGGAGATATCTTACAAGGATATATTGCAGATAAAGAACTGTTTCACTGCGAAATTAAATAAGGGACGCAGATTACGCAGATTATTACGCAGATTATTACGCAGATTACGCGGATTACGCAGATTACACAGATTACGCAGATTACACAGATGAAGAAATCATTGGACTATTTATCAATTGATTTCTTCTTTTCTTTTTGACCTGTCAATATCTTCAGATATTCTTTGGCTGATTCATTCTCCGGATCTAAATTGAGCACGAGATTGCAATAAGACTTAGACATTTCATTATTGTCTGTCTGTGCGAAGTAGACAACCATATACAGATAGCTTTCAATTAACCTGGCTTTGTTCTTCACAGGATCAACAGATGCCAGTTCGATGTACTTTTCATAATATGGTTTAGCAAGAAATAATTTCTGCGTTGAATCCAGATCATAATTTATTTTAGCCCTGATGTACCAGCCATAATCGTACTTCGGACTCAAGGAAAGGACTTGTCCAAACGTAGTATCCGCCATGACCAATTTACCATTACTTCTTTGAGCAATACCCAGATAAACCAACTCTCCCACTGTCAATGGTGCAATTTTAGCTTTTTCCTGGTACCAATATTCTGCTTTATTATAATTTTTAGCATCATAGTAAGACTTTGCAAGCATGATTTCGATTTCTGCATTCCGTTCCGGTTGTTTCTTCATCAATTCAACAAAGAACATTTCAGAAGTATCCATCAGGTTTAATTTAGCTGCTGCCCTAGCCGCATATTCGTAATCAGAAGGATAGGTTTTTCTATTGGCTGTATCTTTTTGAATATTTGAAAAAAGCAGGAAGCTTTCATCCAAAGCACTTTTGAAATTTCCACTTTCATAATAAGACCAGGCCAACCATCTATGCAAAGTATATTCCTCAGGATTGCTGACGAGTATCTTGTTTCCTTCTTCAATTGCCCGTTTATAGTCTTTAGCCTGAAAACACAAAAACTTCACAAACCTTACTTTGGCATCCACATCGGATCCAATCAGGCTTACATATTTTTCCAAAAGCGGTACCACCTTATCGTATTTACCTGTTCTGATGTACAGTTCATAAAGATCTTTATAGGCGATGGCATAATCTGGTTTAATCTTAATTGCTTTTTCGAGCTGTTCAATGGCAAGATCCACTTGTTTGCCGGATGCCCAGATTCTACCCATTTTTACATAGGTCTCCGGATCATTTTTATCCTTCTCAACTGCAGTTTCATAAGAAGTCATAGAATTACCGAGGTCTCCTTTAGCCTGGTAGCTATCTCCCAAATAAATCCAATACTTTGACTGTTTTGGGTCGAGATCCCTTGCTTTACTGAAATATTCCAGTGCAGCTTCAGGTATGGGTTTCTTACCATATAAATAGGCCATTCCGACCATAGATTGCAACTGCGAATTTTTTGAGTTGCCTTTCAAGGCAGTTTCGAAGTGTTTTTTGGCATCTCCAACCTTGTTTTCATCCAGGTCGAGGCGGCCCAGACCAACATGACATTGGTCACATTTCGAACTGATTTCCAAGCCTTTATTATAAGATTTGCGGGCTTCAGCCGGATTATCCATGGCATAATACACTTCGCCGATATAGTAGGAATAGATATACTCCTTTGGATCTGACTGCGCCAGTTTATTAAATGTCGCTAATGCTGCGCTGTAGTTTTCATTTTCCAAATGCCTGATTCCCTCCTGAAGGGTCTGTGCCAAACTCAAATTTGCAAAACCCAGCAAAAGAAGGGCTGTAAAGAGACTTAGTTTCATAAATACCTTGACTTTATTGAAAATGTCGGCAAAAATAAGATTTTTCATTCGTTCCTGATTTTTTGTATGAATAAGAAATCATCAAATTAAATATACCCTTTGACGTCCGAAAACCATCCATCGTTCGGTTTTGGTAGTTAAGAAATGATTAAAATAGAGGGTAGCCTGCCAGCATTATGTCTTAAAGGTCGTGTTATGAGGCATCTGACGGACGATTCGCTAATTATCTTATTTCTTCTCCTAACCTACAACCTTCTGCCTATAGACTATGGATAATCATCTTCCAACAGTCCAGAGACCCTAATGCAACCATCTATTTGACCACCTTGAACGAAGATCCCTTCAATTCAATCCATCGTTCGGTTTGGTAAAGTGGCAATAAACCGGCTTTTAACAATATTCGTTGCCCTATTTCTCCTGTAACAAAGGAAGCAAAACCAAGGCCCAAATCGCTTTTACCCGATGTACTGACAAAATAATAGGTGCGGGTCAGGGGATATTTATCATCCTGCAACAGATATTGATCCGGATGCATATAGCCTAACTGCAAGGAATCCTTAGATCTGCTGATCCCCAAAACTTTGTAGGAATTCAACCTGGCTTGCACTGTACTATTATCCGAATCACTGAATTCAGACCAATCCAAAACGGCAATCGCCTGTTTATTTTGTTTCAGATAATTGAAAATGGCCTCTTTGTTTTCCAGAGTATAAACAGATTTTGAAAATGGAGCGGCATTCATTTTTTGCAAAAGAAATTGTGCAATGCCTGAACCTACATCTTCAATAACTACCGTATTGAATGAAGATTTTTGCAAGGGATTTCCTTGACACAAATTCAAAAAATCTTCATAGAGCATTCCCGTATCTGCAGCATCTTTATTGCACAATAATGCCAGAGCCCCTTTTGCAAATGGATAGACCCGTGGATGCACGTTATTATTGGAAATAAAATCATTCAATTCTTCTTTACTTAATGATCTGCATAGTACAGCCGTATGAATGCTATCCTTCCGCAGCATTTTCAAAATCGTAGATTCATTCTTATATACCAAATCCAGTTTTGCATACTTATAATTGCGTTCAAAAATATCTTCTTCCTGCACCATGATTTCCTTCAATTGCACATCACAGGCGATACGTATGTCACCCATAGTTGGTGTACTTTCTTTCGGTCCGGAATCTTTGCAAGAACAAAAACAAAGTAAAATAAGCAATGATGAATAACAGATTGATCTCATGGAACTTCTAATATTGTGATGAATCAACAAAGTTCAGAACAGGCCAAAGATAACAACTTAATGACCGGCTTGGTTTTGCTTAGAAATTTAATTTCTGCAAACATCATTGAATAATCAGTTTTTTCGAAGTCCATTTTTTTCCATCAAAAATCTTTACAAAATAAATTCCACCCGGTTGTGATGAAATATCAATGTTTGTTTTTTCCACTTGAGGGTATGAAGATTGATATATTTTTTGAGCGAACGAATTGTAAATTTCAATTTTAGCATTTTTTGACAACTGATCAGGACTATGTCCTAAAGTAAAGATTCCATGCCCGGGATTAGGGTAAAATAATATGGAGTTGGCATCATTATTTGTTTGGTGTATTGAAGTAGTGAGAACCTGACAATTGTAACCCTGCATGTTGTAAAAAGTTTGTATTGTTTGAGCCCTTTGTTTCAAAAGGCTAACAGAAGTCAGATTATTACCTTTATAATCACGCGCATATGGAAAAGCAATGTCCACACAAATCTTTGAACCTGCTTTGAAATCAATCGGACCAATAGAAGTAACACCTCTTCTGTCTCCTGCTATATCACCAAGCTGGGTCCATCCTGTTCCATTTGGATCTCCATTAAATGCGAATTTAGCAGTATCAATTGATCCCGGGTTGTAACCTATTCCACCTCTTGTTAATGGAGTTCCATTTTTCCATAATCCTGTAAGGTATCTGTAATATTCTATTGAGATATTCGGATCCCCGGTAGCATATGGAGGGTTTCCTGCAGAAGGATTATTATAATACATATAAGAAGACATATTCTGATTAAGAATTATGCATCCATGGGCTGGCGAATTAGTTCCAAAAATTAAATCGTTTGAATTGCCATTGTATATGTAAGACGTATTCAGTGAACTATCGCAGCCTACATATTCAATAAAATCTGAAGGGAAACTCATTTCAGTGAAAATACCCAAATACACTTGTTTATAATCTTCCAGAGAACGATTAAAAAGTTCATAATTTACAAAAACTGTTTGGTTAAGTGCAGAATCCGATTGGGATACATACATATAAACCAAACCATGTACTTCAATATCTAACATCTCTGAATTGGACTTAGTATGTATTTCTTTAGCATCATTTGCTATAAAAAAAACTGCCTGATCGCCTCTTATTTCCGGATAGTCACCATTTACAGGATCATAAATCTTATTTGAATTCACATCGATAAATGGTGCAAGTATAGCTGCCTCTCCATTTATAACATTGCCATTACCTGGCCATTTTTCAATTTCCTTAGGTAAAATATATCCAGGCTTTTTATAATTTGCAATATGCTCTTCGATAGTTGATTTGTTGATCTTCCAAACATTGTTGTATGTTGATAAATAGGAAGTATCGTAATAGTTCATAGCAACAGGGCCATAAAATAAATCCGATGAAGTATTGTTCCTAAAAGTCTGGGCAGCAAGATGTAAGTGCTGATACTGATCATATCCGCCAATCCATATATTTCCATTTAATGACAAATTTCTACCCCCTTTTGGTACTTGAAATTTACCATTAAACAACGTTCCATCCGAATATACTACTATAGATACATCATTGGTATCCAATAAGGCGGATTCCTGCCCTGTGATTTTTAAAGCACAGATGAGGCAGATAGATATTATTTGGTATTTCATATTAAAGTTTTAAGCTCCGGAGAATAGATTACGGATAAATCAACAATAAGGTAATCGTTAAAATTTCATTTTTGTGTTCTAAAGCCTGGTATTTTTTATGAGATTATAAAACAAAATTCAATCGTGAGAGAATATGGATTTCACGAATTCAAAGAATCAGGAACCATATTGAATATTTTAAAGAATGATGTTAAAAGGAAATGTCACCCCTTCGGGGTTGGTGTTATGTTCCTAATATCTTGCTATAATCATGTCACCCCTTCGGGGTTGGATGCGTAGATGCTATCGTGATTCCGTTGCTATAATCATGTCACCCCTTCGGGGTTGGAATGACGGTTATCAATTAGAATTATTAGTTCCAATCTGAATGTTCAACCTCGAAGAGGTGATATTTTTGTAGCACATCATCACATTAAAATTGAACCCTGAAAGGGTGGTATTTTTTTTCAACAATTATTTCACCCCTATTCCTTCACCTCTTAATTGTATCTGTCATCCAAAACGAAGTCAGGGATCTGTTCTAGCCGAATTTGGATAATAATTTACATAAAGATTCCTCGCTGGCGCTCGGAATGACATACCATTTTTATGAAGGGAGATGGGAAGTCAACATCCATAATTCAATTTATTAGACTGTACTGCCTGATTAGTATTTATTGAGAATATATCATCCATTCCTCCACTAACTCATAACTCCTCACTCATAACTCACCATTCATCTCTCCTCAATCAAAACTGGCAACTCCTAACTACTAACTCCTAACTGCTAACTGCTAACTTAAAAAGCCTTTCTCATCTCATCCAGATTTCCAGGGCTCCCAGATCAGGAGTTGAAGCAACGAGATTGACTTCCGGATAATTTTTTAAAAGTGCTTCGACTGCTGCTTTGAGTTTTCCTTGTCCTCTGCCATGAATGATTCGTATGAACGGAAATTTTTTCTGAATGGCTGCTTCAATGTATTCTTTGCATTTCTCCAATTGAAATTCGATGATATGTGGATGGGGATTATTCATTCGTTCAGGAGCCAACTTTTCATAGTGTAAATCGATGACATGTTGAATGGACTCTATCGGTTTAAGCGGACTAAAAGAAGCACGGCCTTCGTCTTCTACTAATTTCACCTCAACTTGCTCTACTGGTTCTTCATAAGGTTGAAGATCATTTTCCGGAATCCGCAATAACAAATCAGTAGTTCGCACTTTTGCCATTCCATCCTGGTCTATTCCCTCAAATCGCCCGCGAAGGTTCTTTGAAATAATTATCACAAGATCGCCAACCCA
Source organism: Bacteroidota bacterium (assembly GCA_029781865.1). Taxonomy (GTDB): domain Bacteria; phylum Bacteroidota; class Bacteroidia; order Chitinophagales; family Saprospiraceae; genus Vicinibacter. The sequence goes on from JAKOVW010000039.1 coordinate 63,618, forward strand.
ATAATCTGATAAATTCATGCAGGAATTACAAAATGATTTATAATGCTAAATTTCGATTTGATAATGAATAGAGATCACAAAATAAGATATCTCCTGCCAATTTCATTCAACTTTGACTTGAAAATTATTTTGAAAAAAGATCTGGCTGACAGCCCAAATAATTACACCTCGTACCACAATGTTAATGATCTCATTGTGTTTTCAAAAAACTTAATACAAAACACGCTATACGCACATCATATTCCTTTTGCCATAGCCGGGTTTACATAAGCTTCAACATACCTGCCTGGGTATATTAAAATCCCCGCCGGAATGCGTACTTTTGCAATCCGTTTTGTTATACTGTCATTATTAGAACCATATGAAATTATTCGCTCTTTGTATTTCCCTGATCTGCATTAGCTCATCTTCTACTTTTGCGAATTTTTATTTCAACCTATTCTCGCCCGACAAGCAATTGCAATTGAATTTTCAATTAACCCGTGAAGGTGTGCCTTTTTACACCTTGAACATGGATAACAAAACAATCATTAAAAAAGGATTATTGGGAATCAAACTCAAAGATGGGATATCCTTTGATGAAGGTTTTCAACTTAAACAAATTGACACCGCATTAATTTTTGATAGCTGGAAACCCGTATGGGGAGAAGAACGCTTAATTGTGAATCATTACAGAAGCATGATGGTCACACTTACACAATCCACAGCGTCAGACCGTGAATTTAAAATTGAATTCAGATTGTTTAATGACGGACTTGGTTTCAGATATATTTTTCCGGGCCAGGAAGTACTCTACCATTTTATTATAAGCGACGAACTCACCACTTTTCCATTAAGCGATGATCACAAATGCTTTTGGATACCCGGTGATTATGATTCAAACGAATACATGTATTCTACTTCGAAACTTAGTGAAATTCATGCGCTTGCCGAAAAACCAGGAACAGGAATCGGTTTCAAATCACCCATTAACGACAGCTGTGTACAAACTCCATTCACACTAAAATCAAAAGATGGTTTCTATTTAGCGATACACGAAGCTGCATTAATTAATTATCCTGCAATGAGTCTCGAAGTAAACAGGAATCAATTTGTATTAAAATCACATCTTACTCCTGACTGTTATGGCAATAAAGCATATTTGCGGGGAGGCAGCAAATCGCCATGGAGAGTCATACTGTTGGCACGAAAAGCCGGCGAATTAATAACCAATCGGATAATCCTGAACTTAAATGAACCATCAACAATAAAAAATACAGACTACATCAAACCCGGTAAATTCATCGGGATATGGTGGGAAATGCATATTGGTAAAAGCAGCTGGGACTACAGCGGAAAAATGGGATTGGAAATCCCTTATAATCAATTGCAGGCTTCCGGTAAACATGGCGCAAACGGAATTCATGTAAAACAATATATCGATTTCGCTTCTAAAGAACACATTCCCTATCTTCTGATCGAAGGATGGAATACCGGTTGGGAAGATTGGTATGGCTCCTGGAAAGAACAGGTCTTCGATTTTACCAAACCCTATCCGGATTTTGATATCGAAAATATTAGCAACTATGCAAAATCAAAAAATGTAAAACTAATCATGCATCATGAAACGTCAAGTGCGGTAACAGATTACGAGCGACAAATGGACCAGGCGTTTCGATTTATTAAAAAATATGAATACGCAGGAATTAAATCCGGATATGTCGGCAGAATCATTCCACGCGGTGAACATCACGACGGACAATGGATGGTAAATCATTATCTGCGGGTTGCTGAAAAATGCGCTGAAAATAATTTGATGCTGGACGCACATGAATCTGTGCGCCCAACAGGATTACAACGCACCTATCCCAACTGGATGGCATGCGAAGCTGCTCGCGGTAACGAATTCAATGCATGGAGCGTGGGTAGTCCGCCGGAACACGAAACGATATTACCATTTACACGGATTCTTGGCGGACCCATGGATTATACACCGGGAATTTTTCAAATTAAAATGAATTACTACGATTCCACAAAAACAAATCAATTGCATAGCACCCTATGCAAACAACTTGCTTTATATGTAACCTTATATAGCCCGCTGCAAATGGCAGCAGACCTCATTGAAAATTACCAACAAAAACCGGACGCCTTTCAATTTATCAAAGATGTTCCAACAGATTGGGATAGCACGATCGTTTTAGATGCAGAGCCCGGAGATTATATCTATGTGGCCCGAAAAGAAAAAAACAAAAACGATTGGTATATCGGAGCCATTACCGACGAACTGTCCAGAGATTTTATAATGAATTTTGATTTTCTCGATGCCGATAAAAATTACGAAGCCACCATCTACCGCGATGGCGATACCGCGGATTGGCAAAAAAATCCGATGCAGTACACCATCGAAAAAAAGAAAATCAGAAAAAAAGACAAATTAAAAATCCACTTAGCTGCAGGTGGCGGTTGTGCGATAAGCGTGAAGGAAAGTGGGAAGTAAGAAGTGAGGAGTTAGGAGTGAGGAGTTAGAAGTGAGGAGTGATGAAGGATGAATGCGGATATTGGAACTAGGAGCTAGGAGTGATGAAGGATGAATGCGGATATTGGAGCTAGGAGCTAGGAACTATGAGTGAGGAGTGATGAAGTATGAATGCGGAGATTGGAGCTAGGAACTAGGAGCTAGGAACTATGAGTGAGGAGTGATGAGTGATGAGGTATGAGATTGGAGATAATTTTAAGCCTTGATAGAACGGAGTGAAGCTGTTAAATTTTTCCTGCACTAAGTCAATATCTTACAAACTTAACTATTATTACTCACTTTTTCTGTAAACGATATTGTCGTAGGGCATAAAATAATTAGGATGCATGCTAAGCTCATTATCATGTATGAACAAATCGATTCCTTTAAAACTGACTTCGGCAAGTGATGGTTTGAGTGCCAACTCGAACTGATTGTTTTCGTTTGAATCATCTTTGATCAGTGTGACTATATCCGGAAACAATTGATGCTGTGCATAGATTTTGTCTCCTTTATTTTCCGGCATAGTTACAATGCCCTCTTTGTTGGTTTCATACTCTGTTTTATTAGAACCATTCACGACCACTACTTTGATATGACTCAACAAATACACATTTGGGGCAGTGAAGGTCAAACGAAAACCAGAGCCTTGCTTTTTTTGATTTTTGATTTCAAAATCCTGGCCAGGCACTTTCTGACTTTGTAGTTTTATCGTGTCTCCATCCAATTCATACCTGCCTTTAGCCATTCGATCCACAGCTCCATACACATAATAAAATTCAAACGTGTTATCCGGATCAAACTTAAATCCGGAAGCCATTTCGTGAAAACCACGTAACTCGTAAACACCGACTATATTTTTTTGCGCCATCAGATTATTTATTAGGATGAAAGGAAAAGCTAGTAAAAAATACAAAAGCAGATTAGTTCTGTTCATGTCCAAATTTCTTTTTATTAACGCTTCTTACAATTGATTAAAACAAACGGAATAGTCAATGTCATCTTGCCCAGACGTTCTGACATCACATTCATTCTGGTTTCTACCAACTCAAAAACGGCATCTCGCTTTTCAACAGGGATAAGTTGCATCCAAGAATCCATGAACGCAAGTCTTATGAAGTAATGATTAAGCAATGCAGTACCGTTGGAAAATGTATAATGGAATTGGTCGTGAATCACTTCCCTGATCTCAAATTGATATTTCTTTAGAAGAACAAGAAGCTCTTCCACCGGTTTTCTTTTTTCATAAATATGCTTTTTCATTGCCAGAATGGACTCATTTAAATTCAAATCAGATAATATATCTTCCAGAATACTATAAAATTCAATCATGGATTTATCCGTATTCAAAGTTTGCAAAAACTGTCCTCCTGGTTTTAAGGTACGGTAACATTCACTATACACAGTTGCAATGTCTGCGATATTATTGATCCCATTATTGCTCGTAATCAAGTCTAATGAATCGTCATGCAATGGAATATTTTCAGCTGAGCCTTCAATCAATTCCACATTGTGAATTTCATAAAAATCAATTTTCTTCTTGGCCCTTTGCAACGCTTCATTCCAGGGGTCAATTCCAAATACTTTGGATTCCGGTCCCAAACGCATAGCCAGCTCTGTTAAAGGGAAACCGGCACCACAACCAATATCCAGCGCTAAAATATTTTTATTGTAATTTACCTGGTCCAGCAATTTCAATCCAAACGGTGCAGACCATAGTGGCAACTCATCGAAGACTTCGACTAATTTGATTGGATCGAAATTATTTTTAAGGTAGTTCTTCACGACATGATGAAATTCGTTTATTCAATATTCGTTTTCCGGATTTTAATCTCCAGGAAATCTATAATAATAATCAACTGACTAACTTTGAAATCAGGAATCTCAACAAAAACCCGGCTGCAATACCAAATAATTAATTCAATTGCACTTTACTAAACCGCAAACATTGATTAACAAATTCTCTCCTTTATGTGATTACTCTTTATTATTAAAGCACAACCATCTCTGCTTTTCGGATTCTAACGCTAACGACCTTGTATTCGGGGCACATTGCAATTTCATCGCTGACATCTGAGGTAACGACATTCAGTTGCAACTCGGGAAAGTGAAACGTCGTACTCAATATCCCCGGTTTTACTTCATCGGTAATATGGGCTTTTATTTCTACATGGCCTCTTGCCGATTCCAGAAAGACCATATCTCCTTCTTCAATTCCATTTTTTAATGCATCTTCCATATTGATCATGAGAATATCTTCATCAATAATGACAGCATTTCCGGTTCTGCGAGTCATAGTACCCGCATTGTAATGTTCGAGTACGCGATTTGTAGTCAGGATATAAGGAAACTTTTCTGCATGATTCAGAATCTCGGGTGTTTCAACATAATCTTTAAATACGAATTTTCCTTTGCCACGTTTGAAGGTATCCAGATGCAATACCGGTGTATCTGTTCCATCTGCCAGCACCGGCCATTGCTTTCCGGAAGCACCTAATTCATCCCACTTAACACCTGCGAAAAAAGGAACAATCTGAGCAATTTCTTCCAGTAATGACTTCGCATCGTAATCTGCTTGCTTGTATCCCATCTTGTTCATGATGTCGACTACGATTTGTCCATCCACTTTTGCTTCACCAATCGGCTTTACAACCTGCAATACTTTTTGTATTCTCCGTTCACCATTGGTAAATGTTCCATCTTTCTCTAGGAATGAAGCTCCCGGCAAAACGACGTGTGCATATTTTGCAGTTTCAGTCATAAACAATTCCTGAACCACCAATAAATCAAGCGACTCCAAGGCTTTCACGACTTTAGTTGTATTCGGATCAGATTGCGCCATATCTTCTCCCATCACCCACATCGCTTTGAACTCACCTGCAATAGCCGCATTATACATTTCAGGCATTTTCATACCGGCTACTTTAGTCATTTCAACTCCGTAGAACTTGCTGTATTTTTCCTGAATATCCGGCAGCATTACATCCATATAACCTGCTCCCTGGTAGGGCTGTACGCCCATGTCAGCCATGCCCTGTACATTATTCTGACCCCGTAATGGATTTACGCCACAACCTCTTTTACCGATATTTCCGGTAATCATGGCCAGATCTGCAATCAGCATTACTGAAAATGTTCCCTGATAATGTTCGGTAACTCCAAGTCCATGGAATGACATTGCATTGCCTGCTGTTGCATAAGCAATCGCAGCAGCTTTCGCCTGTTCACGAGGCACGCCTGAAACTGCTTCAAGTTTATCAATATCGAGTTTAAGAATGTTTTCTTTGAAATCCTGAAATCCTTCAGTACGCGTATCAATAAAATTTTTATCCACTAAATCTTCCTGTATGATGTAATACAACATCATGTTTAGAACAGCCACATTTGTTCCCGGTCGCAATTGCAAATGGTGAGTCGCATATTTTACAATTTCCGTTTTGCGCGGATCCAGTACAATTGTCGTTTTTCCTTTCATTGCAAACTGTCGCAGCTTCGCACCTGTAACCGGATGTCCATCGGTAGGATTCGCACCAATAATCATAATGGCGTTTGCATATTTCAGATCTTCGATTGAATTTGTAGCCGCACCCGTCCCGAATGTACGCTGCAAACCAAGTGCTGTCGGAGAATGACATACCCGTGCACAACCATCGATATTATTGGTACCAATCACAGCACGAATAAATTTCTGCATCAAATAATTCTCTTCATTTGTGCAGCGTGCACTGGAGATACCACCTATCGAATCTGCACCATATTTATTTTTTATTTCAGTCAGCTTATTGGCAATGTATTCATACGCTTCATCCCAGGTAACTCTTTCGAGTACTCCATTTTTGCGGATTTGCGGATACTGCAATCGTTCCGGATGATTATAAAACCGAAATGCATAACGACCTTTCAGACAAGTGTGACCCTGATTCACAGCTGCGTCATAAGGAGCCTGAATACTCAGGATTTTACCGCTTTTCACGCTTACTTCCAAATTACAGCCAACTCCACAATACGTGCACACTGTTCTAACCTTATCCTGACCTACCAAAGCCTTTGACTGAAACACATCGGAAATTGCAGAAGTCGGACAAGCTTGTGCACAAGCACCACAGGAAACGCAATCAGATTCCATGAACGATTGATTCATTCCTTTGATGATCTGGCTGTCAAAACCACGACCCATGACGGATAAAACCAATTGCCCCTGCACTTCATCACAAGCTCTCACACAACGATAGCACATGATACACTTCGATAGATCGGATGTCATGTACGGATGGCTCAGATCTTTTTTTCGATCCAGATGGTTCTTGCCTTCTGGATACCTGACAGAACGAATGCCCACTCTTCCGGCAACGTCCTGTAATTCACAATTGCCATTGACCTCACAGGTCAGGCAATCCAAAGGATGATCCGTTAATACCAGCTCAACAATATTCTTTCTCAGTTTTTGTATGGATTCAGACTCCGTGGCAATGATCATTCCTTCTTCCACAGGGGTATGACAGGAAGCAACTGTTCGCACACCACCATTTCCCGGCCTGGAAACTTCCACACTACAAACCCGGCATGAACCAAATGCCTCCAGATTCGGGGCATCACATAGTGTAGGTATGTAGTTGTGCTCGAAATGCCTTCTGACAAAACTAAGTATGGTCTCGCCTGGCTTGATTTCATAGGCTTTCCCATTGATAGTGGCCTGTTTAACGGCAGGTTGCTGAAAAAGATCCGGTGTCAAGAACTCAGTTTTCATAAGGAATTCAATTTGTGAAAGACTTACAAAATTAATGCAACGCACTAATTTTCAGCTATTTCTTACTAAAATTTCACGGCTCGAAGACATTTATTCCGGGAACCGGGTAATGAGCAGTAAACGCAAAAAAGCCAGAACCAGGTTTTACTTTGGATACACATGGAGTCGCTGTTACTGCATTTGACTATTCAGTAGGTTTAATTCTATATTTACGACTTAAACTCCACAGATTTATGAAACGAAGAGACTTTCTAAGACAATCGAGCTTATTCGGAGGAATCGCCATCACAGCACCTTCCATCATTTCAGAAACTATTGCCAAAGGCAAAAAACCAAAATCCGTTATTGTCATCGGAGCAGGATTCTCCGGTCTTGCTGCTGCATATGCTTTAAAAAAACAAGGCATACGGGTGACCGTGCTGGAAGCAAGGAACAGGATCGGCGGAAGGGTGTTTTCCTTTAAGCCAAAAACAACCCTTGACAATGTCATTGAGTTGGGTGCCGAATGGGTGGGTCAATCACATGAACGCGTGATTGCTTTGTGTAAAGAATTTGGTCTGGAATTATTCAACAATCAATTTGAAACGCATCTGACCTTTCAGGGAGAATATCAAAAGGCAAATACATGGAATACGAGTCCTGAATTTGACGCTTTCTGGAAACAAAAAGAACAGCTCTGGAAAACCTATTCACATGAATTCAAGAAAAAACTGGATAAGCAAGACTGGTGGCGATTCTTATCTAATAAAGGATTCAGCGATCGCGATTTGTTATTGCGCGAATTGATGGACAGCACGGATTTTGGTGAAAGCATCCGCCACGTTTCAGCATTTGCTGCATTTGCAGAGTATGCCGAAAGCAGTGAAAAAAATGAAATGGATTTAAAAATAAAAAATGGCAACGGCATGCTTGCGGAAAAATTAGCAGATGCCATTGGCCGCGAATTTATTTTAACCAACCACAGTGTACTGCAAATCGATCAGGATATGAAAAACGGTGTAACGGTGCATTGTGCGGACGGAACAAAATTCAATGCTGAAAAATTGGTTTGCACCGTTCCCACGTATTCTCTTCAAAAAATAAAATGGACTCCACACCTTCCGGGTATACAAATTGATGCGCTTAACTCATTGCAATATGCACGCATCGGAAAATTTCCAATGGTATTTATCGAACGATTCTGGAAGGAAGAAAACTTTGATATGATTACCGATACACCCGCTCACTATTTTTATCATGGCACCAAAGATCAACCCGGCAAACCAGGAGTTTTGATTTCATATGCCATTGGGGAAAAAGCTGATGTACTGGCTTCTGTTACACAGGAACAACGCGAAGAAATAATTCTGAATGCATTAAAACCTGCATTCGGAGATGTGCGGAAATATCTCAACGAAAGTCTGATGTATTACTGGGGCATTGATGCTTTTTCAAAAGGCGCCTATGCCTTCTATGGAAAAGGACAATGGTTCGGTACGATGCCGGTTTTGAAACAACATCATATGCACACTTATTTTGCAGGCGAACATCTTGCAGACTGGCAGGGATTCATGGAAGGAGCAATCAATAGCGGTGAGGAAGCGGTGAAACAGATGTTGGGGTGAGATAGGAAGGAGGAGTTAGAAGTTAGAAGTGATGAGTGATGAGTGATGAGTTAGGAACTAGGAGCCAGGAGCTAGGAGATATGAGTTAGAAGTTAGGAGTTATAGGGTATTTATGTTGAGAAAGGAGTTAGTTGGGGGGAAGTAGGAATAAAAATCTCACGATGATGTAATTAGCATGTTGTTGCAAGTTTGCAACTTGCAACAACATGATTGTGGTTTGTAAATAATTCTTGTTGCATTCCAAAAATATGCAATTACAAAACAGTTGTCGGTTGCAAACATGCAACAACACGATGGTGGTCTGTAAATAATTTTTGTTACAATCTAAAAATATGCAATTACAAAATAGTTGCAAGTTGCAAACTTGCAACAACACGATTGTGGTTTGTAAATAATTCTTGTTGTAATCCAAAAATATGCAATTACAAAACAGTTGCAAGTTGCAAACTTGCAACAACACGATGGTGGTCTGTAAATAATTTTTGTTGCAATCTAAAAATATGCAATTACAAAACAGTTGCACCTTGCAAACTTGCAACAACACGATGGTGGTTTATAAATAATTCTTATTGCAATCCAAAAATATGCAATTACAAAACAGTTGCACGCTGCAAACTTGCAACAACATGATCTTGACGTATGTGCGACAAATTACGAATATCCAAAATATTACAGTTGTAAGTTGCAAACTTGCACTAACTAGTAGGTTTGAAAGTAAATTTCATGAAAATTGCAATCAAGCAACAACTATTAATCAGCATTTTGTTGCAAGTTTGCAACTTGCAACAAAATATAAACTTGATAGAACAATATGTAATTTTACTTAAACTACCCTGCACATGTTGTTGCAAGTTTGCAACTTGCAACAGTTGAAAACAACAACTGAAATTGAAAACTAGCTTACGGAATTCAATCCGTTATTTTTCCTCCAAGCTCCCACCATTTAATGATAATCTGAATTTCATTAGCACTCAATGATCCTGTTTGAGGCATTCTCTTATTTGTAGGTGTGGAAGGATCATTTACTGCAGCTTTAATCGAAGCATAGGAATTACTAATTTCTTCATCGGTATCAAATGCCGTTGGGCGTCCCTGCCAGCTTCCTGTTGAAGCATGACAGCTCAGGCAATGATTGGAAATAATAGTTTTGACTTTAGGAAAGTATGGTGCAGTAACCGATACCTCCTCTTTACTACAGGAACTCAGTACGCAAACCAGGGCAATTGCAAATCCAACAAATCTTTTCATCCGGATAATTTATCCCTGTCTAACGGCAATGAAGTAATAACGCTGCCTGGAACATTTTTTTAAAAGGAATTAAACGCAATTAACCCACTTTTCCTAATAATCATATCCTGGTTGTGACTTATAAATTCACCAACTGCAATAATTTTAGTAACCATTGCTGATACTGAAACACATCCTTTGGTTTTGATGCAATCATATTCACCATGATGTCATAATGCTCCTTTTTCGTCCAGCCATATGCTTCTGAAATCAATGCAAGATCGGTGAGTACTTTTAGTTCTGACTTATTATGAACGGGTTTATAACCGGATTTTTGAATAAAATTCTCAACACAAGTTTGCTCGGCATCTGCACGAAGATCCTTGTATTTAAGTCTGATCATTTCGCTAATCTGATTCCGTATCTGCCACATGGCCAAGGGAACTTTGCTTCCCAGCTGAAGAGCAATGTTGCTTTCTGTAAATCGTTCCAGGGTTTTTGATTTGCTCCGGTATTTTTTATTTGTTGAAATTTTATTGAATTCTGATTTTGCAAGTTGATTAAGTGATTTGTCCAGCGGCCTGAATCCAAACCGATAATAAAACCAGAATGCACCGGACTCTATACCTTCTGGATTATCCAAACCATATTGATACGGTTCAACTTCATAATAATCTATATTGAACAATTGCCGGTAAATGCGCAATAACTGGCATAAGATATAACCTGACTCTCCTCCCCTGAACCAATCGAAAATATTAATTCCAAACAGTGCCCGCTTGCCCAATATCCACGCACCTCCATAGGCTGCAGGATATCCATTGCGGAACAAGGTATAACCTACATAAGACTCCAGGGGCAATTGTCTTTCCGGAACCATGGTAAACAAAGCAATGGAAATGCCACGCTCCAATTCATAATATCGCAGGCTCTCTTCGTCCATGTAAGTGACAGGCTCTGTTTCACGCAAAAGCACCATTAATTTAATTTTGATAACGCGTATCAATTCCTTTTTCTGATCCTGTAACAATACGGTATGGTTTGACACCAGAGAATTCATCAAATTCAGATGATCAAACTTTTTAATGATTTTGTCGTGATAAAAGACTGTGGCAAATGATAATTGATTAAAAGATTTGCTCCAGTTGCGATTTTTCAATTGAATCGCAAAGGTCAGATTCAATGCATCAAACAAATAATCTTTAATCAATGGCTGATCTGTTACCCGTTTGAATTCAGATAACAGAAATGGCAGCAACTGTTTATTCTTAACGCGGAGCAATTCAATCAGCGCTTCATTTTCATCCTCCACTGCAGTTACTTCTTTCTCAATATCAGGGAGTGTCAATTTTAAAATCGATTTAAATTCAGTACCGTTGGGATCATAGTCTTCTAACTGAACCGGTAAATCATTTTCAATCATCCAGCTAACCAAATCGATTGAAAAATTTGAAACGATGCATGTATGTGGCATTCCGCTATTCTGCCACTTCCGGATTTTTACATGATCCATGCTTTTGAGAAAACGAGCCACCCGTTCTAATTCCGATATAGCCAGACTATGAATTTTAGGATCCGGTGGATGCGCACAAATAAAAAGCAATGTATTAACATACTGCTCCAAAGATGGTGTGTATGGAAGAATAGATTTCTTTAAATGCTGTAAATAGTGTTTCTTTTGGATATTACTTTGCTCATCATATTGAGCAATGATTTGCTGAAGCCGACGAAGATTAGTTGTAAAACTGATTTTCATATTTAAGCTAAAATTAAATATAGAAATGAGATTCCTGCAAGAAATGTCCTTTATGTATGTACAATAAAAAACCCGGAGATTAATATCCCCGGGTTTAGATCTTTAGCCAAATCCATGCGTTCAGATTGAACTCACAGATTTGTAAGGATTACTTTCTAACTGCGTCAGAAAGTCCTTTTCCTGCTTTGAATTTTGCCACACGTCTTTTGGCAATTTTAATTGGCTTACCAGTTGCAGGGTTTCTTCCGGTTCTGGCTTTACGCTCAGAAGTTGAAAATGTACCAAATCCAACAAGGATGACGCTTTCTCCTTTTTTCAGACTTTTTTCAATTGCAGTCAAAATAGTATCCAGAGCTGTGCCAGCTTGTACTTTAGTAATTTCTGCTTCCTTAGCAATCGCGTTAATCAAATCAGCTTTATTCATGTTTTAATTTTTAATGGTTAAATTTACACCACAAATATATATTAGTTTTTTTGTTTATACAATACACATATAAAAATAAATTATATTTAGAAAGCCTGAAAGATAAGCTTTGTAAGGGCAATTATCACCTAAAAGCCTGTAAAATAAGCCTATCTGCAAATTCAAATCATTCAAATGCCTGAAAAATGGATAGATTTAAAAGATACCAATTGCAAATTTTTTTATTGTTTTTTGTGTTTTTGATTGCTTTGGGATGTTCCGGAAGTAAAAAATCGGGATGCCCCGGAGAAGATGCTCAGGTAAAAGTGGATAAAAAAGGGATGCCAACCTCCAAACCAAAGTCCGGTTTATTTGACAAGAAGACCACTAAGAAAATGGGGAAATTATAATCAGGCTTCATAATCTCTGATCCGCTTCCTGCCGGACCATAATTCTCCAAACGCATTTAAAGTCGCAACCAGCCAAAAAACCAGCAGACCGGGAAAAACAACCACCCACCAGGCAGCTGGAAAACTTCGTGCTGAATACATCATGGTCCCCAGACTTACTTCCTCCAATGGCATTCCCAGTCCTAAAAAAGATAGCGTCGCTTCCAATAAAATAATGTTGGCAATGCCAAAAGCAAGAATTGGGATCAGATCCGAAAGCACTTTTGGCAAAATGTGTTTAATATAAATTTTCCAATTCGATTGACCAATTGCAATTAATGAATCGATATAGCATTCATTACAGGTGGATGAGGTAAATGCTCTGGTATATTTTGCAATGACCGGAGTATACACTACTGAAATCAAACAAGCCAGTCCGATCACTCCCGGATTTTTGAAAATCTGTAGCAGGATTAACAAAATAAGAATCAGCGGAATTGATTTCATGATTTCGATATACCGCAAACTGATAAAATCCAAACGACAATCAATCATTGGATTTTTATTGATCAATAAAAATCCGGCAAATAAAGCAATTGATAAAATCAAGCAAAGCATCACAAAAGACTGGAAAGGAATGCCCTTCCATTCTATAAATAATATAATCATATAGAGCACCAGCAGAACCGATAAGCAGATCAACAGAAATGACCACAACGAAATCCTGTTCATCCTCGAAGATTGATACACAAATACAGAACCTATGAAAATACCCAATATGCCGGAAATGAAAATGGTCAGAAGAGACAACTTTATACTTTTGTGTAATCCATAGATGCAACCTGCAAAAACATCTCGGCCTAAATCATAAGAACCCAAAATAAAAAAACCGCCGGCCTGATTTTTTGATAATGGTGCCAGCCATGCTGAATTAGATTCCATACGTTTGGGATCCATTGTGATCATTGGCCAGATAACAAAATCATATTTCAATTGATGGTAATCGTATTGGGCCTTTGAACTTAGATCCAAAAGAAATTGAGAACCGTCTGCCGGTTTGTCATTCAGAAATAGTGCATGCCACACGCCATTGTATTTACACATGATGGGCTTATCTCCGATAAGAATACCGGTAAACAATAATGAAACCAAAATAACATGCATGGAGATCATCAGCATATTATGACCTGCCCAATACTGTTTATATGTTTTCATCAATTTCATTTGACCTGATTCAATCTTGGATCAACATAATGAAGTAAAGCATCCGAAACTATAAAGCCAATGATCGTCAAAGCAGAACCAAATAGAAACAAAAACTGAACTACCGGCCAATCGCGCATAGATATAGATAAATACATGAGTCTTCCCAATCCGGGTATACTGAAAATTTGTTCGATGATCAACGAACCGGAAATCAAAGCAGGAAAAATGCCGGCAAACCAGGCAATCATCGGAATCATAGCAAGTGGCATCGCTTCTTTCCACAAAGCTTGCTGAACAGACATACCACTACTTAAGGCACGCGTCCAGAATAATTGTTGCAAACTGTTTTCCAAACCATTTTTTATGATTCTGACTAAATACGCCAGAGCAGGTAATACGAGACACAATAAGGGCAACACAAGATATTGCGGATAATAAAACCACAGGGTAAAGGGATTTTCGGATGATACAGCTGGTAAACCGGAAGGCAACCATTGCAACATATCCGGATTTGCAAAAAATATCAATAACATGGTTGCAAGCCAGAATCCGGGTATCGAATGTAGCCAGATTAATCCGTTATCTATAAAGCGAAGAGCTGATGAATCCGGATACTGAATTCTTTTCAATGCAATCCATAGACTAAACACAATGACCAGAATGATAGCAGGAATTTGCAAAATCAATGACCACGGAAATGCATGTATAAATTTATCCTTTACTTCAACTCCATCAATCAATGATTTTCCAAATCGCAATGTTGCATACGATTTCAATTTCTGATGATACTCGTTGTTCAATCCATTCCATTGCCATATTGGCATAACAGAAAACAAATCATCTCCGGTTTTTTTTTCAGGTATAATAGAAAAATAAAACAAGGGAATTGGATTTGCATTTTCATTTTCATTTTGTTGCGAGAAATTTTCTTCTGATTTCATAAGCTCATCATAACTTCCCGGAATCAATCGAACCATCCATAAACAGAGAAGCAAAATAAAAAGCAGCAGAAAGAACCCACCAAGCAACCGTGTAATGATAAATCGCATCATGTAAAAAGTAAAGGTAGCGAATCGGTGCTATTTATCAAAGATTCATAAATCTCCGGACTTGTTTACAAATTGAAATATCAAGCCTGCTTCACAAATCTATATTTTATTGCAATTCTATGGACATTCTGATATAAACTCTATTAAAAATCAGAATGGAAGTATTATCCTACTCGTTTCAGGCAAATTGGTTAAACTCATAGCGTTTTAAATTCGAAAATCCACTTCATTATATAATCCTGATTCAATTGATTTTAATTGCTTTAATTAATGTCTAAAAAGCTGATTTAGATTCGCCTAAGAACCGGATCTGAGTTAACCGGGATTGCACTATAGTTTGTAACTTCGAACTTTCTTATCGACATGGAATCCTGTAAGAATTGCGGAAAAGAACTCCTCGGCGCGTATTGTTATCAATGCGGTCAAAAAGCAAGAACAGCCCGAATAAGCTGGAAATATCTTTTGGGTGAATTGCTACACTTTTTCACCCATCTTGAGAAAGGCTTTTTTCATACCGGCATCCAGATGTTAATGAATCCCGGCGCACTGGTCATCCGGTTTCTGGAAGGCAAACGCAAGGAATATCAACCTCCTGTTTCCTATTTCCTGGTCTGGACGGCCATCTTTATTCTTTTACTCCTGGCTATGGAATTCGTGTTTGGCAAAAATCAGGTCATCCTCTATAATGATTATTACGGACCCGGCAGATCAACTGAATATGCGATCCGTCATCTGACCTATATCCTGATTGCCATTTTTCCATTCATAAGTGTATACTTCTGGATCTTTGCAGCTAATTTTAAATATAACTATTTTGAAAGCCTGATCACCGTTTTTTACGTAATAGGTACCATACTTTTACTTCAATGTGTATTTGTGATTATGGCCATAGTTATCCACTTGATTACCAATAAGAGCGTGAATCTCCTCTATTCAGATTCTCTAAAGATACTTTTTGTGAGTTGGTTTGCGTATTCGTTCCTGAAACTGTTTCCGGTTAAGCACAAATTGATCCGGGGTATTGTTTTTGTCCTGTTAAGCTTTGGCAGCTTTACGTTTTGGAGAATCGTTGTGTATCCGTGGCTGGCGGCTTTGATTATCGGTTATGAATAATGGAGGGGGAGAAGTTATCAGTTGGCAGTTATCAGTTAGCAGTTAGGAGTTAGGAGTTAGGAGTTAGGAGTGGTGAGTGATGAGTGGTGAGTGGTGAGCTAGGAACTAAGAGCTGTGAGTAAGGAATAGAAGTTAGGAGTGAGGAGTGAGGAGTGAGGAGTGAGAAGTGATGAATGATGAGCTAGGAGCTAGGAACTAGGAGTGATGAGTGAGAAGTTAGGAGTGTTGAGTTAGGAGTTTGGGGTTATAAAAATAAAGGGTTTGCTGAATTTAAGTTATTTACTGAAGGCATATACAGGAAATTTGATTTCCATTGATTGCAGGGCATTATCTGTACAGGGTTTGCGATACCTTCTTCTTTTTATTTGCTTTATTTTTTTACAAAACAAAATCTTCTCACAATCCAATGAGGGCACGGATTTCTGGTTTACTTTTTTGCAACACAGAGATCAACCCAATAACAGAGTTTGCATGATTACTTCGAAGTATAATGCATCAGGTATCATTGAATTCCCTGCTATTGGCTGGAGCCAGAATATCAATATTGCTGCGAATACAGTACAGATTATTACCATTCCTCCGGAAGCGGAAATGT
The DNA here is from genome assembly GCA_029781865.1 of Bacteroidota bacterium. GTDB lineage: Bacteria > Bacteroidota > Bacteroidia > Chitinophagales > Saprospiraceae > Vicinibacter. The sequence continues at coordinate 80,204 of JAKOVW010000039.1, forward strand.
TGTCGGATGAAAGTGTTGATGAGACTGCGGTACATGTGGTTACTGACGTACCTTCTTCAGTCTATATTCATCAATATCACCAGTTTCGATCGGATGCCAGCCTGGTATTACCGGTACCTGCCCTTGGAAATAATTATTACATCATGAGCTATACTCCTTATGAAGATCAGGGAGAATTATTTCCATCTGAATTTGCCATTGTTGCTGTTGAGGATGAAACAGATATTGAGATCACTACTGCAGCCAACACTCAGGCAGGAAAATTAAAATCAGACAAATGGAAAATAACACTGAATAAAGGACAGACTTATCAGGTACACGGCGCAGGAGTAGATGATGACCTTACCGGTACTTTTGTCAGCGCACAAAAACCGATTGCTATTTTTAGTGGAAACCGCTGGGTGCAAGTTCCACGTGGTTGCGGAAACCGGGATAACTTATTGGAACAAATGCCACCCATCGATAGCTGGGGAAGGGATTTTGTGATGGTACCAACAAAAAATACAACCAATGATATTTTCAGAATACTTACCGCAACAGACAACACCGTAATTGAAATTTATGACAAGGGCAATGTCCTCAATCAAACCCTGAATTTAAATAAAGGGAATTGGCGCGAACTTCGGATGGACGCCAACGCACGGTATGTAAAATCTTCTCAACCCATTTTAGTCGCTCAGTTTCTGGTTGGAGGAGAATGCAATGGACACAGTAAATCCGGTGGATCCAATTCACTTGGCATCGGAGATCCATCAATGGTGCTGCTCAACAGCGTCGAACAATACAGAGATACAGTCACTTTATACAATTCCCCTTATGAACAAATTATCGAAAACTACATCAACATTGTCATGAAGGCTCAGGACACATCCACTTTTCAGCTGGATGGATTGCCCTTAAAAAATTACAATGCTCAGTTTCAAACGGTCGGACCCAAGGATAACTTTGCTTATGCACAGATCGATGTCAATAGCGGACCGCATACATTGATAGGTGGTGGCTGCGGTGTAATCGCCATTGCGTACGGATATGGTCAGGCGGAGTCATATGCATACGGCGGCGGTGCCAATTTTACCAAAATCAATAATTTGCCTTTGCCGGATGGCGGTTGTCTGAATGACAGCATTCATTTTAAATCAGGTCTGCCGGAAAACAGATACACCGTCGATTGGGATTTTAGAAATGGCATTCATTCCTCATTGCACAATGTCACACAAGTTTTCAATCAACTCGGCACATTCCCGGTTACTTTAAAATATACCAACCTGTGTTTGGATAAAACGGATTCTATAACAAAAGACATTTTCATCACTTTGCGAAGAGATCTCGTGGCTTCCGGGGATACAACGGTATGTGTAGGTGATAGTGTGTTCCTTTATGCAACAGATAAAATCAATGCAACGTATAACTGGACCGGACCAAATCAATTTACATCCATTGAAGAAAATCCAATCATTGCCGGTATCGCATTAAATCAACAGGGAATTTACAAAGTAACCGGAGTTTTAAAAGGTTGTGCATCCTATCCAAAAGAGGTCAAGGTGGATGTCAAGGAAAATCCGGTACCGGATTTAGGCAGAGATACTTTCTTCTGCACGGAAACCGGTTTTATAACTTTAAATCCGGGATCCTTTACCCGCTATGTGTGGCAAGATGGTTCAGGTAGTTTCAATTATTTAGTCCAAAAACAGGGATTGTATTTCGTCCAGGTGGAAAATGAATACAATTGTGTTGGTTATGATTCCATATTTGTTTCATATAAATGTCCGGTGAGCATTTTTATTCCCAATGCATTTTCACCGAATGGAGATAATATCAATGATTTCTTCCGTCCTGTAATCAACAATGCCATTACTTACAAACTGGAAATTTTTGATCGCTGGGGAAATTTAATATTCATCAATAATGATCCGGAGACCGGATGGAACGGAAGATTCAATGAGCAGCCAATGAATTCGGGAGTGTTTGTTTATGTCATACAATATTCCGGATACGATGAGCATGGTGTGTTGCACCAATATGTGAAGTCGGGAGATGTAACTCTAATCCGATAACTTACTTACTTACCTTCTTACTTACCTTCTTACTTACCTTCTTACTTACCTTCTTACTTACCTTCTTACTTACTTACTTACTTACTTACTTACTTACTTACTTACTTACTTACTTACTTACCTACTTACTTACCTACTTACTTACCTACTTACTTACCTACTTACTTACCTACTTACTTACTTACAATTGGCTGAAGCCAATTGTAAGTAAGTAAGTAGGTAAGTTACTGTTTATTGTATTTGCTGTTATGGGATTTTCCTTCGATCAGTTTTTCTATGCTTTGGGCAATTCTTTTTTGCTTTGTTTCGTCCCGTTTTGCTTCTGTAATATATTCAATGTATTCTTTCTTGTGTGATGGAGAAAATTCGTTAAATGCATTTTTGGCTTTAGGGTTTTTATTTAATGCTCTCTGAAAATCAGGTGGCACGATGATATCCTTCGGATCGAGACGTTTAACGGTTTTTGTCATTTTGATCCCCTCTTCATTCAGTTTCATAGCTTCCCGGATACACTGGGTTAAAATTTTTCCGGAAGGCAGGTCCTTAACAGAAGTTATTTTGCCAAAATCGCCCATGGCTGTTTTGCCTTTATCGGTGAGCAAATCTTTTGAATTCACCATCAATTTTTCCTTCCAGAAGCCAAACGCGCAATGTTTTTTGAAAGAGGCCATCGAACAAAGGATTTCACCTTTATATTCAAAATGAGGAAAACTCCATTTCATAGTTTCCTGGCAATCCGGACAAGCTGTATGCACTATTTTCCGCAGGTGCGTCAGCACCGGCTTTGCAAATTCCTGTGCATTTGAGATGTAGATATCTATGCGGGGATCTGTATTTTTCATAGGAAAGATTTCAACAAAAATAATAAAATGGGAAAATTTATTTCAGTACCTTTAAGTGTACTTCTGTCACAAGGCTTTCTATACAAATTTTTAGATTAAGAATTTCTATTAATACAGATTTTGTATTTCATCTAATTCAGCCTTTATGAAACCTATCGCCACTGTATTCTTATCATTTTTACTGAGCGCACAATTGCAAAGTCAGTCACCATTAGTTATTGCCCCACCCGACATCGTAGTGAGTTGTGGATTCCAATTCACGGAGAATGATCTCCTCGATACATCCGGACTGTTGTTTGGCAGGGTCGTAATCGATTCCAGTACCAGAAAAAAAATCCACACGTATGACATTGTTTGCCATAAGATGTGTGAACCCAATACTAAAACCGGCTATCCGGGACCAATACCGCCTAATCCGCCAAGTCCGCCTGCAAGTAGCAGGGCCTGTGATTACTACCATACCGTTTTTGATACAACTCACAAGGAAAGAATGTATGATCTCACCTGGGGCTTCGATGGATATTTAAAAAATGCAATCAGAAATGAAATCGCGATATCCGTGGAAGACAATAGAACCTGCCATCAGGGAAAAATCACAAGAACGTTTTCGACGCCCGGACCAAATAACACTTTAATCAAAGCCACACAAACTATCTGGATTGTGGATTGCAATCCGTTTTACATTAATCCGCTTGATCCATGCGATACTACCGATGATATCGTCTGGCCCTATTGCGGCAAAGAACTCGTTCTGTATGGTTGTGGTGCTACACCTCCGGATTCTATCCAACCTAAAATGCGCCGTGATTCCTGTTCAATTCCCGAAGTCAATTTTACGGATGATATCATTACCAATGACCCGGATTATTGTTTTACACTGATCCGGACCTGGACGGTCACTGATAGGTGTCAATATGATTCCACTACTTTTCCCAAAACAGGACAATGGACTTATGATCAGATTATTCATGTGCTGGATACGATCAAACCTATTTCTTTACTGTATAGAATGGATTGTGCCGAAGCAGATTCCACAGGCTTCGGAAATTTTATAAGTATTGCATCTGCACAGGACGACTGCACACCAAAAGACTGGTTGTCATACCGATATTGGATCGATATCAATAACGATGGCGCCGGAACTTATGGAGGTTACGATTTGTATGTGGGCACATTGACGCCACATCAGATCTCTCTTGGCCAGAAACCGGCATTCAAGGATAATCCCTTTGCCATAAACCCAAATGATCCGCAAAGTGCAAGTGGAAAATACCCGATCGGCAAACACAAATTTGTATCAGAAATTATGGATGGCTGCGGAAATATTGCAAGAGACTCCTTTAACTTTGAAGTATTACCCGCACAAGCACCAAAATTCGAATGCCCTACTCATGAGTTTACTGTTCCAGTTGAATTACCGCAAACTTATGTATTCACTTTAAAGAATATAGTCATTTTTTATGAAGACAATTGCACCCCGTATGCCAATCTAAAAGTCTATCTGGATGGAGATACAACTAAGACCAAAGATCTGATCAACTGTATCGATTATCTTGAAAATGGATCCCGGGATACGCTAAAAAGAAATTACGAAGCATGGATACAAGATGCAGCTGGCAATACTACCGTTTGTCTCATACATGTAAATTATGTATTCCATGGAAATTGTGATTCACTGCAAACAAAATATTATTCAGGAACTTTCTTTGACAGAAAGCATCATGAAATTGAAGATTTGAAAATTGAAATTGCCAGTCCGGTTATTGGTTCACTAATTTTTCCGACCGGCTGCTCCAATTCATATAAAATTTCCAACTTCGATACGGATACAGGATACTACCTTTTGGCAAATAAACATGACCACGTAAACAATGGCATTGATGTTCTGGATCTCATTTACTTGAGATCTATGATACTGGGAACAGGAAACTCCGATGTTTTAACTTCATATGCAGCAGATGTTAATAACTCTAATAGTATAACAACCAGTGATGCAAATTATCTTATTAAACGCATTCTACGCACCCTGACGAATCTTCCGGATGAATCAGATAACTATTGGATATTTTTTAATGGCAGAGATACATCGCTTACAAAGCCCTATTTATATGTCAAGGATACCACAAATTCTTTTATCGGAGTAAAAATCGGAGATGTAAACGGAGATGCCCTTCCAAAATGCAATGCGATCCGAAAAAAACCAGCCGATTGCCTCAATTTAGAAATTGAACAACAAGATTTCATAAAAGGAAATTTCTATACGATCCCGATAACCAGTACTCAATATAATTCATTCATTGGCTTTCAGGCCAGTTTTCAATTCGACCCGAAAATAATTAAATTGGAAGGCGCATTTTTATATCCGGCAAATACCAACAATAATTTAATTAATTTGACACCAGAATTATTAAATCAAGGTGTATTCAATTTGATCTATTACTATGATGACCCAAATCCAACTTCCAGCAAAGACACACTATTCTTTATCAAATTCACTGCACTTGAAAATTCTTCTGGAACAAATATTCTAAAAGTTATTGATGAACCAACGTATTCCATTGCTTATGATTCAATCGAGAAACCGTATTCTATCTGCATCAATGGAATTCCCACAAAAACATCGGATGTACATTCTGATCATTTGATGATCTATCCAAATCCGACCAATGGAAATTTCAATGTTAGGATTCCGGAAAATGTGCAGTCATTCGTCGTAAAGATATACGATGCCCTGGGACGGGTTGTTTATTCAAGTGATCATAAGAATTTTTCAGCAGTACTGGTTTCTATTCCGGGTGACTATTTGCAACATCCGGGTGCTTACTATGTAACACTGCAAACAAAGGATAGAATTTTTAATACTGTTTTGATTAAGCAATAAAATCTTTCAACAGCAAAATGCATTAACGCAAAGACGCGAAGTTTACGCAAACAGCGCAAAGTTAAATTCTACACTTATACCTTGCGTCCTTTGGGTTCTTCCTTAGCGCCTTTGCGGTTAAAAATCTCCCCATGAAGACGCAATGATCACTTCATTTTAAATGCGCAAAAGAAATAATTGTTCGCAGCGGCGATTAATTCAAATTCGAGATAATAGCTTTCCACGAAATTCTTAAACGCGAGAAATTCATGACGCGGCACCGTATATTCATCAAACATCACAACGTCGTCTTTCTTTAAATAAGGGGCCAGCATAGTCAAGACATATAATGTTGAGGAATACAAATCTGCATCCATATGAATGACCTTGCGCTGAGTCCAATTCGCTTTTTGAATAAATCCGGGCAAGGTTTTTTGAAACAGGCCTTTATGAAATGTCACGCGCTCGTCTTTTATATCCGGAAATTTTGAACCGGTGCTCATATCGCCTGCTTTAAACACACCCCAGTCTTCAGGCAAACCTTCGAAGGTATCAAATCCATGAAATTGCGATTTCGGATTTCCATTATGCTCCGCCCACCATTTGAACGAATGACCGGCCGCTACTCCGAATTCCAGATAGCAGATATCGGATTGCAGATTTTCTTTTGCCATCAGATATTCATACAATCCAAAACGCTTGTTATAATTCCAGTTGGAGGAATAAAAATCATTAAACTCAATTTTCGGATGAGAACGAACCCATTTGGAAATTTTAGATAAGTAAACCAGGTTCAGAAAGAATTTTGAAAACGGTTCGACCAATACGTGTAATCTGCATCGTATAAACCAGGCCTTGAGTTTGCGGATAATGGATAATTGGAAGTGCATCTTGTTGAGTATGCTCAAAGATAAAAGAAATGCCAAAATCGGACTTTGATTGAATCATCAGTGGACCCGGCCAGAGTAACAAATAGTGCTCTCCTTTTATAAAGAATCTGAGCCAAATGCAGTCCAACCGGGTGGCGATATACTCCCGATTATCAAAAAGACGTTACTACCTTTGCTTTTTAATTTAAATCCGGACTATGTCTCGCAAATACCTCATTATAAGTCTTTCCGCATGTTTTGTGTTTTGTGTCGCTGCATTGAATTACAATAAAACCTTTGAAATAGCCAAAAACATTGAAATTTTTGCCAATGTCTACAAAGAAATCAATGCCAATTATGTGGATGAAACCAATCCCGCGCAGCTCATGAAAACGGGTATTGATGCCATGTTGCATCAATTGGATCCGTTTACCAACTATATTTCCGAAGTACAAATTGAAAACTGGCGGATTGCGCTGGAGGGTAAATACAATGGCATCGGGGTGCGTGCCAAAAAAATTGGCGATTACGTGACCATCACCGAAGTGTATAAAGATTATCCCGCTTTTAAAGCAGGTCTTAAAGTGGGTGACCAGATTGTTGCTGTCAACGGTCAGGATGGTAAAGGAAAAGAAAGTGAAGATCTGTTTCAGATCGTGCGGGGAATGCCAAAAAGTGAGATCGATATGACCGTATCCAGACCGGGCGAAAAGCAAAAATTGACCATCAAATTAGTCCGTGACGAAGTCAATATACCCAATGTCCCCTATTCTGGTATGGTTGATTCCATGACGGGTTATGTGGTTTTGACAACGTTTACTGAAAATGCAGGCAAGAACATTCGCGAAGCGGTAAAAAAGCTGAAAGCAGAACATGCAGGGATGAATAGCGTTATTCTCGATCTGCGTGACAATGGTGGCGGTTTATTGGGCGAGGCGGTAGAAGTGTGCAACGTGTTTTTGCCACAGGGACAGCTCGTGGCAAGTACCAGAAGCAAGATCAAAGAAAGAGACCAGCAATACAAGACGAACAATGTTCCATTCAGCTCTGAAATGCCCTTGGTAGTGCTCATCAATAAGAAGTCTGCATCGGCATCAGAGATCGTAAGCGGCACTATTCAGGATCTGGACCGCGGAGTTATTCTGGGGCAGATTTCCTATGGGAAGGGATTGGTACAAAATACCAGGGATGTGGGCTACAATGCCAAAGTCAAACTGACTATAGCTAAATATTATATTCCTTCAGGCCGCTGTATTCAAAGTGTCAAATACGAAAACGGGGAGCCGGTCCATTTGCCGGATTCGCTGAGAGTACCGTTTAAAACCCGAAATGGCCGAACCGTCTATGATGGTGGTGGTATTAAACCGGATGTTGAGCTACCGGATGCCGACTATCCGGATATTGTCCAAAAAATCATTGATCAGGATCTTATTTTCAATTATTGCACGGATTATTGTCTGAATCATCCGGCTCCTGTAGATCCGAAATCCTTTCAATTTGCGGGTTACGATCAGTTTATCGATTACTTAAAAAAGAAAAAATTTGACGACCACAGCCCCCTGGAAGTAAAACTGGATGAAATGCAGTCCATCAATGCAAAAATAAAAGATCAAAACCTTACGGCAGAATTGTCATCTATCCGGAATGAATTGGAGCAAAAACAATGGTTGGAGCTCAATAAGTACCGCGAGCTCATTTCCAATATTATAGAAGAGGAAATCGTCAGCCGTAGCTTTTACCAGGAAGGCATTTTGCAAAAACGCATGTCTCATGATCCGGTTATTGCGGAAGCGGTTAAAATATTGCAATCCAAAGACCGGTACCAAAAATTATTAGCCAAGCCATAAGTGGGACCGTATTTATTACATATTGAAACATCCGCCAAAACCTGCAGCGTCGCTATTTCAGAAGGAAGCACCTGCCTGGCTCATGCTGAAGATTATTCAGGCGAACATACCCGAGTTTTAAATAATCTCATCCGGGAAGTACTGGCTGGTTGTCAAATGCAGTTGAATCAACTGGATGGCATTGTGGTCAATGAAGGTCCGGGTTCATATACTTCGCTGCGAATCGGCGTAGTTGCCGCCAAAGGACTGTCATATGCACTGGACAAACCCTTAATTCTGGTTCCGGGCTTGAAGACGATTGCTAGAGCCGCAAGACAGAAACATCCGGATTACGATTATTGTCTGGCGATGGTCGATGCAAGAAGAGATGAAGTTTATCTGGCGGTATATGACCATGATCTGCGTCCGGTCATATCCATAGAATCCGTCTTATTGAATAATGAATTATCAGAGCGGTTGAAATTGGATTCGAAGAAGACAATCATCGCCGGATCCGGTGCTGCAAAATGGAACCTTTTTATTCAAAACTGGGAGCCGGTTCAGGTAGAAATTGAAATGCTTGCTTCCAATATGATACCCCTTGGAATCGAGCTCTATAACAGCTCTCAATTTACCGATTGCAGCCTTGCGCAGCCATTTTACCTAAAACTTCCGAACATCACGACGCCTAAAGAAAAACTCATAACTCGTTGAACTTTAGGCTGCTTCCGGCATTTGATATATATAACTTGAGCTAATATTAATGAGAACCAAAAAATATTTGAGAGTCCCTGAGAATTTCGGCACAGTTTTCGCTTCTCCTTCTTCCGTATTTGCGAAACAACTAAAAACTGTGACATGAGGAATAAAAAGAACGAAACGATTACTCTCAAAAAAGGACCAAAAGAAGTTCAATTAGATTATTCTGATCTGAGAAGGGCTGTTCTGGTGCTTCGTGCTGTCAACCACAAACTTCGCCAAAGGGTGATTGATCTGCTCGAAGAAAACGACACCATGACGGTTACAGACATCTACATTAAACTTCGTTTGGAACAGTCAGTTGCTTCTCAGCATCTGGCCATCCTGAGGAGAGCGGGAGTTGTCGCAACCGAGAGACAGGGCAAATTTATTTACTACTCTCTCGACCGGGACAGACTAAACCAGATCTCCAAATTGGTGGAGGATCTGGCGGGATAAGTTCCCAATCATTCGCATCTTGATCAGGCAATAGTACACACTGCAATCTTACTTAACTGATTTACAATACCTTAATAAATAAAAAAAAAATATAATATTTATTTGAATTTCTAATAAATCTTCTCATCTTTGTTGCGTTAAGGTCAACTACGAAAATCAAAATAAGATACTCTCGATGAAGAAGATTAAGGTAACATTTAATCCTGTCCAACTCGATTATTCCTGTGAACTTATGAGGGCTCTGGCCCATCCACTACGACTTAAGATTCTGGAATTTATTGACAGGAATGGCTCTGTAAACGTCAACAAAATTTACAGCAGCCTCAAAATCGAACAATCCGTTACATCACAACATCTCAGTATACTCCGACTTACCGGGGTTATTTCAACTGAAAAAGCTGGAAAATTTGTGCATTGCACCATTAATTATGATTGCTTAGCCAAGGCTGAACGGGCAGTTAATAATTTTTTGGGAAGAAGCTGAGGATTAATAAGCAGTTTAGCTTTTTAGTCTGTCAGGCTGATGGGTTTTGACTATATGGCATTTGCCTATAGGATTTTAAGAATTGTAATTATTTGATTTTCAATGTGTAATATGCATTGAAAACGAAATAAATGTGAAGTATATAAAAAACTCGCTTTTCAGAGAAGGCACTGAATAGATGCTTTTCATACAGAAAATTGTGACTAAGTCCTTAAGTATGGTCAAATCTGCTTGTCAGTAGATGCTACAACCTATCAATTCAGAATATTTCATCCTTCGAATGTCCGGTATGTTTTCGATTGCACCTTGAATTAATATTCTAACAATAGAATGAACTCAAACCGAATTTACTCTGGCTTCTTGTTGGAAAAATTCATAATAATCTCAATTCCATCAGTCAAACTAATAGCCTAATAGTCTAAACACCTTCAACCTTTTTATCCATCTTTTTATAAAAAATGAAAAACAGGCAGATTCCGCAAAAAATAGAGGAATCCGCGATGTTGAATACCGGTCTGAAAAACTCAAAGTCCTGTCCTCCCCAGAATGGAACCCAGTTGGGTAAATCCGTTTTGAAGAAGGGGAAATAAAGCATATCGACGACCTTGCCCATCAGGAATGGAGCATAGCCGCCTTCCTCCGGAAAAAGTTTGGCCAGTCCACCGTGGTAAGGTGAGGAAGAAAAGATCATCCCGTAGAAAGCCGAATCGATGATATTGCCAAGCGCTCCGGCCAGAATCATGGAAAAAGCGATGATGACCCCTTTGTTTTCACCTCCTTTGATCATTTTGTATAAGAGGAAAAATAAAAATCCAACGGCAATAATCCGGAATACGCTCAGGATGAGCTTACCATAGGCACCACCCAGGCTGAGGCCGAAGGCCATGCCCTCATTTTCAACAAAATGTATACGAGCCCAGGAGAGCCCAAACATCAGGAACTCCTGACCTTGCTCCATATGAGTTTTGATCCAGATTTTTGAAGATTGATCAATGATCAAAATGGCTACAATAACAATTGTAGCAAGTAAAAACAGTCTATTGAATTGCATGAGGCTGCAAAAATAGGAAAAACGGGGAAGCGGAGTAATGGGGAGATAGGGAGAAGGGAAGAAGGTGAGATGGGACTAAGGAGAGCAGAAGTGAAATATTCAATTAGTATAATTAAAAGTTGCTCCTATTACAAGTGGATCCCATATTGGGAACATTTTGCATCTTTGTTGAAAGAAAATTATTTGAGCGTAATTTCAAAGAAAATCTTGCTTGAGTTTTGGATCAAACATTCTGATTGCCAACAATCATTGAAATCATGGTTTCAAGAAACTAGTAATGCAGTATGGAATAGCCCAAAAGAGCTAAAAACAGACTATCCAACTGCAAGTTTCTTAATGGATAATCGCGTGGTGTTTAATATTAAAGGAAATAAATACAGGCTAATTGTAAAAATAAATTACGACTACCATATGATTTGGATTCGATTTATCGGAACGCATAGCGAATATGATAAAATTGATGCTACTAAAATTTAGAATTTATGATAATCAAACCAATTAAAAATAAAAAGGATTATCAAAACGCTTTAGATAGACTTGAAATCATTTTTGATTCAAAAAAAGGTTCACCTAATGGCGATGAATTGGAAATACTGGGAATTTTAATTGAGAAATATGAAGATGAACATTTTCCAATCGGGTTCCCGGATCCAATTGAAGCTATTAAATTCAGAATGGAGCAACTCGGATACAATCAAACGGATCTGGCAAATATTATCGGACTTAAAAGCCGTGCAAGTGAAATTTTAAATAAGAAAAGAAAGTTGACCCTCGAAATGATTCGTTTGTTACACGAACGATTGAACATTCCAACGGAAGTATTGATTCAATCCTATGAATGATTAGCTCGGCGTAGGTTGCGCCTACGTCGCTGCGTACGGCAAACTCCGTATGCCAATTCACATTACGACCTATCCATATCATTTTTTCAATTTTATTTCTTTTAAATGCTAGCGTTTTATTTTGATGGCAAGCTTAATTATTTCTCAAAGCAATAAATCTTTTCAAAACGGATTTTTTCTGACACACAGACGTAGGCACAGCCTACGCCTAGCTTGCTTTAATTTAGAATTGATTTTTTATTAATTGCAATTTCATTACTCGGCATAGGTTGCGCCTACGTCGCTGCGTACGGCAAACTCCGTTTGCCCAATTACATTACGACCTATCCATTTCATTTTTATAATTTTCATTCCTTCCTATACTAATAATTTATATTGTTTGCAAATAAAAATAAATAGTCCAAGCATCAACTCTTTGCAAAACAGATTTTTTCTGACACACAGACGCAGGCACAGCCTACGCCTAGCATGATCTAATTTAGAATTGAAATATTATTATTAAAATAAACATATTGAAAACTAATTCATTAATTTCGAATTAGCTATAGACCCAGGCTGAGGCCGAAGGCCATGCCTTCATTTTCAACAAAATGTATACAAGCCCAGGAGAGCCCAAACATCAGAAACTCCTGACCTTGCTCCATATGAGTTTTGATCCAGATTTTTATAGATTGATCAATGATCAAAATGGTTACAATAACAATTGTAACAAGTAAAAACAGTCTATTGAATTTCATGAGGCTGCAAAAATAGGAAAAACGGGGAAGAGGAGTGAATATGGGACCTGATGCGGCAAAAGTTAAGATACGCATCCATTAGCAAGATGTATCAAAAAAATTGATATGCTAATTTATAAGACAAGCTCTAGTTTCAAATTAAAAAAAGGTGACCTGCTTTCCGGACAAATAAAATTGGAAAATAATCAGACACCTATCTGAAATCCATAAAATATTCTTGCATCATTTGCCTTAATAGTTCGTAGGGATTTTTCCCTTTTTTGAGAAATCTCGTTTTTAAACTTTGGAAATAAACAATCACTTTTTTATTTTGCATCCAATTTAGCATATACTTACTTTTAGTGCTCCATTTTTGAGGATATTCGGATCAAATTGATTTTTTCAATTGATTATCATCTCAAATTTAAACAGATGAGAAAGTTTATCATTATTGGCAATTATTTACCTCCCCCCCCCCGTATACGAATTATTTCGTAACAGATTCTCTGGTCTTATTGCGAATAATAGAAGAGCCGCATTTTTCCATCTGGCAGAACAACTTTTCTTATCTTCATTCTGATTTATTTTTCATATGAGACTGATCGAGAATAAGCTAAATGAAAAAATAACACTTAGTTTAGAAGGGAAATTGATCCTGTTTAATTCAAATGAAATAATCATTATTGCCGGACATAAACAAAGCACCAGATTCTTTATAGAAAATAAAGATATTTTGACTAGCTCTTATCATTTAGGACATTTTAAAAATTTAATTGAGCAATGCCGATTGGAAAAAGTACATCGCTCTTACTTTATTAACACGGATAAGATTCAGATGTATGAAATTGCAGATGAAACCATATTAATGTCAAATAACGAAAGAGTGCCACTGGGAAGATTTTACAAAAAAGAGTTTTTGAAACGGATTGGCTTTTATCCTGATATTAAAAAATAAGGTTTGAGTGAATTATTTATCAATTAAAGTGAAAAAATATTACGTTGGAGTGAAATGGTATTTTACAAAACATTTGAGCAGCAACTTTGAGTTATTGATTCACTCAAATAAAAATCAAATGAAAAAATCAATTTTATCTCGCAACACGATTGCGCAAGTAGTAATTACTTATTTTAAAGCACTACTTAGTTATACTATATTATTACTTTTTATTGCTGCTTTGCCTGGAATATCGACATGCCAGTGTCCATCGAGTTATAATGGATATATGACTAGTGATCAAACCAATGCAACAAATTGCGGGTTTAGACAAATTGAAGCTGCAATTAATTTAAATGGCGTCTCCACCTTTGATGGATGGGGAAGAATGAATGTTGTTTTTTCAAATAACGTTAAAATTCTCGGCACGCCTACAGCGCTTAAAACCTATATTAAGGACATTTCTGTTCTTTCTGATTATGAAGTTACATTTAAATTAGGACCTGTATGTGAAGACGTTTATAGCATTACAGATGATGATCATTTAATCAGAATTATATACACATTATTATCAGGAACTTCAGCCACTGCTGAAACATACTTTACAAGATTAGCATATGGTTGCTTTAATTCATGCTCTAATTACTCAGAAGCGGCTGATATAACTATTGATGTTGATCCATTCGAACTTAATGGTAATGTTATAGCACCAGGTGAATTTAGTTGTTCAGGAGGCAGCAGCACTGACCATGGTCTTCCAGATCGAAACATAAATGTCTCAATGATTAATAGTCCATATTGGAATAGCTGTGAAGACGTTCCAACTGACGGGTATGGTTATTATGAATGCAATGAACTCTGGGAAGATTGCACCTATAAAATATGTGTGACGGGACCCAATGATGACTACTGTGGTATCGATGAGTTTGACATTGATGTTATAAGAGATCATATTCTAAATTACGAATGCTTTGAATATGAATGGCAATTTTTTTCTGCAGATGCAGATAATAATGGTTTAATAAATACTGAAGACTTAGCGCATCTAAATTTGTATTTGATAGATGACCCTCCTTTCGGAATTCCTCTAAAATGGAAATATGTAAGCAATTCACAATTCGATAATTTTTCTCCAAGTACATGTGACTATTATGTTCCTGTGGTTGATAACTGTTCAAATATTACAATAAATAATGATCCGACCATTGAAGATTGGTATGGCTTTCCAACTGGTGATGTCAACCACACTTGTACAACTTGTGGCTTAAGAAAAACACCTGATATTTACAACCGCTCAGTAATCTATTCTAAATCATTAAAACTATCCAATGAAGGAAACAATTCAATTTTAATTTCATTTGATCATCCCGTACCAGTAAATCTTTGGTCAATGGCATTAAAACCTGATATTTCCGTAGATTTTATTAAAAGCATATATCTTCAAAACACAAATTCTAATGGTTTTTCTTGGAATATTGATAGAGAAAACAATATAGTAAAGTTGATTTTTACAGAATTTCAAAGAATTGACTTGCTACATTTTATGATTCATATTGAACTTAAAGAAAACGTTCAAGAAAGTGCATTAAATTGGTCTATTTATACTGGTGATTTAAAAGTTCATAACATTTTGATAGATAAATATAAAAATTACTATACCTGGAATGTCAACTTAGAACCATCTAGTGAAATTTTTATATATCCTAATCCTGCCGAAAATATTTTGTGCCTTCCAAGAATAAACTTAAATTTTAATGAAATATTTTTATATAATTCGAATGGAAAGCTAATTCAGAATCAAAAATTAAGTTCCACTAATTTGGATGTTTCAACACTATTGCCCGGAATGTATATTATAAGATATAAAGATGAAAATTTGGACAAAATTCTTCGATTTATTAAGTCAAAATGAATAATAAAATATTTCTGATTTTATTGTTCACAGGAGTTGGCTTGCTCCCATTAAAATCTCAGATCTTGTATTTCAGTGTCAACGATTCAATTGCACATCAATCGGATATCTTTGAAATGGAACTTATTACATGTACTTATAAACAAATTTGCAATGACCAACCTTATATTGATTTTTCTATCCGTCCTATAACTGATGAATGGGTTCTCATGGAATGGGTTGGAATTTTGGGTTGGTATAATATGAATCAATGCAACAGAGGTAAGTGGGGAGGTACAATTCTTCCATCTCAAAATTTATTTCTAAATCTGGGACAAGAAAGTGATAAATATGGTAATATTTGGATTATAGGTGAATCTGGAATTGTTAAAACTAATCCACCGGGTCTTTTATATGAATATAAAGGTCCAATTGATCTTTCATTTTATTCTGTTAGTTGGTCAACATTTCTTGATGGCAAGGTCTATTCACTTGGTTCATTAGTTAGCAATAAAAACCAAGGCCTAATTATCGAGTTTGACACATTAAATCCTATGCTATCTAGAATAGTAAGTCGTGTACCCCCAAACTTCATTTTAAAAGGTATATTTCCAATCCATCAAAGTTGTGGAAACAATATATTAGTCGTTGCAACAAATTCTGAGTTTTACGAAGTTGATTTGAAATCAGGTGATTTAACCTTTATTTGCAACTTAGTTTTACCAGGATTTTATAATAATACATATTTAGGCTCCTCCCCCTGGCCCTATAACCCAAAAGACTGCGACGTATTTTTAGATCTCGACATAAACAACAGTTCGGGAGATATGAAAAATGGATTCATTAATACCTACTCCTGTAAGAATCGAATTACATTACTTTCAGATATTGATCCGGATGTTTTTTCGGATTACGGATTGATGGATTCTATTACTATAAGCATTCTAAATCCACTGGATGGAAAGCAAGAAGTGATCACTTATCAAAATACAAATGCTATATCAGTTTATCAATCTAATTCCTATCTTACGCTAACCCCTTCAAGCGGAGCAACAAATGATAGTTTTAAAATAGTATTAAAGTCTTTACGGTACCAAAATACATCTTGCATGATTACAGAAGGAGACCGGTTTATTCAATTTATCGCATATAAAAATGGAATAACCGATACGGCTTATTGTACTTTACACATAACAGGACCTTTTTATTTTGCCGGAAATGACGCACAAATAAAACTATGCAAATCTGAACCACCCTTTCCTCTATCCAATTTATTAGGTGCTTGTTATACTTCAGGAGGAACATGGTCGCCGGCTCTGAATCTGAAAGGAATATTTGATCCGAAATTCGATACAGATTCTAATTACATCTATGTAGTAGGAGATACGATTTGTGGATTTGACACGGCAGAGATAAAAATAAATCTATTTGATCCACCTCAAATTCATTTTCCAAACGATACCGCCTTGTGTTTTGGTGATAGTTTATTACTATCTTTTAATCCAACAGGACTTGATTTCTTATGGAATGACGGTTCGAAGTCAGCTTCTAATATTATAAAAAATCCCGGACTCTATTGGCTGGAATTAACAAATTCCAATAATTGTTCCTATAGAGATAGCATCAGGGTCAGCTTTAACCCTATAAATGAAATTGTCAAAGATGTTTATATTTGCTCAAACACAAAGCTTAGCTATAAAAATAAATTTTATTCACCAGGCGACTTGTTTACTGATACATTGATCTCACCTTTCGGATGTGATACCTTCCTAAAATTTCATGTGTTTGGTATTCCTGTACCGGCTCCTGGTTTAATTGCAGATACCATAATTTGCAAAGACGCCATTACTACAATCAGCACCGATAGTAATTACAAATCCTATCTTTGGAGTACAAACCAAACTTCAAAAAGCATTCAAGCTAAAACCGGAAGCTATATACTTACGGTAACAGATCAAAACGATTGTTCAAATACCATAGCAATTACTATACATGAAGCACCCGAGATCCACTACAAACTGGAGCCGTATAATCCGCTATGCAATGATGACAAAGGAAGAATTATCATGAAAACGACTTCCGGGGGAGTATCTCCTATACGGTATTTTTTGAATGGCTTGGAAAGTAAGAATGGTGAGTTTGATAATTTAAGTCCGGGAACTTATATTTCAGAGATAATCGATGGAGAAGGATGTAGCAAATCTGACACCTTACATATTTTTCCGGCTTCTGCATTTAATGTCAGCATCACTGATAAAATAGAATTAGAGGCCGGTAGCTCAGTAATTATAAAATACATTGTCCTCAATGGTAGCATTCAATTGGTTTCATTCAATCCGAATCAGGATATCACTCTGGAAGGTACAGATGGCCTGCGCATCATAGCTAAGAATGATCTTATATACGAAATTCAATTTGAAGATCAAAATGGCTGTGTGATCACAAGGACACTCCAAATTGTTGTGAAACGAAACGAAAGTCTGTATTTCCCAAATGTCTTTTCACCAAATGGTGACAACATCAATGATTTCTGGGAACCTTATATCGGATCAGAATTTCATTTCATACAATGTAAAATTTTCGATCGCTGGGGAGCATTAGTCTATTCATCAAGTTCAAAAGCAAGTTGGAATGGCACGTTTAAAAACGAGAAATGCCTGCCTGGTGTTTATGTCTTTTATCTTGAATTAAGCGATGTAAATAATGGAGTGAAGAAAATGAGCGGTGAGATTACATTGATAAGATAGGTAATTGGAAGTTCTGAGATAGGAGTGAGGAGTGAGGAGTTAGGAGTTAGGAGTGAGTAGTTATAAAACGCCACATCTGTATAAGATAATTATGCAAAACGGATTTTTTCTGACACACAGACGCAGGCACAGCCTACGCCTATCATGATCTGATTTAGATTTGAATTTTTATTTAATTGAAATTTATATAGCTCGGCGTAGGCTGCGCCTACGTCGCTGCGTACGGCAAACTCCGTTTGCCAAATTACATTACGACCAATCCATTTCATTTTTGCAACTTTATTTCTTTCTAATGATAACAATTTGTGTTGATAACAAACTGAATTGTTTTTCCACGAAATAAATATTGAAAAACAGATTTTTTCTGACACACAGACGTAGGCAAAGCCTACGTCTAGCATGATCTAATTTAAAATTGAAATATTATTATCAAAATAAACATATGGAAAACTAATTTATTAATTTCGAATTAGCTATAGACTTCTTCCCTACAGACTATAGACTATATGCTATAAACGCTCAACTAATTCCAAGCCGCCACCACCTCATTTTCCCCAAAACCCTATTCATCCTGAATTGTTTACTTCCTATGAACAACTTCAGAACTATAGAAAAAATAATTTCGCCTCCCGCACCACACATGGTTGGAGACGGCTTCAGAGTTCATCATTTTTTACCATTGGATACCGATGAAACCTTACAGCGTTTAAGTCCTTTTTTTCTGTTGGATTACGGTTCGAAATTTGAATTCACGCCTTCAGATCATCCACGAGGTGTCGGCGTGCATCCGCATCGCGGATTTGAAACGGTAACCATCGCATTCAAAGGAAAAATTGCTCATCACGACAGCGCAGGTAATCATGGTATCATCGGTGAAGGCGATATTCAATGGATGACCGCCGGGTCCGGTGTGTTGCATAAAGAATATCACGAAGAGGAATTCAGCAAAAAAGGCGGACTGTTTCAAATGGTGCAACTTTGGATCAACCTTCCTGCGAAATTTAAAATGACTGCACCTCAATACCAGGAAATCACGGCAGCAAAAAAAGGGATCGTTCCAATTCATCATGGTAAAGTAGAAATCATCGCCGGCGAATATCAGGGCGTCAAAGGTCCGGCACATACGTTTTCCCCAATTGAACTCTATATCATTAAACTCGAACCGGGCGGCCTGTTTGAAACCGAGTTACCCACCGATTTTTCTGCTTCTGCACTGATGATTGAAGGTTCAGCTAACGATCAAAATAACAATACCATCCCACAGGACCATCTGGTCATTTTTAAGGATGACGGCAACAAACTTAAATTCGAATCGACCAACGGATCCACCATCCTGCTTATGGCCGGACAACCTTTACATGAACCCATCGCCGCCTATGGTCCATTCCTGATGAATACCGAACAAGAGATCCGCCAGGCATTTGAAGATTTCAGGCATGGCAAATTTGGATATTTGGAGGATTGAGGGAGGAGGGAACAGTTAACAGTTAGCAGTTAGGAGTTAAGAGTTAGGAGTTAGGAGTTAGGAACTATGAGCTAGGAGCTAGGAACTAGGAGCTAGGAACTAGGAACTAGGAACTAGGAACTAGGAACTAGGAGTTAGGAGTTAGGAGTTAGGAGTTAGGAGTTAGGATTTAGGAGTTAGGAAAAAAATACAACTGTATTACAATTGCGAATTATCGATCTTAATTTATTAGTACTGGTCAATTAATTTTATACCAGTCTGCTTTGACTGATAACCATTTCCCAAATCTGTTATATATTGTCGTATTAATTAAAATGGAATCCTGAACTTATTCTTAAGTTTGTAGGATTCAACGAAAGCTGGAAATATTTACTCATTTTAAAAAATTTAAAAACATGAAATCAAATTTATTCAAAGCTATCAGCTATTTTTTCTTTGGCATGCTCTTATTGAATGCAGGCCAGGTATTTGGACAGGCGGATGTAGTCAGACCGGGTTCTGAACAGAAAGGAATCAAAGGCGAATCTGCAAAACCGGCTACTTCCAATTTAAAAGGTGAATACACCAAAGATGCAGACTGCGTCGATCTGTATGTTCGCAAAGGATGTGTGAATTATACCGTATCCGTACCGGGAGAAAAAGTATCTGATAAAGCAGGAGTTGTCAAAGTTTGTGCTGATGCAAAAGCAATGAACAAACCTACCAATATTTGCCGCAAAGGAGCAAAACGGATTTCCGTGAAATGGGAAAAACTCGATCCGACAGCTGATGTAGAATTCAAACCAAATGACAACAAAGCCAATAAAAAGCAATAATTAAGAGTAACTCATTTACCTGAACGAAGAGCAGTTATCTTAGGATAATTGCTCTTTTTTATTGAATGATGATTATGATGTCAAACTGGTTTCATCTTAAATTCGAATTCGATCATCATACTCTTCTATAATTATTTCAATCTACAAATATTTCACCCTACAATTATTTCACCCTTTCCCCGTTCGTTGCATAGTTGTAGTGTTTTAGAATCATCACCATATTTGGTAGTGTTATTGCGTTCAGATGGCCCTGGTACTGGGGCATCTGGAACTAAAGTGGGTATGTAGGAAAGGTTGATCGCTATATCCTCCTTTCCTACGATAATGGACTCCGTTATCAATTCAATAATGCTCTTCTTTTCCTCTTGGGAAAAGGTATTCCATTGGGAATGAAGGTTTCGAGCATCGTAAAGAATCTGGCTATTATCCAAGGATTGCATTCGAAGGGCATCTATTTGACCTTGCAGTTCCATGATGGACTGTTCAACCTGGTTCTGCTTTTCTTCGACAGGCGCATAATTGGCTCTAAAGGTCTCCTTTGTCAGTTCACCTTCATGATATAGCTCTATAATATTGGTAATTTTAAGCTTGAGGTTTTGTAATTCTTTTGTTCGTACAATTAGAAGTTCCTCCTTGTCTTTAAGCATTACTTTTTCCTGATTCAAATGCTTTTGGATTTCCATCTCGGAAAACACGAAATTCTTGAGTTGGGTTTGAAAGATTTCTTCCAGATCGTCTGGTGCTATTTTATTTTTACAATTAAGGCAGATATATTTTGGTGAAGTCATTCTCATATACATTTTTGTTCCGCAATGACATTGAACAATTCCGCTAAAAAGATGGACACTCTTTCTTCTCACCTTAGTTCTTGTTTGAGACATTTTATCAAGTATATCATTGCAAGTATTCCAAAGTTCATCCGTAACAATTCGAGGAGCTTTGACAAATATCCACTCTTCTTTTGGTTTTAATTGCCAACCGTTTTCTTGCGTATGTTCGGTGTAATTAACTCGTCTCATTCCTTTGGCAATTGGATCTCGAAGAATTCGGTCAACTGTTGTATCTGTAAATTTATGACCACCTCTCGTTCTATATCCTTGTTCAGAAAGCAGATTAGCTACTATTCTTTTTCTTTGGTGTTTTGCAAAGAGTTCATAAATTAACTTACGGACTAGCGCTTCCTTTTCATCCAGAAGAAATTCTTTATTCTCCCATTTGTAACCATAAGGAGCTTCACCACCAAGAGACTTTCCAAGCTTTGCACGAACTGGCACAGAGGCTTTAACGCGCGACCTAATTTCAGCTCGTTCCCATTCAGCCATTGCAGCAATGAGTGTATAAAAGAAGCGACCAACGGGAGTGGAAGTATCTATACTCTCATCAAGTGATGTGAGATCTGCATTATGCTGTTGGAAAAGGTCAGCAAATTCTAATAGTTCACGAGTATTTCTGGCAAGCCTAGCAAGCTTGGAGAAGATAAGGCCGGTTATATGCCCCCTCCGAATATCTTCAATCATTCTCTTGGCTTCGGAGTGGTTCATTACTTGTTTTCCACTTACTGCTTCAAGGTGATATGTCTCAACAACTGTCCAACCTTTGATTTCAGCATACGCATTGGCTCTATGTTCATGCATTTTGGGACTATCCCCCTGGGCTTGGTCTTCTGTAGAGACCCTAATCCAGATTCCTACTCGTTTTTTCATGATGTATTATTGTTATGCAAAAATACAACAATGCAACACAAATGGGTTGATTATGCTGAAATGATTTTGATATTGCTGATCTTTATTAAGCTGATGGAGAGAGAAACTAGAGTATCAACCATTCCAGATTTTTGAATTCTTCTTTAACGTGTCTGTCTAAATTTTTAATAACAGTTTCTGTAAAAAAATATTTCTTAACTATCCAACTTGTCAAACTATTACCAATTTTTAAATAGTGTCTAACTTTCGTGTCATTGCCCTCTTCCTTAAAAGTTATTTCAAATAATACTCGAACAGAATATTTTCTAGCTTTCATTAATATTTTTTTGTTTTTTTCTATAGCTACAACTTTCCACTTATAATCTATTTTGAAGCCATTTATAACTTCATTGAAATAAAAAACACTTCCTATGGTGTCAGGTGTCGATTTTAACAATTTAAATTCTTTATGTTCGGGATGCCAAAGTAGATATTTTTCTTGAGTAAGAGAAAACATAAAATCGTATATCTGTTTCGGAGATTTATTATGCACTGTAATCTCAGTAACACTCTCTACTTGGCATTTACCGTTTTCAATAAAAGAAAAAAATGAAGTAAAAATGGGTAAAATGTAATATTTAGTCATTTATTTTTATCTGATTAAAAAACCTTTTAATGCTAAAAGCCACTTCTTCGTGATTAATGTATACAAAAAAATGCTCGGCATTTTTGATTATATCTACTCCATAAGAGTTTGGTAGGAGTGCTGCCATTTTATGTGAACTCTTAGGGCCTGCTAAAAAATCCTTATCGCCGCAAATTATCTTACTTAGTACTCTCATTTCATCTTTTGCAGGTGAATGATCAATTAATTGGGGGATAACACTAAACTTTACTAATTTGGTAAAATTAGGTATCCTTTTAGCCTTTTCATAAATCCATTTGTAACTTATATGATTACCTCCCAAACATTTACTCATAAAATAAGCGGATATCCTTGAAGGGAATACTTTTTCCAAAGGGTATTTAGATAATGTTGAAATAAGAAATTGAAATGGTTGAGGTAAATTATAGCTATCTGCAATTCCAACAAAAGTAATGGATAAACATCTACTTGAGTAATTTTTACCTAAGTAATAAGCAGTCGAACAAGTATCGCTCCACGCAATAATATTACATTGTAAGATATTTAAGGAATCAAGAATATTGATGATTTCTTTAGCCCTGTCTTCAATACCAATTCTTTTTACTGTACTTAAGTTAGGCTCATATAGAATAGTGCGATAATCATCTTGAAAGTGTTTTATTAATGGAACATATACTAAATCTACTTCTTTAATCATGGGAATAAAAAGTATAGCTTGTTTATCAACATTTTGAGTAGCAAATAATTTTATTACAGCACCACTTTTTAAAACCACTTCCTTCATATTATTATTAAGGAAATCATTGTCTTGCATAGACTGACTTAATATTACATCATTTTTCATAAGTTTCATTTTTTTGAATTAGTGTTATTGTACCATTATTACCATTGAGTTCCACTTCGTCACCATCATTTAAGATTTGAAAAATATTGCTAATTCCCAAAACCGCAGGTATTTGATATTCTCTCGCTACAATTGCAGCATGAGATAAGGAACCACCATGCTGTGTTACAATACCTCTTGCCATTGAAAATAATGGTGTCCAAGCAGGGGTGGTATATATTGCTAATAATATTTGATCTTGTCTAAATTTATAAAAATCATAATTATCTTCAATTTTACATATGATTCCTCTCACAATTCCACTACTACCCGAATATCCAAAAAATATATTGAGGTTTTTTGATTTTCTTTCAAGTGTAAAAAATTTCAACAACCCGTGAATTATACAATTAGAGCTTAATGTTACAGGGATAGATGTAATTTTAGATCTTTTTGCATAGATAATTTTATTTGTTTTAATTATTTCACCCATTACAGTAAAATCTTGTTCCGTATTGAAATTATCAGTTTCAATTAATTGTATAATTTGCTCAAATTGTATTCTGGAAATAAAGAATATGTCATTTACATCAGCAAATATATTTTTATCTTTCGCTGCCTGTGCAATTTTGATTACATCTTTTCTCATAAGGTACCATCCGTAATGCAAGTAAAAGGCGCGATTTTCTCTTATCATAGCGTATTTTTCTGCAAGTTTAAAAACATTTGATAGTAATTTCCCAAAGATTATGTCTTTACAAACTTGATTTAAGAAAATATTTCTTATGCTTTTTGAATTTTCATAATTCTTATAATATAAGGTATTCGGAGATCGAGTACCATCAGTTTTTAAGTAATTTCTTACAATATCCAATGCCATATCAGGTTCATCCTGTATAGAAGGAAAAATGAAGTCCAACTCAAATAAACGATGCCCATATTTTTTAATCCAAATTTCAAGTTCCTTTAGCCATGCTATATCGTATTGATTAATCTCATCAAAACTACTTTCATTCACCAGTATGAAATCAAGCAATTTCTTGTTCTTTTTCGCCTTTAATGCAAGTTGCCATATCGCTTCATCTGCCTCAATTGATTTGTTAAAATATCCAGATAATACTTCTGTATAAGTAAAAGTATATTTAGAAGGCACACAAAGTTTGAACAATAGACTAAATATTTTTTCACTTAACTTTGCACAGATCCCTGTGAGAATGATATATGACCATGCAGCCGCATTAGCATTTATTACATCTTGCAAATGTTCTTTTGTTTCAGAAATCGTATTTGTTTCTTTATTTACTAATTTAACAATATTACTCTTGTGTTTTGAAACAAATTCGTTACTCCACTCCATATGTATATTTTTTATTAATTTAATAAATAAATATGGAATAAGAAATGATTTAAAGGTAAACTTAAAACCTATTTTTGTATAAAAAAAGCCTTCAATAGATGTCCAAGTAGGTCTATTACGTTGCAATTCTATTTTGCTAACAATGAAGTCATCTGCTACATTATTTAATACAGGAATTACCAATGATTCAAATAGTGGAGACATTGGCTTTCTCAACCAATCATCAAATCCTATTCTTGTCCAACTGCCTTTAACGGTATCTAAACTTAATTTCATTTGATAGGCCGTGATTGGACGTGATTGTAAAATAAATAATTGGTTATTTGCAATTGACCATTCAATATCTTGTGGAGTGCCAAAATAGGCTTCAATATTTTTTGTAATTTCTGTCAAGTAGTATATTTCATTGGTACTTAAATTATCATTTTGAGTAGAATAATTTCTTGAATTAATTAAGTTATTTGATGTTTTATTGATTATGAATTCGAATGGTGTTGTTAATCCTGATACTAATTTATCACCTTCCCCATTTACAACATTTATTATAACTTGATTGGTATTTCCATTGATTGGGTTAATACTAAATGTAACACCCGATTTATCAGCGATCACCATTTTCTGAATAGCTACAGCCATTTGTGCAACATTTTGCTTTATGCCTTTTTGCTTTCTGTAAATTATCGCTCGAACAGACCAAAGAGAAAGCCAACATTTTTTTATAGCTGCAATTAAATTATTTTTTCCTTGAATATATAAAAAAGTGTCATGCTGACCAGCAAAACTTGTTTCAATTAAATCTTCTGTAGTTGCAGAAGAACGTACAGCAAAGTAATCAGTATCTATATTCCCGATTCGTTCTACTTCATTAAGTATGTCATTAACAAAGTCATGTTCAAAATTTATTGCTAAAAACTTATCTTTTAATTGTCTTCCTTTTTCTTCATTTTGTAATTTACCTTCGAAAAGTTGATTGGTAAGAATTTGAATGGAAATATCCTTGTTTATATAGGCCTGATAAGCACTCGTATTAATGCATATTGTTTTGGGAACATTAAAACCTCCTTTAAATAAATTAGACAAAGAATATGCTTTGCCCCCAACTTGTGAAATTTCCCAGTATCCAAAGCTATCGAAAGTCGAGATATATTCTGCTGTGTTGCTTTTTTTCATTCTACATTTACTATTCTTTTAAAAATTATTTGTTTGAGGAACAAAAAATTATTACACAATTCCAAGAGTTTTTCCCTTATTAAACAATATATAGGATGCTGAATTTCTCCTAGAGTCCCTAAAATATGCGTTTTTTTTAATACTTTTTCAACTTCTTTCTTTCTTAGCTTACTATATCTATCACAAATCCTGTCTAATCCTTCTGTTTCATAATATTTGTCCAATATAGTTACAAAAGTATCTGCATCACTGAATGCTAAGTTCATTCCTTGACCTCCTGCTGGATGAACAGTATGCGCTGCATCACCGACTAGAACAGCTCCATTAATCCACCACTCTGGGCAAATTGAGTTTGTTATTGAATAAATATGTCCATCTAAAAATTCCAGTTTTTCGATAGGAAAATTGGTTAATCTATTCTTAATAATTTTAAATAGATCTAGCTTAGATATACCTTGCCTTTTTTTAAATTGAATACCAATCCGCATTTCATTATTAGGCAACGCAACTAGTATCATATTTCCTTTATTTCCTAAAACATAATATCCACAATTATCATATTCCGACACTAATTTATAACAACCATTATAAAAGCTCAATGAGTATTCAAAGAAGGAAGTTGATTTAAAATATTGATTTACGAATTTTGATTTTGCACCATTAGCAATTATAGTTAAATCTGCATAATAGGCATAATGTTGGGTTTTCACACCTAATACTATATCATTTTCAACAATTAATTCTTTGCAAGTTTCGCTTCTTTTAATTTCAATTAGGCCAGTTTTTAGTGCAGAGGATTCAAGAAATATTTCTATTTCCTTATGTCTTAAAACTGTAAAAAATGTAGGCTGCGTTAGTTTTTTTAAATTAAAGTCAAAAATCAATTTACCATCATTATTTAATATTTTAAAATCATGAAATACTTTAGGATTATATTTGAGAAATTCATCAGTAAGTCCCCATTTTTTTATCAATTCCATGCTTGAATGATGCAATACATCGCCTCTATCGACTTCACCACTCTGCTTAGCTTTTTCTAATACTATCGCCTTGTATCCTTTTGAGGCAAGCGCATTAGCAACAGACAAACCTGCAACGCCACCCCCAACTATTATTATTTTTAAAGCTTTAGTCATAGTATTAATCGAGAATTTTTAAACCTTATATATTCCTCTCCAAAATGCTCAAATAGTATTTTTTCTTCTTTTTTTGCTTGAATATAAAATAGCGGCGTAATAATGAGTAAGCTTATAAATAAACCGATATTGGCTAAATATAATTCTAAGCCAACACACATTAAAAATATACCGACATAGATAGGGTGAGTAAAGTACTTATAAGGACCTTCTACAATTATACGATGATTCTTCTTGATTTTATATTCCCAACCTGTTACCCATAAATTACTTAATGTATATTTCCCCCATATTGAATAAGTAAATCCGAAAATAAAAAGAATTAACCCAATTATTTTTAAAGCAGGATTAGTCAAAAAATCCAATCTACCAATATTTGGAGAGTACAATTGAAGGAGGGGTATAACAAAGAAAACTATTGAATCGAAAATCTTCCATTTACTTCTGGACTTGGAAGATTTATATTTTAATAATAAATATTCTCTGTATAAAAAATGCAAAATTATTAGTGAAAATAATAATATATCCATAATCATATTTTTTAAAAGTTAAATAATTAAAGCTGCTGCGCCACAAGAAAAACCCAATCCAAAAGACATAAGCATTATTTTATCATTTGGTTTTATTGTACCACGTTCAATTTCAAGTGCAAAGCACACTAAAAGGCTGGCAGGACCCATATTCCCTAAATAATGTGCGTGCCTTGATACTTTTGTTATATCAAGTCCGAGTGCTTTAATTCCCATGTCTAAAAATTTCTCATTTGGTTGGTGTGAAACGATAAAATCAATGTCCTCCAGAGTCCATTGACATTGTTCTAATGTTTTTGATAAAACCTTTGGAAGTGTCTGAATCGCAATTTTTGCCAAATTCATTCCTTTCATCTTATAGTATTCAAAGTTAATGCCCAATTCATCCTGTTTTACTTCAAAATTTTTAAATTTAATTGTTCCCAAATCATAATAATAGGAATTATTAAGCCAATATAAACCCCTTAACCCTATTTCTTCCGTTGTATTTTCCAAGATAACCGCACCCCCGCCAGCGCCAAACAAGCCAATTGTATCAAGGTCATTTGGATTAATTATCTTGATAAAATCCACCCCAGCGGATATTATAACTCTTTGATATTTATTTGATAAAAACATCAACGCAGCAATTTCAAAAGCATTTATGGGTTCAGCACAAACCCCATCAATACTTAAGGTCCTCATATTGTATGTTCCAAGTGTATTGGCGATAATAATACCAGGAGGTGGAGTAAGATGGGTTAACCCATTTTGAATATGAAGCAACAAGGTTTCTTCTCCAATTTGATTTAATTCTAAATTGGCATTTTTGCAGGCATTTTTGATTGCATTGGAGCTTAATGTTAAAACGTTTTCGCTTTCAGAACAAATTCTTCTCTCGATTATACCAGTTCTTGTTTTAAACCAATCATGATCAAGTCCTAATTTAATTGCTACTTCTTCATTTTTCACAATTACAGAGCCAAATGAATAGCCAGTACCGGTAATTTTGAGGTTTTGGTTCATAATGTAAGTTGAAACTTGCTTATGTTATTTATTATTGAGTTGTCAACTTTTTTGATTTAAATTAAAATATGTAACCAAATACCTTAGTAACAAACGTCTACTGCCCTTTCTAGAAAGATTGAACAGAAAGATCTAATCGATTATTTGAATTTTTGGAGAATTTTGGAATGGCAACTTCACTTTCTAAGTCCTGATATTTCACTGTCGTAAATGCGCTATGAATTTTGCAATTCCACCAAATTTGGTCAAATTTATGGTTTTGAATAAGTATAATCCAAATAAACGGCAAAGGATTTTCCCTGTATAAGTACAGGATTTTTCCTATTATTTATTCCAAATGTTGGTATAAAGCTACTGATTGGAAAATTCTGGTATAGAAAATTGTTACCTTTATTATACTTCAACATTATTCTCAGGCATATTGTAAAAAAAAGTTGAGCAAATTTATTCATTCAACCAAAACCACGTCAATGCAAGAGACAGCGCATCAAAAATAGCCATATTCCTGTCCTCACTCTTCCAGAGTTTTCTTTCTTTTGGTCTCTTTGGTTCCAGTTCTGGAAATTTTGTGAGTAGGAACTTTGAAATTTCATATTTGGTAAAAGCTCCTCGAATCTCAAACACATCTCTGATTTGATCACGGGAATATTGAACCACCGAAAGCTTTTCTGCTTCAGCATACGCAATTATATCTTTTAAAAGATTTTTAGTTCGTCTGCCAACTCTAGATGTTTTGCCATCAGGGTCTAGTAAAATGACAATGGTTGGTCGGAAGAAATCAATGGACTTTTTGATTCGTTCAAGGATTTTCCAATTGGAAATTGGATTAATTCTTACTGTGCCATAATAAACTAGCTTTCCTTCATTATCTACATAAACAAACCCAAAGCCGTTAGCATTTGGATAAATTGCACACACGATATTCGTTTTAACTTGTGATGTTGTCATATGTTTTTTAATTTTGTTAATCTAATAATTGCTTGTTCAAGGAATTTAATTTTAGAGGTGTTCTTTAATGTTATTTGATCTTCTTTTTCTAATTCTCTGATTCGTTCCTTCATCCGTTCGACGAGACCTGGTAACATTGCTTTCGATTCCAGCTCAAAGAATAGCTCAATGTGTGTATCAAAAATGTGATGATACATAAGTAGGATTTCTTTAGTCGGTTCTCGTTGACCTTTTTCATATCTGGAAATACTTGAGACATCTTGCATTCCAGATATAGCTTGCATATCTTCTTGCAAGAGAGGTGATCGTTTGCGAAATACTCTTAAATAATTTGGTATGGTGTACATAAATAAAAAATGGGCATTAGGAATATTGATCCTAATGCCCTTAGTCTATTCTTATAATTTGACATGTCGTAGACGGTTTTATTTGCCATTTTGGCAATTTTTTCCGCCCACGCTCCACGTGTAGTGGTAGTGATATTTAATTGTACGCACCCGATTATGGTGGCATCATTTTGATATAGATTAAATTGATAAAAAAGGCACCTTCGCACCAGTAGGTACCCGTAATCTACGGTAATTAAACGGAACCGCAGATTGCAAACCAACGGTGCCAAGGCACCGCCAACATTTATATAAGTTGTACTTACGATAAATTTAGGTTTTGCCTAAAGGGAAATTGGAGTTCTTGCATGTCAGCCTTTGATGTCGTCTCTACCTGACTGCCTTTATTTAATTATACCATTATAGAGTTATGTAGTCAAGATTTGGGATCTAAATCTCAATGTCTTTCATGCAATAAACACTTGTGTTATAATCAAGATTGTGCACTAAAGAAGTTGCCACGTTGGTAATATTTGTTCGAGGTATATCTTGTACCAATCCACTAAAAATTTTATTTCATTAAAAATTAAGATTAATAAGCACATGCGCCTATAGCTCAGCTGGTAGAGCACTCGACTTTTAATCGAGTGGTCGGAGGTTCGATCCCTCCTGGGCGCACATTTTAAAATCCGGTCTATTTGCTAATGCATAAAATGGAGAATGCATAAAAATCATTACACTAAATCATTTAATGGATGCTTCACCATTTGACCCCTCAAATGTTCTGCGCTTGCTGATAAGTAAATGGTAGTAGTTTTAATATCAGAATGTCCCATCATTTTTGAAAGCGAATAAATATCACATCCACCTTCAAGCATTAGTGTAGCGAAAGTATGCCGTAGTTTATGAACAGTGAAAGCTACTCCTGAGGATTTGCGTACTTGCTCCACTAATTTTTTTAATCCGTTCTCAGTAAAGCCAACATTACCACGTAGAGAAGAAAAGAATTCAGGATTCGTTTTATTTAATCTTCTTCTTTCTTCTTGATACCTCTTTAAGCTCTGCGCCAGAGTATAACTGATTGGCACTATTCTATCCTTGTTTCCTTTGCCTTGCTTAACAAAGATTGTTAAGTTATCCGTGTCTATGTCTGTAAACTTTAAATTAAGCAATTCCTGTTTACGCAGACCAGTAAATATGAATGTGGAAAATATTGCATGATTGCGATACCTCAAAAACTTGTATTCATAAGGGTAATTATAGACCACTTCCAATAAACGTAATGAGACTTGTTTGTTTAGTTTTACTGGCAAACGTTTTTCCATTTTAGGTATTTCAATATCGGCGATCGGGTTATTCTTCATATAGCCCTGCTTGATACACCAACGAAAGAATACCAATAGCGTCTTATGATAGACAATAAAAGTGTTTACCGACCATTTTCGCTCTGTTCTGCCATTATAAAATAAAGCTCTCACATTATCATCACTGACTTGGCTTATCTCACTGATTTTTGCAAACTGGCAAAATCTTTTTATTACATTTCTATACCTTCGTATGGTATGTTTTGAATACCCACGTATAGATAATGAATAATCACAGAACTTCTGCGACAAGATTTCTATATCCATAGATTTTTTATCTTCAGCAGATTATTTCTTTTTTGAGGTGGTTTTTTAAGCCGAGAACCTGTTCACCACGAGAGGTGGTCGTTCAAAAGGGCCAATTTTCCCAAAAAACCTTTTAAATTCAATTAAAATGCATACTCTGAGGCTTAATCCAAGGGCCTTATCATTAAAAGGAACAAAGGAATGGCCTTTTCCAAAATGACGCATATAATATAAAGCTAAAACTGGATTTTGGGATTTAAAACAAGTACAATCCTACGACCTGTTTATCACTCAACAACTTCAATTAAAATACTCTGCTTTTGATACTTATTAATTAATAAAATGTTCGACTGGCATTGACAGCATAGCAGATTTACATGAAAATTCAAGAGGTTCGTTTGGAATCTTTTTCAATGTCTTTTAAAAATCAACTCATATGCATATCTCGCACTTATGGATAAGATTTTATTTTTTCTAAAAATATAGATTAATAAGCACAAGCACCATAGCTCAACTGCTAGAGCACTCGACTCTTAATCGAATCGTCGGATGTCTGATCTCTCCTGGACGCCTAATTTGCCAAATTGGCAATTTTTTTTTGCAGGCTTTAATATATAAGAGCATCGTATTTACTTTGAGACAAAAAGTGTATTGCTTCCTTGGTAATTCTTCGAACTTACCCTCTATTTGAGGCTTGTGTAAAAATAATTTGTATATTTTCTACGTTTAATATAACTTTACATATTATTATACAGAATCTGTATACATAAATATTTCATTTTCAGTAATATTGTTGTGAATTTCTTGACTTTTTCTTCAATTGTTTTAGTTTAAAAACAACAGAAATTTTAAGTGAAAAATATCTCTAATTCATGGTACAATTTAACAATGAGAATTTCGAATTACATAACTGGTTCTATAAAATCTCCATTCCATGAACGGAATGAGGATAAGGCTTTTGTGATTGAAACCGGCTCGTACAAATTATTTTTTTTATTTGACGGAGTTGGATCAGCAATACACTCTCTCGAAGCGATTGAAATATCTTCTCGATTCATTTCCGATAATTATAAAAATTATGAACAAGGTGAAAAATTTCAATTGTCAAGACTAATGTATGATGCCCATGTTGAAATATTAAAGTCAAAACTCGCAGGTGCATTAAGCACGTATGTTGCTGTTTTTATTCCCAATAAAGAAGGCCAAGAAATATCTATTTCATCAATGGGTGATTCACGGCTATATGGTATTTCTAACCAATACATATATCAATATACTGAAGATGATGATATCCCCAACAATGAAAATGCTATCACTAAAAGTTTGGGTATGTTAAAATTAATGGATACAGACTTTGTTCAAAAAGATATTATTGCTAAAGAATCAAGATACCTATTATCTTCTGATGGATTTTATAAATTAATGGAGAAAAATATGCAGAATTTTTATGAAATATTCAACTTTACAAGATTAATTAATTCCAAAAAGGCATTAGAAAAAAATGTCATTGGATACAATTCAGATGATGCAACTTATATTTTAATTGAAGTCCATGTTTAAAACTGAAAAAGATTTAGTAAAAAATATCACTAGCAACCTATTAGCAAATAGAGTTGTTGGCTTTTCTTTTTTGCTTAATGAAAATCAAAAAATCTTTCATGAATTAAAACTTGGTTATGGTGTTCCTGATGTAGTTGTAACACATTATACAAGGCCATCTCATTTAAGATCGACATATCTGAATCATTTTGATTTATTATTGCTAGATCTCATAATAAGGAAAATGGAAATTAATTTTGCGTTGATCATTCATACGACAAAATCTTCAAAAAGAAGAATCAAAGATAGTCTATTGAAATTGATAAAGGAAGAATTTGTGGTAATAGAAAATGATTTATATAAACCAAATAAACCTTATAATTCAATAGTAACACAAACCGTTGCCATAGAAGCAAAGCTATATTCTTGGAAAAGAGCATTGAAGCAAGCTTATAGATACAAATGGTTTAGCGAGCATTCTTTTGTTTTCTTACCAATAGAAAATATTAGGTCTGCAGAAAAAAATATTGAAATGTTTAAGAAATTTGAGGTTGGTTTAGCCTCTGTCTGCAAGGATTCAATAAATGTTATTTACGCACCGTGTCCATCTCCTCCTATATGTTCAACAATGAAAGCTGTTCTAAACGAACACGTACTTAAATGGAGTGAAACCGCTATATAAGCTTGGATTTTAAGAAAGTTTCCCATGAAGATAAATGATAGTCACTGCTTTCTTCATCAAGGTAAACCTTTTTGTCGTTTAGATCTTTATATATTTTCTTCGCTTCGGCAATACGTCCTAAGACATAATTAATTCTATCGTTTCCAAGCCTTTTAAGGCCTATTTCCTTTAACTCTCTCGATATGGATAATAGGTAGTTTTTATGAACATCGGGTCTGTTGTTTCCATTATTTGCCCATGGGTAAGCAGGATTTAAAATTGTATCTGAGAAGATATTTTTCTCATTCCTAATTAATTCAATACAATTGTTCGATCTTAGTTTTACAAGTTCTTGGGATCTAATCATATTCAAAACTTTTTCCGAAAAATACCATCCTTGCGAAGGCCCACCCCCTAAATCTTCCGTGAATCGTTTAATATTAAATCTTCTTAAATTTTCAAATGTGCCAATCGAAATGTAATCAATATCAGCCAAAGCCAAAAAAGGAATAGCGTCCCAGTTAGCGTAGGCATAAATAATTTGAAAATTATTCTTTTTAAGAACTGAAAAGATACGGGCTAAGTTATTATAGTAATCATAGTTAACACTAATTTTTTTCTTGTATTCAGGAGCTGGGTCGCAAACAATGTAATAACCATCAAACACCTTATTTATATTTGTCAATAAAGTCAAAACTTTCTCCACCCATTCAGCATCTTTAATTTCTGAATCTGAAAAGGATACTGTTAGATAATATTCTACACCTGTTCTCTTATTGTCAGAAATGTATTTGTTGATTTTATCAACAATACTTGAAAACCTTCCTATGTCTTTTGTGGCTTCGCATCGCATTGGAATTACAATCTTGTTAATTCCAATATTTTCTTGGTATCTGATTCCATTATTTATCAGTTCAGGGTATTCTATAATCGTTGTTCCGTCTGCTTCCATCTTTGCAGGATGAAAATCATAACTACTGAACGCCCCTTTATCTCTAGAGTTTTTATAGCCATAATATTGGAGGTCAACCAACGAAATTGGCAAATATTGGATAGGTTTATAGCCACTGATTTCTGTTCCAATTTTGCCCTCTATAAAACTATATACACAAAAAATAAAACCATCTCCGATTTGATTATGGAAGTAACAATCTAAATTCCAGTTATGTCTGTGCCCTAGTTGATGAAGTATTTTTACCATTGTAGTGTTTGAATTAAAGTTTTTAAATCTCTTGGCCTGTCCGATGGTGAAACTCCGAAGCATTCTTTAAAAAAAGCATTGAGTTTACACTCGGTCTCTGTGGTATAAGAAGTATCTCTTGCTGCGAACTTTTGTTGGACTTCAGTTAAAACGTTTCCAAATGGTCTCCGTTGATAATACAATACATATCCTACTATGCCAAGGCTGAAAAAATCTGATCTATAATCAATCTGATCTCTTTGATTAAGTAGCTGTTCTGGGGAAGCAAAATCCCAACTGTGAGGAATATAATGCGTTGTGATTACCGATCCTTCAAGATCCTGTGCTATTCCAAAATCAATCACCACAGGTTCTCCGTTTTCTCTAATCATGATATTATTAAGTTTTATATCTCTGTGAATCTTACTATCAAGCCAAATCGGCTCAAGAATACTTGTAATTTTGTAGATTAGATCTCTAATTACATCGGGATTTCCAGTATAATTTTGTGATACATCTTGCAAACTTGATCCATCAATATATTCTTCGAAAACTACTTTATCACCATTAAATTCCTCAACACTTAATATTTTTGGTATGCCATCTATATGTTTAAACCTTTCGTAAATTTCTAGTTCCCGTATATCTCTTTTGCCAAAATTGTGGAAAAGTTTGAGCGCGCATTTAACCCCATCCTTAGTAACGATAAAAACCATTTTTTGCCCACCTCTATTTATGGCATGAATTTCTGTAATTTTAAAATGTGCTTTAAATTGGGGACTTAAGTCTTGAACCAGGGTTGTAGATTGCATAATGTAACAAAATTAACACTTATAGATTATAATACAACAAATATGCAATGTAAAATAACGGGATTTAACGTGTCCCCACAAGTGCATAATTTGCTATCTTGGCAAAATTCACTTTGGGTTAATGGGATATGGGATTTAAAAATCCGCAAGTTCTTGCGAACTTCTATTTTTCCTGTATCTCTTAGTGCGTCCTTGTCCGATTCTTTCTACCTTTTTCAAACGCAAGAGTTTTTCAAGAGCTTGGGATACCGTTGGTCGAGCCACATGAGTTTGTTTAGCAATTTCTCCAGCCGTAACTTCAGCTACTTTTTCCATGTAGTTCCAGACAATGAGCTGTTTTGGAGAAAGCAGTCTTTCAATGTTTTCTTGGGAAAGTAATTCAATTGTTTGCTTTGCTTGTGTAAGAAGTACAGTAAAAGGAATTCAAGCCACGGAATGATATTCAGTATCTTTGTTTTGAAAGTTTTTTGACCTTTCGTAGAGCAAGATAGTATTCATCTTTGTTATCCTCAATCAATTTCTCATGTGAGACATATGGTATCTATGCCAGACCCCGTTATACGAGTGTTTGCACCTCATTAAATTAGGTTTTCACTATATTTGGTGAAATTTTAACGTTATGCCTATTGACAGCATAGCATATTTATATAAAATATCAACCTGGTTTTAAAATGATATTTTGCCAATATCTTCCTCCATATCTTCAGTTTGTAATGAACGCGAATATTTGACTGTTATAGTTATATTCTGATGACCCATCATTTTTTGTATTTTGAAAATATTGACATTAGATTCAGCTAGTTTGCAGGCAAAAGTGTGGCGAAATGCGTGAAGATGGAACTTTACACCAGATTTATCCGATGTGCTCTTAACCCAATTCTTTAATCCCTCCCTCGTTAATCCACGATCCCCTCTGTTAGAAACAATGAGCCATTCTGTTTTTAAACTCCTCCTTTCTTTAAAATAATCTTTTAAATGGAGAAGTAAGGTCGGGTGTATTTTGAGCACTCGTGTCCTCTTTGATTTAGAAGTTTCACCTTTTATAGCGATTTCTTTCTTTTCAATATCAACGTCTTTTACTTGGAGAGAAATAAACTCTCCTTTTCGTATCCCGCAAAATAAAAGGAGGCTAACCATAACAGTGTCCCTTCGGAGAAGAAGACTATTGCTGGAACATCTAACAATTGCTGAGTATATTTTATTAATTTCCTTATCCTCTAACCTTCGGAAATCATCATAATTTACTTGTGGCGCCCTAATATTCTTCAAAGGATTTTGTTCTAAATATCCTTTGTTACATAGCCATCTAAAAAAAACGATAAGTTTGCTGTATTGAGTTTTGATAGTTGAATTTTTTACACCAGTTTTAATGGTATTTCTACCTACAATTCTTGAACGGGTATAAATCCGTTTAAAAAACAAATTCAACATTTCTGGAGATAGTTCTTTAGTTGAAGTAACTTCGGGCATTACTTTTGAGAACAGGCTGAAAACAGCAATATATCCCCGTATCGTTTCGGGCCGTAAGCACATAGAAAACCGGCACTCGTTTACATACTCATTAAAAAGTTTTTGAAGCTGGGGTGTTTTTACTTCTATCCCACTTTCTTTGTATATTTTATTGATTGGTTTTAATTCTATGTTCTCATTTTCCATCCAACTATCCTATATCTTCTATTTTAAAAATGGAGACGGTACAATTTGCCGCGTTGGCAAAAAATACCTTCTTTAATAGAAGCATTGCATCAATTATGATTTTTGAATGCAAGAGAATTCAAACAAGGACATTACATATTTCGCAAAAATTGGATGGAGAAGCGACCAAAGGCTTTTTGGAATTAAACAGGCAGATAGATTGATGCATACTTACATAATTGGTAAAACCGGAACTGGAAAATCTACTTGCTTAGAAACAATGATAATGCAAGACATTCAAGCTGGACGAGGATGCTGTCTCTTAGATCCTCATGGAGATTTAGTTGAAAAAATTGTGAAAGCTATTCCAGAAGAGCGTAAGAAGGATTTAATCTATTTCAATATTACTGATCCAAAACTTAATCTGAGATACAACCCCTTTAAGCGAGTAAGCATTGAAAAGCGATCTTTAGTTGCCTCTGGTATTTTAGATGTGTTCTCAAAGCTCTGGGATAGTGCTTGGGGAGTGAAGTTAGAGCATATACTAAGACATGCCATTCTCACATTGCTTGACCAACCGGAAGCTACTATTGCGGATATTGTTGAGATACTGCTAAACAAAGATTTTAGGAAAGAAGCACTTCGGTATGTGAAAAGTGAAACTGTAAAAAAGTTCTGGAAAAGAGAATTTCCAGAATATATGAAATATGATTTGCTACCAGTAATGAACAAGATCGGTGGAATGCTTGTCCATCCTGCAATTAGACGGGTATTAATAGAAAATACCGAAGAAGTATCACTACGTAAAGCAATGGATGAAAAGAAAATAGTTCTTGTCAATCTTTCCAAAGGACATGTTGGAGCTGATGTCTCCCACATCTTAGGTGCTTTATTTATTACTTCTATTGCTTCGGCTGCCTTTAGTCGAGTGGATACCGAAGAAGAAAAACGTGTTCCATTTATGGTTTACATGGATGAATTTCACAACTTCACTACGCTATCATTAGTCAATATGTTTTCCGAATTACGCAAATTCAAAGTAGGTATGACATTAGCCCATCAATACATGAATCAACTTGATGATGATATAAAAAGTGCCGTACTTGGAAATGCTGGCACAATAATATCATTTAGAATTGGAACTGAGGATGCCATGCACATGTCAAAAGAAATGTATCCTGAATTTGATGTTGAAGATTTTATTAACCTTCCCAACTACAAAATTTATTTAAAGCTTATGATTGATGGAAAGCCGAGTAGGCCGTTTAGTGCATTTACTACTGTTATGATTATCTAAAGCAGGTCTTAATACATAAATCCCAAACTAATCAATTTCTTTACTAACTGCAAAAAAACGATAAGACAAGCCAAACGTCGCAGAAAACTCAGACCCGACTTGTGATTTCGTTACATATTGATAGAGGGGTATATCGGTTAGTGCATAAAAGATAAACTTGCCGAAAGGAAAACTTAATTGAGGCGATATAAAAATCTTTTTATAACCTGTAGCCTCAGGATCATAGTTGGGATACGCATTTAAAAGAATAGTCTCATTGAGTTTCATTTTATCCACCCATTCACCTCTGACTTGGAGGGTAACCCCGAGTTTTTGAAAAAATGTTTTTCCAAAAAACAAACCAAGGCTTGCATAATCACCAAGCTTTTCTCCGATCGGGTTCCATCCTTTTTTAATGTAAAGCATGTTGGCAAAAATGCGGAATTTTTTTAAAGGATAGCCTCTGAATAGAAATAGGTAGAAAATAATGTCCTGGGCACCAGATGAGAGCTGAACTGATTGTGGATTTGTTACATAAAAAGTTTTACCGGAAAACGGTTCGATATTTCCTGTTGAATCATTATAACTGCCTAAAGGAATTTTATAACCCAATCCCAAGGTAACCTCCGTTCTATGCTCTTCTCCTGTGCGGTTGATGATATCGTATCTTGGAAAAATAATGAGATCGCCAATTCCTGAGGAAGAATATGTAGTAGAAGGATTATTGTTTAATCCAATTTCCTTTTTTGAAAAGAAATAACCAGTTTCAAGAGACATTGTGAAATTA
The DNA here is from genome assembly GCA_029781865.1 of Bacteroidota bacterium. Lineage (GTDB taxonomy): Bacteria > Bacteroidota > Bacteroidia > Chitinophagales > Saprospiraceae > Vicinibacter. The sequence continues at coordinate 119,920 of JAKOVW010000039.1, forward strand.
TATGACACGCCATAGGCTAACCGGAAGTATTGATAGGAACTACTAAAGTTGTCAAAATACTTTGCTGTATCTCTTGAATCACCGGTGAAAAATCTACTGGTATTGATAAATTGAAAGTTTGTATTCAGATCAAGTTGCCTTTCCAACAACACACCCTGAGATGCACCGCCTGCAATTGGGCTACCACTTCCGCCAGAACAACATTGTGCATAACTATATTTAGTGAGTAGCAATAAGCCCAGTAAACATATAAAATGGACTTTCATCGAGATAAAGACTTTAATTTTTTTGGTTCAGAAATGACACAAAAAACTATAGCATCTTTTCAAATGCGATTTAAAATAAAACTGAACGATTATTATTAATGAACTACACTGAATTTAGCTGATTTGATTTTATCACCAGAGCTTAATGTAACGTAATATATGCCGGAATGATAATTGGAAACGTTTAAGTTCATTTTATTTTCTCCACTGTTAAGTTTACCGGCAAATACCGTTTGAACCAATTTACCATCTGCATTCAACAATTCAATCTTGACATTTGAGGCTTGATCAAGAGTGCAGGTAAGAACAGCGGATTCATTTACCGGATTTGGCGAAATTTTTAAAGCAGATCCGGTAACATTATCTTCAGTTGTACCTGTAAGTACCAGGGCAGTATTAATAGCTTTTTGGAGGTCTGTTGAACTGACTGAATTATTAACATTATACATTACCTTATGATCAGTCCCAGCTAAAACAACACATTTAGGCATTCCGGCAGAACCATAATTGGTCATTTTTATAGCAGCATTTGAAAATCTATAAGAATACGATGAAATATCGAGGCCATTGGAAGCACCCCAACTACCGAGGGATTGGCAATTTGTGTTAGCATAATCATCCACCAGATAGAAATACACCTTATTAGGATTATTCGCCTGATAGCTTTTTACAATATTGTAAGCAGTAATAGCTCCTCCGGTACAGGCACCACAGGGCATAACCCAAACCAGGACGACTATCTTGCCGGAATCAAGCACTTTAAAAAGCTCATGAGAGACGCCTGAACAGTCATTACAGGTGAAGTTGGTAGCATTCGTCTGAGCCATGATGATGGAAGAAAATGCGACAAAAAGGAGGGAAAGTAATTGTTTTTTCATTTTACTTTAATTTAGATTACAAAATTAAAGTAAAATATTGCGAATTATAAATTTATAAAGTAAATATTTTGAAATACTATTTAGTTTAGAAATTAAATTTAGTTGAATGATATTTAATTGATATTCAGTATTTTATGAAACAAGCAAAACCAAAATCTGCGTTTTTAATCAATAGCTAATGGTCAGTCCAGCCCCTAAACTCATATCACTATCATAATGTGATGAAATTGAAAGATATTTTGTAACAATATACCTGCCTCCTAACATATATTCTTTATCCGAATTAACCATAAAATTTAAACGCAACCGGCTTGTTAATGGCATATCTTCTCGTCCGAATTGAAGTCGGAATTTGCCATCGCCATCAATTCTTGCATCAGCCATTACCAACATTGGCAAAGTATAGATAATACCTATTACTCCTGTTTTACGATAGTCTTTGTTACTTTTTTGTCCGAACATATTTGATTCATCATCACCAAATATATTCGGGTCCTCTTTAGGATTGTGTTTTTTAAAATGATAATCAAATCCTATGTACGGAAAAAGCCATTGCATTTTGTCAAGATATCTTCCAATGGTAGTTTCACTTTCGTAGCCGTGCATATCGTGGTAACCCAAGTGCCATAGTGTACCTATTTTCCAACGTGTTTGTCCAAACATGGCTTCACCATCACTCCCGTTACTTTCTATTCCTATTCTTGTCATAAAATGAAACTCTCTATCATCACTAAACAGTTGACGCTGTGCCAATTTTGGATTTGGTATTTCTGGATTGTATGGTGAGTTTTCATAGCTGAACACCCTGCCCATGCCACTCATCATGTGGTATAATATATGGCAATGAAAAAACCAATCGCCACTTTCAGTAGCTGCAAATTCAATTGTATCCAATTCCATAGGCATGATGTCCAAAACATTTTTGAGAGGAGCATATTCCCTTTGTCCATTCAGTACTCTGAAATCATGGCCATGCAGGTGCATTGGGTGGCGCATCATACTGTTATTATAAATAATGAGTCTTAAATTTTCACCCTTTCTAATTAAAATTTTATCCGCTTCTGAAACTGTTTTATTGTCCAATGTCCAAACATAGCGATTCATATTTCCAGTCAAATTAAATCGTAATTCTTTTAATGTCCCTTCACCCAAAGTCGTTTTGCCAGTTGAGCGCAGCATTGTGTAATTCAAAGTAACAATATCAGATTCTTCACTTTCCATATTCATCCCTTGCATATTGTGCATATCATCACCTTGCATTTTCTTCTCTTCCTTTTGTGATTTATCCTCTCCGGTTATTTCAGGATACATTACAACATTCATATCCATTTCCTGATTTTGCATTTTCATCCCTTCCATTTCGACCAGGTTGCCGCTCATGTCCATCATATCGTTCATCATTTTCATGCCGGCAAAATATTTCAGCTTAGGCAACTTTTTTGCTGGAACTTTTTCTCCGCTACCCAACCAAAGCGAAGCTGATTTGGTACGGTCTTCGGGTGTAACCAAAAATTCATAACTCTTGCTATCAGGAATAGTTACAATCACATCGTATGTTTCTGACACTGCAATAATTAACCGGTCTACTTCAACTGGTTCTAAATCATTGCCATCGGAAGCGACTACTGTCATTTTGCCACCTGCATAGGTAAGCCAAAAATAGGAGGAGGCCCCACCATTAGCAATGCGCAATCTTACTTTATCTCCCGCTTTAAATTGAGTTTGTTCATTTTTGTTTTTTCCGTTGATTAAAAACTGATCATAATATACATCACTTACATCCATTGCATTCATTCGTTTCCATTCATTGCTAAGCTTGGTCTTGAAATGTCCGTCTTTTAAAGCTTCCCAGTAGCTTTGAGTAGTTCCTTTTTTTATTGCAAACCAATCAGTAGCATTGTGTAAACTGCGATGAACTTCTTCTGGATTCATATCCGTCCAATCACTTAGCATAATTGGCAAAGTAGCAATATCCCACTCTTTTCTTTTATTCATTATAAACATACCATACATGCCGATTTGTTCTTGTAAGCCTGTATGACTATGATACCAATGAGTCCCGTGTTGAATGATCGGGAATTTATACAAATGAGTTGAATGCGGTTTTATTGGCATCTGTGTAAGATTAGGTACGCCATCGTATTGGTTGGGTAAAAAGAGTCCATGCCAATGCAAGGATGTTTCTTCTTTTAAATTATTATGAACATATATTTCGGCAGTGTCGCCTTCTGTAAAAATTAATGTAGGCATAGGTATGCTTCCATTTACAGCAATAGCATGTTTTGATTTACCCGAAAAATTTACAATTGTATCTGCAATGAATAAATCGTATCTTACCGTTCGCGGTGGTGTATGGTTTAAGACTGAATTTCTTGTATTGGTTTCCGGTTTTTGGACTGGCATCTTATCCATGTTATGCCCGCCTGACTGAGGGAGAGGCATTTTCGTGGTATCAATAATTTCCAAAACCTTTTCTTCCTCCTCTGTCGTGTCTTTACTCATTGGCATCACATCATGGTTTTTATGAGAAGGCTGTGTCTTTTTAGGTTTTACTTTTTTCTGTTTTTCCTTAATTAAATCCATTCCACATTTGGGACATTTGCCTGGTTTGGTAGCGTGAATTTCCGGATGCATCACACAGGTGTATGTATCTGGTTGCCGTTGTTTTGTACTTTCTTTATTTTGCATATCCATACCCTTCATATTTTGAGCAGTTAATTTCGAAAGGCATGAAATAGAAAAAATCAATACTAATTGTATTAACCAGATTATTTGATAAGAAATTATTTTAACATTCATTTTAATATTAATTTTTACTTCGAAATACTATCTCTGGCACTACTTGCCCAATTGATGATTACATTTTTATCCGTTGTTGTAAGAATTGCATCTCTGTGAATAAATGTGTAAGAGGCTAAAGGCATTGCATCATTTTCTATTTGTTTCACAATTGAATTCATTTTGTTCACTTGCTTTCGTTTTGAATAAGAGCCGAATTCACTGAAATTTAGCTTTTCCTTGCCATTCTGAATATGATAACTTAATATCCAACCAGCTGGTTGGATATAGATATAAAATGGATAATTGGTGTAATTGCTATGGCAGTTATAACAAGAGTTTTTTAAAATGCTTTGTATATTATCAGGTACAGATACCATTTTAGAAATATCTGTATCCAAAACCTGCCCATTTTGATTATGAGCAGGTTGGATAAACTGGATAAGAACAAGTATGATGATTAAGGCAAATGATATTTTTTTTAACAGGATCATCATCGGGTCATTTAATCTCTCCTTTCATCACGCAACAAGCCGATATTTTTTTGCCTAAGTAAGGGTTGTTAATTTCTTTGGTTTCACTCAACCAAATTGCGCCCTTGCCCTTGTTGTACTTTGCACAAAAATCTTGATACAAAGTTTGTTCACTGCCAAAGATTTTTACCAAATCGTAAATGTCTTTACTCAACATATCGAAATGCTCCCTTTGATGCTCAATCTTTCCACCATTATCCCCAATGTGTTCTGCGTGCTCTCTGGCATCTTCTTCAATTTCTTCAAATGCCTTTTTTTGTTTCGCATTTAAAGTGCTTTTATCAAAACTTTTAAAGGCAGACTCTAATGTCTTTCCTGCTGAGGCCGCATCTTTAGTATTATCAGCGGCAAGCGCATTTTTTAAAAGCAAATAACCATTCACTATTTCTTTGATGGAAACAGTACCTCTTGATTGCACAGTAGCTCCTGCCTCTGATTGGTTATTGGTTGCTGTCTCTGTTGTAGTTGTTTTTACTTCGGTTAAACTCATGCCACATTTAGAGCATTTGTCGCCTTTCTTTCCTTTTATTTCAGGGTGCATTGGACAAGCGTACAGTGTGTCCATTTCTGGTTTGGAACTTATAAAAGTTTGTTTATTACCTTCATTTTGTACCTGATTATTCTTGCATGCGAAAAGAGTCATAAAAGCGGCATAAAGAATGATTATTGAATTTTTCATTGTTTTTAAATTTTAATTTGTGATGAACAATGCTGTTATCAGCAGCACTTTTTGATAAATAACTTTCTGAATAACCATTTCAGGAATTTCATTTTTACAGGTTGTTAATTAAATATATCAATAAAATTATTTCAGACACTATAAGCACTCAGACTTGATAGTAAAATAATTTTATTGCTTTGGCGCTGGTAAAGTAACTTTATTTAAACCACAGGAAAGCATTTTTTTGCCATAATACGGATTGCGTATTTTTAATTGCTCGCTTAACCAATATGCTCCTTTGCCGTCATTAGCCATGGGGCAAAATTGATAGTAAAGTTCGTCATTATTAACATTCAATGCTTTAGCCAACTCATATAAATTCTTTGAGAGCGACATAAAATGCTCACGTTGATGTACTACCTCTGGCGTTCCTTTTATGTGGTCTGCGTCCAACGATATCTTTTCTGCATACAAAGTCCAGTTAAGAAGTTGTTTGTTATTGAGACTTTTTGTATTTACTGCATCAACCGTTTTTGTAATTAACATAGCGGCTGAAGAAGCTGCATTAGCATCATTATTAACCAAAGCGTTTTTTACCTGTATATAAGCAGATAAGATTTCATTAAATTGTGTATTGAAATCACTTTGTTTGCCATTAGATTGTTGGGAAACCAGAGTATCCTCATTTTTATGCTGTGCGCTGCAAATTGAATATATAAAGAGCAGAGCAAGTAATATAATATTTTGCAATTTCATTTTAGTAAATTTGAAGTTATTTAATTATTGTTTCAAGACAATTCCGTTTGGTTTATTGCCCACAGGAATATCTTTGATTTTAGTGTGTGTACCTAGGTCAATAACAGAAACCGTATTAGCTCCTTGATTGGTCACATAAGCCTTACTTCCATCAGCATTGAAAACTATTGCATGTGCATCAGCACCAGTAGCTATTTCACCGTCTTTTGTCCAAACGCCACCTACTAACTTAAAGTAGATAGCTTTTCCGTTGTCCGAATCACTAACCCAGAGTTCCGAGTGGTGATCACTATAAGCCACGTATCCAGGTTTAAATCCAAGATTGATAGTTGAGGTTACCTGGTTTGTAGCAACATCTATCTCCGAAACCGTTTTGCTGGTTTCGTTATCGACATACATCTTACCATTGGTGGCAGGCCATGCTCCAACTGGTGTTACGCCTACAGAAATATCAGTCTCGACAGTTTTTGTGATTGGATTTATCACTGATACAGTAGCCTCATCGGTATTTGCAGCATAAGCCTTTGATCCATCTGCCGCAAATGTTACTTCAGATGTCATATGACCAACAGTGATTTCCTTCAGTTTGGTCCAATCGGTTGTATTATAAATTAATACATGACTTGGAGTATCGGATTGAGGTATCCACAATTCAGAACCATTAGGACTAAAAACGGCGTTATGAGGAAGTTTTGCAAGTGCAATTTCCTTTTCTATAATTCCTGTTACAGAATTTATTATTTGCACTTTATAACCACTGCCACTTCCACCATGCCCACCATGACCTCCACTTAAATCAACACCAGTGATAGCAACTGCAAATTTGGATTTGTCCGGACTTAAATATATATGATGTGGATACTTGGCACCATTTAAACCTATATCTTCAACTTTTGTGTCATCATTGAGATTAATGACACTAATTGAATTTCCTAATCCATTAACAACAAAAGCGGCTGGATGTGTTATATTTAGTTTTACTTCATCATCACCAGAACAAGTATTAAAAAATACAACTGTCGCAGATGCAAGAAATAATATAATTAAATAATTAATGTTCATTTTAAAATAATTTAAAGGTAAATAATAGAATAAATATTAGAGGTATGGGCAGACCTCTGGCTATACGAATATTATGTAACTTATTTTAGGCTTTAACCATAGGGCAAGAAAAACGGGAGGCTGAAACCTTTGTACATAATACCAAAGCGTTTTAAAAAAAGGAAGACAGATAGATACACTAAGATCAAATTGGGTCGTAATGTTTCCGATTTGTGTATTAGAAGAACTTTGTGGGCAAGGGCAGCCTTTTCCATCACAGCTTCCTCCACATTTCTTATGCTTACTATCAGGTAGTTTAATATGAAAATCTTTTAAGCAACAACATTTCTTTTTGCATCCCTTATTTATCATCATTTTACAACAACTTTTACTTTTTCCACAAGAATACAATTCGGATGTTGGAGTTATTACCACCGAAAGTAAATATGCAAAAGATAATAATATGGAAGTAAAATTATTCACGATCATTCTGAAACGTTACGAATATGATTTTGTTCTATTGTAAAATAATTTAATTAGTTAAATTTATTGTTTAATAAGTTTATATGCTTGTTTTGACCCCATGCATTTTATTTGTAAAAAATAGATTCCTTGATTTTGAAAATCAGAAAGAGAATGAATAACTGTTTGGTCCATTGCTGAAAAAGATTCTATAATTCGACCGCTAATATCCTTAATTGTAAATTGCTTTTCTTTATATAGAAATTGGTTATCAAATTCAATTCTTATCAAATTACTAAAAGTGGTAGGATATACTTTTACAAATACGAAATTGTTTAAATCATCTGAATTAATTGGTATGTTTGGCTTTAAAGTTAATATTCGCGTATAGGTTGTGTCTCCTAAAATTGTATGATCGTGATCCGCAACGAGTAAGGACATATAAATTTTTAAATTGCCAGAATTTGAAACAGGAGCTTTCCAATTAAAAGTCCAATGAATACTGTTTATCGAATCTGCCCCACATGGCGTATGGCTGATATATGTTCTATTCCCTGAACTGAATTTCCGTGTAGCTATGGAATCAATTAAACCAAAAGTTCCTTTTGCTCTGTTTATTGAATCTAAGGAAGTACAAACAAAACCAAACTTATCATGCCCTAAACGATTAATTCTTACATGAACTAGATAGCTTTTACCTGGAATATAGTAAAACTGATTGCTATCCAAACCAAAATACAGATCTGGAGTATCAGGATTTACTGGTGAAATATGACAACCAGAACAATCTGTTTCACCTGGAGCGCCACTATGATCTCCAACAAAGGGACTGTCGCAAGGTGAGGGAGCATATGTAATGCTCGAACTAAAAATAAACCAAGCAACCAGAAAAAAAAGGATCGTTATTGCAGCTTTCATTTTCGAAGTTTTATTAATTTTTGAATGAAGGTTCGTCCATTATAAAAATGGAGCTTTAAAAAATATAAGCCTTCTTTTAAAATTTCTAATTCCAAAAAAGATCCTTCTTCATAATTCCTGTTTACGATAGATCTTCCAGTTACATCAAATAGAATTATTTGTTGTATTGGATTTATGGACTCAATAGAAACCCCATTTGTAAAAGGATTTGGATAAATATTTAATCCAATATTCTTATCAAATGTTTTTGTTGAAATTATTGCAATTGAATCCAAAGATTTCACAATCTGAGCTACCGAAGGGATATCATCCACCATTGCAAACAGCATATAAAATCCAGGCGGAAATTGAACAGAATCAACAGGTAGGTTAGCTGTAACAAAACCATTTTGCTGCTCAAAGTTTAATTCAATAAACCGATTGTTACTACTGTTCATAAAATGTGTATTTATTGCACACGACATAAGCAGAACTGAAGTAATGGAATCTGTTTTGGACACATTGAAATTTAATTTTTCACCCCTTGCAAAAGATGTTTTACTCAGTTTAGAAATTTCCGGCCTTACACCCCTGAATAAATAAGGAGGACTAAAAGCTTCTATGATGCTCATGGGAGGTTCGTTTCCAGGCTGACCTTCTCCACCAACTGCTATTACACGACCATCTGGAACCAATGTTGCTATTGCATGATATTCACGGAAGAAATTCATATCTGCTGCTGGTCTCCATTTGTCATTTGAAACGTCATAGAGGTCTGAGCGTTTCATATAGTTCCATTGATTTACGGGACTGTTATTATTTGGATCTTCTTTATAACCACCTGCTACCAAAATTTTCTTATCAGGAAGAATAACCGTTTTCGCACGAGAACGGACAGGTGCAATGCTACTTTTTAAAGACCATTTATTGGTTATCGGATCATACAATTCTACAAACGTACCAAGAGCATTATTAAAGTTTTTATAACCAATTGCCACAACATTTCCATCAGGCATTAATATCAATTCATGATCACAGTGATCTCCATTACTCATGCGGTTATTCTGTACAAAATCCGCTGCTAATTCCCATTGATTTGTTGAAGGGTCAAATAACTGAGGTGGACGATGTGTCATTAATGTTTTACCAGTCAGCAAAGGAACTATCGGTGATACTTCATTTCCAATAGCCAAATTATCAACTGGTACGCTGATTCCGGTTTTCGTGTCATAAACTTCAGAAGTTTTTACTCTGACGGGATTATCAAGTCCACCGCCACCCGCTATAAGAATTTTACCACTCGCAAGTGGAGAAACAGATGGATACCAGCGATAGTCAATCATGTTTGTATGTCTTTGCCATTTGTTTGCTTTAGGGTCAAAGGTTTTTACCTGTCGTGTTCCCGGACCATAAACTTCTTTTAGTGTACCGCCCATAAACCAAACTTTTTCGTCATTTAGTAAAAGAGGACCCACACACCCTTGAACGCTCGTGTCGCCTTTTGCTAAAATAGTATCATTGTCTTTGGGACTGAAGTAAAAAGGATCTTTAGTACTGTGGCAATAATAAATGTTACCATCCGGCATTAATATTCCTAAATCTGTACCACCCAATCTTTCTGGTGATTGAACTATAATGTCCCATTTACCTTTTTCAGTTTCAGGTTTAAGTGAGAACTTAAAATTTACAATTGATGAGTTTAAATTTATGGTTGAATTCAAGTAATTATATTCAGGTTTTTCGACTCCTATTGTATAAATATCAGCTGGAATATTCAAAAACTGGTATTTTCCTAAGGCACTTGTTCTTTCTTCTTCGAAAAAAGAAGTATCCTTATTAAAAAGAGTAACCCTGACATCTTTAATTGGCTGCGTCTGATAATCAACAATACCGCTAATATTCAACTGAGAACTAATTTGATGAGATGCAATGAATATGATTGCTAAAAGTATCATCCTTTTTATTATGAGGATCTGAATTCTAATATTTTTTTTCATAGATAAAACTAATTTAATACTTGAGTAAAACTATATTTTTAAAAGGCTTGCATTAATGGCTACAATTAAAGTACTAACGGTCATCAATACAGCACCTGCCGCTGGACTCAACAAAATACCCCAATTATAAAATACACCAGCTGCTAAAGGCAAAGCAATGACATTATATCCGGTCGCCCACGCCAGGTTTTGAATCATTTTGCGATAAGTAGCTTTTCCAAATAAAATTAGATTTACAATGTCTTTTGGATTGCTGTTTACCAAAATGATTCCCGCAGTTTCGGCTGCAATATCGCTTCCACTCCCAACCGCAATTCCAATATCTGCCTGCGCTAAAGCTGGTGCATCATTTACTCCATCGCCCGTCATAGCAACAAATTCACCCTTGCTTTGCAGCTCTTTTATTTTTTCTAATTTTTCATGCGGTAAAACTTCAGCAATAAAACTATCCATACCTAAAGTATCACTTACACTTTTTGCGACTTTATTGTTATCACCCGTGAGTAAAATTGATTTTATTTTATTTGCTTTTAGAGATTTAATTGCTTCTGATGATTCGGATCTTATCTCATCTGATAAAGCAATGTATCCTCCCAAAACTTTATTTATTATTACAAACACAATTGTTTCTGTGTCATTGGCTTTAAAACTATCGGGAATTGTAATATTGTTTTCTTTTAAATAACCAGGACTAACAACCAATACATTTTTATCATCCACGATTGCTTCAACCCCTTTACCGGTTATTGCATTAAAATTTTCTGCTGCTGGAATACTGATAGATAAATCATTTGCTTTTTGAAGGATGCCTGTTGCAATTGGATGTTCTGATTTTTGTTCCAATGCAGATGCTAAACGAATGATTTCATTTTCATTTAAATCTTTTTGGAATGAAACAACTTTGGATACTTGGAATTTACCAACAGTAAGTGTTCCTGTTTTATCAAATACAATTGTAGTAATTTTTCTGGAATTTTCAAATGCTGTTCTATTTTTAATGAGTAATCCATTCTTCGCGGATAACGCAGTTGATTTTGCAACTACAAGGGGTACAGCCAATCCTAAAGCATGAGGGCAACATATGACAATGACGGTTACCATTCTTTCCATTGCAAACGCAATTGTTTGCCCTGTTAAAAACCAAAATAAAAATGTTGCGATTCCTGCTACAAGAGCAATTATAGTTAACCATTTCGCTGCATTATCTGCCAGCAATTGTGTTTTAGATTTTGATTTTTGTGCATCATCGACCAACTTTATTACCTGGGAGAGGTAAGAATCTTTTGCTGTATGAGATACTGTAATTGCGATAGCTCCATTCCCATTAATAGCACCTGCAATCACTTTATCGCCCTTTACTTTTTGCACTGGTTTTGATTCGCCAGTCAACATTGATTCATTCAAATAGCTTTCACCTTCCAATATGATTCCGTCTGCTGCAACTTTTTCACCTGGCTTTACAAGAATTATGTCATTCTCTTTAAGTGTTTCAGTTTTTACGTCATGCACCATATCTGCCATTACCATGTGAGCGTCGGATGGCATCAACTGTACCAATAATTCCAGTTCTCTGGATGCTCCTGCGACTGATTTCATTTCAATCCAATGCCCCAACAACATTATTAGAATAAGCGTAGTCAGTTCCCAAAAAAAATCCATGCCTTGCAAACCAAAAACGATGGCTACACTATATATGTAAGCTATTGTTATTGCAAAGCCAATCAAGAACATCATTCCAGGGTTCTTAACTTTTGCTTCATTCATCAATCCATTAAGAAAGGGCCAGCCGCCATAAAAAAACACTACGGATGATAATGCAAATAAAATATATGTAGAATATGAAAACTGCCAATTGACTCCAATAAATTGTTGTATCATATTTGATAACAGCATGATGGGAATCGTAAGAATCAACACCACATAAAACCTTTTTTTGAAATCAGCTACCGCTCCTGTATGTTTGTTGGGCTTTTCAATAGCATTGTCGTCAGCACTTCTCACTAACTCCAATTTCATACCACATAACGGGCACTTACCCGGTGCATCTCGTATTATATGAGGATGCATCGGACAGGTATAAATACTACCCGTATGCTGATTGTTGTTTTGCTGATGTTCCATTTTCGTACTTTTTAGTTGTGAAATTGGTAAATCATCTGGTCCTTTTTAATTTCCTCTTTCAAAAATTTCACAACTTCATCAAATGGGTTAACTCCCCAAGCCTCTCCAATGGAAGGACGAAGGTTTGAATTGGCATTTATATCATAAAAAACCTGTTCGCCTTTGCTGGTTATTAAATATTCAACGCTTCCTATGTCATGGCCTGTGGCTTTAAAAACACGTAAAGCTTCGTTTAACTCGCTGGGTTTGATTTCAGGATAAGAAAAAAATTCAGGTTTGTCCATTTCCTCAAGTATTATATCACAATGGCCATTGGTGAGATCTTCAGGATTACAAACTACGGATGGGCACAAGTTGAAAAGGCCATGTGTAACTATCCGCATGGCATATAGAAATTTTTTACCGATAAACTCTATACGCACAACTCCGAAATTGGGATTATTTTCCAATTTTTCTTGCAACAATAAAAGGTTATCTGGTTGCCAAAGTTGGGGCTGCACCTGCAAAAGATTTTCTAATTCTTCCATTGAGTTTATCAAAAACATTCTTGCGCCACTTCCACCTTGTTCAGGTTTCAAAATCATAGGAAATCTCAAACCGGTTCTTTTTTTCAGTGCATTTAAATTATTGAACACAACAGTTTTTGGATGTTTTGCATTGATTGAAGCTAACATTGCGATTTGTGCGGTTTTACTGAACTCCAATTCATTTGATTTAGTACCATTCAACACTCGCTTACGTTTATAGTCGAGAATTTTGCAGAGTGCCCGTGCATATGGAATGGCGTGCTGATTTACTCGCTTGTAAGCGCTCGGACTTACCATGTTATAATAAAGTTTTGCATTTGGGATACTATCCCAACTCATTGCACCATTTTTCAAATCAATGGTCGTATAATTTACTCCAGCTTTATCTAATGCATTAAATAAAGGTTGATGCCATTCAGTATGTTCATAAATGATTGCCAACTCAAATTGTCTTTCTGTCATATTATTTAGGGAGTATTTAAGTGAATTACAAAATGCCCGATGATATAAATCAATTATACTAGAAATAATAAGCTAATCAGCTAACTCATTGATTATTGTTTTGTCATTATTTCTAAATCCATTCCACAAACAGGACAAAGTCCAGCCTTATCGGAAATTACTTGCAGATCCATTGGACATTGATAAAAAGTTTGACCTCTTTTTAAAGTATTGGTATCCAGATTGAATGCCTGAGAAGTAGAATCGAGTTTTATTGATTCATTCTCAGAAGGCTCATTTTCAGTTGTTTTGTTTTTTGTAGATGGATTGTTACATGTTCCAAGAATTAAAACAACAGTTGCTGAAAAAAGTATTTTATTTATCATTTTATAAGTCTTTAAATTTTATTATTCAATTAAATTTTTATGTCGAACATTTTATCATAGCCTTCCTTGCGATTGGATTCTCAGGAAATAATATTTTAACAATTGATATGACTAATTTTTAATAATTTTTTTATTCATTACACTTTTGTTTGCATTAACCTGGATCATATAAACCCCAGAATTTAAATCCATCAAGTTTATAAGAGAATTTAAAGAATTTGGCTTTAGATATTTTATAACTTGGCCTGTCATATTGAATAAAATTATATAATCGGGGATGTGGTCGGTACTAATAGTTACTGTTGATGAAACTGGGTTCGGATAAATTCTCAATAAATTACTTTGCACTATATTATTATTAATTCCGGTAAGTAAAACATTGGTTGTATCCAACCGAACCACCTGACTTAAAGTTTTATTTACATACCATAATTTTCCGTCTGGTCCAATTTTAATTCCCATAATACCTGCATTGCCAGTAGAAACTTTACCAATAAACTCAGCATTTGTTCCAGAAATATCATAAAAATTGATATCGCCTGTTGAGAAATCACTAACGAGTAGCCTGTTATTAAATAATTCTATACCCGCGGGATTAGTCAAGCCAGTTGTAATTACATCTTCTACCGTCGCGTTTTGGTAAGCAGAATATTCGCTTACTTGTTCGTAAGGTGGAAGATTATAGCCAAATGAACCCGTGCTAATGTTCAATCTTTTCACTTTCTTATCTGCTGTTGAAACATAGTACAACCAATTTGTTGTCTTATCCAGTACCAGATGACTGACAACGTCATGAGTTGATTCCGCATAAAATTCAGCATCAACGTATCTTCTTATGATTCCATCACTATGATCGCTTTGACCAGGGCCATGATCTTCTTCAAAATCATATCGAACAATATCATTACTATTGCCATCTGTTACCCAGAATACATTATCACTTTCACCGCAAATTCCCATGCAATAAGGACTTTGATGAAGCATATCCAGATGACTTCCATTGCCACCTGGTGGGGTTTTAGCATAAATAGCAGGATCACTGGACCATAAGGCTGGTCCGGTAAATGGATTTCCTCCATCATGATTAGCATCATATACTCCGGTTGATGTTGCAAAATTTTCATTTTCGCTAAATGCAATGCCGGTTGGCAAGCTCATGAAATGATATGAGTTTCCATCCTTTTGTAATTTAGAAGTTTGTCCAGTCAATCCTGCATTAGAAAATTTTACAGTTGACCCACCACTTGACTCGGTGCCTTTATTGATAACCCATAATTCATAACGACTTAATACCGGATGAAAATCCAAATCTCTTGGTTGGTTTACTCCTTTTGTGCTATTTCCGATAATCGTCTTTTTTGATACAAAAGTCAGGTAACTATCAATAATATTAGGAATAGGAGGAGCTATGACTATAGTTTTGACTATAGTATCATTAGTATGATTCTCATCTATATTTCCATTGACATCTTCTGTCCAAACTTTTAATACAAACGAACCTATTTGATTTGCTTTCCATGCAATAGGATGAACATAAGTATAAAATATACCAAAGTCTAATGCCAGGCCGTCTATTTTTGCAGTAACTGGAATTTCATTATCAATTTGATAAACAAGATTAAAATAATTAATTGGATTATTCCCATTATTTACTACCTGTCCACTTATATAAATATCTCCAGGTTGGTTGTAAGATTTTGTTTTGATTTTATTATTTTGCAAGTCCCAATCCAATGATTGAATATCATCTGTATTCATTACTTCATACGGCTTGTCAAATTTATAATAAGGAATTAAAGATTTGTTTTGAGCTGATTGGAGTATTAACAATGTTAATAACCATAGAATAGTTGATTTTTTCATGACTAGTTGTTTTAATTTAAAAATGATAAGGACACTCTCATTATTAAAATGGATTTTTGTATTCTGGGTTATTCAGATAGGTAAAGTCGTTTAACGTAATCAAAAAAGCAATAAGGTCTTTCGTGTCTTGGTTGTTTAGATTTAGCCCACTCAAATTATGAAGTAAAAGATCACTTGTTGTGCTTGACATTTTTACATTGGAATTATAATGATTAATTACTTCGTCCAATGTTTTAAACCGACTATCGTGCATATAGGGAGAAGTCAAAGCAATGTTACGCAAAGAGGGGACTTTAAACTTTGCCTTATCGGTTACATTTTGACTGACATTAAATCTCCCTAGATCTTTAAAATTAACTTCTTCATCCAGGCCATTATTCAGGAATTCATTATTTGTAAAATTATATCCACTATGACAATGGAAACATTCAGCCCCTTTAATATTGTTTACTGGATCAGGTTCACTAAAAAACAAATCCTTACCTCTTAATTCTTCAGGGGAAAAAGAGACTTCACCTTTTAAATACTTGTCATATTTGGAGTCATGACTTACTATCGTCATCATAAATTGCTCTAAGGCAAGACTTACTTTTAATGAACTCACCGAATCACTTCCAAAAGCCCGGATAAACTGATCTTTGTATTTCTTATCGCTCTGCAATTTTGAAACCATGTTAGGTAAAGTCTCATTCATTTCGAGCGCATCTTGAATAGGTTTCAATGCCTGGTCGCGTAATAATGGGGCACGACCGTCCCAAAAAAATCCATTGGTATGATATACAAGATTAAATATGGGCATAGCATTCCGCTTTCCCTCCAATTTTTCTACTCCTATACTAAATGGCCTAATGTCCGTAAAAGCATCCTTTTGTATATGACAGTCTGCACAGGACTGTGTCAGATCTTTTGATAATTTTTTCTCATAGAATAGCATCCTTCCAAGTTTTACTTTAGCATTAGTAAGGATGTTATCCGCTGGAATAGTCGGATCTGGTAAATCTCCATTCAGCTTAAGGTTAAAAAGTGTCGAATCATACACAGGTTTCTCCTCATCTTTACTGCAGGTCACAGTTAAAAATAATAGAGTGATAATAACAAGTACAAATTGAATTTTCATTGAATTCTATAATTTAAATTATTAATGAAATGATCATCCGTTAAAGACTTTAAAAAGTCTATGAGATCTGTTTTTTCTTTTTCGCTAATTGTGAATCCTGAAATTAATGGGTTTTTATGTGGATTATTTTTCCCGCCGGATTTATAATGTTCAACGATTTCTTCCAATGTATTGATGCTTCCATCATGCATATATGGATAAGTAATTTCAACATTTCTAAGTGATGGCACTTTGAATAAAGAGCGATCTTCTTCTTTATTTGTAAGCCTCATTCTACCTTCGTCTGGATCATTTTCATACAATCCATTATTTGCAAATGAATAGTTTGAAAAATTAAAACCGCTGTGGCATTGACTGCATTTTAATTCAGGACTATTAAATAATTTTAGTCCATTTTGAGCCGATGATGACAATGCTTTCAAATCTCCGCGTATAAAATCATCATAAGGTGAGTTTCCACTTAATAAAGCCCTTTCAAAAGTTGCAATTGAACGTGTAATTACGAATGGATCGGGTAATCGATTATAAGCCTGTAAACTCATCTCTTGATAAATCTTTTGACGATTTAATTTATCTGCGATGAGCAGTATATTATCATCGAATTCATTATGCTCCTGAATTGGTACACCTACTTGCATTTCTAATGTAGGCACGCCACCTTCGCGCAATAAATAGGGCAGATATACAACATTGCCCAAAGAAGGTGCATTACGAGTACCGATTCGATCCATAATTCCTTCACTTACTTTCTTCCGGTCGGTAAATGCGAATTCTGGTTTATGACACGAAGCACATGAAATTGTTGAATCACTGGACAGAATTGGATCATAAAATAATTTTCGTCCAAGTAAAAACCTGGATTCATTAAATTCATTATCCATAGGAAAAGTTGGATTTGGAAACCCGTAGGGAACATCTAAATAGCCCACCACTTTAGATTCTTCTTTTTGGCATGAACACATTAGGAGAAATAGTACATAAACCAACCATCCGATTACAGATTTCCAATCCATTCTTTCAAACAATTATCTTTTCACAAGTTTACCTGTAGATACAATTTGATGTTCTTGGGTAAAGGAATAGAAGTAATTTCCTACTATGAGCTGGTCATCTAAATTAATTATCCCTTCTTTAGTATTCAATTTTAATTCCTGAATTGCTTTACCATTTGAATCAAACAATTTAAATTGCAAATTAGAAAAGGAAGCAAATGCATATTTTATAAAAACTTCATTTGCTCCATAAATAACTTCAGAGTTCAAATTATTATATGCATCTTTAGTCGCCGTATGATGAATAAAAGGGCTAAATATTTTTTGTGATCCATTTGCTATTAAAACTGCCGCACTGCCTGTTTCTCCATGATTTGTTGCACCACCCGCTATCACGATATTATCCAGTAATAGATTATATTCTGCTCGCATATCAATATATATTTTGCCATTTTCAAAAACAGTTTGAACCGGATAGGATTTTGTTTTGAAATTAGAATCACCTAATCCTTCGATATTAACTGCATCCAAAAAGGAGCCATTTGTTCTTGCAGCATTAGCTGATAAAGAAATAAAACGATATCCCGCGGTCCATCCCCAATTCATGGTAGGATTTTTAGGCGCGAGTGCATGATCTGATGGAAAGGAAGCAGGGTCTAGATGGTTAGAAGCTGCGTCTACACCAATCGCGAAATCTATTTTTTCAATATTATTAACATTGGACAAAAGTCCCAATGAGAATTCGCTCGAAGTCTGTTTGGAAGGATCTACAAATAGATATACTGTATTCAGGGCTAACTCTTGGCCACCATCATGAGTAATCTTAATGCCTGAAAGATAGTATTGCAATCGGGTTAATTTATATTTTGTTCCCAATGGAGACGTGGCTTCTTGGTTTAAAGCAAATGCTTTGCCATCCAATCGGTGGTCGAATCGAAGCATAACTTCAGTTTGTGCCTGGGATAATTGCCTTAAAGCAATTAGTAAGAAAAGAAGTAAAAGTTTTTTCATGTTTTTAATTTAATGAATGATAAATAGTTAAATTGATACACAGTATAATTACTGAATTCTCTTGGAAAAGAGAATCGATTAAAATGAATACATCAAGCTTCAATCTACATTGGAAGCAGATTGATAAGCTATAATGTCCAATAAAGAAGGTTTAACAGCGAATGACTCGGATCAACCGATAAATATCAAGGATGATCTCCGGAGGATAATAGTGTTGACAATAAATTTTGGTATAGAATGGAAACTCAAAGACTTGATCAAAGGCAGATGTAGTTGATAGTGTTTTTTCAAAGTTTAAATGCTTCCAGAAGGAAATACCTACTTGTTTGACTCCGAGTGTTGCTCCTTTGATGAAGTGAGTAAGATCCTCACAACATGGCTTTTTACTTAATTCACTGGAAGGGCTGTTCCTCTGATGGCTATTTAGATCTTTAGCTGAATGGCACTTGGATTTTTTTGGTGAACAGCATGATTTTGGTTTTATAAATAAACCGGTGGTTGTGCCTTTTTTATTACATACATGTTCAAACACATGGATTCCAAATGAGGAAAACAACATATTTAAACAAACAACAATATGTAATGCCTTTGTAATCAATTTATATGATAAAACAAGTTACTTAACTTTACAAATTTAATAATAAACTTTAATCAACATCATAAAAAAAAATTGAAAAAAATTACTTAATGTCCTTTTTATATAAAAAAAGAGCACTGGTAAGCCAGTGCTCCATATAATACAGGTTATATCTTTTATTGATTATTTTTCAATAGTAATTTTCTGAGTAAATGTTTCTTTGCCTACTACCATCTTAATATAATAGTAACCAGGATTAAGATTGAGAGCGTTTATGGGTTGCGTATGTGCTCCTTTTGATTCTTTCTTACTACTGATTTTACTTGACCTGATTCCTTGCATATCGTATATTTCAATTAATACGTCAGTTTCATCTGTAAGTTCGTATTCAATGGTGGTATTTGAAACAAGGGGGTTGGGATAAACTAAAATGTAAACCGGATTTTTAAATTCTCCGAAATTTGCTACGGATGGTAATGGAATAAAAGATTCCCCAATCATTTCATGAAAATGATGTATCACAATATGTTGACACACATGACTGGTGCAGATTCCATCATTATCCGTAATAATCAGACAAACAGTGTAATTGCCTGGATGGGAATAAGTATGGGAAGGATTTTGTTCATTAGAGGTAGTGCCATCACCAAAATCCCAGGCCCAGGTTCCTATCGTTCCATCGCTGGTAGATTGATCTGTAAAATCAAAACTCGGCTGATTAGGGTCAGGCTGATGAAAGATAAAAGCAGCATGGCAGACACCTGCCGGTGGATGATGCACAACAACATGTTGACAAATATGACTGCTGCAAACTCCATCATCATCAGTGATTGTTAGGCAGACAGTGTATGTTCCAGGATTGGCATAAGTATGAATAGGATTCTGCTCAGAAGAGGTAGTACCATCACCAAAATCCCAATTCCAGAAACCTATCGTGCCATCACTGGTAGATTTGTCGGTAAAATTAAAACTTGGTTGATTTGGGTCAGGCTGGTGAAAGATAAAGGCAGCATGACAGACGCCTGCAGGAGGATGATGGATCACAATCTGGTGACATACATGATTGGTGCAGCCGTGATCGTCCGTGATGTTAAGACAAACAGTGTAAGTTCCAGGATTGGCGTAAGTATGAGTAGGGTTTTGTTCAACGGAAGTAGTACCATCACCAAAGTTCCAGGCCCATGAAGTTATGGTTCCATTGCTTGTTGACTGGTCACTAAAGGTAACCTTGAATCCATCGACTGTAGCATGAAATCCGGGAACACAGTGTTGGGCCTGCGCCTGCTGAAAGGCCATAGCCAGGCACATGGAAATTATTAAAAATCCTACCCTTTTGAAGGCGATAAAATTTGTCAATATCTGGTTCATACAAAAATATTTATTATTTAGATTAAATTCTGAGCAATGATAACCACAGATCTACAGAGTTTAATAAAACAATGTATATCTACTTTGGTAATGCCAAGACGTATTAACTTGCCTAAAGGTTGCCTTGGATAATTCGAAATCGAAGATTTAATAAGTAGCAACCTATAGGGCAATAATGTAACCACCACTAAATTTTTTCTATACTTTCTGTACGCAAGATCCTTCCTTATCCATCGTGAATCCTTAAAATATAAATACATGGCAATAGATTATTACTAAACTCTATGATGTATTGCTGGCCTCGTACTGGCATGAAAGGGTAATTATAAACTTCTTTGCCTTGCGGATCACAAATGTGAATGGAGTAATTATCATTTTTTGAAACGCGTCTAAAAAAATAAAGCCCATCTTTCGCAGGATTAGGATACTAGCAAGAGTTGCAAGGGAATTACATCGAAAAAGTCGCAACGCTAGTGATTTAAAATCTTAACCATTTTCTAACATATTTATATAGATTTTGAGTATATTTGCCCCCAATGAAATTTTTTACAATCACTTTTAGCGTCTACATCTTGGTATTATCATTGGCACCCTGTGGCGATTTACATGATTGTAATGAAATATATGACGTCTCTATATCTGCAAATACTGACCACGATAATCATAAGCATGAAACGGAAACCTGTAGCCCATTTTGTATTTGTACTTGCTGCGGTTCTACTGTTATAAACATGGATAATCTGGCGACTTTTTCGGATGTCGTCCAGGTCCATTCTAAAGGCTTCCCTGTTTTCAAACAAACCTTTATTTCAGTGGAGTATTTCCACATCTGGCAACCGCCTAAAATCAGTTAATGATTTTTTTTTAGTGTTCTTTATTGAACACAAAGTAGAGCTACCTGTGCTGCATAAGCCTCACAAGTAGGTAATTCCTCATTCATTATACTGATAAAATTATGTTAGATAAAATTATTGCTTTTAGCATACACAACAAATTCATCATTGGATTATTAACCCTTGCATTAGTTATATGGGGTGTATGGAGTGCTAGTAAACTACCCATAGATGCCCTTCCTGATATTACCAACAACCAGGTTCAAATAATAACACTTTGCCCAACCCTTGCAGGACAAGAGGTAGAACAATTAGTTACATACCCAATTGAGCAAAGCATTGCCAACCTTCCTGATTTAGAAGAGTTGAGAAGCATTTCGCGTTTCGGGTTATCGGTTATCACAGTTGTTTTTGATGACAAAGTAGATATCTATTTTGCACGACAACTTATAAATGAAAAATTAAAAGAAGCTGAAGAAAAAATTCCAAAAGGAATTGGTAAACCTGAATTAGCTCCTGTAAGCACTGGCTTAGGGGAAATATATCAATATATTATACATCCAAAAAAAGGAAGCGAAGAAAAATATACTGCAATGGATCTGCGGACAATGCAGGACTGGATTGTAGCCAGACAGCTTTATGGCACACCAGGGATTGCAGAAGTAAACAGCTTTGGTGGACAACTCAAGCAATACGAAGTTGCAGTTAATCCTGACCGATTGATTGCTATGGGAATCAGCATTCCTGAAATTTTTATCGCATTGGAAAAGAACAATGAAAACACAGGTGGTGCTTACATTGACAAAAAACCCAATGCTTATTTCATTCGCGGTGTCGGTTTGATTGGTTCATTTGATGATGTGAAAAATATCGCCGTTAAGAACAACCCAAACGGAATCCCGATCTTAATTAAAGATGTTGCCGATGTACGCTTGGGAAGTGCTGTTCGATACGGTGCTCTTACTTACAATGGAGAGGTAGATGCCGTTGGCGGAGTTGTTATGATGCTCAAAGGGTCAAACAGTGCCGAGGTGGTAAGCCGCGTCAAAGAAAAAATGGCTACCATCCAAAAATCATTACCCGCTGATGTAATTATAGAACCATTTCTGGATAGAACCGATTTGGTTAATCGTGCTATTTCCACCGTAGAGAAAAATTTGATTGAAGGCGCTTTAATTGTCATTTTTATATTGGTTTTATTTCTTGGAAATTTTCGGGCAGGATTAATTGTGGCTTCAGCGATTCCACTATCTATGCTTTTTGCTCTTGGTATGATGAACGTATTTGGAGTTAGTGCCAACCTGATGAGCTTAGGAGCAATTGATTTTGGCTTAATCGTAGACGGAGCAGTCATTATTGTTGAAAGCATTTTTCATCGTATCACTACGAGCCATTTGAGCAGCGGCAGAACAGAACTAACATCAAAACAAATGGATGAGACCGTTTATGAAAGTGCAAAGCGAATGATGAATTCTGCAGCATTTGGACAGATCATTATTCTAATTGTGTATTTACCAATTCTCTCATTAATTGGTATTGAAGGAAAAATGTTTGGTCCGATGGCTCAAACTGTTTCGTTTGCAATACTCGGTGCATTCATACTTTCACTTACTTATATTCCAATGGTATCATCATTATTTCTCAGTAAAAAAGTAAGTCACAAGAAAAATATATCTGACCAGATGATGGAATTTTTCCAACGAATTTATGCACCACTATTACAAGGAGCAATCAAAGCAAAACTATTTGTGGTAGGAATAACAGTTGCCATTTTTATTATTACAGCTATTATTTTTTCAAGAATGGGAGGCGAATTTATTCCAACTTTAGCCGAAGGTGATTTTGCATTTCATTGCATTCTTTCTCAAGGTACCTCTTTGTCGCAAAGTTTGGAAACATCTATGCAAGCCGCTCGCCTAATCAAAGAATTTGATGAAGTTAAGATGGTGGTGGGAAGAACAGGGGCAGCCGAAATTCCTACAGATCCAATGCCACCTGAAGCTACCGATTTAATGATCATTCTAAAACCACAGAGTGAATGGAAAAAACAAATTTCGTATGATGAATTAGCTGATGAAATAAATGAAAAACTTGAAAATATTCCTGGTGTTTTCTTTGAAAAAAGCCAACCCATACAAATGCGATTTAATGAATTGATGACTGGAATCCGACAAGATGTGGCTGTAAAAATCTTTGGTGAAAATATGGATACACTTTTGATGTATGCCAATAAAGCAAATACAGTAGTGCAAAGTATAGATGGCGCAACAGAACCAAGTGTCGAACGCGTTGCCGGATTACCACAGATAGTTATTAAATATAACCGCACCCAAGTTGCAAACTATGGTTTGAATATTGAGGATATCAACCATATTGTAAGTACTGCATTTGCAGGTGGAGAAGCGGGTGTTGTGTTTGAAAACGAACGAAAGTTTGATTTGGTAGTTCGCTTAGACAGCATTCATCGTAACAACATTGACGATGTGAGTCATTTGTATATTCCTACAGCAAATGGCACGCAAATACCATTATCGCAAGTAGCTGAAATAAAAATGGAATTAGGTCCAGCACAAATCAGCCGCGAAGATGGTAAACGCAGAATCGTAATTGGCTTTAATGTAAAAGACAGGGATGTGGCAAGTGTAGTTGCTGACATTCAAAAGCAACTTAACGAGAAAGTAAAATTACCAGAAGGATATTACTATACTTATGGAGGGACTTTTGAAAATTTACAGGCAGCATCAGCTCGTTTGATGATTGCAGTTCCGGTCGCACTTGCATTAATTTTTATGCTACTCTATTTTACTTTCACATCTGTAAAACAAGCTACACTTATTTTTACTGCAATTCCGATGGCAGCTATCGGTGGTGTATTTGCATTGCTTGTACGTGATATGCCATTCAGTATATCAGCCGGCGTTGGTTTCATTGCCTTATTTGGAGTTGCCGTATTGAATGGAATTGTTTTAGTCAGCACCTTCAATCAATTGGAAAAAGATGGCGTCTCTGACATATTTCAAAGAATTCGGGAAGGAACTAAAATACGCTTGCGTCCGGTATTAATGACCGCCAGTGTAGCTTCGTTAGGTTTTTTGCCTATGGCACTTTCACATGGTGCAGGTGCAGAAGTACAAAGGCCATTAGCAACGGTAGTCATTGGCGGGTTGATCTCAGCTACTTTTTTAACATTGTTTGTGCTGCCTTTACTTTATCTCTTATTTTCTTCCAAAAGAAGAAATAAAAACAGTTTGGTATCAATCATTTTTATCATTGCGATATTCTCTTTCGATCATGCCAACGCTCAAGATATGCCAAAATCAATTACGATTGAATATGCTATTGATGCTGCTTTGAAAAATAACCTGGTTTTGCAATCGCAACAACTATCTATTCAAGCTTCGAATGCACTAAGGAAATCTGTATTTGAATTGCCCAAGGCGGAATTCAATTTTCAATATGGACAGTTTAACAGTTTGCAGAAAGACAATGGGTTTCAGGTATCACAATCAATTCCTTTCCCTACATACTTCACGGCCAGATCTGAATTGTTTAAAGCCGAATTAAAAAGCAGCGAACTAAAGCAGGAATTTACCATCAATGAAATAAAAGCACAGGTACAATCTTACTTCTATCAATTACTGTATTTGCAAATGTCAAAGAAGCAATTGCAATCATTAGATAGTTTATTCAATGATTTTGTCAAAGCTGCTGCACTTCGCTACCAGACTGGTGAAAGCAATTTACTGGAAAAAACAACCGCAGAAACCAAACGTGGACAGCTTTCGATTTTACTTAAACAAACCGAAACAGAATATGCAATGGCTTACAATTCTCTCAAGACTTTGATGAATACAAATGAGGATTTTACTATTATCGATACTGGGGTGTTTCTACCCATTGCATTAGGATTTGCTTTGGATACGTTCAACGTTAGCAATAACCCATCTCTTAAATTAATGTATCAGCAAGCAATTATTGCAGAGCAAAACAAGAAGTTGGAAAGAGCGACAACATTACCCGATTTTTCTATTGGTTATTTCAACCAGTCGATTATCGGCACCCAAACTGTAGATGGAAGTGATGTATATTATGATGGCAGTAAACGATTTCAGGGTATAAATGTTGGCTTGGGCATTCCTCTCACATTTTTCAGCAATTCGGCAAAAATAAAATCGCTTGATTACAAACAGCAATCCTTACAAAAGGAAGCTGATAATAGAATGTTGGTTTTACAAAACCAATTGGAAAATGCCTTTCAGCAATACAGACAAAACTTATCTCAATACAATTATTATCAATCAACTGCATTGCCAAATGCCAGGATCATTATTAGCACGGCAAAAGTTGGATTCAAAAGTGGCGAGATTGGTTATATTGAATATCTGCAGGCATTACAAACCGCTACTGATGTGCATTTAAATTCTCTACAATCCATAAACCAGCTCAATCAATCTATTATTAATATCCATTTTTTAATCAACAAGTAAATCTAAATCAATGAATAAATTCATAATCATCATATCAATTGCTGCAACAAGCTTGTTACTTACTTCTTGTCAAAACCACAAGGAAGGCGACGGTCATAATCATGGTGAAGAAGCCGGACATTCGGAAGAACAGCATGACGAACATGAAAACAGCAATACTGCAAGTCTCACTGAAGAACAAATGAAATCCATTAAAATTGAATTAGGCCGAATTGAAAAGAAGCAACTCACTGCTTCACTCAAAGCCAATGGTCTATTGAAGGTGCCCAATCAAAATAAAGCAAACGTAACAGCAATGATGGGAGGAGTGATCAAGTCCATTTTAGTTCAAACCGGTAACTCTGTAAATAAAGGACAAATTATAGCCACGATTACAAACAATGCTTTCATTACGATGCAGGAAGAATATATTTCAGTTTCAGCAAAAGTAGATTTGGCTCAATTGGAATATAACCGGCAAAATGAATTACATTTAGGAAATGCCGGTGCATTAAAAAATGTACAAACCAGTGAATCAGAATTAAAAATACTTAAAGCCCGAAAGGCCAGTTTACAAAAACAGTTGGAATTAATCGGTATTAAGAGTAATTCACTTACTTCGGAAAATATTCAACCCACAATTAACATTTCAAGTCCTATAAGTGGAGCATTAAGTAATGTCATGGTAAACATTGGAAGCTTCGTTGATGCCAATAATCCTATTGCAGAAATAGTGGATAATAGCCAGCTACATCTTGATTTATATGTCTATGAAAAAGACCTGAATAAACTCAAAATCGGTCAGACCATTCATTTTACACTTACCAACAACCCCGGCAAAGAATACGATGCTGAAGTGTATTCGATTAGCAACACTTTTGAGCAAAGCACCAAAGCTGTTGCCGTCCATGCCCGCGTAAAAGGCAACAAAACCGGATTGATAGATGGAATGGCCATCACTGCTTTGGTAAGTTTGGAAAATGCCAGCGTTGATGCCGTACCCACAACTGCCATCATCAACCATGAAGGACAGGATTACATTTTCATTGTTTCAGATGCACACAGCGAAGAAGAGCATCACGAACACAATGAAGCTGGAGAAGAGGCACATCAACATGACGAGCAGGGTCATAAGCACAAAGAAAAAGAAGAAAACGGAAAACAAGGAAAAGAAACAACATTTGAAAAAATACCTATACGAAAAGGCACGACTGATGTTGGCTATAGTGAAATTACCTTATTGAAAGAAATTCCAGCTGATGCAAAAATCGTAACCAATGGAGCTTTTTTTATATTGGCTAAAATGACAAATAAAGGAGAAGGTCATGAGCATTAAAGAATAATGACAATCTACATACTATGTAATATAACTTTAAATCAAATTATCATGAAAAAATTAGGATTCATTTACTTGTTTATTGCATCAATAATTTTAATGCAAAGCTGCGCTGTTGTTCGCCCTGGAGAAGTAGGGCTTGATACGCATTTTGGAAAACTACAGCCTAAAGTACTCCAGCCTGGCCCGCATCACTTTTTCTCATTTTTTGGTAGAAAGGTTGTGCGTTTTGATACACGAGTGGTAAATTATTCCCAAAAGCTTAACTTCCACACGCAGGAAGGCATAGAAGTAACATCGGAAATTACAATATTATACCATGTTATGCCCGAATCAATTGTCAGTATCTATAAGCGATTTGGTACGGACTATCAGGAGATCGTAATTGCTGATAATCTAATCACAACGCTACGTTTTGTGGGTCTTAGTTATAAAGCCACCGAATTGATTACAGCGAGAACAGCAGTTGAGGACAGTATAAAAGCACAAATGTTAAGAACTGTCGGCCCATATGGTTTTATGGTTGATTTGGTAATGTTAAAAGAAGTTGACCTGCCCGCTAATGTAGTACAAACGATCCAGGCAAAGCTCAACGCTGAAGTAACTGCCAAAAAAACGAAGATTGATAATGAAATAAAAAGGGAGATGCTTGATTTCGAATTGGAGAAGCAACAAAAAGAAGCCGAAATGGAAATTGTAAAGCAAAGACTTACACTAGGCTTTGCAATTGAAAAGCAAAAGAAAGAAAGTGAACGATTGCTCATAGAATCAGAAGGCATCAAAAAATCGCAAGATATTATTAATTCTTCGATCACCGACAGGCTTATAAAATTTAAGGCTTTGGATATTACGAAAGAATTAATGAAATCGCCAAATTCCAAAATCATCATTACTGATGGAAAATCGCCCATAATACTGAATGATAAATAAAATTGAATAATACATAAATTCTATCTAAGATGAAAAATTAAGCGTTACATATTTGTGAACCCCCTGTTCAATTGTTCTTTTAATGAACATGAAAAATTAAGAACAGGGGTTTTTGTATCTTAGATTTTCTCGTATTTTTTTACATTCAATAAACCATATTCTGAATTTATTTATAAACATAATAATCATTACAATGAAAACAAAAGCGCTTTTATTTATTGTGCTCGCTGCAATTGAAATCGGTTTCTCAGCTTGTGCAAATCCAGAACCAAAAAAAGAAACCAAGCAATTAGTGCATGTGCATAAGGAAGATGAAGTACATCAGCATGTTTATCAATGTGCTATGGATTGTGAGAAAGGGAAAAAGTATAACTTACCAGGCAAATGTCCAATATGTCAGAAAGATTTAATTGAGAAAACAACTGAACACAAATCAGGAGATGGACATATCCATTAGCCAATGAATCAGATCCCCCGGTAGTTTAAGTGAAAAACATTTTTTGCACGTCTGTGCAAGAAAAATCGGAGGTTCGAGTCCTCTGTCGGGGTCAATTTTAGCTAACTGATGATACCAATAAATAGATTAAAACTTAATTGATGCAGAAAATCTGATTTTAGACCTAGGAAAAAAATTAACTTATTTAGGAAATTTCAAACTTTTAAAAATTTAAAGTGAAAACAATTAAACATAATAAACCAATTCTATGGATAACGGTTGGTGCTTTTAGTAGTTTGTTCATTATTTGTCCTTTAGTAATTTCCTTGTTGCAATATGACTGGTTAAATCATAGCAAACCTTTTTCAGAAGTTATTCTTTTTACTTATAAATATTTTCTATGGGAAATAGACTTTGACAGAATTATATCAAACTTAATCTTTCTTGCTGTCGGTGGCGTCTTCGGTTATTTAGTTTATTTAAAAAAATCCCCGAATTCAAAATCTAAACACTTATCATTAGAAGAGTTATTAGAAAAAGGAGAAAGTGAATTAATAGAATTTAAATCTTCGCTTCGGTGGGATTATAATCAAAATAAAACAAATAAGGAGCTTGAATTCGCTGTCTTAAAAACGATTGCTGCTTTTTTGAATACACGTAGGGGACATTTATTGATTGGTGTGGCAGATGATGGCTCAATAATTGGTCTTGAAAAAGATTATCAATCCTTAAAGAAAAAAAATAGGGATGGGTTCGAGCAATATATTATGAATTTGGTTTCAAATAATATAGGCACTAATTATTGTCAAAACATTCAGGTAAGCTTTTTTGAGCGACAAGGCAAGGACATCTGTGTAATTGAAGTAAATCAAATTAAAGCAATTGCATTTTTAAAATTTGGGGAAAATACATTTTTCTATATAAGAACGGGTAATCACACTCGTGAACTCGATATTCAAGAAGCTTTAAAGTATATTAGAAAACACAAAACATAAATACATTCAAAAAATGAATAAAATCTTACTATTTATATTCTTATTGTTTACTTGCGGCAAATGTCTTTCACAAAATCTATTCCGTACATTAAATGGTCATGTATTAATTTACGGGGAATTTAATGACTCTACTTTTATTGCTGAAAGTCATAAACTTGAATTCCATTATGACAATAAAAGCAAAGTCATCGTTGGCAAAATATTCCCTAACTCCTTTATAAGTGGTATTCCTTTTCTTGATAGTATTCTTTCTGAAAAATCAGGAAGCGCAATCCTAATTCAAGGTTATATTCCTATTGATTTTCTTACTTGGGAACACAAGGAATACAAGTTAAATGTACCCTTAGAATTCAAATTTAACTCTATAGCAACAAAATCATTATCACAGATAAAATTTACCCATGCAAATAATCTTGCCGCTTACACATGCGTTATGGAGGCTACTTTTATACTTGATTTGAAGGATCTAAATATCGAAGTGCCGGAAAAATTAAATTCTAAAATCAATGTACAATTCCTTCAATTAATTCTAAGACGTGAAAATCAATAAAAATGAAATTACCAATCAACGATAGAAAATTTCTCTTCTTGCTTTTTGCAATTTTAATTGTAGTTGCATTAGAGATACTTTCCATTTTGGACATACACATACCTATGCCCTATGCACCTTTTGTGTTTGGGGCATTTATCATCAGTATAGGTTACGGAGTCATCTGGAACGGAATAAAAGCACTCATGAAATTAAATTTCAGCAGCATTAATTTACTAATGACTATTGCTGTTATTGGAGCCTTTTATCTTGGTGAATTTCCAGAAGCTGCTGTTGTAATTGTATTGTATGTATTGGGGGAACGATTGGAAGATATTGGAATTGAAAATTCCAAATCTGCTTTGGATGAATTGGTGAGCAAATCACCTAAGACGGCTACCGTAAAATCTACAAATACAGAAGAAGCTATAGATAAAATTGCGATGGGAACAATTATACAGGTTAAGCCAGGTAATTTAATTCCCCTCGATGGAAAAATAACGTCAGGTGAAACAACCGTCGACGAAGCTACTATTACCGGCGAACCAATTCCCAAAGACAAACATAAAGGCGATATTGTATTTGCAGGGACACTCAATAAGAATGGATTCATTGAAATTGAAACGACAAAAATTTCCGCCGATACCACTTTTTCTAAAATTATCAAACTTACTTTTGAAGCGAGTGCAAATAAAAGTGATACGCAAAAATTCATACAACGTTTTGCAAAAATTTATACCCCATCTATCATTGTCCTTGCCAGCTTGCTTTTAATTATTCCCGTTTTTGTTTTGAATCTGGATTTTAACCATTGGTTGCAGCAGGCTATAACACTTTTAGTTATCGCTTGTCCCTGTGCGTTAGTAATTTCCACACCGGTTGCTATTTATGCAGCCATTGGTAATGCATCTGCCAAAGGTGCATTAATAAAAGGAGGAAAATATTTGGAAGCGTTGGCCTCTATAAAAGCTATTGCATTAGATAAAACGCGAACCATCACATTCGGAAAACCAATCGTGTCAGATGTAATTCCACTCAATGGAACTTCAAAAGAAGAACTGCTTGCATGTGCCTCAGGTGCAGAAGTTTTTTCCGAACATCCCCTTGCTGAAGCACTAATTGCCGAGTGTAAAAAAGAAGGATTGGAACCGCATGCTGTAGAAAAATTCAGAAGCATTGCAGGGAAAGGAGCTATTGCACAATGTCTTGTTTGCGAAGATGAAACCATCCTTGTAGGCAAACTCAGTTTCATTAAAGAACATCAACCAGTTACTGAAGAAGCAGAAAAAATAGTAGAGCGACTTTCAGCAGAAGGTAAAACAAGCATAGTGGTTAGCTTTGGAAATGGAGTTGCAGGAATTATCGGATTGATGGATGAGATTAAACCCGATAGTTCGGAAGCATTAAGGCAAATAGAGGCAATGCAAATCGAACCGGTAATGCTCACCGGTGATAATGAAAAAGCAGCACATTATATAGCTTCTCAAGTCGGCATTAAAAAAATATACGGTGGTCTGCTACCGGAAAACAAATCCGAAAAGATAAAAGAACTATTGATACAATACGGCAGTGTTGCAATGGTTGGGGATGGCATAAATGATGCACCTGCACTGGCACAATCTACTGTCGGCATTGCAATGGGAGCTGCAGGAAGTGATACTGCCATTGAAACCGCAAACATTGCATTAATGAATGATAAGCTTTTATTAATACCCTTTCTGGTGAAGTTAGGGAGAGTCACTCTAGAGCGCATAAAAATTAATACTATCGGCGCAATATCGATAAAACTCATTTTTATTGGATTGGCAATTTGGGGCTATAGTAATTTAGTTTTCGCGATCGCTGCGGATGTAGGAGTTACGCTTATTGTTATTCTATTAAGTTTAAAATTGATGAAGTATAAATAAACACAAGTGAAAATAGCAATCATATGCGTTGCCGCTTTTGTCTTCCAGGAAAAAGAATCATATAAATATAATAGGATTTTCCTAACAAATAATTATCTTTACAACAAAATAAAAAACAAAGCCTATGAAATATATTTACTTGGTTGTCTGTATTTTAAGCATAAATGAGCTCTTTGCACAAAATCAAAGGTATATTGTGAAGCCTAATCCAAATAGCATTTCTTTCATTCCGGATATGACAGATCACAGTGCGCATGGCTTAGTTAGAAACCAGACAAATGGAACTATAAAAGTGTATTGGACCCGTGAAATTGTTGAATTGCCGCTAGACTGGAGCACACTTGTTTGTGATGCAAACTACTGTTACGGTCCAGATCGTGGGCAATGCCCGGACAATAATCCAAATGTGATTAAAACAAATGATTCTACCATTTTAGATGTGCATGTTATGGATAATGGCACCGATGGACAAGCACATATTGTAATGTGGGTTTTTGAAAAAGAAGATACAACTAAAAAGTTAAAAGTTGATTACTTTTTTAATAAAGTTATTTCCAATAATGATGTCAAAAATATTGAAATAAAAGTGTTTCCTAATCCAGCTTTTAATGATTTCTTTATTGATTTTAACTTTGGCCTGAGCAGGATTGATTTGTACACGATATTGGGTAAAAAAGTAACTTCTTTTAAAGCGATGCAAGGAAAAAATTATGACATTAGTGAATTGATGGAGGGACTTTACTTTGTAAAACTCATAGGCCCTAATGAGCAGCTACTTCGCACTATTCGACTACAAAAAAGGTCATATCGACCTTAATAGGTGTTTTCTCAGACAAATATTAAATCGCTTAAAGAAAGATAAGTTTTATATGCACTATATTCATCTGAATAGGTTTTGGCATTACCTTTAATTATTAATACCATTTATTGAAATAAGAATAGGACATTTTCAAAACGAAATGCAAATGGATTTCTGAGTTGAGTAACGCAATTTACTCCAAAGCGTTTACTGATAAGCCTCCGAATGTAACTAATTTTTGCCAACAAATGATTATTGCTTGATAAATTTTATGAAATAAAATTATTTTTTCATTTTAATAAAATCTACTTCTGATCATATTTATTCTGCAAAATAAATAGCAAATCAAGCAAGTATCAAAAAGGTATATTAAGGCTTACTTCCAGAAGACAAAGAAAGTCGGATAAAAGAATTATTAGAACAATATCTAAATGTTGAAATGTTAGGCAATAGCATTGATGACGCACCTGCACTGGCCCAATCTACTGTCGGTATTGCAATGGGAGCTGCAGCTAGTGATACTGCAATCGAAACTGCTAGCATTCCATTAATGAACGACAATCTTTCACTAATTCCTTTTCTAATTCGACTCAGCAAGAAAACTTTGCGAACAATAAAATTTAACACTGCAGGAGCCATCGCTGTAAAACTCCTTTTTATTATATTGGCATTAATTGGATACAGTAAATTAATTTTCGCAATTACAGCAGATGTAGGTTTAACATTAATAGGAATCCTGACAAGTTTGCGTTTAATGAATTACAAAGAATAAAGGAAAACGAAATATAGGAAAAGAGAACTTACCTCCTAATACAAACAAATGCATGAACTAGAGAAAATTAAAGAATTGTAGTTTTTAGCAAACATTATCAACGCATGGGCCAAGTTCTATCTCTATCGTTGAATGTTCAATATCAAACCTATAGTGAAGTATTTTTTTTACCTCTTTCACCATTTCAACTGACTTCAGCATTGCAGTTTTTTCTACCGTTATATGGCAACTCAAAGCTGTCTTGTTTGAGGAGATAGACCAAATATGCAAGTCGTCAACATTAGTAATTTCTGGGAAAGTATCAAAAATATCTTTCTTTACCTTTTCAAAATCAATACCTCGAGGTGTTCCCTCAAAAAGAATATGCAGAGCATCTTTCAAAACTCCCCATGCACTAAAGAGAAGCATTAAGCCTATAATAATACTTACTAGCGCGTCAATGATAAAGAAGTGAGTAAAGTAAATTATAATTCCTGCTATCAATGCTCCGACAGATGCGAGGGTATCAAACGCCATACTCAAAAATGCACTTCGCATATTCAAGTCCTTTGTGTTGTTTCTGAACATCAGAGCAATACCTCCATTTATGAGAATACCAATTAAAGAAACTATCGCAATTAAACTACCGCTTACAGTTTGAGGATGCGTTATGCGAGTATATGCTTCATAGAATATGTAAATAGCCAAAGAAATGAGAATGACGCTGTTTATCAAAGCAGAAATGATTGTTGCTCTGCCATAGCCATAGGTTTTATCTGGTGTTGATTTTCTAGCAGACATTTTTTGGGCAAAGAATGAAATTACTAAACTCAAGCTATCAGTAAGATTATGTCCAGCATCAGACAAAACCGCGAGACTTCCTGAAATTATACCAACAGAAAATTGAATAACAGTAAATGCTGTATTGAGCAAAATACCAAATTTGAGTTTGCTATTTAGAGTATTTGTTTCATTTGAATGGTAAGACATTAAGTTATTTTAACATTTTAACTCGGTTTAGCACATTATTATAATATAGCCTGGTTGTTTATTCTTTTCAACTCTACTACCAAAAAATGCATCGGTTGAGTATGAAAACCAACATGCCTTGTGCTCCGTTTGTATTCCTATGTCGTCTCCGGCCTAACAGGGGGTTGGAAGTATATCTATCCACAACTATTAAACATTTAGCATTTGCCAATTTGGCAATAAATACCGTCTTGGGATTTTATAATATAATAATTAAACTGGTTTTGAAATATTCTTTAACAATCTAAATCAGTAATTATGAAAAATTCAAATGGCGAGAGCCAAATATCTTCTTTATTGCAGGTAGCTGAAGTAAAGGTTATTTACCAATCGAAATTGCCATATATCCAACATCCAAGAGTTAACGGCTCAATAGATGCGGAAAAGATATTCCGTGCTAATTGGAGTGATGACATGGAATTAGTAGAGGAATTC
The DNA here is from genome assembly GCA_029781865.1 of Bacteroidota bacterium. Classification (GTDB taxonomy): domain Bacteria; phylum Bacteroidota; class Bacteroidia; order Chitinophagales; family Saprospiraceae; genus Vicinibacter. The sequence goes on from JAKOVW010000039.1 coordinate 155,038, forward strand.
AATGTCTTATTTCTCAATCGTGCTAACTATGTGAAAGGTATATTACGATTAAGTCGTGGTGGATTGACCGGTACGGTTGCTGATCCACGGATTCTTTTTGCAACTGCATTGAAGAGCCTTTCTGTCGGGGTAATTGCTGGACATAATCATCCTTCCGGTTCAATTAAACCAAGTTCTCAAGACATCGAGTTAACTCGAAAGTTAAAAGAGATTGGTAGATTTCATGAAATAACACTGATAGATCACCTTATACTTTCTCCGTATTCCGGATTTTATTCCTTCGCTGACGAAGGAATGCTCTAAGAAAAATCATTCATTCACCATTAAATTTATTAATTATGTCAAATTCAGTTATCACTGACAGGGTCGCTATTGTCCCTAATCTTTATGAAGATGTTACCAACAAAATCATCTCATTGCTTGAGCGAGGGGTAGCACCCTGGCGCAGAACATGGAGCAGCTATGGGCTAGCTCGTAATTATGGTTCTGGAAGAATCTACACTGGCATCAACTTTATCTTGATGAACAACACAGAGCATCCAATTCCATATTTCTTAACTTTCAATCAAGTTAAGGAACAAGGTGGAAGGATAAAGAAGGATGCAAAAGCGGTGCGTGTCATTTACTTCGATATGTATTATAAAGACGGTGATGACGTAACATTAGAAAAGGATGTTGCACTTAGTCTTCTGAGTAGCGGAGAAGATATTCAAATCCTGAAGTTCATCAAGTATTACAATGTCTTCAAGTGCGCCTAGACAGGTGTAATGGCGTTGTCTGCAAAAGTGCAGATCACATTCTGGTTAAAATCTATGTGTAAAGCAACCGACTTACCTAGTGTTGGAAACAACACGGGAACAATAGCATGTCGGTAAAGGAGGACACGGAATGAAATGGTTAATTCTTGGAAGTCCTTTGAGCTATGATACTATGGCTAAAGCTAAAATGCCTGAAGTCCAGTTCTGGTGGGTAGCCGTGGAACCGAGCGGGGTAAGCCATTGATGACCCTCAATGGAGATGTGGGGACAGTTTCGTTGAACAACTGTGATTCTCTTAGGAGACCCAAGTACCAGTATCTCCACACCACTTGCGGTAAGCAAGATAAAGAACGAACAGACAGCCTAAGGTATCCATTACGCCAGTACACTAAAGCTAGGGATTACCTAAGTGTCGAAAGACATAAGGTAACGGAGTGTCAATAGTATCCAACGTTTGCCTGTAATGGGTTTAGCATGGAGAAGTGACACAGCATCTTTATCATTAATCAAAATTAATTTAAAGCGGGAGGCTTTATGAAAATTGAAAGTAGATTATTGGAACTGTGTAAAAGGAATGTGAATTCCAATTACCTCAACGATCGGCTGTATAGATTACTATTCAGCGAAGATCTCTATTTAATGGCTTACGAGAATATCAAATCCAACACTGGTATTCTCACGAAGGGGGTTTCCTCTTATAGCATGGACGGAGTAAGTATGGTAAGAATCCGAAAACTTATTAAAAGTCTGACGGATGAATCATATCAACCGCAACCTTGCAGAAGAGTTTTGATCCCCAAAACAAATGGTAAATTCCGGCCACTTGGTTTGCCGGATGCAAATGACAAACTTGTTCAGGAAGCTGTGAGGATTATACTTGAATGTATTTACGATAGTTCCGAAGGAGCTACATTCAGCAAGTATTCCTTTGGATTCCGTAAAGGACTTGGTTGTCATGATGCATTGAAATCTGTTTATGATCAGTTTAGAAAATGTGCATGGATCATTAAAGCTGACATTAAAGGATTCTTTGACAATGTTGATCATGTAGTACTTATCAACTTACTTCGTAAAAGAATCAATGACGAAAGGTTTGTCCGTTTAATTTGGAAATTCCTCAGAGCAGGGATTATGTGGGAAGGCCAATTCCAAAAAACGCTGAAAGGCACTCCACAAGGAGGTATTATTAGTCCAATGCTTGCCAATATCTACCTACATGAATTTGACCAATTTGTGGAGCAGATGAAGCAAGAAAAAGGAACAATAACAATACCGAGTTTGGAGTATGGAAAATGTGTAGCTCAAAAGAAGTACTATAAAATTAAACTCAAGAAACTTCCTCTCGATGATAAGCATCGCGAAGCGATTGAGAATAAAATAGTAGCAATGGAAAGCTTACAAATGAACCTTCCTTCGAGAATCCTGAAAGATCCTGATAAAGGTGAGATTAAATACGTCAGATATGCTGACGATTGGATGATTGCCGTTAAAGGATCTAAAGCATTCGCTGAGGAAATATACAACCTATCGCATCAATTCTACGAAGAAAAACTCAAACTATCTTGGAACCAGGAAAAAAGTAAACTCATTAAAACAACAGATGAGGAAACTGAATTCCTGGGAACGCTCCTGTGCTTTAGAAACAGGAGACAAACGAAATATATTGATTTCGTAACCAGAGGAGTTAAGAGTAAAAAGAGATCAGTCGGTATCAACACTTTAGTCTTGAACATGCCGAAACAAATTATTTTGCAAAGGCTTAAAGAACGAGGCTTTCTGGAATTCAAAAACGGCGAATACAAACCAAAGCACATGACTAAGCTACTATCGCTAAGTGATTATGAAATTGTCCAGCGATATAATGCAGTAACAAGGGGTATTGGAAACTACTATAGTTTTTGCAACAACCCAAAGGAACTTGCCCATATTAAATACTTGATGTCCTTTAGTCTGGTAAAGACAATTGCTAATAAGCATAAGACTGCCAGCACGAATATCTGGAAAAAATATGGAAAGAACATAACAGTGCCAAGTGCCGACAATAGAAGTACCATTAGCTTTACTCCAATTGAAAGTTTTAAGCGCAAACCAATGAATTTTAAAACAAAACTCATTAAGAACGAAAACGCTATAAATTTTCTATTTTGGGAATTGAGATCAAAAAAATTGTTGAAGGATTATGGTTGTGCCGTTTGTGGTACCCATGAAGATAATATTGAAATGCATCATGTTAAACACATCAAGAAAACGGATGTGAAATACGAAGGCTTCGATAAAATCATGGGTTACATAAACAGAAAGCAAATTCCCGTTTGCAAAAAATGTCATCATGATATTCATCATGGTTTATATGATGATGTTGCACTCAAGGAATTTGCTGATCAAATAGCCATTAGAATTGGAATCAAAAAACCAGTTTAACAGTAAGATGTGCAGAGCCGTATGCGATGAAAGTCGCAAGTACGGTTCGGGAAGGGGTTTCCACGTATTTGATTACTTGTAATTAAGTGCGTGGTCTCCTACTTCACTATTGAGGATATTGAAGGAATAGAATTTCAGTTTCCAGAGATTGTTCTTAAGCCAAATGAGCAAATAGCCGAATGTAATCGTATCATTGAAAACATGCCTCAAAGGCCGGAATTAATCCAAATTGACGCTGACAGGGCATTTTATTCACCAGAGCTTGATGTTGTGAATTTACCTTCGATTAAGCGGTTTGAATCAGCAGAGTTCTATTATGCGACTTTCTTTCATGAACTTGTTCACTCAACTGGTCATGCTTCTCGTCTTAAAAGAGAAGAAATCATGAATCCACAAAAATTCGGAAATGTGCCATACAGTCGAGAAGAATTGGTGGCAGAAATGGGTGCCTCATTTCTTTGTTCCAGTGTGCAAATTGATTATGATAACATTGTCGAAAACAGCGCATCATATCTCGCCGGATGGTTAAAGGTTCTAAAAGAAGACAGCAAGTTCATTTTTAAAGTTGCTTCTGAAGCTCAGAAAGCGGCTGATTACATTTTAAACCGGAAACGTTCGAACAGCGAATAAATGCTGAGCATTTTGAAAACACTTATTACAATCCCTGCAAGGTTATAAAGCCGAGCAGGGATTTTTTTATTAACTTTGAACAAAATATGTAAAAAATACTTGTTAGAAAACTAAATAACGATGTTTCTCTAACAAGTTGATAATAAAATATTTAGAAATGACGAATTATATCACGCAAGATGGAAAATCATTTGAGCCAATAAAAGTTGGTAAGCCTGGCAAGCTATTTGAATTATTAGTTAAAAGACTTGAAGATTCTTTAAAAACTGATTCTGATGTAACGATTATACCTGATCATAAAATTGTTGATTTTACCGGAATCGAAAGACAATTTGATGTATTTATAATATCTCAAGTTCAAGGTTATCCGATTGAAATTGCAATTGAATGCAAAGACAATGGTAAGAAAAAAGTTGATGTTGATAAAATAGAAGCATTCAAATCGAAATGCGAAAGAATACCTTCAATTAATTCCAAAGTTTTTGTATCGCAAATTGGTTATACTAAAGGCGCCATTGCGACTGCAAATATTTATGGTATTACTTTGTTAAGCATTAAAAATATTAACGACCTGGATGACAAAGAAATTCATAGTTGGACAAAGCCAATTAATTTTTATTTACAAAAAAGATTTATCAAGTTGGAATTAATAATTGTTAATGATAAAGATGGAAATAAATCTTCTGTAAGTAATTATGATACTCATACAATTGAGTTTAGTGGATTTGACCAACCACCCGTTTCGTTGAGGCAATTTTGTACATCCTATTTGATAAATTTACCTCATTCAGAATGGAATGAACATTTTACTTCTAAAGATAGACAAACTCCTGTTAAATGTTCATACCGAATCTATCCAAAAAAGCCAATGATTATTGGCTGCGAGCATGTCAAAAATTCATACCAATTCCTAGATTTTCACGCAAGTATTTACGAAGAAACAATCGAGTTAGTAAAAACGGATGCCAAATCATATACAGTATTTGAAAAAGATGCGGAAAAGGCCCAATTTGTTGAAATGATTGGAAAGGGCAATGCAGGTGAAAAGGTAATTGCGGAATTAATTTTATCTTCTAATAAACCAACTATTACTATTAACTATTCAGTAATCGAAGACAAGAAGATAGTATGTTCTGAATCTAATACCTTTTATATAAACGATTTATTACAAGAAGAAGATTAATTTTTGGTTGATGTATGTATTACGATTGAAAATAATTCGAAAGGAAGGATAAAAAAGGAGTTATCAATATCTCAAAAATTAATTGTGTCTAAATTTTATTTGGAAACGAATTCTCTTTATTCAATTAAGAAAATTGATAAAGCTGCAATAGCTAATTCATTTACATCTGCTTTGGCTTTATTTGAAATTATTTCAAATATTACTTTGGATAAATATGTAAAAAGAAAATCAATAATTCAAAGCGTTTTACATAGTGAAATATTTATTGACTGGAGGTTTCCACAAGAAATTATACTAAATAGTTTTGACTACTTCGAAGGGGCTATCCTTGTGGACAAGAGAATTGAACACTTAAAAACAATTCTTTCATTAGTTTTAAAAACATCTTCTTTTGAGGAATTACAAACCTCAAGCAGTAGAATGAAATATGGACTAGAGTATTTTAAAAAAATGGATCGAGATTTGGGAATTGGCTTTGTGAGTTCTTATATGTTTTATAACTTGTTAAAGCTTGTAACACCAGATAATAAAGAAATTACACAAAGTTCGATTTCGGAGGCCCATAAAAGAAATTTAACAATATCTGCTCTTGCTCACATGCTACAAACTTCTTTTCCAGATTTTGTAGAAGACGAGGATGATTTAGACTTACTAATAAAATCATATAATGGTGGAGTGGATATCCATGTGGAATTCTTTTCCAATTTCTGTTTACATAAATTTATTGAGAATGAACAGCCCGCTAAAAATGATTTCATTGATCTGGGACATTTATTCTATTTAAATGATAATATGCATATTGTTTCGGATGACAATTTATTTGAGAAGTTAGGAATAAAGAGTATTAAAACTCAAAATCTCGTTTCCTAAACAAAATATAAGCATTCAACCAAATTAATTAGCCAGGATATGTTTACCTATGGCATGGTAATTCCTAAAAGACAAAGACTTAGTATTTACAAAAATTTACATTCGTTTTTGCGAATTTCTTAAAATTACGGATATTTGGAGGCCCTAAAACCGAATAAACTTATTTATTCATTCAAAACCAACCAGCATGAGTACTTTAATTGTTGTCGTCATCATTGGATTTATCCTGTACGCTCTTTTCAACCGATCAGAAGCAGTAAAGAACTGGAGCACTCTCATTCCAAACATCCAACATGATCCAGAAGATTTTTATGAACTTGTGGAACAAATTTTAAAGGAACGAAAAGTTCCAGGCATCAAAACGGACAGAAGAACCTTTAAGGAAGGAGGTGTTTTATCATCCCACCGATTGTATCTCCAATTGTCTCGTGGAGATTATATCTTCCATATCTGCGGTGCTCCCTGGGGAAATGGATTCTTCTTTTCTTGGTGGATGCGGAAAATGGATGACCCACTTGGAGATATGTTGAAGAACCTTCCCTTTGTTGGGAAAATATTTGCATCAAGAATCGACTATGATACCTATTACCGCCTTGATACTGATATGATGTTCCGAACCAGTGTGCATCAAAGTGTCTTAGCAGCCATAGAAAAGCTTACTGAAGGTAAAGGTATCAGACCCCTTACCGAATTAGAACGTACTGCTGACTTGCGGATGATTGGCAAATGAGTTACGGTCTGTCAGAATATCTCACTGCTCAATTCTATGCCTGGGAACAAAGGGGGCGTGGCTGGAAAGTATTTGGAGAACCAGTTCAATTAGAATCGGTGTTCATTCCATTCTTTGGTCATTTTCCACCTCAGACAACTGGACAAATTGATGATGGAACACGGCCAATATTCTTTCCACAAATACAAGAAGCCTTAGGTCTTTTTAAAAAACCAGCATCAACAATGTATGGAGAGGAAGCGTTCGCTAAACTGGGAGAGATCTACTCAATTGAAGCTTACAGCTATGAAAATTCAAATCCTGTAACAGAATTCCAGATCAATTTTGATAAGGATGCCAGAATTGCATTTGAGAATATTGAGCAGTTACTATTAATGCTTTCAACCTGTGAAGGAATAGTCGGATTTGAAATATTTGGTACAAAAGATAGAATTGCAATTCAATTTGTCTGCACCAGTCATAAAGCAGGAGCTTTTAAATCACATATCGCTGCTTATGCTCCTGGCGTAGTTATCAATGAACGTCCAAATAATTTAAGAAGCTCAATTGACTTCACTCAGACTGTATGTGTGAATGATGTAGGATTACGAGATGAATTTATGCGTCCACTTCGGGTATGGAATAAATTTGATCCAGATCCATTAGCCGGATGTATTGCTTCACTTGAATCAATCGGAGATGGTGAATTTGGAATGCTTCAAATCTTGTTTCAACCCGCAATGAATCCCTGGGCTGAAAGTATATATCGGTCATTAACTGATGGCAAAGGAGGCCCATTCTTTAATGATGCAGCCGATATGTTACCACTAGCCAAAGAGAAAGTTTCAAGTCCTTTATTTGCAACTGTAATACGAAGTATTGGACAAGCTACAATTCAAGAAAGAGCACAAATAATATCGGAGCAGATAGCCCAAAGTTTGTTTTCATTTCACCGGAGCGGAAGTAATACCTTGATTCCACTTGCTGGAGCATTAAGCTGTGATGCTGATGATATTATCTTGCGTAGGTCTAGAAGAATTGGAATGCTCCTCAATAGCAATGAGCTTGCTTCAATGGTGCATATTCCTGATCGTTCTGTAGTATCACCTAAACTTCGAGCCTATGCTGGAAAGACAAAACAAGCTCCTACAGATCTGGCTGGTCGAACTTACGAGTTAGGAATCAACACCCATTTAGGGCAAGAATTGGTTGTTACTCTATCGGATCAACATCGCTTACGGCACATGCATGTTATCGGTGCAACTGGCACAGGTAAATCATCATTGCTTCTCAAACTAATTATACAAGATGTTTATCATGATAGAGGAATAGCAGTTCTTGATCCACATGGAGATTTAATTGATGAGATCATTAAGAACGTACCGGATGAAAGCTTAAAAAATGTCATTTTAGTTGATCCCTCCGATAATGAATATCCGATTGGACTTAATCTGTTGTCTGCATATTCGGAACCAGAGAAGATAATCCTATCATCCGACCTAGTAGCTCTCTTTAGACGCTTTGCCACTTCCTGGGGTGATCAAATGACATCAGTATTGGCTAATGCTATTAATGCAATAATTGAAAGCGAGACTGGTGGAACACTGATTGACCTAAGACGATTCCTAGTTGAACCCAATTTTAGAAACAAGTTCCTTCAAACAGTAAGAGACCCTAATATTCTATATTACTGGAAAAACGAGTTTCAATTGCTTCGCGCAAATACAGTGGCTCCAATACTGACTCGCTTAGATACTTTCCTCCGCCCTCGAATTGTCCGAAACATGATGGCTCAAAAAGAAGGCCTTGATTTTAGCGACGTTCTGGAAAACAAGAAGATATTATTAGTAAAGCTTGCTCAGGGACTTATCGGCGAAGAAAACAGCTATTTGTTAGGCACGCTTTTTGTGGCCAAACTACACCAAGCCGCCCAACAACGACAAAATATTCCACCAGAACAGCGCAAGCCATTCTATTTCTACATTGATGAATTTCAGAATTTCATTACCCCCTCAATGTCAGCAATCCTCACTGGTGCTCGTAAGTACGGATTAGGATTAATACTAGCTCACCAAGATCTTGATCAATTAGCACATAGGGATAATGAACTTGCCAACTCAGTCTTATCCAATCCCTCGATTCGGGTATGTTTTAGATGTGGTGATAAAGACGCTACTAAGTTAGAAAGCGGATTTTCTTACTTTGATTCAACTGATTTACAAAGCTTACCGATAGGTCAGTCCATTGTTCGTGTAGGCCAGAAAGACCATGATTTTAATTTATCCTTTACTCCATTCCCAAAAGTAGAAAATACTATAGCTGAAGGAAAACAAAGAACAGTAATAGATCATTGTCGATCAACGTATGCTCTGAATCAAAGCAAGGTTGAAGAAATATTAAGAGAGGCTTTACAGATAGAAGCTATTCCAGTTAAACCGGAGAAATCTATTCAGGTCGTTAAGGAAGAAAAGCCACCACCGGAAATACTTATTGAAATGCCACAAATTGCTAAAGAAAAAGACACGCCTAAAATTGACTTGGAAGTTGAAGCAAAGCAGTTTATTAATAAAGAAGTAGAAAAAGAAAGGCAACGAGAGCACCGATTTATTCAGGAGTATATTAAAAAGGTAGCTGAGGCCAGAAATTTTAAAGCAGTTTTAGAAGAACCAATAAATAACTATGCTGGAAAAGTTGATGTGAGCTTGCATCGAGATGATCTAAAAATTGCTTGTGAGATTTCCGTAACTAATACGATAGAATACGAAGTTCAAAACATCCAGAAATGCTTAGCTGCGGACTATTTATTAACATTTATGATTTCCAATGACGCAAAGCATCTAAATGATATTAGGTCATTGGCAGTCCGCGAAATAGATCAAGCATTTCATAATAGGATATATTTTGTTTCCAAAGATGAATTTGTTAATCAGCTTGACTCCTTTCTTGCTCAAAAATCTCAACCAACAGAAATAAGGGCAAAGGGATATAGAGTAAAATTGAATTATAACGCCTCACAGGATTCTTCAGGGCAACAAAAGGCTTTGAAGGATATTATTGTTTCTTCGCTTAGAAGGAAGGATGGTGACAAATAAAGAGTTAGATTTGAATATGAATTATAAGATACCGTCATTTTGTGTGGACTATAAAGTAAATGGTTAGTTCGAGAGATCCACAATGACAAAGACCTATTGAGTTAATGAAATTATTTGTAACAAATCCGAAGACAAATCAGAAAGTTTATCTGAACATGCTTGCTTCCACAAGACGTGAATTGGCTGGTCTTATAGGTAGCTCATGGTTTTATTTGGTTGGAGAACGATATCATGTTCATAACGTGGTAGCAGAATCTGAGAATAACAACACAGCAGCAGGAGCAATTGTAGGAGGATTAATTGGAGCATTAAGTGGTTCTTTTGGGGTACTAATAGGGGGATCTATTGGTGGAGCATTAGGTAGTGAAAAAGATAAAGAAGAAAGACAAAAAGTAGAATATTTTAATAATAGTAGTGTGTTATAATGTTGAAGATATTAGATTGGAAATATATAAGTCTTACAGTGTTCTTGTTAGCACTAAGTTTCTTGTCCTATATTTTCAAAACTCAAGTATTTTTAGTTATTCAAGCTATTATTGAATTTCCATATCTCAATATTTTCGCGGGAACTTTTACGGCAATTATTACAATTGTTCATAAGATTAAAACAAGAAAATTTAGACTTAGTCCATCAATGTCGTTCAATGAGTTTAGAATTCCGGTTGAAGATATGCTTTCGTTCGTTGGTAGTACTATTACAATAGTTGGTTCTCTGGCGTTAGCCAAAGGAATTTATTTACAAACAACTACTGGGATAAAGTATTTTCTCTCAGTTGATAATGGAATTGAACTAAGTTTCATAGGATTAGTTGTAGCATATCTATTTTATATTTCTGTGATGGAATTGGCGACACAATGTAAGGAAATTTGTGTCCTAAATATCATCAGTAACGAAAGCATCAAACCAATTCCAGAATCGGAAGTTAAAGATGAGGTCCCACCTATATCTTAGTTGGACTTAAAGGGTAAAATTATCCAATATCAAGTAAGTTATAGCCTTAATGGAAAAATCACGATTTAATAATCATTTGCTTTGATTTCTGCCTTAGTTCGTCTAATACAGGCTTTTTAGCCCTTAAACAGACTTTGATAACTATGCAACGAACCCTTCAGGGTTGGATTGGTCATTTATATCGTGATTCTGCTACAATCATTTCACCCCTTCGGGGTTGGACGCGTTGCTACAATAATGTCACCCCTTCGGGGTTGAATGGCTCATTAATATCTTGATTCTTCTGCTACAATCATTGCACCCCTTCGGGGTTGGAAGTATTGCTGAAAACGTGATTGCGTTCATGCAATTATGTAATCCCTTCAGGGCTGTGGTTTATTAGAGTTTCAAGTTTTTTAAAATTTAGTCTTTGCGGTCACGGGTCCGGACTTTGTCCGTCATTTATATTCCACCAACTTATCGCATTAGTACTGTTCAATTTTTTGCCTGATAACTAACTACTTAAGCGGAAAATCCTCAACTTTATGTCCCCGGAATACCGGCTTGAATGAAACTGCACATTATATCAGGTATTATATGCCTGTGGTGTTCAACCGCTACAGCGCAATTTGAAAGTACGGTTGCCCAGGCTCAGGGCGCTTCTTGCTGTTGTGGTCAGTTTGTAGAAATTTTCTTCCCTAATCTCGATTTTGAATCCCCGCCTTCCCCTGCACCGGGTACATTCATTACTTATGGCGTTGGTCAAAACTTTGGCGGATGGACGGTAACCAGGGCTACTATCGATCATTGTGATGCACTGGTTGGCAATCTTGGAGCCGGAAATCCCAATGGAGCTTCTTTTTTCGTGGACCTTCATGGGTCCCCCGGTTTTGGAGCGATTTCTTATGATCTATATGGCCTCACTCCCGGAAGTCAATATCGCATCGAATTCTGGACCGCCCAAAATGGGAGTGGATTTTCGTCAACCGGGACTTTAAAAATTGCTAATGGTGCCTGGCTCAATGAAAACTGGACCGTTTCTGAATCGGGTGCGGTGTTTTGGTTTAAATTAAGCTATGAGTTTATGGCAACAGCCAGTACCGCAACCATGGAATTTAGCAGCACAGGTCCTTTCACTTATCAAGGTACATTGGTAGATGATATTCACATTTTCGAATGTCCCGGCGATATGGAAAAACCGGTCGTAACCAATCCTCCGGATGATGAAGTCTATGAATGCGATAAAGATGTACCTAAAGCACCTAAATTATTTGCAACAGATAATTGCGATCCGAATCCGGTAATCACGTTTAAAGAAACAACAGATGTCATCGATCCATGCACCAAAAAAATTACACGCAACTGGGAAATAAAAGATGTATGTGGAAATATTCAAAAAGAAGATCAGGTCATCGATGTGATTGACAAAACACCACCGTCTTTTACAAAGCTTCCTCAAAACAAAGTATTGACCTGCGATAAAGACATTACAAAAGAATTTAATGACTGGTTAAAAAAGAATGGAAATGCAACGGCAACTGATGCCTGTGGTGCGGTAAGCTGGCGTGCAGATTACGATCACATGCCTAAAAAATATTGCGATACGGTTATCGTCAATTTTATTTCCACAGATCATTGTGGCAATGAAAGTTCGGAATTTGCCAACTTTGTTGTCCGAGATACGGTCGCTCCAAAATTTATCATTAAAGCGGAAAATAAAAATTATGTATGTACGCCTAACGCAAAGGATTCCCTTCGCGCCTGGTTGGCGAATTACGGTTTTTCTAAAACTACTACAGATTGTGATACGGTTATTTTGAGTTCCAATTTTGACGGAGATTCTACCAAAAATCCGTTGCAACTCACTTTTTATGCAAAGGACCGATGTGGAAACCGCGATAGTTGCACCGCTACTTTTTCATACCGCAGCAGCAATGATACGTTTCGCATCACCAACTATTCCTGCAGTTTTCCTTCCAATTCTTCAGATACGTTTTCTTATGTTATCAATGGCTGCGACAGTATCGTCATTCTTCAAAAAATCAAATACGATACAGATACCAGTTACATTCAAACGAATACCTGCAATCCCAATCAACCCAAATTTGATACGCTCCATTACACCAATGCCTTTGGTTGCGATTCGCTGATTGTAAATGAATATGTACTTCATCCCATTGCAATCACCCGTTTGCAAAAAATGAATTGCAGTTATCTCAATTATTCTACAGATACGGCGACACTCTCCGGCCAATTTTGCGATTCCATAATCATCACAGAGTACATTCCACTTCAAAAAGACAGCAGCACGGTTATCTTAAATACCTGTGACATCAGTAAAACCGACACTTCCATTTTATCGTTGATCAATAGATTTGGCTGCGACAGCATTGTTACGGTTTATACACTGTACAGTCCGCAACAAATGACTTTCCTTACCAAAAAGGTATGTGGACTATCACAGAATTATACCGACACGGTGAAATACACAACGGGCTTGTGTGACAGTCTGGTCATTACCTTACACACTCCATTGCCATTAGATACAACGCGTATTCAAAGTTCGACCTGCGATCCATCCAAAGCCGGAATTTTTTCCAGTACTTTAAAAAATCAATTTGGATGTGACAGTCTCGTCATTGAAAACATTCAGCTTAATCCGTCTGATTCCATTTTCCTGTCGCAAACCACTTGCATCCTTTCAGAATCCGGAATCCTTACAAAGCAGTATAAAAATAAATTCGGATGCGACAGTATTGTAAAAACAACCATTACCTTCATTCCCTCAGACACAACACAGATTCAACGAACTACCTGCGATTTTGCTGCAGCTGGTATTAAAACTATGATTCTTAAAGGTGTCACCTGCGATAGTGTAGTTATTGTTACTACTGACTTCGTTCCTTCTGATACTACAAAGATTCAACAAACCACCTGCGATTATACTGCAGCTGGTATTAAAACAATGATTCTGAAAGGTGTCACATGCGATAGTGTGGTTATTGTTATTACCGACTTCGTTCCTTCTGATACCATTCATTTAAGCAAGACGTCCTGCGATCCATCCATAGCCGGTTTGGATACGCTTATTTTACTAAATTCTAAAGGCTGCGACAGCATTGTGATGACCAACACTGCATATATACCGTTGCGTTTAAAATTCGGATTGGATTCGATCACTTGTTTTAATCAACATGATGGCATTTTCAGAATTTTGAATCCTGGCGATTTTGGTGCACCGTATGATATAATTTTGAACAACAATAACCTTGGTGCGCTGAATCAGATTTCTAATCTTAGTCCCGGTTCTTATGAACTATTTATACGCGATCGAAATGGATGCGTTACGGATTCCATTGATTTCACTTTAAGCAATCCACCGGAATTGATGATCGATCTCGGCAATGATCTGGATGTAAAAGCAGGATCCAACATCAATTTAAATTTGCAATCCAACAAAACATTGCAAAACATTTTCTGGAGTCCGTCCAATCTGAGCAGCTGTATCAATTGCAGCTCAATTCAATTTACGGTAGACCAGGATACCTGGGTGTTTGCACAAGCTATTGATGAGCGGAATTGCACTCAAACGGATTCCATTTTTATCCGGGTCAAAAAATCGGGATCGGTTTATGTTCCCAATTCATTTTCGCCCAATGGTGATAATATCAATGATTACTTTTACATTCAAGGCGCAGCGGATGCCAAAGTGGAACTCCTGTTTATTTATAACCGATGGGGTGAAAAAGTGTTTGAAACTAAAAATGTGGCTGTCAATGATCCTACTTCAGGCTGGAACGGTACATTTCACAATGAAAAAATGAATCCCGGTGTATTTATTTTTTATGCAAAGGTCAGACTAAACGATGAAGAAGAAATTGAGTTAAAGGGAGATCTGACACTAATCAGGTAATCCTTGATCATATTGAACCTGTTTAAATTCATGTTTAAACGAATTTTCATATTTCTATTTTTTTTATTCACTGTAGAATATCATTCTTTCAGTCAAACTAAATGTTGTTGCGGCACACCGGTTCAATTGGATCTTCCCGGATTGGATTTTGAAATTGATCCGGCACCACCTTCCGGTGGAGTTACGGTTTATTTTGCTGTAACTACTTTCGGACCCTGGAATTTAACCCAGGGACTCATCGATCATGATGATAAAGATTATGTTCCCGGACTGAATGCTGGAAATCCAAATGGTCAATCCAATTTTATTGATCTGTTTGGAGGCGGCTCAGGAGGAGCCGCTGGCACTATAGAATATCCATTATTTAATCTGACGCCTGGCAATACGTATATTATTGAATTTTACTATGCCACTATTTCTTCACAGGGAAGTTTTTCTGGAAATCTGCGAGTCGAAAATGGTGCCTGGCTAAATGCAAACTGGAATGCATCCAATCCGGGTTATGTGATTTGGCTGAAAGGAAGTTATTCATTTGTTGCCAAGTCATCTTCTACCATAATGTCATTTAAAGACACCGGTGCCAGCTCCAAATCATATTCGGTGGGAATACTACTGGATGATATCAAAATATATGAATGTCCCTCCAATGTGGGAGCACCGGTTGTAACTAATCCTCCTGAAGACCTTGAAGTCGAATGCGATAGCCAGGTGCCACCTGTGCCTTCACTTGATGTCACAGATATATGTGATGCGCATCCAGTAATTGCATTCAAAGAATCAAAAGACATTATCGATGCATGTTCCAAAAAAATTACTCGTGAATGGACGATCACTGATGGTTGCGGGAATAAAACAATCCAAAAACAAATCATTGATGTGATTGATAAATCTCAACCGGAGTTTATTAAATTTCCTGAGACTAAAGTGGTGAGTTGTACTGAAGACATTACAAAAGAATTTTCCAACTGGCTAAAGAATAATGGCAACGCTATCGCATCTGATCACTGTGGTTCGGTTAGCTGGCGAAACGTGTACAATCGCATCCCCAAAAGTTATTGTGATAGCGTATCCGTTGATTTTATCGCCATTGACCCCTGCGGCAATGAAATAGTTGAAACTGCATATTTTATAGTTAGGGATACTGCGAAATCAAAATTTTCGGTCAAAGCAGAGAATAAAAATTACGTATGCACGCCTTACGCAAAGGACTCACTTCGCGCCTGGTTGGCCAATTACGGCTTCTCTAAAACTACTACGGATTGTGATACGGTTATTTTGAGTTCCAATTTTGACGGAGACTCTACCAAAAATCCGTTGCAACTCACTTTTTATGCAAAAGACCGGTGTGGAAACAAGGATAGTTGTACCGCCACTTTTTCATACCGCGGTAACAATGATACGTTTCGCATTACCAACTATTCCTGCAGTTTTCCTTCTAATTCTTCAGATACGTTTTCTTATGTGATCAATGGCTGCGACAGTATCGTCATTCTTCAAAAAATTAAATACGATACGGATACCAGCTACATTCAAACAAACACCTGCAATCCAAATCAACCCAAATTTGATACGCTCCATTACACCAATGCCTTTGGTTGCGATTCCCTGATTGTAAATGAATATGTACTTTATCCTATTGCAATCACCCGATTGCAAAAAATGAATTGTAGTTATCTCAATTATTCCACAGATACGGTGACACTCTCCGGCCAATTTTGCGATTCCATAATCATCACAGAGTACATTCCTCTTCAAAAAGACAGCAGCACTTTTATATTAAATACCTGCGACATCAGCAAAACCGACACTTCCATTCTGTCCTTGATCAATCGATTTGGCTGCGACAGCATTGTTACCGTTTATACACTGTACAGTCCGCAACAAATGACTTTCCTTACCAAAAAGGTATGTGGATTATCACAGAATTATACCGATACGGTGAAATACACAACGGGCTTGTGTGACAGTCTGGTCATCACCTTACACACTCCATTGCCATTAGATACAACGCGTATTCAAAGTTCGACCTGCGATCCATCCAAATCAGGAATTTTTTCCAGTACTTTAAAAAATCAATTTGGCTGTGACAGTCTCGTCATTGAAAATATTCAGCTTAATCCGTCTGATTCCATTTTCCTCTCGCAAACCACCTGCATCCTTTCCGAATTCGGAATCCTTACAAAGCAGTATAAAAATAAATTCGGATGCGACAGTATCGTAAAAACAACGATTACATTCATCCCCTCCGACACAACACAGATTCAACAAACTACCTGCGATTTTGCTGCAGCTGGTATTAAAACTATGATTCTAAAAGGTGTCACATGCGATAGTGTAGTTATTGTTACTACTGACTTCGTTCCTTCTGATACTACAAAGATTCAACAAACTACCTGTGATTTTACTGCAGCTGGTATTAAAACAATAATTCTGAAAGGTGTCACATGCGATAGTGTAGTTATTGTTACTACTGACTTCGTTCCTTCTGATACCATTCATTTAAGCAAGACATCCTGCGATCCATCCATAGCCGGTTTGGATACGCTCATTTTACAAAATTCTAAAGGCTGCGACAGCATTGTGATGACCAACACTGCATATATCCCATTGCGTTTAAAATTCGGATTGGATTCGATCACTTGTTTTAATCAGCATGATGGCATTTTCAGAATTTTGAATCCTGCCGACTTTGGTGCACCATATGATATTATTTTGAACAACAATAACCTTGGTGCGCTGAATCAGATTTCTAATCTTAGTCCTGGTTCTTATGAACTATTTATACGCGATAGAAATGGATGCGTTTCGGATTCCATTGATTTTAATTTAAGCAATCCACCGGAATTGATGATCGATCTCGGCAATGATCTGGAAGTAAAAGCAGGATCCAACATCCATTTAAATCTGCAATCCAACAAAACGTTGCAAAACATTTTCTGGAGTCCTTCTAATCTGAGCAGCTGTATCAATTGCAGCTCAATCCAATTTACTGTGGACCAGGATACCTGGGTGTTTGCACAAGCTATTGATGAGCGGAATTGCATTCAAACCGACTCTGTGTTTATCCGGGTCAAAAAATCGGGATCGGTTTATGCTCCCAATTCATTTTCGCCCAATGGAGACAATATAAATGATTACTTTTACATACAGGGAGCCGAGGATGCTCTTGTTGAGACGCTGTTGATATTTGACCGTTGGGGTGAAAAGGTCTTTGAGTCCCGGAATGTACCGGCGAATGTCCCAACTGCAGGATGGAATGGTAACTACCACACCGAGAAACTGAATCCAGGCGTCTTCGTATATTATGCAAAGGTCAGAACAAAGGATCAGGAAATAATTGAATTAAAAGGAGATCTGACTTTAATCCGTTGATCGATTTTCTTTATCATAACCATCTTCACCATGATAAAAAAATTATTTTTTGCATGGGCATTCATGTTCCTTCTTCAAAGTATTGGCATTAGTCAATCCTGTTGTTGTGGCGGAGTAAACGAATTGGTCTTTCCGGGATTTGATTTCGAAATACCTCCGTTTCCCAAACCCGGGCTAGATACTACATATTGTGGTGGAAACTTTGGGCCCTGGGTGATTACCAAAGGTTGTATCGATCTCGTAGATCCAGACCAATACAATGTAGGATGGGGAAATCCAAATGGCAAATCGCATTTCATTGATCTGAACAAGCCAACTAATAATGCAGCCACCATACAATATACACTTACCGGATTGATTCCAGGATCGTCTTATAAAATAGAATGGTACTATGCCAAGTTTTATATCGAACCGGCTAACATAGTTGCCAATTGTAAAATAGGAAATGGTGCCTGGCTGAATGTAACCTGGAAATCAACAAACCATGGAGATATTATTTGGTTAAAGCAATCTCATAATTTTACAGCATTGGCCTCCACCACCACACTTGAATTTAGCGATGCAGGCAGCACCTCTCCCTGGCCTTCGGGAATGCTGATTGATGATATCAAAATATATGGATGTGTCAGCAGCAACGATACGGAAGCACCTGTTATTCAAAATCCGCCGGTCAGTGCTGTAGTGGATTGTGAAGATCAGGTTCCATTGGCTCCTCAATTGATCATAACCGATAATTGTGACACCAGCCCGGTGGTTAAATTTACTGAGGTAATCGAGATCAGGCCTCCGTGTAAACGATTTGTACGGGATTGGATCATTACCGATAACTGCGGCAACGTCACTACAGCTAAACAAATCATAGATATTCTCGATAATGAACCTCCGGTTGTACACAATCCACCACCGGACGTAACCGTCACTTGTATTAAGGATATCCCACCTCAACCCAAACTGGATATCACCGATAATTGTAAAGTTTACAATGTTGTATTCAGCAGTTCAATCCAGAAAGGTATTCCTTGCAGAAAAATATTCAGAGAATGGAAAATTTACGATGGCTGCGGAATTAATCATGAAACGATCGTCACGCAAACAATTGATGTGGATGATCAGGAACCACCTGTAGTTCGAAATCCACCTGTAGATTTGGTGATAGGTTGCGAAATCGATACGCCAGCCATTCCGAGATTAATCATAGAAGATAATTGCGATCCTACCCCATCAGCAAAATTTAGTGAGGCACGTCAAGTCATAAATGCATGTACCAAAAAAATAACCCGGATATGGACCATGATGGATTCCTGTGCCAATACGAGTACTCAAACTCAGGTGATTGATATAATCGACGAAGCTCCGGTCATCAATGATCCACCGCAAGATGTTACAGTCGCCTGTGACTTTGATATTCCGGATGTTCCAAAACTGGATATCAGTGATAACTGCAGCAGCAAGCCAATGGTGGCTTTCAAGGAAACAGTGGAAGCTACGGATCCTTGTAACAAACATATCAAAAGAGAATGGAATATTACCGATGCCTGTGGAAATACGAATGCTCAAATCCAGCTGGTAGATGTAGTTTATAAATCGCCTCCTCAATTCACAAAGCTTCCATTGAATCTAAGCATCACTTGTGACAAGGACATCAAAAAAGAATTTAATGACTGGATTAAGAAAAACGGCAATGCAGAAGTTACAGATGCGTGTTTGACTGTTACCTGGCGTGCTATTTATGATTTCCCACCAAAATTATCCTGCGACTCTGTGTTGGTAGAATTTGTTGCGAAAGATCATTGCGATAATGAAAGTTCTCAATTTGCCTATTTTATCGTAACGGATAAGGTCGCTCCGGCATTCATAACAAAAGCTGTAAATAAAAATTATGTATGCATTCCAAACACCCGCGATTCATTGCGGGAATGGTTGCGCAACTTTGGCTATTTAAAAATGAGAACCGATTGCGATACTGTCATACTTAGTTCCAATTTTGACGGAGACTCTACTAAAAATCCAATGAAACTTACATTTTATGCCAAAGACCGCTGCGGCAACATAGATAGTTGCAGAGCCAGTTTTAGCTATCGGAGTGATAACGATACGCTGCGGAATACCCAATATTCATGCAGTATCCTTAGAAATTACCAGGACACTAGTCATTATTTTGTGAATGGATGCGACAGCATTGTTATCGTACAGCATATCAAAAAAAATCCGGACAGCATATACATTCAAATAAACACCTGCGACATCAATCAAAAACCATTTGACACCATTCGAATGATCAATCAGGATGCCTGTGATTCTACCTTGTTTTATGAATATAAATTAAAACCATCTCCGGTAACCCATTTGCAAATTAAAGACTGCTCGTATCAGAACTATACAATAGATACTGCAATTCTTGCCGGGCAATATTGTGATTCGACGGTAATTACCGAGCGCATACCTCTTCGCAAAGACATCAATACGGCCACTGTATTTACCTGTGATCAGTCCAAAGCGGATACCAGTCTGCTTCATTTGATCAATACTTTGGGTTGCGATAGCCTGGTTACTGTTTACACCATTTACATTCCGAATCTGGAGACGCATATTCAGCAAAAAATCTGCGGATTAAAACAAGCGTATACGGATACTGTCATTTATCAAACCGGATTATGTGACAGCCTGGTAATTGCCACGCATGATATATTACCAGTAGATAGTATACATCTCGTAAGCTCAACCTGCGATCCGTCAAAAGCAGGAATTTTTTCCAGCACGTTAAGAAATCAATTTGGTTGTGACAGCGTCGTCATTCAAAATATCCAGCTGAACAGATCCGATTCCATTTTTATATCAAAAACAACCTGTACCTACTCAGCATCCGGAATAGCCATTCAAAAGCTAAAAAACATCTTTGGTTGCGATAGCATTGTAAAAACAACCACGGTTTTTATTCCTTCTGATACTATACAAATTAAGCAGAAAAGCTGTGATTTTGCAGCAACGGGAACCAAGACCACAATTTTAAAAGGCAGACAATGCGACAGTGTGATCAATACAACAACGACATTTGTACCATCGGATACAATAACAATCAAACAGATTACCTGCAATCCTGCCAATGCAAAAGTGGATACACTTTATTATTCGAATATGAATCACTGTGACAGTATCATTTACAGAAGCATTGTTTTCATTCCTTCCGACACAACAAAAATTAATATGGTTACTTGTGATTTAAATTCTGCGGGAATTAAAACAAAGATTTTAAAAGGTAATCCATGCGATAGTGTGATCATCACGACAACTGCTTTTGTGCCTTCCGATACGACGCAGATTACACAGATTAGTTGTGATCCGGCAGAAACAGGATTGAAAAAAATAGTTTTACAAAATCGCAATGGCTGTGATAGTTTAATTTTACAAAATACCATTTACGCTCCGCTAAAGCTCAAATATGAATTGGATTCCATCTCTTGTTATAATCAGAATGACGGCTATTTCAAAATTATAAATACCTCAGATTTTGGTAAACCTTACGAATTGTTTTTGAACAACATCAAGTTGATCAATCAGGATCAGATCAACAATTTAAGCCCAGGGTCCTATCATATTTTTATTCGCGATCAGAAAGGTTGCATCACTGATTCAATTGCATTTACGCTAACAAATCCGGATGAATTTACAATTGACCTCGGTAATGATTTTGTAGTTGATCGCGGAACCAAAATTTATTTGAACTTAAAATCCAACCGAAATTTACAATCCGTTACCTGGAATCCATCCAATAGCAATTGCACCAACTGTACAGAAATACATTTGACCATCAATGAAGACACCTGGGTTTATACCCAAGCCGTCGATGACCGCCATTGTATTCAGCTGGATTCGATTTTTATACGCGTCAAAAATTCGGATAAAGTATTTGCACCAAACTCATTTTCACCCAATGGTGACAACATTAATGATTATTTTTACATTTATGGACCGGATAAAGCGATTGTGGAATATCTGTTAATTTATGACCGTTGGGGTGAAAAAGTCTTTGAAACCCGGAATGTGCCGGTAAATGTCCCCACTGCAGGATGGAATGGAGCATTTAATGGGCAAAAAATGAATCCAGGGGTCTTTGTGTATTATGCTAAGGTTAGAATTGATGATGATGTAATTGAATTGAAAGGCGATTTGACTTTGATCCGATGAAGAATATTAAATCCAATCCATTAGTTGAAAAGATAAAAAATAGTTGCATTTCGTTTTGCTGTTTATTCTTGGTACAATCTATTTCTTACAGCCAGATGAACTGTTGCTGTGGCACTCCCAAAGAATTGAATTTTCCAGGATTTGATTTTGAGATTGCACCTAATCCGCCATTTGGATGGTTTATTAATTACCAAGTTGGAAATTCCATAGGCCAAAGTCCATGGAACGTTACGGCTGGTTCCATAGATCATGTCGATAAAGACCATTACATGATGACCAGCTATGGAAATCCAAATGGACCATCTAATTATGTTGATTTGTATGGCTCACCACCTGGCGGCGGAGGTGGTCCTGGAACAATACAATATCCGTTGACTGGTTTAACGCCTGGTTACAATTATACCATTGAATTTTATTATGCCACGTTCAACTTACCCGGTAAATATTCTGCCACTATTAAAATTGCTAACGGCTCCTGGCTGAATGAAACCTGGAATGCAACCAATCCTGGAAATGTCATTTGGTTAAAAGCGACATACAACTTTATTGCCCAATCTTCCTCGGCAAAATTAGAATTTACGGATTCCGGCGGCACACCTTCTTATGGACAAATCGGCATGCTGATTGATGATATTAAACTATTTGAATGTCCTAATGATCTCGAAAAACCGGTGGTTAACAATCCTCCTCAAAATATCCAGGTTGAATGTGATAAAGACATTCCCGATATTCCAAAACTTGATGTAAGTGACAATTGCGATTTGAATCCATCCATAACAATTAAAGAAACAATTGATATCATTGACCCATGCACTAAAAAAATTACCCGCATCTGGACTATAAAGGACGCCTGTGGGAATATTCAAATTCAAAATCAGATTATCGATGTCATGGATAAAACTCCTCCACAATTCATAAAGCATCCTGAAAATAAATTATTTTATTGCGATAAAGATATTACCAAAGAATTCAAAGACTGGATCAAAAAAAATGGAAATGCCTCTGCAATGGATGCCTGCGGAATAATTAGTTGGCGTGCGGATTATGATCACTTTCCCAAAAAATATTGCGACACTGTTATTGTGGACTTTATAACAACCGATCATTGTGGTAATGAAAATTCGGAATATGCAACATTTATAGTCAGGGATACTTCTGCACCAATGTTTGTCTCCAAAGCGGAAAGCAAATATCTTGTCTGTGTTCCAGAATCAAAAGATTCTTTAAGAGCCTGGTTGAGCAGTTACGGGTTTTCAAAAATTTCGGGTGAATGTGACACCGTAATTATGAGTTCCAATTTTGATGGAGACTCTACCAAAAATCCGCTGCAACTCACTTTTTATGCAAAAGACCGGTGTGGAAACATAGATAGTTGTACTGCTACTTTTTCATACCGCAGCAGTAGTGATACCTTTCGCATTACCAATTATTCCTGCAGTTTTCCTTCCAATGCTTCGGATACGTTTTCTTATGTCGTCAATGGCTGTGACAGTATTGTCATTCTTCAAAAAATTAAATACGATGCCGATACAAGTTACATTCAAACGAACACCTGCAATCCCAATCAACCCAAATTTGATACGCTCCATTACACCAATGCCTTTGGTTGCGATTCCCTGATTGTAAATGAATATGTACTCCATCCCATTGCAATCACCCGTTTGCAAAAAATGAATTGCAGTTATATCAATTATTCCACAGATACGGCAACACTCTCAGGCCAATTTTGTGATTCCATAATCATCACAGAGTACATTCCACTTCAAAAAGACAGCAGCACGGTTATCTTAAATACCTGCGACATCAGTAAAACCGACACTTCGATCCTGTCCTTGATCAATCGATTTGGATGCGACAGCATTGTTATCGTTTATACTTTATATAGTCCGCAACAAATGACTTTCCTTACCAAAAAGATATGTGGATTATTACAGAATTATAATGATACGGTGAAATATACAACGGGCTTATGTGACAGTCTGGTCATCACTTTACACACTCGCCTTTCATTAGATACAACGCGTATTCAAAGTTCGACCTGCGATGCATCCAAAGCCGGAATTTTTTCCACTACTTTAAGAAATCAATATGGCTGTGACAGTCTTGTCATTGAAAATATTCAGCTTAATCCGTCTGATTCCATTTTCCTGTCGCAAACCACGTGCATCCTTTCCGAATCTGGCATTCTTACAAAGCAATATAAAAATAAATTCGGATGCGACAGTATTGTAAAAACAACCATTACCTTCATTCCCTCCGACACAACACAGATTCAACAAACTACCTGCGATTTTGCTGCGTCAGGTACTAAAACACTTATTCTAAAAGGCAGCACCTGTGATAGTGTAGTCATTGTTACAACTGATTTCGTTCCTTCTGATACTACACAGATTCAACAAACAACCTGCGATGTTTCTGCAGCAGGTAATAAAACAATGATTCTGAAAGGTGTCACATGCGATAGTGTGGTTATTGTTTCAACTTATTTTGTACCTTCTGATACCATTCATTTAAGCAAGACGTCCTGCGATCCATCCGTTGCCGGTTTGGATACGCTCATTTTGCAAAATTCAAAAGGCTGTGATAGTATTGTACTGACCAACACCGCATATATACCATTGCGTTTAAAATTCGGATTGGATTCGATCACTTGTTTTAATCAGCATGATGGCATTTTCAGAATTTTGAATCCTGCCGATTTTGGTGCACCGTATGATATTATATTGAACAACAATAACCTTGGGGCGCTGAATCAGATTTCTAATCTTAGTCCCGGTTCTTATGAACTATTTATTCGCGATCGAAATGGATGCGTTACAGATTCCATTGAGTTTACTTTAAGCAATCCACCGGAATTGATGATCGATCTCGGCAATGATCTCGAAGCAAAAGCAGGATCCAACATCCATTTAAATCTGCAATCCAACAAAACGTTGCAAAACATTTTCTGGAGTCCTTCCAATCTGAGCAGCTGTATCAATTGCAGCTCAATCCAATTTACTGTGGACCAGGATACCTGGGTGTTTGCACAAGCTATTGATGAACGGAATTGCACTCAATTTGATTCCATTTTTATCCGGGTCAAAAAATCTGGATCGGTTTATGCTCCCAATTCATTTTCGCCTAATGGAGACAACATCAACGATTATTTTTATATCATAGGCCCTGATTATGGAATAATAGAGTCTATGTATATTTTCGATCGGTGGGGGGAGAAAATATTTGAAACACAAAATGTACCAGTAAATAATCCAGTTGCCGGCTGGAATGGCACATTGAACGGCCAAAAAATGAATCCCGGTGTTTTTGTGTATTATGCCAGAGTAAGAATAGATAGTGATACCTTTGTCAATCTGAAAGGAGATGTAACATTAATACGATGAGTTTTTATCATTCAAATTGGATCAATCGAAATCTAAAAACTTGTTATTCTTTATTTTACTCATTACTATTATTTCAATGTGTTTCCCATGGACAGGTGACTTGTTGTTGTGGAACACCGAAAGAACTCGATTTTCCCGGATTTGATTTTGAAATTGATCCCTTGCCACCAAGCGGTTCGTTTTTTGCCTATGGTTCCGGGAGTTCAATGGGTCCCTGGAATATCACCTCAGGTTTTATTGACCAGGTCGACAAACATCATTACTATGATACAGGATATGGCAATCCTAATGGCGCGTCTACTTTTATCGACTTATATGGCTCACCATCCACTGGAAGTGTACCAGGTGCAATGGCTTATCCATTAACTGGTTTAACTCCGGGATATCAATATACTATTGAATTCTACTATGCAAAATTTGACGTTCCGGGAAATTTTATCGGCGGTTTAAAAGTTGCAAGTGGTGCATGGTTGAATATCACCTGGAAAGCCACGAATCCCGGTAATATTATCTGGTTGAAAGCAAGCTATAACTTTATCGCCAAGGCATCATCTGCAATACTCGAATTTTATGATGCTGGCAGTACAACACCCTGCAGTTGTGTTGGCGCATTAATCGATGACATTAAAATTTATGAATGCCCCACAGATTTAGAAAAACCAGTCATTGGCAATCCACCAGTCAATATTGAAGTTGAATGTGATAATGAAGTACCTGAAGTACCCGTACTGGATATCAGCGACAATTGTGATGCAAATCCAATTACTACATTTAAGGAAACCAAAGACATCATTGATGCCTGCACTAAAAAAATTACCCGGGAATGGACCATTACAGACGCCTGCGGGAATACAACCAGCCAAAAACAAATCATCGACATCATCGACAAGTCCCAACCAATTTTTATTAAATATCCAGAACCTAAAACGGTAAGTTGTGATGCAGATGTCATAAAAGAATTCAACAACTGGGTCAAAAAAAATGGTAACGCTATCGCATCTGATGCCTGCGGTCCGGTTAGCTACAGATCTGTCTATACACATCTTCCGAAAAAATATTGCGATAGTGTTGCAGTGGATTTCATTGCAATAGATCCTTGTGGAAACGAAATCACCGAAACCGTTTACTTCATTGTTAAAGACACCGTAGGTTCTAAATTTCTGATCAAGCCACAGGATAAATCCTATGCTGACATTCCAAACATCAAAGATTCACTCAGAGCCTGGTTAAGCACAAACGCCTATTCTACAGTTTCCGGTTCTTGCGATACGACTATTTATAGTTCCAATTTCAATGGGGACTCCACTAGAAACCCATTGACTGTCACCTTTTATATCAAAGATCGTTGCGGTAATGTCGATAGCAGTACAGCGACATTTTCTTACAAGAACAATAACATCACCTGTTGTTGCGGCAATCCACAGGAATTGAATTTTCCCGGTCTGGATTTTGAGTTTGATCCTTTACCTCCTCCCGCCGGTTATTATCCATATGTGTCTGGCATGACCTTTGGTCCCTGGACTGTTACCAATGGCGCCATTGATCATGGGAATCCCTTGTATTGTGGTGTGCTTGCAGGCGGCAATCCCAATGGTGCTTCCTTTTTTATTGATTTGTTTGGTTCTCCTCCCGGTGGCAGTGTCGCCGGAACCTTAGAATATATATTAACCGGACTAACTCCCGGAAATACATACACGATTGAATTTTGGTATGCCACTTATACTGCTAATGGGAGCTTCTCTGCTAACTTAAAAGTGGCCAACGGAGCCTGGTTAAATGTTAGTTGGAATGCCAACAATCCCGGCAGTGTAATCTGGTTAAAAAATACGTATTCCTTTGTTGCCAAGGCTAGTTCAGCAACCATGTCCTTCACAGACACAGGTGCAAGCTCATCAACCTATCAGATCGGAATGCTATTGGATGATATAAAAATTTATGAATGCCCATCCGATTTGCAAAAACCGGTAGTAAGTAATCCACCAAAAGATATCGAAGTGGAATGCGATCAAAATGTACCGCCGGTGCCAACACTAAATATAAGTGATAATTGCGATCCAAATCCTCAGATTACATATAATGAGTTATTCGAAATATTTGATCACTGTACCAAAAAAATTACCCGTAACTGGGACATCAAAGATGCTTGCGGAAATGTGACCAATCAAAAACAGATTATTGATATCATTGATAAAACTCCTCCGGCATTTACTACAACTCCAGTTGATAAAACTGTTTTTTGCGGAAATGATGTTGCCAAAGAATTCGATGACTGGATTAAGAAAAACGGCAACGGCGTTGCCAAAGACCAATGTGGTGTGGTTACCTGGCGGATTAATTACGATCATAAACCTGCTAAATATTGCGATACGGTAACGGTTGAATTTATTGCAGAAGATGAATGCGGTAATCAACAATCCCATTTTTCCAATTTTGTGGTTCGCGATACTACCGTTCCGAGATTCATTGTCAAGCCACAAAACAGAAATTATCCGAATAACTTCAACATCAGAGATTCACTCCGAGCCTGGTTAAATAATTATGGATATTCGAAAACGGCAACTGATTGCGATACCATCATTCTTAGTTCAGATTTTAACGGGGACTCAACAAAAAATCCATTAACGATTACATTCTTTGCAAAAGATCGTTGCGGAAATATCGACAGCAGTTCAGCCACATTCGCTTATCAAAGTAATGCTTGCTGTTGCGGCGTGGAGAATGAACTGTTCTATCCAAATCTCGATTTTGAAGCACCACCGACTGCACCACCAGGTGGATGGATTGATTATGGTGCAGGCTCTAATTATGCCGGCTGGACTATCAATTCAGGATCTATAAGCATACATAGTCCGACCCATTTGAATTTAGGTGCCGGCAATCCCAATGGTTCTTCGCAACACATGGATCTGCATGGTTCTACTCAGGGATCAGCTACTTATACGTTAACCGGATTGACTGCAGGTAATAAATACACCATTTCATTTTGGTATGCGATTCATAGTGGTGGCTCAAATGTATCTGCCATATTACGGGTAAATGGGGGTTCATTATTAAATGTAAGCTGGAATGCAAGTAATCATGGTGATGTCATTTGGTTGCCAGCGATGTATGATTTTATCGCAGACGGACCAACAGCAGATATGACATTCGTCGGTACAGGCTCTACTCCATGTTGCGGCATGCTTATAGATGACATACACATCTTCGAATGTCCGGGAGACAAAGAAAAGCCGATGGTGAATAATCCTACGGATGATATTCAGGTGGAATGTGATTCTGAAGTTCCTCCGGTTCCAAATTTAAATGTAAGCGATAACTGCGACGCGAATCCTAAAATTACTTTTAAGGAAGTCAAACAAACCATCGATCCGTGCACCAAAAAAATTACGCGGAGCTGGGAAATTAAAGATGCCTGCGGAAACATAACACTTGAAGATCAGATTATCGATATCATCGACAAAAACCCGCCTGCTTTTACCAAACAACCGGAAACAAAATTGATCTATTGCAATCAGGATGTTCAGAAAGAATTTAATGACTGGATCAAAAAGAACGGCAATGCTGTTGCAACAGATAATTGTGGTGCTGTTAACTGGAGAATAAGTTACGATAGAACTCCGCATAATTATTGCGATACCATATTGGCTGAATTTTTTGTCACTGATCCCTGTG
Source organism: Bacteroidota bacterium (assembly GCA_029781865.1). GTDB lineage: Bacteria > Bacteroidota > Bacteroidia > Chitinophagales > Saprospiraceae > Vicinibacter. Next base: position 184,157 of record JAKOVW010000039.1, read on the forward strand.
GGAATGAAAACTCGGGCTTTGCGTATTTCATTGTACAGGATACCAGCGCACCCCGGTTTATCGTGCAGGCGCAAAATAAAAATCTGAAATGTTCTCCGAATACCCGTGATTCACTCAGAGCCTGGCTAAGCAATTATGGATTTTCAAAAACGACCGGCGATTGCGATACGGTTATTCTCAGTTCGAATTTTAACGGAGATTCTACTAAAAATCCAATTCCGGTTACATTTTTTGCGAAAGACCGATGCGGAAATGTGGATAGCAGCAAAGCTGTATTTTCAACGGGCTCAGCCAGTGATACGTTTGGTGTAATCACTTTATCGTGCACTTATCCAATGACCACCATTGACACGTTTGCATTTAAATCGGCCAATGGTTGTGACAGCGTAGTTATTGTGCAGAAAATCCGCAAACCATCCGATAGCACTTATCTCCAGCTAAATACCTGCGATCCGAAGCAAAAAGGATTTGACACAACCAAACTCAGGAACATCGCCTTTTGCGATTCTATACTTTTCATCCAATATGTATTCAGGCCTACTCCTGTTACAATTTTGCAGGTAATGGATTGCGCGTATACCAGCATGTATCAGGATACCTTGACGTATTCCGGTCAATATTGTGATTCACTCATCATTACCCAACACATTCCATTGCGCAAAGACAGTATTACCATTCGACAAACAACCTGTGATCCATCCAAAGAAGATACCCTGACTTTGAACTTAATGAATAGCCTCGGTTGTGATAGTGTCGTAACCATACAAACTAAATTCACAGGCCAATTGAGTACTTTTCTGACTGTAAAAGAATGCCTGATTCAAAAAGACTATGTGGATACGGTAACTTATAAAAACGGAAGCTGTGACAGTCTCGTGATTACACAACACATTGCTTTGCCCAAAGACACCAACAGATTACAGAGCAGTACTTGTGACGCTTCTAAAACCGGCGTGTTTACCCGAAGTTTAACAAACCGATATGGATGTGATAGTCTGATTATCGAAACAATCAGTTTATTGCCATCTGATTCTGTATCGGTCTCTTCGACTACCTGCCTTTCTTCACAAGCCGGAGTTAGCATTCAGCATTTGAAAAATAAATACAGCTGCGACAGCATTGTGACTACGACTATTGTGTTTACACCTTCTGATACAACTCATATAAATACCTTTACCTGCGACCTGACCAAAGCACGTACAGATACGTCTATTATTTCAACTGCATTGTGTGACAGTTTTGTTATCACAAATATTGTGTTTATGCCATCCAATGTGACCGTACTGAATAATTTCACCTGCAACCTCAATCAACAAAAATCAGATACAGTAATTATTGCAACTCAATTTTGCGATAGCCTTGTCGTTACCAATACTAAATTCATTCCTTCTGATACGGTCTCAATCAACTCAACGACCTGCATTCCTGCTGAAGCAGGGACCGATACGTTGAATTTTAAAAATACAGGTGGCTGCGATAGTTTGGTTTATAGTGTAAAAAAGTTTGTGCCCAAACAATTAATCATTCTACTCGATTCAATTAGCTGTATGGACAAGAATGATGGTAAGATCAGAATTTTAAACACCAATGATTTTACCAGCCCACTAGAGCTTATTTTAAATAATACCAACTTAGCAGGTGGAGTAGCGGATAATTTATCACCGGGTAATTATTTGATTTCAGTCAGAGATCAATCCGGTTGTATCAGCGATACGACATCACTTCAATTAATTAATCCCGGACCATTTACAACGGAGTTGGGATCTGATCTGCTCGTTGATCCGGGACAATTGATCCAATTAAATCTCAATGCCAATAAAGTTCCGGAATATGTGTATTGGTTTCCCCAGGGAGTTAGTGCCTGTGTTCAATGTCAGCAAATAGAATTTACAGCATCACAGGATGAATGGATTTACACCCAGGCTGTTGATGAACGCGGCTGCGAAAGCAGGGATTCAATATTCATCCGCATCAGGGCTGCCAGTAAAATATTTGCACCAAATGCCATCTCAAATAATGGCGATAACATCAATGATAATTTCTACCTGATCGGCGATGATAATATAGTTATTGAGTTGATGGAAATCTATGATCGTTGGGGTGAATTATTGTTTTCTACCACCAACATCGCTCCCAATCATCCGGAATCTGGTTGGGATGGCACATTCAATGCACAAAAAATGAATCCCGGAGTTTACATTTATCATGCCAGGCTGAAATTACCTAATGGCGAAAGCAGGGTGATTAAAGGCGATTTTACTTTGATCCGTTAAGGAATATTTTTCCAGTATATTTTGTCAAGCTGCCTCATAGTTTTACTTTTGCAATCCCTTATCAAAGAAAAACCGGATTTTATTTTTGAATAAGGCTAAAAAAAACCAAATCACAACGTTGATTTGTTCATAATGTACTGAATATCAATACATAATGCAATAGCATTCTGTTTGCGTCTGGGAATCAGCTGTTTTAATAATTCAATTAGCACAGTTTACTTCAAACCCAAACTCATGTAGATTTAGTCCCGTAGCTCAGTTGGTTAGAGCACTACACTGATAATGTAGGGGTCGGCAGTTCAAGTCTGCCCGGGACTACAAAGCGTTTGTAGCTATTAGGGTGAGTGTCGGTGTGGTGGATTTCAAAGAAAATGTTACTTTTGAGGCCATTTTAAATCACACACAAACTCACACGCTCCCGATAACTATCGGCCAAATTGGGGGATTAGCTAAGCTGGCTAGAGCATGGCGCTTCAGGCGCCAGGGTCCTGGTTAATCTAATCCGTCCTTAGTTGGAAATAATGATTTCTAATATCTTATAAAATTTTTGACACACTCACACACCTGCAATATATGGGGGATTAGCTCAGCTGGCTAGAGCACCTGCCTTGCACGCAGGGGGTCCTGGGTTCGAATCCCTGATCCTCCACTATGAAAATCAAGGAGTTATGATAATTAAATCGTAACTCCTTTTTTATTTTTACTAACAATTTCGCTAACAATTCCATTGCCTAACATTAATGAGATCCTTAAAAATAAGTCTCTTTTTTGGAGATTTTGTTCTTATTAAGGACTAAATATAATCTACCCTTATTACTGTTTGTTCTGCTTCATCCTTTGCTTTACCAGCATTTAATTCATCTGATTTATTATTGTCAGTTCTAGCCCAAATTTCTGATCTTGTTTGATGAAGAAGCTATAATCACCATCCTACTTAATGACACTCGGATGGATAAGCTCTATTTCAGAGGGATCCTGGATCTTTCAAGCTCAAATTACAAGAGAGAATACCTTATATAATATACCGCTATTATCTGTTATAATTTAGAATGGCACTATATTAAATAGATTCAATAAAACTTCCGAAAACATTCCAAATTGGTATATTTAGGGAACCTTTCTAGCATGTATAAGCTAGTTAGTGGCGACCTAGTAGTATTTTATAGCAATTTTATATATTAAAGAAAGAAAATAAATTCAAGTGCTAACCTTAATGTGTATATTCCTTACGATAATCTTTGCGGGAATTTCAAGTAAGTTGATTTATAAATTCTTAACTAAATCTCATTCTGTTATTCTTTGGCTTCAATTTTTACTTTGTATTTCTATTTTGTCGAGTATTATCTTGATGATATATTATGCTAACTTTTATCTAGGTAATAGTCCATTATTACAGAAATTATATTTCTGCTTATTTTATTTTTCCTTGTTTTTACTTTTGCTAATAGTTGCATTGAAAATACTAAAATATTTTAAGAGTAGACAGGCTTAAGTGGTAAATCAAATCAATGAATATTCCGGTTCAAATGAAACACTCTTCATTATAAAATAAGTTCATACACTATGATTATAAAGGGCCGCCACTAACACCAGCTTGACACAATGCCGCCCAGAATGATTATATTTGCTTCATGCTCACGTTTTGGGCGGCACTGCGTCAAGCCCAATCCGTTAGCAGCGAGACCATGAAATATAGACCAACACCTTTTAATATTATCTGTGGGATTGCTACAATCTTTATTATTTATGCGGCAATTTATCCAGACCCTGAGGGATGGGGATTTGCTTTAGCAATCAGATTTTTACTTCCAATCATCTTATCTGGAGTTATCTTCGATTTCATATTTCAAAAATTTGGCCCAAGTTATTTTTGGACACTTAAAATTGAATCATTTATTATTTGCATCATCCTATTATGGTCTATTTTTCCAAAGCGAACTAAAACATTCATTATACCTGACACTTTAGAATCAAGATATATAGTAACAATTTATGGAGTCGATAAAAAGCCAAAACTTCCAAATGGCTGGAACTACGAAATTAAAATACCAACAAATGGTATTCTAATGACATCTTCTACATTTAATGATGATTTGCCTGAAACAAAAATGAAAACATATTCAGGTCTAAAATTAAGCTCAGAAGAATCAAACTTAGGCTGGATCGAAATGTATAGTGACAAAATTAAGTGCGGTGAAAAATATTTCGATTTTCAGTTTTGGATAGTAGATAGTTTTTGTTGTATACATTCAAGTAATGAAATTGATACTTTTAAAATCAACTTACAAAATCAATTCTGCCTTACACAAAAATAAGTCCCGCTGCTAACATGGCATACACGCATTCCCGCCAAAAGATTTTAATCATTCTCTTTTGATTTTTTTCGTTTAGTAAAAATTAATGTTTTATTTTTGGCTTCTGACATGACGCGGAAATGCGTGTATGCCAAAACCGTTACGAGGCATCCTAAGCGTTACATTAAAGTCACGCAATACTAACAACTAAGAATTAAAATAAAATAAAACCAACAGGACATAAGTGTGTGTGCAATGGGCACGCTTAACAATAATTCAATAGCAGTGAGGATGGTGTGAGTCAATGAGTGTGTGAATAAGATCAATACATTATTAAATAATCATAGTTAAATCATGTCTGCTGCCTTATTCGTGCAAAGGGGACACCTCGTAACACTGCATACAACGCTATGCCGCCGAACCCCTACTCCTTCTTCTCCTTTGGTTTTTATACTTAATCAAAATTATTTTTGCTATTTTTGGCTCAGTCTAAGCGGCGGCACAGCGTGTATGCTCATCCGTTACCTGCCATTTTAAATGACCGACACACCAGACATAAAACGACAATTTTTCAACTCACTAAAACGTGGGACAGGCGAAGCGTATTTGATAGCGAAAAACAACCCGACAATTGACTTTTCTGGTTATATTATCAAAGGTGCATTGCATAATTATGCTTATGACGGACAATCAGAAGGAAGTAGAGCACAATATGTTTTTGACCTTATTTCACTTTCAAACAAAAAAGAGAAAATTCGAAAAGCAATTTTGAAAGGACTTGCAACTGAACAAAGCGACACTTGGAGTTTGACGCACTTGTTTGACCTTGCAAAATTATTTGCTCAACAAGGCGACAATGAAGCACGACAAGCTATTTATGACAGGTTTTTAAATAATCCAATCGAAGGTTCTGATTGGGTTGGCTATTCTGAAATAATAGAACTTGACGGACTTAATGGTTTAATATTTATCGCTGAAAAATTCGGAAAACACATTGATAAGAATCCCGATGATTGGCAAGACGATTCTATAATTCGTCATTTCCAAGATGACAATCCAAATATTAAGGCATTTCAAGAACTTGAAAAATTATCTAAGACAAATAAGTTTATCAAGTTATATATTGACTGCATTAAAAGAACAGAAGAAAGTAGGAAAAGCTATGTTCGAGAAACACAAACTTTCAAGGACATTATTGATGAAGTAATAAATAGCAAACCGTTTCTATCTTTCAAACGCAGAAAGGAATTGAAAGAAATAGAGTTGAACAAAATTGCAGATAAACTCTTAGAAGAAAAGAGTAAAGCTAATATCGAAAAACTGCTTAATGTTTTTACAATTCACAAATTCCCTTTTGACAGCGAGTTTATTTTGAAATTGGCAAAACAAAAAGCGACTTCGAAAAATAGAATAAACGAATACGCCATTGTCTCTTTGAAGTCTCTGAAAAGTGAGAATATTCGACAGTTTGCCTTAGAAAGAATACCTAAAGCAAAACGACCTGAATCGTTAATAGATATTTTAACTTCTAACTACAAAAAAGGTGACCATAACCTATTGAAAACTATTGCTGACAAAGTTAGAAGTGAACACATCATTGAAAGTCTTGCTGGCAGTTATGTTGATATTTTCAAAGTAAACAAGACAAAAGAATGTAAAGAACCACTTGAAATTTTATACGACAAAATGAATTGTGGAATTCACAGAAATGGAATTATTGAAGTGCTTATAGAGAACAACGTATTATCAGACAGATTAAAAAAAGAAATTAAATATGACAGCTACTTGGAAACAAGACAACTACTTGACAGAAAGAAAAACGGCAGGTAACAGCACCTACCCAAAAGGCGGGGTTTCGTGTTCCAAAGACAGTTTTTTGGTAAATGGAAGTTTAGTTTTTCAAATCAAGTTTTGTGGTAAAAGTCCCGCCCTTCGGGTAGCCGCAAACCGTTATCAGCGACCCAATAATTAAAAATGTACCAAACAAGTGGACAATATTTTTAGAATAGACTGTGTTATTCGATAATAAAATTTCCAGTTTATGAAAACAATAGTTATTTTTAGCTTATTACAGATTATCGTCTTGTCAATTATCTCAGGCCAGAAAGAATCTGTAGAATCTATCTATAGAGATTGGTATGCAGTTGGGTATGGCGATAAGGATCTTAATATTGGTGACACTTTAACTTTTGATACAACCAAGCTCGATCCAAAAGATAATAGTAATTTCGTAAAATGGGGCTTTGAAAGGAATGGTAGCTTTACTAATCTAAATGTTAGAATTATTAACGATTTTGGTGAGAAAGGTGGAGAAAATGTTATCGCCATGAGCACTGATGATGTTAAATGGAAATTGAACAAAGGCACCGATGAAATAATAATTGATTTTAGTAATGTAGAAGGTTATGATAAATATAAGGCAATTTATAAAATTATTAAATTAAGTAAATCCAAATTAATTTTGAAAAAGTTAACCAAAATGCAGCCACCTAATATGAGGTGAATGTGGCCGCTGATAACACTGTATACAATCGATCCCGCCGATCCTAATTTATTTTTTCACTTTTGGCTGCTATGAAAATAAAACTAAAACGTTAACTTTGGCTGTCTCCATGCGGCGGGACCACTTGTATACTAATCCGTTGTCGGCAATTTGAATTAAGTTAATAATCATAATTATGGCAAATAAAGAGCATTTAACATTCCTTTTGGAATGCGCAAAGGATATTGAGAATGGAAGTACTTTATGGAATAATTGGCGTAAGAATAATAATATACAAAGACCAGATTTGTCTGGTGCTGATTTACAAAGTCTTACTTTGCACAGGTATAACTTTTCGGGAGCCAATTTGCAAAATTCAAACCTTAGTCATACGATACTTCTTGAGTCACACTTTATTATGGCTAATCTAGATGAAGCTGTCTTAGTTGAAGCTGAACTACGAGAAACTCAATTTACACAAGGTTCACTAATTCATGCTAATTTATCAAAAGCTAAATTATCTTTTGCAAAGTTTGTTGATACTAATTGCCAGGGCGCTTCCTTCGAAGGTGCCATTTTAGCAAACGCGCTATTAATTAAATCGGACTTTACTAATGCAAATTTTCGAGATGCAATGTTGCTTACATCCAACTTCGCAAATTCAAATCTTCAAAATGCAGATTTAACTAAGGCAATCCTATCTGGAGCTAACTTATCGAATGCTGATTTATCACGAGCCAATATTACTGGCGCCACGATATTTGGTATTTCGGCGTGGAATGTAAATACAAGTGATCTTATTCAACAAGATTTAATTATTTCACACAGTTATGAATTTGAGTTAACCGTTGATGATATAGAAATCGCTCAATTTATTTATTTAATTAGTCACAATGAAAAGCTTTCAAGAGTTATAGATAGAATAACTAGTAAAGTCGTTCTTATCTTAGGTAGATTTTCGTCTGAAAGAAAAATTGTATTGGATGGGATAAAGCAAAAACTACGCCAACTTGGATTTGTTTCAGTCGTGTTTGATTTTGAAAAACCAGCTAGTCGTGATTTAACGGAAACTGTAGGATTAATAGGAAGAATGTCAAAGTTTATCGTTGCAGATCTAACTGAAGCAAAAAGTATACCTCAAGAATTAAGCGAATTAATTCCAAATAATCCTTCAATTGTTGTTGTTCCAATATTATTGAAGGGCAGCGATGGGTATTCTATGTTTGAGCATTGGGCAAGATATGATTGGGTTTTAAAGTTACAGGAATATGAATCTCTTGAATGGTTGACGGCCAATATTTCATCTTTGATAATAGATCCAGTGGAGAAATATTTAACAAGTAAAAAATCTACTTAAATTTATCGAAATTAAACTGCCGACAACATGGCATAGCCTCTACTCCGCCAAGTATCAAAAATCATTCTTTTTTAATTTTTTGGTGTAATGAAAAACTTATTTCTTATTTTTGGCTACTAATGGTTCGGCGGTGCAGCGTCTATGCAAATACCGTTATAGGCAACCTTGAAAAACCAAATATTGGATTTTGATAGACTATTATAAAATATTGAATGTAAGTTTTGGAGCGTCTGAAGCTGACATTAAAAAACGATTTAGAAAACTTGCTAATCTACATCATCCGGATAAAAATAGTGGTTCACTTAAATCAGAAGAAACATTTAAGATTATTCTGAAAGCATATGAAGTATTGTCAGATAAGAATAGCCGAGTTGCATATGATTTTGAATATAAAAAATATTTTGATCTTCAAAATGATAACAAGATCCATAATAAGTCAAGACCCAATTGCAAAGAACAAAAAAATTCACAAGACAACCGACAGGCCGATAATCAGCAGAAGAAAAAGACAGCAAATAGCTCAGGTATAAATTATGGATATTGGTTAATTTTATTAATTATTATATATTTTTATAACTCAAATAAGAGTAACAACGACAGAAACGCTAAAGCATTTGAGCAACTTAAAAATTCACAAAATGTAAATAGACCTCAATCCGGAGAACTTGATTTTACAAAGAAAAACACTAAGACAGACAACATACAGGAGAGTGAGCAACTTGAAAATTCACAAAATGTAAATAGACCTCAATCCGGAGAACTTGATTTTACAAAGAAAAAAATCAAGACCAGCATCTTAAAGGTAAGCAAAAATCCTAAGAATCAGCATCCCAAATCTAGACCTCAATCTGGGGAACTCGAATTTAAAAAATAAAATAAATGAAACAAGCATTTACAACCTTTTTACTTCTACTATGTGCATCCATTATCTCGGCTCAGAATGATGATCAATACATTGTAGTGTCGAAAACGCTTAACATGAGATCTGGTTCCGGCAAACAATATGAAATAGTTGAAAAACTATCACAAGATGATGTTGTAACACTTATTGAAAAGTTAGATAATGGATGGTGGCAAGTTGATTTTAATGGAACTGAAGGATATGTCTTATCAAATTTTTTAAAGCACGATCCCTACACTGATTGGGAAAGGAAAAATTATGAATCTGGTGTTACACCTGAATGCGAGAATGTGACACCTCAATATGACTTTCAGCTTGATAATTATTTAAGAATAAAGGTTGGTTCTGGAACTGATGTAGTGGTGAAACTAATGAGAATCGGAGATTATGAAGACAATTGTATTAGAATTGTTTATGTAAGGAGCGGTGACACTTATGAGATAAAGAATATACCTGAAAGTCAATATTACCTTAAAATAGCTTATGGCAAAGATTATAGACAGAAAATTGTAAGCAATCAATGCGTGGTTAAGTTTATCAAAAATGCAATATATGAAAAGGGAACTGATATTCTAAATTTTACTAAAATAAAAAAACCAAACCAAACAATAGGCGATAGTGTCTATGAAAGTTGGGATATTCCTTCCTTTGAATTATCATTAGATGTAATAAAATTATCAAACCATGACGAGAATAGCTTTAACTCAAATAGTATTAGCGAAGAAGAATTTAATAAATGAATAAGTCAATCTACAGTATGTCAGAAATATTTATGGTGTGTTTACTGCCTTGCATATCATCAGATTTTTCATCTTCCATACATGATTTGTTTATTAACCTTCTTGCTGGAGTTATATTTTTAATAATTTATGAGAAAATTTATATTCCTTTTGTAGCATATTTAAAAAATAAGGTATTAATTGGCAGATTTATACATTGCGACATAACCTATACTGCATTTATGAATAATGGACATAGCCATTACTCTGACATATCGATCTCATTTTTTAAACCAAATATTCTACTAATTGAATCACATGATTTTACGAATGGAAAAGAAAGGATTTGGAGAGGCGAAATCAAAATTGATTCAGATACTCGATTGTTTGGTCATGGAAGTTATCAATATGAAAATAGTATTGATTCCGGAATACACAATATTATTATCTTAGATAATGAAGTGATTTGTGTTCAGATATCGGATTTCAGAGGAAGCGGTGCTGCTCAATTGTGGATAAAAGAAGGAAACAAAATGATTAAATATGGTTATTGAGAGAATTAATTGGGCCGCCTATAACATGCTATACACTCTACCCCGCCGGCAGCTTTATGATTCTCTTTCTATTTTTACGGCAAGTAAAAATTACTTTTTACTTTTGGCTACCGAGTGTTTGACGGTGCAGCGTGTATAACCAATCCATAACCAGCAATAATATGAATTTAAGCACAATACCTAACGACTCAAATAAAATTGTTCTTGGAGATCCTCTATCAGGAGCATTACTTGCTTATTTCGACAAAGAGTTAAATGATGGAAAACATATTGAAAAAAGTAAAACACTTATCTATTATAAAACAATATATGGAAATCATTTTGAAACATACATAGATGTCTCACTGACGCTTTTATTAATCTATGATATAGTTATTTTAGCTCCTGTCGAGAATTCTTTCCCAGACCGTATAAAACATGAATACAATGGAGAATATTATAATTCAGAATTGGGCATATGTATTCCTAGAATATTATATTCAAATTCTGACCTGTTACAGTCTGTTAAAAAAATAAAACGAGCACTGTCTGATAAAGAGGTATTAGCATTACTTTGGAATTTACCTAAACAGGCTCACTATCAAATTATAAGTCAAGTAATTTTAGAGTTGACAATGGCCAAAAATTACAATGCGCCTTTATTTACTCTTGGTAAACGACAAGCATTAGCTAAACGTATTGCAGAAATAGAATACGAAAGAACTCCCGAACTTTCACAAACAAATAGAATAAATGTTATTTCAAGCTACTTAGACATCACTGGACTATTGTTTAAACCGATGGATTTACAATCCTTTTATTACCTGAAAACAGAAAAGGATTTGCGAGAATACTCAACCTCTTTTCTTAAAGTTGTTGAAGATTTTAAGCCTGAAAATCCGAAAGACATAAAGAGAGAACTTTTGCTTTTAATAAAAGAGGCAATTTCAAAGGACAAACTCCATTCTAAAATTTCTGGCGTATTTGAGGGTAGTTCGACAATAATGAATTACGTAGGACTAATACCAGTTGCTGGGACAGTTGCTGGGCTTGTTGGTATTGGAACAGACTGGGCAGCACGTGGAGTTGACAAACTAAACGAGAAACACAAGTGGTATGAGTTGGCTTCTCAAATTGAAAAAATAAAATCAATGGATAGAATAAATGCAGCACTTAAAAATATCAAGTAGAAATACTACTGGTAACATCAGATTTGCAATAGGCGGAGTTTCGTGCACCACACACAGTTTTGTGATTACAGAAAGATAAGTTTTCCGAATGAATATTTGTGCTAAAAAACCCGCCCATCGCAAATCTGCAAAACGTTAGGGGCAATGCTAAACAATCTGGAATATAAAATTAGATTACTTTAATTTCTGATGATAGAACAAGAAATCAAATACGAAAAACGCCTAGTAGTCTTTATGGATATATTGGGTTTTAAAGAAATCGTAAGTCAATCAGAAAAAGATCCTGAGAAAATACAGCTTTTATTTTCTGTACTTAACTATTTAAAAGATTGGGAAGTCTCGGAAAATTGGAATTTAAAATTTGTTGAAATTGAAGAAGATGCTCAAAAAAAGGGAGTTGAAAATTTTGAAATTAGAGGCAAAACCAATAGCACTTCCTTTTCAGATAGTATTGTTGTTTCAGTCAAAGTTAACAATAACGAAAATGAAATTGCTTCCACATTAATAGTCAACTTGCCATATATAGGGGCAGTTCTTTTAGAAAAAGGAATTTTATTTAGAGGAGGATTAACAATTGGAGATATTATTCACAATGAAAATGGAACTGTATTCGGGCAAGCCTTAATAGATGCATATAATCTTGAGAGAAGCTCAGCAATATTCCCCAGAATAATTTTATCTGACAAATTATTGTATAAATTAAATTATCCCCTAGAAACTAAGAGTGACAGGTACCCATATCATCAATATCTAGAAAGATTTGACGACGGCTGTGTAGGATTTCATCAAATGATTTACTACCAGGTAGTTCAAAATTGGACTGAAATGACAGATGAAATATTAATTCAAAACCTAGAAACTATTCGGAAAGTTATTATTCAAGGGCTTGATATGAGTTTTTAAAAGACAGCAATTTTTGAAAAATATAAATGGTTAAAAGAGCAGTATAACAAGTTGATTATACTTTCCGATTGGGATTATGAGACACAAACTGATGAAAATATTAAACTTAAAATTCGCAATTTAAATGTAGGCGCTATAGGAAGAAACACTCATTATTCTTATACAGATTGGTTCTATCAATTAAAGAATAAGGGGAAAAATGATGAATAAAGCCCTGCACCTAACATGGCATAGACTCTAAACCGCCAAGAGCCATAATCATTCTCTTATAAATTTTTCCAGCAATAGAAACTTATTTCTTATTTTTGGCTGCTAATGGTTTGGCGGCGTAGCGTCTATGCCCAATCCGATATGAGCCATTTATACTTTCTTATGAAAAGATTTTTTGTTACCTTAATCTATCTATTAGTAATTCTTGGAATTGTAGGAATATTGATTACCATATGGAAATATTATAGCTCAGACTTTATAAGTTCTGGTCCAGTAAATCCAACTATTATTGGAACATTTGGAGATTTTATTGGGGGTTTTTTTGGAACAATATTTACTATTGCCACAATGCTTTTGGTTTGGCTAACATATTCAGATCAAAAACATGAAATACAAAAACGCAATTATGATTCAGTTTTTTTTAGCCTGCTTGGAATGTTAAATGAACATATTCATCATATGGATCTTAATATTGCAGCTACATCTCATCGACCAGCTCACCAAGTGCATGGAAGAGATTGTTTTAAGCATTTCTGCACGACATGTCAGTTTCATCTTAGTAGTGGAAATACAATAGAGCAGGCAATTCAAACTACCTATACAAACAATGAATCAGATCTAGGACCATATCTTAAATACTTAAAAAATATAATTCGACAAATAAGAGACTTTGAGAACAATACTTTTTATATAGACACTTTAAATTCTACAATTACAGGTTATGAGCTGGCTTTAATAAATTATTTCATGTTTTCAAATCTTTTATCTGACGATGATAAAACCACTATATGCAGATTTAAGACCTTACTGGATTTAGATTTAGCAAAAATTAATAATCAAAACATTTATATCTGCAGATAACCAGCCCATAACAAAACATAGACTCTACACCGTCATGCATCATAAATCCTTCTGTTTTAATTTTTTTCAGTACTGACAGATAATTTTCTAATTTTGGCTGCTAATGCTTTGGCGATGCAGCGTCTATGCCAAATCCGTTATGGGCAACTAAAAGTATTAACTATTATATCAGATATAAAAACTTGAATGACTGATTTTTCTAAATCAAAATATGTACTTAGTTTCTATTTCGATTATGGTTGTGAGAGTTGCTTATGGGCACAAAATGATGCCGCAGTAAAAAAATATGATCTAACCCCAATTGACGAAACACAATATGATCAAAATGAAAATATTAAAAGACTACCAAAAATCACACTTCCTGATTTCCTAAAAACTGAAATTAGTCTTCTTTCAAAAATGTTTGATAGTAGCTTAAACTGGAACAGCCCAAGTGAACCTGAACTTACATGGACAATAGAAAAGCAAAATGAATTTGAAGGTAGAGCAAGGAAACTATATAGAGATGTATGCAATTATCTAGGTGAGGATTACGATGTAATTTATAATCAAAAATAGCTGCCCATAACACGGTATACACTCGACCGCACCATTTTGGCTTAAATCATTTTTTCTTAATTTTCTTCGGTTAATAAAAATTTAGTTACTACTTTTGGCTAATAGCGGTGGGTGCGATCGCGTTTATACCAAATACGTTATCGGCGAGTTCAAATTGATTTAATAACTAAAGATTGCATACGAATATGCATGGATAAATTAAACTAAATCAAAATGAAAGTTGATGTAAACCAACTTGGTTGGCTCTTAATAATGATATGGATAATTCAGACAATTTTCTATTTGGGGCATATAGGATTTCCGAACATATTCAATATTACATTTAAAAAAGTCTTTTATATTTCAGTAACCACATGCGTGATCGTATCATTAACAATTCAGTTTGGAGGTTTTTATAGAAGCATTCCAAATGCTACTTGTGGAACGGAAAAGTTTAATCCATTAGGAATTATCGGAATTTATGGAAGTATTGGAAGTCTAATAATTTATATTATTTTCTCAATATTTAAAAAGGTAATCAATAAACTAAGTAAATAAACCCGCCGATAACATGGTATACACACAATCGCACTTTTGTGGTTTAAATCATTCTCTTTTAGTTTTTCGGATAATAAAGCAATTTTTCTTACTTTTTGCTAACCGCGGTAAGTGCGCTCCCGTGTATACCAAGACCGTTAATAGCAAGTTTAAATGCAGAACTTTCAATATTTAACCTGAATTTAAAATTTAAATGAATAGGTATGCTCCTAATTAAGTCACTTCCTGAAGATAAATATAATAAGGTTGTAAATGAAGGTAATATTTTCTTAACTAGAATTGGATATTATAGAAAAACTATTAATCCACTAATAAAGGATGATCTTGAGGGTACTCGTGGATTTAGATTTGACCCTAAGGAAATAATAAGAGTTCCAAATTCTGATTTACCGACTTTTGGTAATGTGGACATAGTTGGTGGTTACACAGAAATACATCCTGGTAGTAATGTAAATATGCATGAAATACTTCCTGATATTTTAGTTTATTGTGTCTCTGAAAAGGTTCAACCAACTTTTGGAGACAAATCATTTGCGATCACAGATCCGAATGGTTTTTGTGAATTACTTATAGAAGAACTAAGAAAGACATTTGGAGATAATTTTCTTCATGGCTCATTAGAAAGAGTTCGATATGGAGGACATAAAGATGAAATAACAACACTTGATGATTTTAAAAAAGCTAAAACGTCATTTTACCAAGAATTTAATGAGTTATATTCATTAAACCCTTCAGATTTTACTCCTGAAAGTGAATGGAGATATATCTTTTTATTCGAACCCGGTGTGGAATTAGAAAGAACTGGATTTGGTATTTATAATAAGGAATTTCATAAATATTGTAAATTTTAAATTAAATCGAATTAATCACGAAATAAGGAAACAACCTGCTGGTAACACGGCATAGACTCTACACCGCCAAGCATCTAAAATCATTCTCTTATAATTTTCTCCGGCAACGCAAAATAATCTTTGAGTATTGGCTACTAATATATAGCAGTGCAGCGTTTATACCAAATCACTTAGCGGCGATCAAATCTGCAGAAGTGAAATCCTTCTCATATGAAAGTGCCAGCACGGTTAATTTTGCTTAAAGTATCATCAAATTAAATCGTGTACAAAAAGACTAAGTTTGAAAGAAATGTGAAAAAAAATAAATAATTATTATATTTGCATTAGAGAAATTTTAAATTCAAACAATAAAAGTAGATCAATATGAAAGTTGTTAATTTCTTATTTTTACTTGGAGTAGTATTCGTAACTCAAAATTCAAATGCGCAATCCTGCAAAGAATTACCCACATCACTTGAAGAATATAATTATATCGTCAAAGGATATAAAATTCAACTTGAAAATGGTCTGGATATGAAAAAAGGTTACACTCTAAAAGATATTTTTGAAGAATCTGCAAATGGCCGAAAAGTTATATTTAAAGAATTAGTTAAGGAAGAGAAAGACTTAAGAGCAATTATGGCTATATTTACCGGGTTAAACGGAGTAACAAGTTACTTCTGTATTCCTTTGGGTGCCGACACATCTAACCTTCTTCAATCTTATACCTTGTCCATTCAGAATGCTCTAGATAATACTATTGCCATGAATTTTTATCAGACATCTCTAACTAAGGTGCTCAATTACTATATATTGAAGTAAACTTAAAAAACAGTCTTCTAGTAAGTATGCGTATTTGTTAAAGTAGTTTTTATTATACTAGAAAAACTATTTGTTTCAAATAACAATTGACCGTCGCTAACATAGCTTAGACTTAACACTACCAAGCAGCTTTAATTATTTTCTTTTAATTTTATTCGTTAATCAAAAAAATATTGTTATTTTTGGCTACTAATGGTGGGCGGTGCAGCGTCTATACCAAAACCGTTGGCAGCAAGATTAACTTCATTAACATATGACTAAAGATGAAGCAATTAATTCAGTAATTAATCTAGTTCCTCAATGGACCTATGATCGATTAAATGATAATCCTTATCTCGTAACCTTACAGGATGCTTCGAAGAATTTTTATTCTCATAGATACTTGACACCAGATCTTGAATTTTTATATAATTCAATTAATACTGAGCTCAATGAAATATTTCTGATGATAAATAATATATCAAATTCGACCGGTATAGAAGTGATTCAGGAGCATTTTGTTTTATTATTTTTAAATCACATTCAAAGTTCAATCAATTGGAAGAAAATAATTGATTATGAAAAATATATTTCCAAACGAACTTATGAGAATGAACCAATTTCCTTTAACATATCAATCACGGCAAGTTCCGGAACATATGATATAACAGATGAATCTATACAAAAATATTTAGATCCCTTGACTGTATCAAATTGGTCGTACATTAATGTGGATCACAATATGCAATTTGTTAAATATAATAGCCTTCCTTGGACGGAAATTACCGAACCTGATGAGTATAAATTTTATCCGGACTTTTTACAGCCGTATATGAATGTTAATGTGGAAAATAGTTCCTATTCCATTCATAAAACAAGGAGAGGTGATTTTATTATCTTAAATAGTTCTGGTTTGCTTGCAGCAAAACGAAAGGGTCAATGGAAAATTTATAATCCATATACTCTAAAGAATTCAATAACTGATATTATTGGACACTATAGAATTGGGGCTAATTTGTTCGAAATTTTATTTGATTTAAGTTTCAAGCGACATGGCGCTTTATTAATCTTTGATAAGAATAATGTTATATCTTCAAATATAGTAAATCAAGAATCAATATTATCCTTAGCTTCTATCGCTAATCCCGCCAGAATGATTATCAAATCTGCTGCAACTCAAATAAAAATTGGAGATCCAAGAAGAATGAATTGGAACAAGTCAGTTCTACTTGATTTAGCCTCAATTGATGGCGCAGTTGTTTTTAATGAAAATGAAATTATTGCGGTGGGTGCTCTTATCAAAAGCCAGAATTCAATTCCCGGTGTAATAGGTGCAAGATCCACTGCGGCTTATTCAGCAATGAAGTACGGTGCTTCTGCATGTAAAATAAGCGCCGATGGACAAATATCAATTTATTATAAAGCAAGGGGACATTCTATTGAAACAAAACTAGAATTCTTTTAATAATCCTGCTGCCAAAAGTGCCTACACGTCATATCGCCATCGTTTTAAATTTAATAGCTTTGGAGGAGATACGTTGTTTACACGCGGACCGTTAGTCGCAATTTAAAATGGATCTGAACAAAACAATATGTGATATAAAAGTACGATTTTACAATCAAAGAAAGAAAATATTTGGCGCAACCTATTATGATTCTCAAAAATATCCTTTCCTAAAATACAAAACAATTGAAGGAGTTGCTTTTAAAATATGTACTTCAAAGAAGAACCTATTATAATCCTACTCACCGCAAACGCAATACAACAAAACGCTATATGAGAAAGTTTACGATGTGCTTACAAGATCTTATATTTCAACAAACGAGCCACTGGTTATTATAGCTCACTGAATACTACCTAAAACTCTCTCTAAAATGCATTTAAAAGCTCTACAGGCAAAGATTTCTCATTCCCGGACAAATCCTGAATACTAGCCACAATGCCTCTTAAATTGTAGGTAATCAATAATAAATGCATATTTAATAAATTGCATGTGATCGACCTTTCCAGGTTTACATTTTTATCCTATTGGAACTATGTAAACCTGAGAAATCATCACTTTAAATGGAGTCACCGCAGCGCAACCCATTTACATATACCTTTTTGCGCTCTAGCGGTCTCCACTCCGATCCTGTGATCAATTCTTGATGAACCTGGTTACAAAAACACGACCTTCAGTGTTAATCAATTTAAGTATGTATACCCCTGTGGGAATTTCTGAAGCAGAGAATTCATTATCATAAGAAAATCCGTTCTTGATCTGCTTTCCGTCTGAACTGTAAATACTATAGAAATATGACTTAATTGGAAATTTTAAATAGTCATGAACTGGATTTGGATAAACAGCGATTAATTCTTCATTTTTTAATGAGACAGTTCCTACAGGTGCATCTGAAGTTGTCTTAATAATTACTGAACCATATTCATTTGGACGTTGATGTCTTTCTTCTCCAATGATAACTAGGCCTCCATCAGAACACTCTGCCATTTTATAACCAAATGAAATATTGTCTTTCTTATAAAAGTATTTATACCAATTCAAATTATAATCTTGATTTAAAGAAATTATACTGACACTGTGCAGTCCATTTTTATTTATAGGATAAAGATTCGTTGCAACATAGTAATTATTATTAGAACCTTCAACCATAGACATACTAAGTCCAGCTAAATCGTAACCATCAATTTTGACTATTTTTCTTGAGATCTCAATTCCATATAAGTTTAGTTCCAATAATACCAGGGCATCATTAGCTCCTCTTATTGAATCATAATGTAATGCACAAATTAGAATGCTTGAATCTTTGATAAAAATATCTCTTCCTCTACCAATATCACCATTAGCTTCATAACTCCAGACAACATTACCTAATGTATCTATTTTTAAGACTGATATTGAAGAGGGATCATCATTGGGGGATTTGTTTCCAGTAAAATATAATTGTCCATCAGAACTTTCTTTGGCATAAAATAACTCAAAATGTTCAGGGGTGTTAATCATTACCTTTTTGCGAATATCTCCATCTTTATTCAACCAGTTAAAGGTGTAAGAATCAGTTTCTATTGAATCAGTAATTGTTAAAATTCTTCCATCCCTAAATAATACTATATGTTGAACCTCATTTGCATTGGTACCGTTATAATAATTTTTTCGCATTACAATTTCCCCTTCTTCATCTATAACAAGAAGAACATTATATTGTCCGCCAAGTGTATCTAATGCAAAACCTATAAAATATGAATAACCTTCTTTATGAGTAATATTATATGAAGATCTGCCAGGTCCACTTGTTCCATTGTCAATTTTTGAGAAAATTGATCTTGTAAAAGCGATAGATTCAAAATGGCCATAAATTCTTTCTTTAAGAATGTTTCCACAATAATCAAATTTTCTAAATAAGAATCCGTAATTACATTCATTTGTATCTACACCTTCACGGTTTTGACTTATCCCAATGGCTATGATTTGTTGTTTACTTGGGAGATCAAATACATCCATGTAATCCTCATCGCAAAGACTACCGGAATAAGTTTTGTAATATTCAAAAGTGCATTGAGCAAAAAAATGTGTTGGAATCGATAGCAATAAAATCAATAATATTTTCATGTGTTATGGATTAAGAAAAAAATGAAATCAGCCAGAGGGAATGACCAAAAATACTTGATTTTATTTAATTACAAATTAATTTTTTATATAACCCAATTATCAGCCATAGAATAATACCCATCACCAATAATCAAATGATCCAATACCTGAATCTCAAATATTCCATCAGCTTCCTTTATCCTCTTTGTTAACTCAATATCCTGTTCACTTGGCTTTGTGTTTCCAGAAGGATGATTATGGACCAGGATCAAACCACAGGAAGTAACTTTAAGAGCAATTCCAATTACCTGTTTAACACTAACCACAGTTCCGGTATCTGATCCTATTGAGTGAATATGATATCCTAATACCCTGTTTGATGTGTTGTAATAAAGCACCCTTAGAATCTCTTTGTATTGAAGTATATATTCGTTATACAGAGGTTTTATTAGTTCGTAAGCAACCTGACTGGATTTAATCTGAGGCTTATCACAGATCTTTGGATGATAACTGACTTGAATTTCTGCTAGTTTCATAATTGTTTTGTCCTCAATTTGAGAACTTTTATTAGGGAGTGAAATTTAAAATTGAGTTCAATCAGAAATCCTGTTACTTCAATAAATGGATCCAGTGCTTCAATAAGTCTTTATTGGAATTCAGCTCTGTATAACGAGGGTGATAAAATTCCGGCTACTCTAAAAATCAATGTTAATCACCCACTCTGAATCAAAAAAGCTATATTTGAATGAAATTCCTGTTTTAACCCATAAATAGTTAGTATGGAAATTTTAGCAAGATATTTTAGCAGTATTGCTTTTATGTTAACATCCTTATGGGTATCTGGGCAATGCTCATTCCAATACATTTCAAATGATACTTTTTTTCAAGATTACATTGAGTTTATATATCCCGAAATTGGTGCAGATAAAATCCAAACAATTGGAAGTCGATTCATAAGAAGTTTTACGGATGATACGACGTTTAACGCTCCTATCTTTCAAACTTTCGACTACTGCGGTTCAATACTGAATAAGGTAGTTTATCAGAATGTTGATAGATATAAATTAATTCACAATCGCATTCCAAAAAGTAGTACCTATTTATCTGAACCAATCGGGAATAGTGCAATTCGATTACAGGCTAATGAGTTTTTATTAGTTGATAAAGCATTTGACACAATTACAAACGTCGATAATTATCTAATTTTTCTTAAACTTGATGAAGAGGGAAAAATAAAGCACTGGTACACCTTTCCAGTCACGCTTGACGAATTGAGTCTCACCATAAAGCATGTACTCGAACTTAAGGATGGTAGAATTTTAGTGATTCTTTGGGATTATCTCACTGACAACTATAGCTTTTACTACTTTGATAAGAATTACCATCTAAATGAGCTTAGACAGAGTGTACTTACAAGAGGCATTAGAGCTATTAAGGAAATTGGTTGCAATGAATTTATTTGCACATCTCTCAAAAGCGATAGTTCTGGATTTCAGTTTTATAGAATTGATAGCATAAATCAAGTAGAATGGATGATGAGCCCATATCGCTCGTATGGATCAGCCAGAGATATCTTAATCAAAGAAGATAAAATCTATATTGTAGGAAGTGTTAATTTTGGTGTGGTACTAATTTGCAACCAAGATGGAAACATCATAAAAGAATATAGAATTGATACGTTTCCAGATCAAAGATTTTACAGTCTACTTTTAACTACAAATGATGATATCTTTCTTTCTGGCTATATAACTCACCTTAATTCTGACAAAAGAGGCGAAGATGTTGCGGTTTTTCATTTGGATAGCACTGGTAAAGTAGTTGAATATAAGCTATATGATTTTAGAAATTCCTCCGGTACAACTGGATATCAAGGATTTTACACAGACTATGGTGGCTTTGGAATTGCAAAAGCCAATGACAGAGGAATCATTACGTTTGGTATGTCCAAGTATTATCGAACAAGAAGTGGTGGATTACCGCATGAAGATGCTTTATTGATAAAAACTGAACCAGGAATTATATCAAAAACTAAAAATCAATTTCAAAGCGAAGCTTTTAAATATAATTTATTAAACAATCCAGTTGATGAGTATATGAATTTAACAGGAGATACAGACTTAATTGAGCACTTTATGGTATATAATTTAAACTTAGATGAGGTTTATTCTGCTAGAAAATGGTCAGGTCCAGTAAATGTTGGGAATTTGATTTCTGGTATTTATATTCTAAAGACTATTGATAAGAATAACAATTATCATTTTTTTAAATTTATTAAAATTTAGATGATTATTTATCCTATAAATGCAGAGTTCAAATACTTCAAGTGTTTCATTGAGATGTTTAATTTTTTCAATTCGCAAATGTAATGTGTTAATATAAATTGTAAATTTAAATTCATTTATTTATGAAATTATTATCCCTTTTATTTTTCCTATTAATCTGTCTTAATTATACATCTTTTTCACAGACTTTGTGTAATACTCCCCATTAGTTGGACCAAAAGTTCAGTAAGTTAAGTTAATAAAATTCATTTTAAGCTGCTTGATTTTTAATTGATTCATCATACCGTTTATTTGGAGATTGTCCAGTTGTTCGATGTTTTTTCTGGTGGTAATAAGCGATATGGTTTTGAACTCCCTCAAAAAGTTCAAAACCATTATCGCATGGGTTGAGATAAATGTAATCGTATTTCAAGGTTTTCCAGAATCGTTCGATCCAAGTATTATCTGTAGCTCTTCCTTTGCCATCCATTGATATTAAAATTGACTGAGATTCCAGGTAATGAGTCCACATTGCACTAGTGAACTGAGATCCTTGATCGGAGTTTATGATTTTAGGGTTGCCATTGACAGCAATGGCTTCCTGCAGAGCAGCAATACACCATTGTTTACTCATGCTATTACTAATACTCCATCCCATAATCTTTCGACTGTAAACATCAATAAATGCAATCATGTACATAAATCCCTTTGCCATAGGGATGTAAGTAATGTCAGTACACCAGACTTGATTAGCATGCGTGATTTCCATATTACGTAGTAAATATGGTTTGATAAATTGTTTAAGCCCTTGCTTTGTTAAATTCTTCTTACGATAAATGGTTTGCCAGCCCATAAGGCCAAACAGCCTTCTGATACGCTTAGGCCCGACCCAATATCCCAAACTCTTTAATAAATCAACCATAGATTCAACTCCTTCCGTTGGATGGACCAATAAATGTTTGTCCATGATATTCATCATCTTTACATTCTCTGGTTTTTCCGGCACTGGCTGATAGTATAAAGTACTTCGGGGTATACTGAGCAGATCACATTGCTTGCGAATGCTTAGCTTTTGAGTTCTGGTGGATACCATTTCAATACGCTGTTTCATATCCCCAGTTTCTTGCAGCTTTTTTTTAAAAAATCATTCTCAACTTTCAATTGGCCGATTTGTGCATACAGCTTATCCATTTCTGATGAATTTGAATCTTCAGAATCAGATTTTCCGCTCTCAAAAATGGATCCCATGTTCTCTAAAAATTCAGTCTTCCATTTGGATATCATTACGGCATTGACATCAAACTGCTGACTGAGCTCAGCCATAGTTTTTTTGCCTTTAATGGCTTCTAAAGCCACACTGGCCTTGAAGGCCCCGGTAAATTTGCGTCTTGTTTTTTTCATAGGTTTAGTAAATTTAGTTGTTTTTATTTATCTAAACCTCTGGTCTCAATTTAGGGGAGTATTACATTGAATATTGATAGGTCATTTGGCAAAAAGGGCACTCTTCTATTTGCAAATCAAAATTGGGTTACAGAATTTAGCCCAAAAATATGGGGATTTCAAAATGACTTATATTTATTTTATGGTATTAAGAAGAGCTTTGACGACAGCAGAATTGTAATTGTTAAGATGAACAATTTAGGCCAATTAGATAAGCAATATTTTGATAATGGTTATAAATATACTGATATCAATCTTACAAAAGGAATTGATTCATTTAATTTTCTGAAGGTTACAATTCAATTTTTACCAACAATTCACGATCAAATATTAATGTGTTCCTCAATGTCAAAAAAGGATTCTACCTCAAGAAGAGTATTACTTTGTATAAAAATTGGCTTTAATGGCGAAGTTGATTCTACATTTGGAAATAATGGGAAACTTTGGATAGATAATGAAGATTTAGTTTTAGGCTCCAAATGTATTCTGGATTCCACTGGAAATATATATGTATCAAAATTAGAACAAGTTAAATCCAATAATGCGTATTTTGTTAAACTAGAAAAGTATTTATCAAACGGCAAACAGGATTTTACTTATGGTATTAATGGCAAAACTGAATTTGGCGTTAAATCAACAAGCAATCCAATGTTGGCTATTGATTCCTTTAGTAAACTTTATATTAGTTATACAGAGGATAGTATTATAAATATTAAGTCATTTGAGTCCAATGGCCAACCAAATTTTCTCTTCGGGATTAATGGTGCTATAAAATATGCAAATTTTATTAACAATAGGATTGAAATAGCTAAAGATATGATTATTCATGACCAATATATTTATATTGAATACCTTTCACAAGGATTAAATTCAGAAGACGAGTGGGGAACAATTAAGATTGATAATCATGGCTATTTAATTAAAGACTTTGCCGATAAAGGTTTTTTAAAAATTACCAACTACATAGACCCAATTACGAACATTTATACTTCTTTCATTGGAGATTACATTGTTAGTGCAGGGAGTAGTAAAGTCAATGGAGGACAACTTTTAAGCACTGTATATACCCAAGATGGTACCTTTACTTCTAATTTAAATGAAAAATGGATACTGAATTACGACTCCTTAAAGTTTCAGCCTTATGCTTTCAGTTATAACGTTTTAAACGACAAACTATTTGTATTAGGAAGTTATTCTGATGCTTCCATTGTTCCAATTAATCTAGTTATCTTAAATCTTTTTTTAGATAAAACTACCAAAACAGAAAGCTCAAATTTAAAAGACAATATCACTTTGTTTCCAAATCCTGTAAAAAAGGAAATAAACATTACTTTGTCAAATAATTTGACTCAAATCACTGCAGTTGAGCTTTTAAATATTTTCGGGCAAGTTGTAATTGCAAATAATATTAAGTATGGTGATATGCATTGCAGAATTAATGTTGAAAATACTAAACCGGGAGTATATCTATTAAAATTAAGGAATAATAAAAGGTTTATTGGTTCTGCAAAATTGATAATTGAATAATTCGAGTTCTAAAAATAATAATTAGCTTGCCATCAATCATCAGATTATATTATACTACAAGGTAGACGGCAAAACGCCCATATACAGCTTTGCGTTTGAGTAAAGAAACAGTCATCACTTTCGAGTTGTTATTGGGAGTATTTGTCAAATTGATGACAAATTGATTACAGGGTTGCAAAAAACTCTGGAATTCACCCTGTCAAAGCACTTCCAGATTCAAATGAATTTCCTGGTCAAAATAAATTGCTATATTTGGATGGAAATAGTGGTTCTGATAATAAAATGTGTATGCTGAATTTTATGACTTCTTTTGATAGCATGGAGGTTAGCAAGATGGAGGCTGGTGATGTGACAATGATTAGAAAGCAAAGTAACGTAATTAATATACATCATAGATTTATAGTCAGGTAAGTAAATATTAAACGATGATCTGTTTTAAACCAAATCAACTAAATAATCATATTCTTTGTTTGTTGCTGCTAGTAAGTACATCAAGTGTTTGTCAATTAAAATTAGGAGCTATATTCGGAATAAATTATAGCAATGTTAATACCAAGCTTGTGCCATCCGATGGATTTCAATATAACTATGCATACAGCTTTAGGGGTGGATTTCAATTAAATTATCAGATTGAAAATTGGAAGTTAACTTCTGGTATTTTGTTAACAGAACGTGCTACAAAAATAAGTCATTATTTAGGAGGAGAAAATGTTTCACAATATTTTGGTTTTATAGAATTTCCATTACTAATCTCAAGAAATATTTATTCGAATAAATTGCAGTTAGGTTTTGGCATTGTAAATGCCTTCATGGGATCAACTCCTATTCATTTGATTGGTGAAAATAAATATGAAATTGATTTGAAAACTTTAATTTATTGGAATATTAATGAGAATTTTGGACTAGAAGCCAGTTATTTATATGGAGGAGTTAATAATGTAATTGACAGTTCGGAGACTTATTTGTTTTCCGTATTTAATATTTCGCTTTGTTATTCTTTCTTGAATATTCTCAAGGGTACTGAAAAAAAATAAAACATGAAAATTATGCGTTACTCAAATTATTTTATATTCTTATTATTGGCTATGTTTTCTTGTTCGGGGAATAATGATTCAAATAGAAAAGTAAGAATTCTAAATCTCGAATTAATTGAATTAAATGAGCCTAACAAAATATTTGATTGGGACACAATTGATGGACCAGATTTATTTATAACAATATCTATTAATGACAAAGTTCGGTTTACTTCAAACAAAATGGAAAATCCAAATATTATAAATCCTCCAGTAACTTTCAAAATAGATTCAAATATAGTATTTCAAAGTATTTCTGATCAAATCAAATTAAATCTTTATGACAAGGATGATGGAAATGATCAATTAATTCTGAAAGATTTTAATTTCAATCCAGCATTATTCGAAGAATCTCCGTATTACGAAGTAATTACTTGCGCAGTTTGTTTTGCAACATTTAAAATCACTTACGGAATAGCTGACTAAGTTTATATCCAAACTGGTCTAAAGTGAAAGAAGATTTGTATTTTAAATAGTTTGGTAAATTAATAAAATCCTCAACATCAAACTCAGGATACATTGCTTTTGCCATGTTAGCACCGCAGATCACAAAGCACATATATACACTTTGCGTTTGCGGTAACTTATTTGTCAATGCCATTAAACTTTACAGGGAAAGAAATTATAAGGATAAATAGATTTGAATTCAATAAAATATCTTAAATTTAAGCTATGTTTGGTAATCATTTTGCTGACGATTTACAGAGTCTATATGTGTAAAATCAACCTTTAAAATGCCTCTTCTCCTTTTATTAGTTGTATTCTTTTTAGCTAAATATGATCTGAATTGCCAAAAGCATGATTATACTTGGTTATGGGGCTATGATCGGAGTGATTTAATGAATGATTCTGTTTATGGGACGACCATAATGGATTTTAATACATTGGATTTAATTCCTAAAATTTATTATGATGGTAAAAAAATCCTGGATTTTGATATGTCAGACGGAATTAATTGCATCTCAGACAGCAACGGAATGTATCAATTTTCATTCAATGGAGAAGAGTTTGAAAATTTCAAAAATAAATTAATTAAGAACTCTCAATCACTCTACAATTTGGGTTTTGACGAAGACATTTGTTGGGCAGGTGGTAACGGTGGCTTGATAATTCCTAATTTTAGTAAACCGAATAGTTATTTAGTTTACTTCATGGTCTGCAATTTCTTCAGAACCTCACCTCCACATACAGGTGGATTCAAATTGATTCAATGTGAAATTGATATGAACTTAAATAATGGAGAGGGGGAAATGATAAATAAAGGGAAGGTAATTTTTAAAGATACAC
>JAKOVW010000018.1 GCA_029781865.1 Bacteroidota bacterium
TAGCACTGGGGGAAGGTAATCAATTAAATTTCTATCCAATGACTTCACCCCTCACTGGGATATTATCAGCCCCCAAAACAAAATTTTGTGCTTGCCCATTGATAGTTGTATTTTCAATATCTACTACACCTGCAATATTAAGAATTCTTGTTTCAATTTGACTGATTCTAACTATCAAATTATTTTCATTTTCCCAAGATGAAGCCAATTCAAAAAAGTAATCATCAATAGCTTTATGAACATAAGGTTCAATATCAGCCCATGTCCAGCCTTCTTGGTATGTGATATTTGTGTTTATATTAATTGTGGTTGCACTTACCCCTTCAACAGTAACTACATGACCAATTGGGGCAAATCCAACCCCTTTTCCTTGGTTTTGAATTGGGTCAACTGCTGTTTGAACCGCATCAATGAGGGTTGAACTTGGCACATTGTAGGTTGAATCAATAATGACAAGTTTTACAGTTCCCCCACCATTCCAAACAGGATAAACTTTAACGCCCCCAACACCTGGAAGTTGCTTTGTTTTTTCTTTATAATCAGCAATATTTCCACCAAAAGATTGAGATTCTAAACTGTTAAAATATCTTTCTCTTAAACTTTCTGTATCTTCTTTATCTTCACCAGGAATAAGAAGTTCAGTCAATTCAGCACTGGTCAATCCTTCAATATAATCAATGGGAATAAGTGTTCCAAATTGTTGATTTCCTTCACTTCCAGGAGTTTCACATTCAAGCTTGAAAACACCATCTGAAATTTTTTCTATTACTCTATAATTCAAGGTGTCCAATGAAAATCTTGAACCAATTGGAACATCAATATTAAATTCACCCTTCAGAATTGCTTTGGTTGCTGGTTCAGGAATTATACCTCTTTCAGCACATCTTTTGATTAAATATTTCCTTTGTGCTGTATCTGCAAATGATTGATTTAATATCCAATCTAATTCTATATACATGTTCTGAAGTTCTACCGCAGCAGGTGCAAGGGCATTATATATTATTGAACCTTCCCGTTTATCAATATTGTTTGGAACTCTGTCAAGCATCCTTTGAAGTATAACTTCATAAGTCATGTGTTCAAACATATTAAATTCTCACCACTCTTTCTGCTTCAACATCACCAAATATGGTGTGAACAGTGAAAGTTGTATGAACTTTTCCCTTGTTAGTTTCAAAAGAAAAGTTATCAACTCCAAGTATTCTTGAATCTTGAACCAATGCTTCAGTAATCCTTCTTTTGAGTTCAGGAAGAACAAAGGGTATTGGTTGACCATATAAGTCATTTAATTCAATGCCATAATTCCAGCTATAAATTAGATATTCATATCTTTCAATGTTCAAAATTAAATAAATTGCTTGTTTCATAGCTTCAAGTTCATCGACAAATCCTGCAATTGTTGAATTATCCAAGTTTAATTTGTAGGTATATGTTGGTTGTTCTTCAATTTCAAAGTCCTTTTGTAAATCATCATTTACTGCTGGAAGCATTAAATCACCACCCTATCTAAAACAATATATTTTTGCCCACCCTGAACCCGAAGTAATATAACAGATTCATTCATTTTTAACCCGTTGTAAACAGTAATTTCATTTTGTATTGGCTGTTGGTAACTAAGCTTGTAATCAGTTCCTGGAATATCATCCATGCTGTAATTTTTAACAATATTTTTAATTTCAGGATTATCAAAACTAATTTTTGTTTTGTAATCCCTAACATTAGATGTCAAAATTAAGTGTGATTCATCCAATGTTAACCTTTGTTCTACATTTATTTTTAATGGGTTTATGCTGGTGACTGTGCCAAACATAATTGCACAAGGGTTTGAAGCAGCAACCGCTTCAATAGAAGCTTGCTTTATAATTTCAATTAAATTAGGCACTGAAGCCACCCCCTCTTAATGTCAAGTTCATCATATGTTCATCATTTTTGAAGATGTGTTGCACCTTTTCAACAAGCATGAAATTTTGAATATTTATATCCCCCAAATTAAGCTTGACAGGAAGGGAACAGCCAGCACGAACCCTGACATCACCAAAAGCATTACTGATGGTAAGATTACGAGTTTTTCTGTTGTATAGTTGAAGCAGGGCATCAGCTTTTGCTTTACCGTTTACCTTGTCATCAATGTTTTCAAAGTATTGCAACACCCCCCAATTATTTATATTTCTTGAATCCTGGGCAATGTAAATTTCCCTTTTACCAGTTTCATTATTTTCATAAGAAAGCTTTATTTTGTTGTATGTTTCACCATCAATTGTGGATGTATATTTATAGTTTTCAGCAGTTTCTTCATCAATCAACAGGTTTAACCTCATAGATTCCACATTTTTTAAGGTTAATTTTCCAAAATCATCATATAAAACATACATTTTCCCTTTGTTTTGCAAAGTTATATCCAAGGCATTTTGAATAATATCAAATAAACTTTTGTTGTCCTCTATTCTGGAAGCAATCTTAAAACCTGTATCTTCTAAAACCCCAACACGAAGGTTGAAATCTGCTGCAATCATTTCAATTAGTTCAGAAGCAGTCTTGTTGCTATAAATATAAGTGTCCTTATTTTTCAAATATCTTAATTGGTCATAAGCTGTAACATTAATAATATTTTCTTTATCCCGTTGCTTCTTAAATACAAAACCATAAAATATATTTGTGCCATTAACCCTTAACCTTACAGGGTTCCCTTCTTGAAAATCAATAATAGAATCTTTTATAACAGAAAAAGTCAACTTTCCAGGTTGACCTTTCCTTTCTGTTTCCCATCTTATTTCATCCTGAAGAACAGGTTGAAACACTCTATTTCCATTTTGAATTAAAAGTTCAATCATATCACCACCCGTCCTTTAACTTGGCAAAGTCAAAACTTGACCAGGATAAATCAAATTGGGGTTTGATATTTTATTCTTATTCAAATTATAAATTTCAGTGTATCTGCTACCATTCCCCAAACATTTCTTTGCTATTGCCCAAAGGGTATCTCCTTGCTTAACTGTATAAGTTTTTAAACTTGGCGCAGTTTCAGCAGGTCTTGGTTTTTGAACAGTTGCACTTGCCACTTGAACTGCTGCTTGCTGCTGTGTTTTAATATTTACAAGCTTAGTTCCGTAATTTTTATATTGTTTTAATTTAATAGTAACTTTCAATTCTTGACCGAATGAAGCATCTTCTTTAATTGTATAATCTTCCAAAGAAACTTTAATGTTAGTATCAAATAAAAGCTTCCTGGAAGGGGAAACCCTTGAACAAATAAATTGAAAAGGCTTTTTACTGGTCTTTAGCTGCTCAAACTTATTCAAATAAAAATCAGCAGCCTTAAAACCACTTGGATATATTGCATAAGGATACTTGACATGTGGAATAACCGCTTCAAAGCTTATATCAGTAAGTCCAGCATCCTTT
>JAKOVW010000075.1 GCA_029781865.1 Bacteroidota bacterium
TCATCCATATAAAAGCAAAAATTCCTGCTACATCAAAATAATTTTCCCATGTTTTATAAAAGCTTTTATCAATTGCCGTAATTATATCTATAATGAAATAAATTAAAGTAACAGGCAGGAAGGCATTTAATGCCGACCTGGCATTTTTTAATTTTGGAGAATTATACCCTTTATAAATAAGTGCCAGTAAAAAGATATGGCCCAACCATGAAACAATGGTTCTGCTTTCTCTTATCATCATAAAAAGTAAGAACAATAAAATTGCAAAAGCAGTGCTGCCCCAATAAATGTTTTTCCAATTACGGGGAATATCTTCTTTTTTAAAGCATTTACGGTAATACCGTAAAATTAAAAGTGCCAAAACGGGTTGTAAAATCATTAATATAATAAACTATAAAATGTGTTATACAGGCAAGTTAATAACAAACTTAGTAAATTCACTTTCTTTAGTTTCTACTTTCAGTTGCCCTCCATGCCCCTTGGTAATAATATCATAACTCAAACTCAACCCTAATCCTGTTCCTTGTCCGGTTGGCTTGGTAGTAAAGAAAGGTTGAAAGATTTTGTCTTTGATTTTATCAGGAATTCCATTCCCATTATCCTTAACCTTAACCTCAACCTTATCCCCTAAATACTTTGTACTAACAACAACTGTCGGTTCAAAGCCTCCTGCATTCGGCATTAAGCTTTTGGCTTTTTCATTCACCGCATAAAACGCATTATTGATCAGATTCAAAATCACTCTGCCCATATCCTGCGGTACTACGTTTATTTTTGGAAGGGATGGATCAAAATCCGTTTCAAACTTTGCATTAAACGATTTATCCTTTGCCCTTAAGCCGTGATATGCCAATCGTAAATATTCGTCACAAAGTGCATTAATATCTGTTAGCTCTTTTTGTCCGGTACTGCTTCTTGAATGCATCAGCATTCCTTTTACAATACTATCCGCTCTTTTTCCATGATGGTTGATTTTTTCCAAATTCAGAATCACATCCTTCATGATTGCTTTGGCATCATCGGTTTTACCTTTTTCAATAGCTTCTTTCATTTCACCCAGCAACTCTTTACTTACCTCACTGAAATTGTTGACGAAATTCAACGGGTTCTGAATCTCATGAGCAATACCGGCGGTAAGTTCACCCAATGAAGCCATTTTTTCACTCTGTATCAACTGTTTTTGCGTTGTTTTCAAATCTTCATACGAAGTTGCATTTTCAATAGCAATGGCAGCATAGATAGCAATGTTGCGAAGCATGTAAAGATGGTAATCAGTGTAAGCATCTTTTTTAAAACTCTGAACGGTAATAACACCTAGTTTTTTATCTTTCGCAACAAGTGGCAGGAAGATCAATGAGAGTGGTTGTTCGCCCTCATGGGGTGTTTCTATTTTTTGAATATATTTCTTGTATTCCTCACCCAGATTTCCTATGATAACCTCTTTGTTACTGTTGAAACACACCGGGGCAAACCGGTTTTCATCATCAACAGAATTGGTGTAAAACGGTAATTGCTTCCCCTCTTCATAAGTGGCAGGAAATTCAATTCTTTTCAATGAGTCATTATAAATACCTATACCAAACACATTTGCATCCATCAACCCGTTGACATTGTCATATACGGTACCAATGATTTTCTCTACCGAAAGTGTAGAAGTGATTTTCTTTCCAATTTCTTCTAACTTTTCCACATTATTATATGACTGCTGTAGTTCTTTTGTCCGTTGGTTTACTTTTTCTTCCAGCATTTTATTTTCCTGCATCAGTTTTCTTGATCGGATAACGATATACAATCTCAGCAACCCAAGTCCTAGCAGGATGTATAGTGTATATGCCCACCATGTCAAATACCACGGAGGACGAATGGTGAAACTGAATACAGCGGGTTTGTTCCACTTCCCGTTTCTCCAAAGGCTTGCCACTTTGAAAGTATAATCTCCCGGAGGAAGGTTGAGATAGGTTGCTGTTTCAGGCTTGATGGTTTTGGTCCACTTCTTATCAATTCCTTCCAATACGTAGGCATAATAAACGCTGTCAGATCTTTCTGCACTGATTTCGCCAAAATGAAACTGTATGACATTTTGATTATAGGGTAAAGAAAGATTTACGGGAAGATGATAAGGGCCGATAAGACTGTCCCAACGCAGATCGCCTCCGGTAATATATCCGGCAGCCGAAAGGGATTTTAATTTTTTCTTTTGTGCAGAATCTCCCTGGTTGGATATCCTATGACCAATAAAGGTAAGGT
This sequence comes from Bacteroidota bacterium, assembly GCA_029781865.1. Lineage (GTDB taxonomy): Bacteria > Bacteroidota > Bacteroidia > Chitinophagales > Saprospiraceae > Vicinibacter. The sequence continues at coordinate 2,248 of JAKOVW010000075.1, forward strand.
CTGTACCCATAACCGTTATATTCTTTACTTCAACATCAGCAGAGGTTGTATCGGCATGTAATCCGTAAATTATAGAAAGCCCGTCGTCTCCCCAGATATAATTTCCCTTTTTTGTGACAGCATCGCTGACATAACTGGTTGTGTTTTTTTTCAAATTTTCGGAGTTTGCAAGTATTGCTGTACTCCACAATTTGTTTGCAGATAATTCCGGTGGGGTAATCATCACAACTTTTTGATTTGCTCCTGCCAGTATTTTTCCATTATATTCCAATACAGAAGATATCATATTGTCTGGAAGGCCTTCTCTTGTTGTGAAATGATTTATCACATTGTTGGGGAAGTTCACCAGATACAATCCAAAATTTGGCTCTCTTATACTTCCACATACCCAGAGCCGTCCCCTGCTGTCAAACATTGATCCTTTATAGGTAAAATTGTTTAAATAGCCGCTATCCTTAATAGTCTGAATGGTATTTTTCTGAACATCAATAATTGCGGGTCCACCATCAGCCGGTATGGTTACAATTTTGTTGTTTCCAATATTTAAAGTCTGTATAATCGTATTTCCGTTTAGTCCTCCATTCATATCCACTTTCATGAATAAATGATTGGCTGCATCATATTTGATAATACCTTTGGAATTGCCTTCTATCCATTCATTGCCGTCGTTGTCTGTCATCAATGAATAGACAAAATCTGTTACCAGACCATCCTTTTGATTGATCCTGCGTAATTCATTCTTATCGGGATCAAAAATATTATACCCGTCATTAGTTGTAATCACTACCTTACCTTGCTGTTCTGTTACGGATTGGATTATTGGGTTAGAAAGTCCGTCTTTAACATTCAGTTTATAAAATCTGTTTCTTAAAGAATTTACTACCAACAACCCTGTATCGGTACCTACCCATAAATTCCCTTTAGAATCCTCTACTGTAGTATTAATAGGTGTAGTTCCAAACGGATGAACCGTTTTCCCATATTGATCAATTGAATAAAGAGAATGAAAACTGGTATTGTTAAGGGTGCCTGCAAATACAATCTGTCCTGTTTTATATTCAACAATGTCTGTAACAAGACCATTATTGATTCCCCTGACGATACCTGTGTGCCTGTAAGTGTTATTACCGGGATTGATAATATCCGGACCGTTCTGATTACAAATCCATAGCTGACCGGTCTTATCCAAAAGCAACCGGTATGCATTTTTATTTCCTTTCCTTGTTAGTACATAATGGGTAATGGTTCCTGAGGTGGGTGAGATAGCGTCCACCCCAAAGCGATTGGCTGCCCATATTGTACCATCTTTATCGCTAATCATTGCAGTTACAGTATCTGCCATCAGTCCATTGGATGAGGTAATGTGATATACTTTCTTTTCCTTATTGTCTATTATTTCAATTCCATTCCTGGAACCATACCAAATCCGGTTGAAATGGTCAATTGATGGATAAAAATACCGGCTACTATTAAAACCGGTTTTGGTATCCAGCATACGATAAGTCAGATTACTTGAATTGATTACCATTGGGGCAGGTGTACCGACGCCTGAAACCCAGATGCTTCCCTCTTTATCCATGACCAATCTGGCAATACTCCCAAATTTGAATTTTGCGGTAGATCTTTCAACCGTTTTATTTTTAAAGTTGATTTTTACAAAAGTTGTCTGTGATTGATTAGTCATGTCCATCGTCCACAAATTATCCTCCTTGTCAAAGAGTAACCCGTTTGCCATAAATCCGGGCAATACATTGGTCAGTAAAGCCCCGTCAAAACTATAAATACCCTTAGAAGTTGCCAGCCACAAAATACCCGAACGGTCTAATTGCATTTCACGGATGTACAGATTGAGTTTTGCAATCTGTTGCCAGTCTCTGATATCCATTGTTGCTGCAGCTACCCGAGACGGGATTTCCAGAGTGACAGAAGCTGGAGGTTTAGGCAACACCTGTGTTTTCATATCTAAAGAATGGGCTTCTACTTTTTCAAGATCAAAAGCCCTTGTGGGTAATGATGAAAAATTGAATTGCGAAGTGGTGGGAGGCTCCGGCAATGGTTTGAATCCTGAAGAATCGTAAGGGAATCCTTTGAGCTTTGAAAAATCCAATGGAAATACCGCAGGTTTAATCACCCCCTTTGCCAGCGTATCCCAATGCAACGGTGCAGGTGTTGTCAACTCCAATGGTCTTGTCACTGGTTGTGGATAACCGCTAAAATCTTCTGGCGGAGGTACTTCATCTGACCGATGGCAGGAAATAAGAATTAGCGTAGCCCAAAATAAAATTTTGACTTGGTTTTTACGGAAAGCGAACAACTGCATGGTTATTAAATTTCTAAGGTCAAGTAATAAGTGCAATTTTTATGTAGTACTTGTTTTGCTTTTAAGTGTAATGTCTCCGGATTTTACTTAAAATATTTATTTAAGTTCTTCAATAATTTTATTTTAAATATCTGATAATCCATTAATACATGAATCAGATTGTCAAAATTATTATAAACTCACTACCTTTTCCCTATATCGTTTCCACTTTTATCTCCCTCCATGTGCCTTTACAATATCATAGCCGGCCTGATTCACAGATTGCCACGGATGAATAGATTTCACTGATTAGTTCACTTATTCAATTGTCTTCCTTCTGTGTAATCCGTTAATCTCATTCATCCGTGATTCAGACAACAGGCAATCTTATTATAAATTCCGTTCCCTCATTTTCTTTTGAAGTTACCTTTATCTCGCCTCCATGTGCCTTCACAATATCATAACTCAAACTCAAGCCTAGGCCGGTTCCTGAGCCTGTGGGTTTGGTGGTGAAGAAGGGTTGAAATATTTTGTCTTTGATTGACGAGGGGATGCCGGAGCCGTTGTCTTTTATGCTGATTTCGACCTCACCCCCAACCCCTCTCCCGAGGAGAGGGGAGTTCTTCGAAGTCTTTACAGTAACTGTGGGGATATAGTTACTGTCCGCCATCGCCAGGGCTTTGGCGGACACCGCATAAAACGCATTATTAATTAAATTCAAAATCACTCTCCCAATTTCCTGCGGCACAATATTTACTTTACCAATTGATTCATCAAAGCTGGTTTCAAACTTTGCATTAAAGGTTTTATCCTTTGCCCTTAAGCCGTGATAGGATAATCGTAAATACTCATCGCAAAGCGCATTGATGTCTGTTAGTTCTTTTTGCCCGGTGCTGCTGCGGCTGTGCTGCAACATTCCTTTTACAATATCCGCTGCTCTTTGTCCGTGATGATTTATTTTTTCTGAGTTACCTTTTAAATCAGAGGCCATAAGTTTTACTTCTTCGATATTCCCTTTTTCAACTTCCTCAATCAATTCGTATATTAACTCTTTATTTAACTCAGAAAAATTATTTACAAAGTTCAGTGGGTTCTGAATCTCATGAGCAATACCTGCAGTGAGTTCACCGAGTGAAGCCATTTTTTCGGATTGGATAAGTTGTGCCTGGGTTGATTTTAAATCTGCCAGTGTTTGTTCTATCTGGCTGTTCTTCTCTTCCAGTATATGATTTGCTTTTTGCTTTTGAAGATTGTTTCGGTAAAGTAAGAATCCTATTGTACCGAACACGGCAATTAGTGCGATGATGGCAATAGTTTTTTGCCTGCCCTCTTTTTCAATTCTTGCCTGTTCCTGTTGC
>JAKOVW010000088.1 GCA_029781865.1 Bacteroidota bacterium
ACCTAAACTACGCGAAGGCGGTTACGCTATTGACTTTTGGGGAGCAGGCTTTGATGTCGCTGAGAGAATGGGAATTTTGCCGGACCTCAGTAACGTTGACCTCAAGCTTTCCGAACTGACTTTTGTTGACGAAAACGACAAACGTAGAGGAGGGATGAATTACCGGAAAATAATAAAGTGGATGAATGGGCGAGCATTTACGTTGCTTCGCAGTGATTTGGCAAAAACGATTTACAAAAACCTCGACAAAGACATTGAAATTATTTTTGATGATGCAATCAGTAAAATAGAGCAAAACGAAAATGAAGTTTTGGTAACGTTTAAAAATGGTAATACTCGCAGTTTTGATTTGGTTGTTGGTGCTGACGGCTTGCACTCAAACGTGCGAAATATGGTGTTTGGTGATGAAGCTCAATTTGAAAAATACTACGGATATTATACGGCTTCCTATACGATTCCAAATCCAAAAGGCGATAAAGATTTTTCGATGTTTAATGTTCCAAGAAAACAAGTAGCGCTTTATCCTACCAACAAAAATACATCTGCTGTATTTTACATTTTCGCTTCGTCAGATAAACTATCTTACAATCATCACGACATTGAAGAACAAAAGCAAATTCTGCGAAATGAATTTAAAAACAGCGGCTGGAAGTGCACAGATTTACTTGCAGAAATGGACGCTGCACCCGATTTTTATTTTGATGTTGTCAGTCAAATTCAAATGACAAATTGGTCAAAAAACCGTGTAGCGTTGGTTGGTGATGCTTGCGATTGTCCGTCTTTGCTATCAGGCCAAGGTTCTACGTTGGCAATGGTTGGCGCATATATTCTGGCAGGAGAATTGAAAAATGCAAATGGAAATTTTAAGGTAGCGTTTGAACAATATCAAACTATTTTCAAGGGCTTCATAGATGACAAACAACTGTTGGCACAAAAATTCGCCAAACAATTTGTTCCTAAAAGTAAATTCGGAATATGGTTGCGAAATGTTGTAGTGGGTTTAATGTTTTTGCCGTTTGTTTCAAAATTGCTTATCAAACAATTTACGGATAAATTAAAATTAAAAGACTATACAATTGAAGGCACAAGCTGCTAACCAGGTATTGCCAATACTCGTCTCAATTAATCAGGATGCAGGGCTGAACTGATTCCCCGCCTAACAGACGGGCAGGGATTGGACTTTTGTGCAAGATTCAATCTCGATAGCTATCAGGATGCTAAAAATAAGACACTTCGCCAATCCCAAAACCGTCAAACCGTCTAAAAACTCCGAATGTATTTGTTGAATATTTTTTAAAGGAAGGTAGCCACGAACGTATGTGTTGATGTATATTTATTGCATTAAATAGATACAAGGAACAAACCAAACACTGGCTGTATTGTTTGCCGCATTTAACTCAAAAATGCCCTTCCAGAATTTACTTTTTTAAAAGTTGCTTAAAAGTCATCTAATGACTTTCTGAAACCGGAAAATAGTTACTTTTGAAGGGCAATGGAAGTGTTTAGAGGGACTGGCGTTGTGCGTCAGTGTAAAAAGCCAACCGCACAAATGGCACGTTTGGTTTTTCCCGACACACGAGCCAACGCTCAAAAAATCAAAAGAGCCATTTTTTGCCACCGCTCGACAGAAAGTTGATAATTTTTGGTTGACAATTTGAAAAATGTCCGTAAATTTGTCCGTGTACGTAAAATCGTCCGTAAATATGGCAACAGTAAATTTTTATCTAGACAAACCAGACAAAAAAGGACAAGCTCCTATTCATCTTAGAATTAATTGTTCTGGGACTCAAATAAAACTTGCTACAGGACAAAAAATCGCTCCTGACCTTTTCGACAAGCAAAAACAACGAGCAAAGGGACAGACTTATGACGTAATAGAAATCAACCATTATCTAAACTACCTGAATGAACGGGCAGACGAACTTTTGCATCATTCAAACAAGCGGACATACACGCAAGAAGAAATAAAAGATATTCTTAATCAGTATATTGACAGTTACAAAGACAATCATTCTGTTAATATTGTAAAAGAACAAATTTCACTCTATGGCAAACCTTTTACGTTTGTTGACCTTTTCGCAGGTGCAGGTGGTTTTAGTGAAGGGTTTCTTCAAGCAGAATACAACAACAAGTTCTTTGATTTTATTGCAGCAAGTGACATCAATGAAAATTGTGAACTAACACATATAGTAAGGTACAATCATCAGCTTGGTTTAAATGCGGAATTTTTAAGACAAGACATAACAGAACCAGATTTTTTAGACAATTTCCTCAAAAAAATTGGCGAGAAAACAATTGATGTCGTTTGTGGTGGTCCGCCCTGCCAGAGCTTCAGTTTAGCAGGAAAAAGAAAGAAGTTTGATAAAAAAGATGACCTTTTTTCACATTATCTGGAAGTTATAAAGGTTTTACAACCCAAATACTTCATAATGGAAAATGTAAAAGGTATTCTAACTAAAGAAGATGGCAAAATCAAAGATTTAATCATTCAAGAAATCAACTCAATTGTTGACACGAAAGAAATTCCAGTTTTAGTTTCGTTTATCCGAAAAATGAAATCGAACAACAATAGCTTTATTCTTGAATGCATAATCAAACGGGTTGAAATCGAAACTCTACGAGAGTCAGAGATTGAAAACGGTCGTGAACAATTTATTCAATTTGTAGATAATCGTTTTAAACAACTGACTCCGAAAATCGCAGACTATAAGACAAGTAAAACCGACCAAAGAATAAATACGATTCGGCACGGATTTAACATTTTAGCCCGAACAAAAGAATGGGAAAAATTAAAACGTGACATCATCAAAGAGAAAGACCATTGCAATATTGATAGTGATGCCTTTGTAGAACAGTTTACATCGTTTTTAACTCACATAAGTTCTGAAAATGTAATTGAACAAATATCAAGTGCTTTCAATGATTTAAAGGTTCCGAGTACCTATAAAAAAGACTGCTCAGACATAATTACAGCACTTAAAATATACACATCATCATTTGACGAAACGGTTGATATTTTGCAAAATATTGCCGAAAGCAAAGAAAAATCAGACTTGAAAGTAATTTTAGATAGTATTAGACTCTATAAAATTGAAAAACCGTTTGTGGCAAATTCATCCAACTACGGAGTGCCACAAAATCGTGAAAGAGTTTTGTTTATAGGTTGCAGAAAAGACCAAAAATTCATTTCTGAAATTCCTGCAACTGTAAAGGAAAACGAAAAAGTTACAGTATTTGAAGCATTATATGACCTTGACTTTATTGGGAATAATGAAGAAGCACACCATTATGAGTTAGTTGATATTTCTAAGCAGTTCAACGGAACAGCCGAAAAAATGAAAAGCCTATTAAGAAAACGAACAGTTGATGGAAAAGAAAATCCCAAGAATGGAAAATCATTTTCAGAGTGGTCAAGAGAAGGAAGATTAATTGATAGGTATCAACCTAAAACCAAACCATTTTATGTTAGAAACTTTGAAGGACTTCAAAAAGGAGAAAAATATTTTGACATCCTAAATAACCACAAAACGAGCAATCAAAACGAAGATGTTATCAAACGGCTTGAAATCATATTGAAAAATGGTGATTATAAAAAGGCTCAATGTGATTTAGAAGAGTGTGGCTTAACTTCAAACAAAAGAAGTTACAATGTATTAAAACCTGATTCACAAAGTCCAACCGTAATGACTATAGCAGATGATTATATCCATTACAAAACACCCAGAGCTTTGACAGTTCGAGAAATGGCAAGATTACAATCATTTGATGATTCATTTGTATTTCAAGGGAAACGTTCAACCGGTGGCAACAATAGAAAAACTGAAGTTCCACAATATACTTTAGTTGGAAATGCTGTTCCACCACTAATGGCAAGAGCCATTGCAATGGAAATTTTAAAAAATATCAAATAAACAATATGGGTACATTAAAAATAATTGGTAAAACCAAAGACTTAAGAACTAATACAAATGTTCTTTACGCTGAAGTGTTGGCTAATGACTATATAAAACTTGTCGGAAAGGATTTTGACAAATTTGAAATTCAGCGTAAACGTGTTGAACCTAAAAAATATTCAAGATTAAAATCCGATTTCAAAGAAGGTGCTTTGTTGCCAGGAATTACTTTGGCTGTAGAACTTTCTAATGTTGAAAAATATTTTGATTTAATTGAGAGTGGAAACTTCCAAGAAGTTGAAAACTTACTAAATAGCAATGAGGAAATTTACATTCTCGATGGATTGCAAAGAACTTATATAATTAATGACTTACTTAATGAAGGATTTGTTTTTAAAGAAGACCAAAAGATGTTGCTTGAAATTTGGTTTGAAAAAGAAATAAATCACCTAATATACAGGCTAATAGTTCTTAATTCAGGGCAAAAGCCAATGTCGATGAGGCATCAAGTTGAGTTATTGTTTATGACTTTGAAGAATAACTTAATGAATGATATAGAAGGGCTAGAACTTTATCTAGAGAAAGATGGTCAAATCCGGAGTAAACCCAAAAAATTTGCTTTTGATAGAATAGTCAATGCCTATTACAGCTTTCTGACCAAAAGCCCTGAAACAGATAGGGACAATCTTGTTGTAAAAAAACTGAGTGAGGATGATATATTATCTTCAACCGAAACTGAACTCAATGAAAATTATTCATCTTTCAAAAAGTATTTATTGAAATACTGCGAACTTGATTCTGAAATATATAGAGTTTATCAAAATAGCGAAGATTTTTCAAGCTACAAAAATTGGCTAAGTGAAGAAAATACAATGAAAGCATTTTTTGCAGCAGTCTCTAAGTTTAAAATCGATGATAAAAGAGAAAGCAGAATGGATATTGCAATTGAAAAACTTTTTAGCACTTTAAAAGGTTCAGAACCAAATATTGATGTTTTGTGCTTTGAGCAATATGGCATCATAAAATCAGGTATAGACTCAAAGAAAAGTAATGTGGGAGTAGCACTAAGGAAAACAATTATGGATGGTTTTAGAGAATATTTTATGAATGAAGGGGAAGAATCGTTCATAGAAAGTATAAAAGTAGCAACTGCATAAATATGACACCCCAAGAAATTCTTAATAATTTAGGTGTGATAAATTTGATTAATACTCTACATCATTGTGATGAGTACTCATATTCAAATTCACTTAAATTTATTCAATTTGATGATTACATTGTTCACAAAATAGAATTAATTAACAACTCATTTGATGAAAGTGTATCAAATACATCTTTAGAACTAAATGGAGTAATAATAGGGGACTTGTTTTATTTGAAAGACTTGTCTGTAGAAATATCTTCAATGAGTGTTTTTCAATTTTATGCTTTTCTGAATGAATGTACAATTCAAGATTTACAACTACAAAACTATACATTCAAATCTAACTATCTGGTCGTTCACAAAGATTACATTGATGATTTTCACCTGAAGTACAGCTCAACATCATCTGTTTGGGGCGGATTCAAAATTTCAGAAAATCAATCAGTTATTAATTACTATAAAAAAGCCATTCCAGTAATTACAATTCCTGATGAATTAAGAGAATTAGACCATTACGCTCAAGATAGTGTGTATAGAGCTTTGGATCAAAAACATTCCTTTGAAAGATTTTTAAAATTGTATCATCTACTTGAGCTAGAATTTGATTATTCATTGATAAAAAAAATACAATCTTTAAATATTACAACTGACAGTAATTTAATTGGCAGTTTACTTAATGAATACAAACGTACTGAAAATGATAGATTGTTTGACTTAATATCAAATAAATGCCTTGATACAAACAGCTTATCTGACAAATTAAATAAAATAAAGCCTTTTCGTGCCCTTGGCGAGGAAATATTTATTCGTTTTGGGAAAGAAAAAACAAGCAACTTATATTTAAACGATTTAATAAAGTATAATTCATTGTTATCCGATGTTGATGCATTCACGAATCCAAACTCAGTAAAAGCAATTACAAATATTCAGCTTAATGATTACAACAAATTCATTCATACAGTTACAGCGTATTGGATTTATCGAATAAGATGCAGTATAGCACATTTCAAGATAGGGGAATATATTCTTACTAGAGATAAAGAAGATTTTATTGTTGAATTTGCAGAACCACTCATAAAAGAAGTATTAATACAGTTCTATAAAAAATAAGATTTGATGAGAGTACTGACATCGGAAGAGCAGAGTAAAATAAAATTGTTGACCAAAAATCAAGTTTCGTTAACGCTTATAGAACCGACAGAGACAGGCTTGAAAAAATCCATTATGGATGCAACTGGTTCGGTAAGAAGTTTTTTGAAGGAAAATCAAATTCACGACTACGATTTACAAGGACAAGGTCCAGAAAATAAAGTTCAGATAAGTGCAATCATTTATGAAGATTTCAAAATAACCAATTCAACAGCATCGCTTTATAGACCACAAACAAAAAAAGGCGACCCCCGAATCTGGTTTTCTGGACTTACTAAAATTGCAAATCCTAATAACATCGTTGCGATAATATTTTTTGAAAACTCTTTTCATATTTTCAACCTTACACAACTTAATGTTGAAGCATTATTAAATTCAAAGATTATAAATCCACTGAAAGAACTGATTTCAGAAATTAGTGGAAAAGCAACTGAAATAGCATTTGAACTTTTGGCAATGCTTCGAAAAGTTGCGAGTTCAGGACCTATTAAATCAATGGTTGCAGCCGACACATCTGTAGGTCGCACTCTTGAAACAGCATTAGGCATAGACATTAATTCTTCAAAACAACCAGACTACAAAGGCATCGAATTAAAATCTTTCAGAAGTAGCAGAACAAATAGAAAGAATTTATTTGCCCAAGTTCCTGACTGGACTTTGAGCAAATTCAAAAGTTCAGCAGAAATTTTAGATGCTTTTGGATACAAACGTGGTGACGACTTCAAATTGTATTGTACGGTTTCAGCGATAACGAGAAACTCTCAAGGGCTTGCTTTAAAACTAGATACTGATGTCAAGCAGTTGATTGAAAACTCTGATAAATCAGAAATTGGTGACTTTGTTGTTTGGCCATTAAATACACTTCATAATAGACTGCTTGAAAAGCACAAAGAAACATTCTGGGTTGAAGCAACAAGCACATACATTGACGGAATTGAGCATTTTCAATATTCAATGGTCGAGCATACAAAAAAGCCTATTACCTCACAGTTTGACATACTTATTGACCAAGGAATTATAACTTTAGACCATTTAATCAAAAGAACAACGAACGGAAAAGTGGTAGAGAAGGGACCAATTTTCAAAATCAAACCAAGTGGACTTGACTTACTATTTCCTCCGAGTGAAAAATATAATTTGATATAAATATGCCAACGCTCAACAGCCACACACATTGCCAAGTCGCACCAGCCGACTCGCAAGCCAAAACTTGGCAAAGAGTGTGTCTATTCCAACCCGCAACCAACAGACAAACAGGACGAAAGAAGAACACCGAACGCACAACAAGGGTGTCTGTTGCACAACACCCTCCTCAAGAAAAAACCGGCTTGCATAGCTTCGTTTTAAGGTACGATTGAAAAAACGTTTAGGAAAATGAGTGTGAAAATTTGGGTTCGTTAAATAGTCTGTAAAAAAGTCGTGAAAGGAGTGTTTGTATAAGGGATGTTTGTTCCCCTGGTTTTTGTTTTGCCGCCACTTTTCT
>JAKOVW010000089.1 GCA_029781865.1 Bacteroidota bacterium
ACAAATCCTCTTAAAATTAATCTCTTATTCGTGTGATGAGGTGTAGATGTAATTTGTTGAATTCTTACAATGGGAATTTCTCTTTCAATGAAGGAAACAATAATTGAAGCTTCATCTGATCTAAAATAATCCAAGTCACAAACTCGAACTTTAAATTCGTATGTTCCATTTTTCGTAGCAATATCTGAACAAATGGGTGAAGTGCAATGTTCAATTTGATTGAAAGGACAGGGACCTTCACATTCATTTGTTTCATCAATCAAAGCACAACAATTCCACTTATAGTTCAAATGAGATTGATCATTGGGTTTGTCGGTATCATAGGATAAGGAAGCATCCAATGTGAATAAACCGGTTCTTAACTCCATTTTGGAGCCTCCTCTAAATTTGGCAACTATATCACCTTGTTCAATATTCAGCGAGGTACTTGCTTCCGCGATTCCCAATACTGTTCCATTTTCAGAGACAGTCTTTACCATTAATTCTACGTTGTATTCTGCTTTAACTGCAGACAGTTTGTATGGAGGAATTACCAAAATTGGATTATTAAAATCTACTCCATCCAATTGTTTTTCCTCATCCACTGTCCATTCATAGATTAAATTCAATTCTTCTCCTGAACATGATGGAATGCTTGCACTTCCATGAATGATGATAGTATCATATGTTTTTGCTGTAATTGGATTGAAATATTTGACAGTAGGGACATGTATATTATCATCTACTGTTACCCAAATAGAAGCACTGTCCTCCCTTTGTAGTTTATCCCGCAATATTACTTTAATTTCATATGTTCCTGGTTTAACACCTTTCATAAAAATCTTATTGGATGAATATTTCAATTTTTCCTCTCCCAACTTCCATTCAAACGTTAATTCTCCAGATCCATAAGAGGCAGATGCATCCAATGTCAAATTTTCACAATATGAAATGTAACTTGGTCCAATAAGAACTGCATAAGGATATACATAATCTGGTGGTTCAGTTATTTTAAATTCCCCTGATTGTTCGAGTCCACAAATTGATGCTTGACTTATGGAAATATTTTCACCAATTTTAATTGTTGAGTTTGAGCCCAAAGTGATATCCAATCTTGTACCATCAATTTTGCAAATTGGATTTGTACCCAAAATTTCTGCATTTGAAATTAAATTTGTACAATTTGTATCATTATATATCAAAGGGTAAACTGGGTTATCAAAAATCAAATGAATGCTTAATAAAGTTTCATT
>JAKOVW010000090.1 GCA_029781865.1 Bacteroidota bacterium
CAGTTAGCAGTTAGCAGTTAGCAGTTAGCAGTTAGCAGTTAGCAGTTAGCAGTTAGCAGTTAGCAGTTAGCAGTTAGCAGTTAGCAGTTAGCAGTTAGCAGTTAGCAGTTAGCAGTTAGCAGTTAGATTAAAAATAAATAACAAGATACGAAATTAATTTTTTTTCACAATTTAATTTCCAACGTATAGTGTTCATCACTCATCACTCATCACTCATCACTCATCGATCATGGATCAGATCTCTTATTTAGAGTCTTCAATTTCGAGTGCAATGCCATTCACGCTACTGATTTCTGAAGCCTTGATTTTAAGATCTGTTCCTGTAGCTAACGGATGTTCGATATACATATGTCCAACAAATAACTCGAAAGGATTTTTGGTTTTATTGGTTTCGATTAAATTGGATACCCCACGTGTGGCGATTACCGGTCTCAAATCGAGAGGTGTAGGCATCATAATTAATTTGATGACTTCTGATCCCAGGGGAAGGCCTACCTGCAAATCAAAATCGGTGGTATAGCTTTGACCAGGAGCCAGGTAATACGATTCAGCCGGTTTGTCATAAGGAATGATCACATTGATTTGATTGTCAGACTGGATATTCATCACGCTGAAATACTGGCCAAAATTTTCATTATTAGTAATTCGCAATTTTATTTTGGATCCTAATTTTATTTTATTTTTAAGATCATCTGCAATGATTTCTTTGCCCTCGTTGAGTTGAACGATTTGAATGTCTGCGTTGCCACCATAATTGTTGATTTCCAGATTCCGCAGAAAATTTGCGCGGACGTATTCTGCGATAAGATCACTAATCGTAAAGGGAATTTCATTCAAATGAATTTCTTTCAGTGCTTTTTTAAAAAGTACTTCTCCCTGTCTGGTTTTCAATATTAAATAATCCTTATTCAATTTAGTAATAATCAATTCAGGTTTCAATGCATCCTTAATAATGAATGGAGAAAAAGCAAAATGAGCAAGCAGTTTTTGTTCCAATGCATTTCCATTCAAATCGATCTGCAAACGCACTGCGAGTGGTTTGTAATGATAAGTTGAAATATATGCTTTTGTTTTTTTACTCAGGGTCTGAACGGTTGATTCAAGAATTCTGAGATCAGATTCAGTAAGTTTAGCATCCTCAACCACGGCTTTCGCAATGGGTTTAACTCCGGTTGTATCTGTAACGGATTCGTCGTAGAGAACAAACTCAGTTCCTTTTTCAATTTTATTGAGTTTGCCACCATCCAACAATACCAGGTCTTTTCCGTAAATTTTAGAGATATTGAAATACGGTCTTCTTCCTGATAACTGTCCGTTAAATACAGATAGCATTTTATCTCCTAATAGGACCGGTTCCTGCAGAGTAGAATTCTCGTTCATGATGGATTTGAGTTTCTGAAACCAGTCTTTATATGTTGCATTGCTTTTTAGTTGCAGTAAGCTTTTGCATAGTGCAAAACTAAAAAGTCCATAATACTCATTGTCTTCACCGTAGTATTCATCATTGAGTTGATTGAAAGATGAACTATAAAAACTAATCAAAGGAGCTATATCTTTTTTGGCAGATTGAATGGAAAAAAAGGAATTCAGATGTTCAGCAATTGAAACTGAAGAATTTTCGTCCTGCATTTTTGCATCTCCTCCTCTGGCTGAAGTGCGACCATTTAGATTTTCTGGAGCTGTGGAAGCATCCATGGTGACAAATAGCTGACCATTTGGTCCAAGTGCTTTGCGGATTTGTAAAAAATAATGCTCAAAATCATCATCCAGAACAAATGAACCGGGAGCATAGCTGCCCTGTATTTTTTTTGCCGGAGCATCGAAAGGAACAATCGCTTTATCAAATCCATCTGATTCGTCCCCGTCCAGATCCCTAACCTGCTGTGCAAGTCCGGAAAAATGAATGTATACGGACATCCCGCCTTTAAGTTTTGGAAGTATATATGAACTGAATGCATCTTCAATGCCTTTTCGTGTACATGCATTGTCAAGTAAAGTATAAATTGATTCCGGTTTATAACCTTGTTGAATCAGCGTTTCTTTGATGAGGTTCAAATCGTTGTAAGCATTTGTGGAAGCCCAGCCGGATTCAGCGGGATAATCCCCAACACCCATCAGTAATGCCAATTTCTCCTGTCCGGTTAAAGCATAACCCTGGACAACCAGTAGCAGAAGCATCATGCTTCTGTATATTCCTAATCTACTCTTCATAATCAGTACCCCTAGTAAATAAAAAATCTATCACTATTTAATACCGGAATCAAACTTTGGTTATCACATCCAAAATGCCATTTCAGGCAACAATTGAATGTAATTTTTGCCTGTTGAATGGTCTAATTGGGTTACAACTTTAGCCGGAATGACTTAATACCTGGTCATTCTTTAAGGTTCCACTTCATTATAATGGTGATAACGGATAATAGTCACTACTTCATTTAATTCATTGAGTATATATGCTTCATTTTCTTTTCTGCAATGGAAGATCCATTGGTTGTTGCCAAAGGATTGGAGTGTAAGCGACCCGATATCCAGTTTTATCGCGGATTGTAAGGGGATGACCTGAATTTTAGTCAGTTTCAGGTCATTAGCTAAACTGGAATAGAAGGTGGAATTATTTATCTTTTTCTTTTTCAGGGTATATATCGAATCCAGCGCAATCCAATTTTCAGTATCAACACTTCGCAGTTTGATGGCGTATTCAGGTATGTTCCTGAAATCAGCATATGGGCACTGATTTTCAGATTTTTTCATAGGGCCCGGCTTGCTTTTTAATAAGTAGGCCAGATTTTGCTGTGCCTGAGTGGAAATGATGGTATTCTTCACTTTGGATAAATCGTTATAGATTTTTATAGCCTCATTTGTATTGTTCATTTTTGCATTGAGGATAGCATTCGCCAGCTTTATTTTTAGTGGCAAATCATTTAGAGTGGTCTTATTAATCTGACTTTTCAGGTATTTGTTATAAAAGTCCCTTGCATTTTTTAAATCATCCATCATGATCAGTACAGTAAATAAATTTAAATCAGCCAGGTGGTAATCCGGATCCAATTCTGATGCCAGAGCAAAATTGTCTTTTGCTTTCCTGAACCATTGTAACTGCGCTAATTTCTCAAGGGGGTCCAGGTCTTCTTCTCCTCTTCCAGTTTTGGGTTTTTTAATTCTCGAATTCCAATCCAGTTCAATCGGGTATATAAAGGATTCCGTATTGCGTTTAGTAGAATTTAAAGCCATAAGCGCGCTATTAATCCCCAAATTATTATAGACTTCTTTTCCCTGGTAGTATTTGGCAATATATTCAAGGCATTGAATGGAAGTTTGGTATCCTTCAACAACTGTCATTTGATTCGCCAGGTTAAATAATTCGATGAGTTCATTGGCTTGTTGAATCACTATTTTGTTGGATTGCTTACGCTCTTTCTCTGTAGGATATCCTTTTATTTTTTTGTCGCGCAATCCATAACTGGTATACATTTTTTCGATGATCAGGGGAATGAGTTGTATGGTTTTATATCCAGCAAGATAACTTACAAAAATGCCTTGCACATCCGCATTCTGTTCGATCTGAAGTGAACTTTTATAGCTTCTGTCATATGAGATAAAACTGGTTTTAGGCAATTCATTATTTATTTGTAAGGCATGAATCAGTTCATGACCTAAAATAAAAGCCAGTGCATCCAATGAGTCCCTGCCGAAGGATCGGCATAGCTGATATGCCTGTTCTTCAAGTTGAATCGTATTTTTCGATTTAAGATACATGGCGATATTCTGATTGCCTTTAGTGATTTCAAGCTTCGGCTTGTTCGGATTGAAATGACCATGAATCTTGTATAGTTTGTCTAAAACGGATTGGGCTGTTTCATGAGGATTTGTTGCACCCAGAAAACAAGGTGTAATCCATAATAGAATATGTACTGGTATTTTTTTAAAATATCCCATTTGGCAAAGTTATACGATGCTATATAAAATATACCTAAATTGATCATTGGTTATCATCGATAATTCGCTTATTGACTGTGGTCGTTAGGTATTATTTTCTCAGGAGGAAGGAAACGGGTAATATTCAGATGACGATTTAATAAAGCTGAAAAATAATTCATTAATTTCTTATTTCTTTCATTTGTATTACCAACCAAATTATAGCTAACTTCTACAGTCTACTGAACTATGTCTGCAAATTAAGGCATACTACAACCTATAACCTAATAGCCTAACAGCCTAACAACCTACAACCTAACAACCTAACAACCCACAGCCTATTATCTACTTCCTATAATATTGGATTTCAATAATTTAGGCGAAATGTTAAGAATTTTGACTAATTTTTTTGAAAGTTTCGAATAAATTCAACAGATAGGTGATAACTTGAGCTGAATAATTGTATTTACTTATGAAAATTAAAACTTCGATGGCAGACGACCCTGAATTGTTGGAGTTGTTGAGGAAGGGAGATTCCAGAGGATTTAAAGAAATCTATCTGCGGACTTTCAAATCAGTATCTCATTATGTAGTTGATAATAGCGGTCGGGTGGAAGATGCGGAAGATATATTCCAGGACAGTTTGATCGCTTTATTAAATAACATAAGAAAGATGGACTTCCAGCTGACGACGAGTGTAGATAACTATTTTTTATCCATCGTCAGAAATCTTTGGTTGGGTCAATTGAAAAAGCGGAAGATGAAAAATGTGGAAAATCTGGATAGCCTGAGTGAGCAATGGATAAACATACCTGAGGAAGATTTGGATACCATGGCTCTTGAGAATGAGCGGCAGGAGAAACTTTACAAGGAATTCGCACTGTTGGGAGAGGATTGTAAAAAGTTGCTAACGGGTTTTTATTATAACCATAAATCATTAGAGGAGCTTTCGAAATTGATGAATTATACGTACGATTTTATAAAGGTGAAAAAATTCAGGTGTATGAAGGAGTTAAAAAGTAAATTGATTTAAACACTTTAAATACAAGTAATGGAACAATTAGATTTTTCTAAAATACTGGAAAAGATAGGACCTGATAAGGATTTGACAAAGTTGAATGAGGAGGAATTGCTGTTTTATGATATGGTCAGGGCAATTCAAAGCAGGTCCGCAGATGATGAGAAGCAAATAATACAACAGGTCTTAAAGCAATTTAAAAATCAACAATTTATCGTAAAAACAAATGAAAATCGAATCAATATGAAATCAACTAACAAAATATGGATTGGAATTGCAGCTGGAGTTGCCATTCTGGTAGTAGCTTATTTCTTTTTATCAAAGCCATCGGCATCCACAGACGAATTGTTTTCTGCCAATTTTAAACCGTCCAAAGAATTTGTAGCAAAATCAAAAGACAAAGCCATGTCATATGGAATGGCAAGTACGGGTACGGAATCCAGAGATTCATTTCTGAAAGCATTGGCCCTATATGAAAGTAATGAATATGATCAGGCCATGAAAATATTAGGCCCTTATGTAGAAAGTTATCCAACTGATAATGAAGCCAGATTCCATTTGTCGATGTGCCAGATTTACAGAGAAAAATATGCACCGGCATTAGTCAACTTATCCAAATTGAATGAAGTGTCCAAAGATCTGGATCCGAATCTGGCAGAAGAAATTAAATATGATTTGGCTCTTTGTTACCTTAAAATGAATGACGGTAAAAAGCAAGCAAAAATATTATTTGAGCAGTTAGTATCAATGGATGGTAAACATGCCAAAACAGCAAAGGGTATACTTGAAATGATGAAATAAAAGAAATTATATATTTAGTCAGCTTAACGCAAATAACACTTCGAATTTACAGATATCGATTCATAAAAGTGCAACGCCAGGGAGTCAAATCTTCAAAACCTATCCCGGTTTTCAACTGATTCCAATCAAGGTGTTGCATTTTTTTTTATCGAGAAAATTATGAATGAATAAAGATCAGACTAAAGTATATCGGGATCAATCAGATTTCTGAAATTCAGGTAAGCCGGAAATAAAGTGAAGAACTAAATTAAACAAACAAAGTCCAAACGCAAATAGAGTTTATATCTATTGATTAATTCCCTAACGACCTAAAATCCTAAAACCCTAAATCCCCCCAAATATTACTTCATCAGTTTAAACTTAACCGGTAAGGTGATCTGAACTGGTACTGCTTTTCCATCCTGAAAACCGGGAGTATAAGCCGGGAGGGTTCCAATAAAGCGGAGCACTTCTTCGTCGCAACCACCTCCGATGCCTCTTTCAACGCGAATATTGCCCAGGCTGCCATCGGTTTTCACCACATATTTGGCATATACAATTCCCTGAATGCGTTGCTTTTTGGCCTCGTTTGGATATTTAATGTTGTTGTAAAGTAAATCGATCAGCTTTTTTTTGCTGCATTCTTCCGGATCTGAGTCCGTTTCACAGCCGATGAGCACCGGCATTTTTTCAACTTTTTTGTATAAAGTGGTCTTAACTAATTTAAAATCTTCTTTGCCGCCACCGTTTTTTACGCTCCATAAGGTATCGATGTGATCACCCACAATTTCAGGCCTGACCGTAGCACTGGCTTCCAACTGGGAGTTGGCCTTGGTATTGATCAGGAGACAATAAAGAATTAATATGTAAATTCTATAATTCACAGCTTGGTTTGAAATAAATTGAAAATGGGACCAGGTCCCTGATCATGGGTTGCACAAATCTAAATAAAAATCCGGGAATTAATTTCAGTAAAAAATTTCAATAAATTATTCATGTTGGGCCCGAATGTTCGGCGTCCTCAATTCAATGACTATAGATAAGCCCGTAAATAGGCAAGCTAAATTCGACAGGCTGTTTCTTTAGAAGTATATCCGGCCGATATTAAACAATGTTTTTCCCGGATCGGCTAAGTCCTTACACTGCCGTTCTGGTTAGGTATGTTCAAAAAGGTAGGTTGTAAACTCGACAAAGTCATCGCAGGAAACCCTTACAGCTTTAACCTTGTCTCCGGAAACTTCGAAGGGAAAAACCTTAATTCCCAGGAGCGGATTGCTGTAAGTGCAAAGAAAACGGTTGTTGCCCATGTGTTCAAGAATAGCATATTGGTTAGGATGGTGCTCGAAGGTGGCTTTCAGATGATTGCCTTCCTGGCGAATCTCCATTTTTCCATAAACTTCGTTGACGAATTTCCCGGTGAAATGATGTAGAGGTATTTCAGTTGCTTTTGCCTGATTTACTGAATCCATAACAGAGTGATACCATTCCATTTTTTTCTGTTGGGTTTTCATATATCCGTTCAAAGCAAAGGAACTGTAATTTCTATAAGGTAAGCCCAGATAGGAGTCCAGAATTTCCCATTTCAAAGCCTGGTAAAAATTATTTGCGTCTGTATTGGTAAATACTAAAATACCTAACTCCTCTTCAGGTAATAAAGTAACGGAGGTAACAAATCCATCTGCTCCACCGGAATGGGATACCAGTTTTTTACCTTGATATTCTTGTATGGTCCAGCCTAATCCATAAAGTGTAAAATGACCGGTATTAAAAGGATGACTAAATGGACCTCGAACAGAAACCGGTTCCATACTTTTTCGAATGGCTTTTTCAGGAATGATTTCCTGATCCTGAAATTTGCCTTTATTTAAAATCATCTGAATCCATTTGCTCCAATCTGAAACCGAGGTGCAAATGCTGGTGGCAGGTGCCAGGTTATCGATATTGGGAATATTCATCTTGATGAGATTGTTTTTATAAATCGTATGCGGGTTGCAGTGATTGGGGGTCGAATTAAAGTTCCGGGTTAAGGGCAAAGTTTCCTTCATTCCCATTCGTTTAAAATAGTTTTCAGTAACATAATCTTCCCAACTTAAACCGGTAGCTATTTCAATGATTGCACCAGCCACGTCATAACCCGCATTGCAATATCCCCAGGTATCGCGGAATTGGTAAACCGGTTTAATTTTTCCCATTCGCTGCATAACTTCTTTCCTGGTAGCACTGGTGGACCAATGGCAAAAATCTCCCTGAAAGGTTTCAAATCCGATGCGGTGAGTAACCACATCTTTGATGGTGACCATTGCAGTTGCTTCCGGGTCATATAATTTAAACCAGGGCAACCACTTTGTGACTTTATCGTCGAGTGATAATTTTTGTTCTTGTTCCAGTTTAGCCAGGGTGGTACCCGTGACTTCTTTCGTATTGCTTGCAATCATAAACAAACTATGTTCGTCAACAGCTTGTTTGGTATCGATATCTCTAATGCCATAGCCTTTGGCCAAAATGATTTTTCCATTTTTTATTATGGCGACCGCACAACCCGGAATCCGCCAGTCGTTTAAAGCTCTTTGTACATAGCTATCCAGGCTGTCACGAATGAATGCAGGTGTTTCATTTTGTGAAAATGCAAAGAAAGGTAAAAAGAAAAAAATAAGGTATCGAAATGAGGGCATATCATTTATTTAGATCCCAAAGATAAACGCTTGGTTGCCGGGATTGGAGTAATTCAATCAAAAGGGATTGAAAATTTTTAGCCGCGGTATTCAGGATAAGCTTATTTTCACGGAGTTGATATGATCACTCTGGTAAGCCGGTTTTTATTACAAACGTTAACGGGAAGCTTTGCTTCTTCAATTGTTTTGTGGCCTTTCGTCATCGTACGCGATAGAAAGCATTTAAGCGATAACGTATTGATCAATCATGAAAAAATTCATATTCGTCAGCAAATTGAATTATTGGTGATTATTTTTTATATCTGGTATATTCTGGAGTATTTATATTACAGATTACGTGGCATGGATTCAAAATCCGCTTATCGCAATATTCGATTTGAACGGGAAGCTTATCAACATGAATCCAACAGCGAATACCTTAATAACCGAAAGTGTTATGCTTATATCAGAAAGCAACATAATAGAAAATAACAGATACGATCATCGGTTCTTTCTTAATCATCATGGTCTTCCATATGATCTTCTTCCTTTGAATGGTGTTTAGAGTTTTCGCGATTGGTTTTGTGGGGCCCATTATTTTGTAAATCGCCTGGTTGACGAATATCGTGTTCATTTCCGCTCCGGTGACAACTTGCGCATTTTTCTATATCTGCTATGCCATGCTCGCTGTGTTCTTCCAGAATTTTGTTTTGTGAATGCTCATGACAATTATAGCAGCTGTAATTTCCATAATCATTATTGATGTGGCATGTTTTACACTGAGCATTGTGATTTTCATCCAATATGAAAAATGCGGAATGATCAAATGTGGACGGAATCCATTTATTGGTAGAATGACATTTAATACAGTCTTTACCGACCTGGGAATGATAAGAATCAGTGGGAACGTTATGGCATAAGATGCAATTCGTTTTATCCGGTTCCTGGATCATGTCATGATTAAATGTCGAATTCGATTTCCAGCTTTTAGTAAGATGGCAGGTATTACACGAAGCGTTGAATCGGTTGTGGATCCGGTCAGTTGGTTTCTCATGACAGTCTATACAATTACTTATAATGGTTTCTGGTAAGAGTTCGTGCCTAAATGAGGATATAGAGACTGATGCTAAAGAGCCTTTGTGATCCGTGTGACATTTGATGCATGTTATGCGGGAAATTTTTTCATGAAATTGAAGGGATGATTTAGCTTTGGATTCTTCAGAATGGGGCGTACGGACTTTTGGAATATCGGAAAGTGCATGGCAGGATATGCATTTTTCATTTGCAATTCCATTGAAAAGTGTATGACATGCAAGGCACTTATCCTTAATTTCCTGATGTACGATGACCAGTTCACCGGGATTAATCATTTTCCGTGGATACTGGAAAATGAAAAATCCAAACACCAGTAGTATCGCCAGTCCGATAATTTTGTTCATTTTCCAAACATTATAATTGTTATTACATGCAACACTGCCAGTATAGCTAATATTAAAGTAAGGGGAATGTGCACATCTCTCCATTTTTTCATGACGCTCACGGTAATGGAATCCATAAAAATCCTTTTCTCTGCCTCCGCCATAGTTAAACCATTTCCGGTCAAATCCCTTTGTTTATCGCGAAGTTGTTCAGTAGCTTTTTTTAAAATGAATTTTCCAATTAGCCCGCTTGCTACTACGATAAGGAGCATTTGAATTGCAAGCCATGGCAATAAAGCATTAAAATGTATGCCGGCATGTATCAACAATAAAATAGAACCCAGCCATGCTAAATATTCGTGTTGAGTTAAAAGAAGCTTTGGAGAACTTATTTGGATCAGCTTTCTTTTTCGCAGGGAATACAGGAAAGAGAAAAGGATTATAGTAGTTCCTGCCAGGCCAAGATAGCGTCCAACATAAGCCATGTTCCATTGATGTAGTAAATAATCAGCACCCAGTGCCAGGATAATCATCAATGTATACCACTGTAGGAATGGAATTATGTACTTAATAATTAGTGATGATTTCATTCGAAAGTTATTTACAATTGCATGTTGTCAATAAACCTTTGTATAAGTTAGGTGAAACTTCCAATTACCCGTCTCTCTAATTAAATAAGGAAAAATAGCCCTTTGTATGTCAGATTGTTGCAAAGATTACATGATAAACTCAGTGAAGGTATGACAGAAATCAAAGGTGACTATGATGGGTATCATAATGCAGCTATAATTTAGTTAGATTCAACAGGACATCTGTGGACTCAATTATTTTTGAATTCAGCTTTACATTGAATCGAAGAAACAACTGTCTAGATATAAATATAGGAATACACGAATAGGAGTCAATAAATGAAAGGAAATTAATTAAAACAAGAAATTAAGTGGATACTTGCTCGTAATAAAATTAAGCTAACATGCCCAGCCAGGATTCTGCAGCTCTGTAATTCAGCCAGCTTTTTTCGTCTTCATCATATCCGGATTCTGCAATCAATTTACCGGGGCTTAGTTCTCCGAGGGGAAATGGATAATCACTTCCCAATGCAACCTTATCAATGCCAAATAAGGAAATTAATTTATCGAGCATGTCTATATCATGTACCAGGGAATCCACCCAAAATTTTCCAAGATATTTGTCCGGATGATTTGGATTATCAACTGCGACAAGATCAGGCCTTACTTCATATCCATGCCTGATTCTACCATAAGAACCGGGAAAAGCACCACCACCATGAGCAAAAGCAATCCGCAGTTTTGGAAACTGCTCAAACACTCCACCGAATAACATACTGCATATGGCCAGTGAAGTTTCTGCTGGCATGCCGACAAGCCAGGGCAACCAATATTGTGGCATTTTTTCTTTGGCCATCATATCCCAGGGATGTACAAACAGACACAGATCCAATTCTTCTGCTGCGGCATAGATTTCAAATAATTCTTTGGCATTTAAATTCCATTCGTTGATATGCGAACCGATTTCAATACCTGCCAATCCGAGGGTTTCGGCACAGCGATGCATTTCCAGGATCGCTAGTTGCGGGTCCTGCATGGGTAGGGTGCCAAGTCCAATAAAACGCTCCGGAAATTTTCTTACTATATCTGCGACATGATCATTTAAAAATCTGGAGACATCATAAGCGTCTTTAGGCTGCGCCCAATACGAAAACAAAACTGGAATTGTGCTCAATACCTGTAAATCAATACTGTGCTCATCGCACTCTTTCAGGCGTTGTGCAGCATCCCAGCAATTACTTTGAATCTCGCGGAAAAATTTTCCGTCAATCATCATTTTAGCCGAGCAGTTTGTATGGTGATCCAGATTAACAAATCCACCGTATCCAAATTTTTCCGCCCACCTCGGCAAATGCTCCGGTATAATATGCGTATGTATGTCAATGCGTTTCAAAAAATTTTCGTTTTAAAAGGATGATTGATAAAACAAATAACCCCGAAGGGGTGGCATGATTATATTCCGAAATGTTATTTTGAATCGCAGGCATTCTTAAAATCAGTTAGAATAATTAAAGTGATAACCCAATGCCTTCTTAATTTCCAATGGTAATTCCGGTAATTCTGATCTTGGAATCAACAATGTGGATATATTGTGAAAATCAATAAAGATCTGATGTTTTTTTACTGTTTCCATAAGGTAATCATGTCCGGATGACCCACCGGTTCCGGATTTCCTTCCCAACATGCGCATGACCATTTGGGCATGGCGGTAACGCCAGCCGGTTAACAGTTCATCCATTTCAGTAATAACATTTAACAGGCGGTAAGGCAATTGCAGTAAAGGTTCAGTTCCATATAATTCAATAAGCAAAGCAGCAATAGTTGCCTTATAAGACAAGCGCATTTTGCCTTCTGCGATCATTTGGTTGTGAAAATCTTCATTGAAAACATTGGCAAAGAATGTATTGCTGTCCCCATTCATTTTTAAGCGCATGGCTTTTTCCTGCTCGGATAGGTAATCAGAATTCTGTATAGCATCCCGTTCCCTGTTAATCATATGTTCAACAGCAGTCATGTATTTGGACTTAAAGTCAAAACCTTTCAGATCGATAAACGGTGTGCGTTCCAGCCAGGATTCTATTAAGGTAAATAAACTCTCCTGCGATTCCAGTTCAACAATTTCCTTTTGATTTTCTTCCGAAAATTCATGGTAGTAATGATAGGGTGTGTAGCTGATTCTTTTTTCAATTTTCAATCCCAACATCACTTCCAGTTTGCGGAATTGAAAGGACTGAAATCCGGAAGCCGGAAAGAGGTATGATCGAAAATCCAAAAAATCCAAAGGGGTCATGGTTTCAATCACCCTTATTTGTTGAATCAGTAATTTCAAAATTTCATTGACCCGCTCCAATCGAAGAACAGCAATGTCAATATTTTTTTCATCTACATTTTTGGTTTTGAATAATTCCATCACAGATGACACTTCGTGTAAAATCTGTTTGAACCACAATTCATAAACCTGATGTACAATGATAAACAAGGTTTCTTCGTGGGCCTCCTGTCCAACTTGTTTGCTCCGGGGTTCCTGGGCGTTTAATATTTTGTCTAATCCGAGATAGGATCCGTAGTGTATCGAACTGTATTTTTTTTCGTCGCTCATAAGGGTTTGTATGCAATGACTTTAATTTCAATCAATAAATGGGGATGCGGCAATTGATGAACGGCGACCGTAGTTCTCGTCGGTCCATCATAATCAAAGTAGGAATTATAGACTTCGTTGTAATCTTTGAAATCATTCATGGAAACCAGGTAGGTAGTCACCTCTACTATATCAGCTAAATCTGCGTTTACACTTTTCAAAATATCCCGGATATTTTCAATAACCGCTTTGGTTTGCTTCTTCATATCCAGATTGGTCGTACCCATTTCATCTACCTCCACCCCTTCAAATGTATTATCCGGCCTTCTGCTGCTGGTACCAGAGACAAACAAAAAATCACCTGCACGGCGTACATGCGGGAACTTGCCACGTGGTGTGGCCTTGCCTTCTACAACTTTGGATTTTGTGGGATCTGACATGGGTTCAAAGATAAAAAACTTAGGGTAAACTGGAAGTAAGTTGTATAGTATGCTTAGGGCTTGAGAGAATAATTAATTGGAGATTGAAAGGCACAGATGAGTCAGATTTGTTTTAGTAGGTTTTTTAAATCAATTGGCTAAAGCCAATTGTTATTGACGTTTTGAATCCACTTTAAGAGTTCGTCTTAATTAATGATCAATTCACTTTGGCTTTAGCCAAAGTTTAATTCTATTCATCTTCCTCGAATTCCTCTTCAATCTCCACCAAATTAATTTCCACTCCCGAATTCACATATCGACACCATTCACAAGTGGGTTTTCCGCAACCGGGTGTGAATTGTTTGTTTTTTATTTTTTCATAAGTACTTGAGATGAGCTCTTCCACCTTTTGAATGTGATCTGAAGTCGGGCTTACTTCTGATTTTTCATACGTCTTATCGGATGTTTGGTTTACAAAGTAAAACGCAGACGAGATCGCATTGGATCCACTTGAAAACACAGAGGATGCCGAATTACCCTGATGTTTTAATAAGATGGCATAGAAGATCATTTGTAGCCAATAGTCACTTCCGTTGGGATATTTGTCGTTAGGTGCAACTACTTTTCCTTTCGGATCCGGTTTACCGGTTTTGTAATCAATGACGCGGGTGCCTTCTTTTGTTTTGTCTATGCGATCGAGTTTGCCGGAAATCGGAATGGAATTGAATTCGGTATTTATTTTTTGTTCAATTTTTACTTCAATGGCCTGGCTCCATTCTGCCGAAAAAGTTTCTAAAAATCCGGGTAGAATGTTTGTCCCTTCCTCAAAATACCGATTGTATTCAAAATCGGTAAAATGGGATTTGTATTTTTCCATGCCCTTCTGAAAATATTTTTGAATGATATCGTATCTATGATCGCGAAGGTTGAGAGGATTCCGCATAAAGAGTTCGAGTGCATAATGCACTGCATTTCCAAATCCAAGGGCCGCGGTTCGGGCACCTGGTACCTGGAGTACTTTTTCATAATAAAAACTAAGCGGGCAATCCAGGTATTTGGTCAGCGCTGTAGGATTCAATCGAAAGCGTTCGATGAATTTTTCAAACAATTGATTTTCCAACGCTTCATAATTTTTCTTCAAAGGACTTAAATCGATTATCAGTTGATCCACTAATTCATTTTCATCCGGTACGTGTTTGCGTTGATCAATCAATCCACTGCTCAGCATTTCCGTTACATATTTACAAACGGTGTTTGGTTTTTTATCAATACCAATGTGGTATGATACATAGATGCCAAGTTTGGCCCGGGTAAGACCAACATAAAACAAACGTCTGTTATCTTCATCGGAGTTCACTTCTTCGTTGAGATAACCCGGAGGTAATTTAAAACCGGAAGAGCTATGTGACGTCCATTGTTTGTTGGAATTATTGATCATGAATACATATTCGTATTCCAATCCCTTGGATCCATGTATGGAAGAAAGATTTACCCCTTTCCTCGTTCCGATGAATTGATTATTGGCTATGACGATGTTGTTTTTGTGATGCTCGTCAATGAGATTCATAAAATCAATCAAATTCAGACCCGCATTTTTTCTGGTTTCGTTTTTCAAAAACTCAAAAAAAGAATTCACGATTTGAAGCAATTGAATTTTATCCTTGTGGGTCAGCAAATAATGGAGAATATTAAATTCCTGTAGTATTTTTTCAAGCATTCCCTGTGGCGTGAAATCATTGATCTGTTTATTGAGTGAATTCAATTGCTTATGTACCTGTATACAGGCCCCAATATTGCTGATGCCTGCAGATTTTAGTTCCGGTTCATTTCCAAGGATATAAGTCAATGTGTATTCCGGAGTTTGCTCGTTTTTTTCGGCGAAATCTTTGCGCTTGTTCTGAAGATACCAGGCCAGGCGGGACAGGTCTTCTGTTTGCAGCGGAATATAAGGGGCATGAAGGATTTTAAATAACAGTCCATCCTGCTCAAATCCATGTTGGTATTCTTTAACAATAAACTCAACAATATTCAGGATATGGCCGATAAGCAAATCATCCAGGATATTGATTTGGCGATTGGTTTGATAGGGTATATTTTTAGATTCAAATAATTTGATAAAGGGTTCTGCGTCTGCATTTTTTCTGAACAGTATGGCAATTTCATTAGGACTTATTCCGCCGGCCATTAATTTTTCAATCTGATTGGTGATATCGAGAACTTCAGCTTTGGGATGTTGATATTCAGAAAAGACTGGCTTTAAGACATAAGAGGAATGGTCAGCAGAAGAGCGTAATTTTTTAGACAGCGAAGAATCTTTATTGATTAACCTTTCTTTATTGTGTTCTATTACCGAGTCTGCTGAATCGAGAATGATCTGGGTCGAACGATAATTGTTTACTAGGACAATCTTTTGAGGATGATAGAGTAAATCGAAATCCATCATGTTTTGCACATTAGCACCCTGAAACCGGTAAATAGCCTGGTCATCATCACCTACGGCAAAGACATTGGCAGATTCAAAAAAGGACAGAAGATGAAAAAGAATTTTATTCTGTGCTCCATTGGTGTCCTGATATTCATCCACCAAAATGTATTGAAATTTTTCCTGGTATTTCAACAACAAATCTTCATCGCTTTCAAATTTTTGAATGACCCATTGGATCATGTCTTCATATTCATATCGCTCCAGTTTGTCAAGTTCTTCCTGATACTTGAAATAGAGCCGGAGTCCGGATTTGGTACGTTCAAAAGATTTCCGGAATTTTTGATATTTCTTTTCATTAAAATCGCCTTTGGCATTTTCTCCGGTTTTTTTCTTGTAAATCATCGACTCATCGGTTCTCATTTCTTCTATATGCCTGTCAATATCCCTGATCATACTTTCCGGTTTCCAGTTTTCCTTTTTGATATTGTCAAACAAGGCGCTTAAATTTCTGAATTCGTGATCGTACTTGCCGTGGTATTTATACAAGACATCATCACGGTCCAAGCCTTCAAGGATTTTTAAAAGCAATTGACTTTTTTCCAATTCAGAAATCACTTCATAATCGCTGTATTGTTCGAATACATCCGGATTTTCCCTGATGATAGCATTGCAGAAAGAATGAAAGGTGCATATCGTAACTTCATAAGCAGTAGGCCCGATAAATTGAATAAGCCTTTGCCGCATTGCGGTAGCGCCGGATTCGGTATAGGTGAGGCAAAGAATGTTTTTTGGATCTGTATCTGTTTGCAACAGAATATTACCGATTCTGATGGCCAGTATCTGGGTCTTACCGGTGCCGGGTCCGGCGATAACCATAAGCGGACCTTCGAGTACATCTACCGCCTTTCGTTGCTCTGTATTTAATTCTGAATAGGCTTTATCAAATTCCTGTGTACTCCTGATGTTTATGCTCATGGGTGAAATAACCAATTTAGGAAACCAAATAATTTAAGCAAGGTAACAATCATGATGAAGATTAAAAAACGATAGGCCCAGGTTTCAGCATTTTTTGTTTTACCGGACATGTGTGCAGTCAGCCAACCTCCGAATCCCTGGCCGATTGCAATGGTCAGACCAATCTTCCAGTTGACCAGTCCAAAATAGTGAAACATCGGAATGGCGATACCCGTGTAGGTCGTAACCATAATGATCTTTAATGCATTTGCTTCGATCAGTGGGTATTTCATGTAGAAAATCATAAAGGCCAGTATGAATATTCCCATTCCCATTTGAATAAAACCGCCATAGAAACCAAAACAAAAAAAGATGGGGATATAAATCCAAGGAGACATTGTCAATTCAGGAAGATCAGTGTGAATTGCTTTTTTACCCTGAAAGATCATGAATAAAAACAAAGCCAGTAATAAATACTTATATACGATGATAAAACCGGATGCTGAAATATTGATAGCAACGATGGTACCTGCAATAGCTCCAAACACTCCCCAGATTAAATATTTCCAGGCATTGCCAAGCGGAATTTTTTTGTTTTTGTAAAATGCCTGCAGGCTGCTGATTCCCTGCGTGATGATTCCAAGTCGATTAGTGCCATTGGCAACATTTCCGGGTAAGCCCATTACTTCCGTAAGAAATCCAAGCGTTATGACCGAACCATTTCCTGCCAGAGTATTTACACAACCTGCTATAAAACCACCTATAATTGCGAAACTGATTTCGTATACACTCATGGGGGAAAATTACGAATTATTAATTATGAACGGGTAATAGTTGGCAGTTAACAGTTGGCAGTTTACAGTTGGCAGTTAACAGTTCTCAGTTAACAGTTCTCAGTTTACAGTTTATTTTGGGTGTGAATAATTACCAATTACTAATTAACAATTACTAATTACTAGCTCCTAACTCATCACTTCTAACTTCTAGTTCCTAACTCCTAACTCCTAACTCTTCACTTCTCACTTCTCACTTCTTCCCATTTCCTGGCAAAGTTCGATCAGAACGCCATTTGCAGATTTGGGATGGACGAAGCACACCCATTTATTATCCGCTCCCTTGTATGGCTTCTCGCTGAGTAACTGAAATCCTTGTTCTTTTAATCGTTTCATCTCATGTTCTATATTATCCACGGCAAAAGCGATATGATGAATGCCTTCTCCTCTTTTCTCAATAAATTTTGAAATAGCGCTTTCCGGATTTTTGGATTCCAGCAATTCGATTTTGTTGGTACCTGTTTTAAAAAAAGACGTCGTTACTTTTTCGGAATCTACATATTCTTGCTTATATGGTTTTTCATTCAGCAATTTCTCATACAAGTCATTGGCAGATTCCAGGTCTTTAACAGCGATACCAATATGCTCAATTTGATTGATCATGGGTTTTGAAATTTAAAGTTGATGTAATCTCAATGGGCTAAACATTTAATTATATTCTTTCAATAATTAGCTTCCCAGTCTGGAAACTATTTTCTGGATTGGAAATTTACTTTGGATCAAACAAACCACCATCCCAAAAAGATTACGGTAATGGATACAATTAATAAAGTGATTGAATAGACCGAACAGATTGCCATCATACGCAGGATTGTGCGCCAACGGCTTCCCTGAAAATTATATCTCAGGGCTTTACCCAGATAATACAACAAACCGAGTGCCACAAAGAAATTGATCCAACCCGGGATGGAGAAAAATATGCTGAGCAAGATGATAATACTACTAAATAAAAAAATAACTGTGTGATAATGCAGTGAGAAAATCAAATATTCATAATAGTATTTTTTTCGATTGAAGTAGGCCAGATAAACCAGGAATGCGAAAAAAGGCATCAGGAAAAACAATGAGATCGATCCGAATTTAATAGATTTCTCTTTTATCCGTTCGGTGAAGCTTTCGTCCGCATCGTAGGATTTGAGAATTTGCTGAATCAGGGTCCGGTTAAAATAATTGGGCGTTTTATTTTGGCTAAGGATTAAAGAATCTATTTGTTCCGGTTTGGCATTTTTAAATTTGAGCATTTCAGCCTTGCTCATATTTATTTTAAGTCCCAAAATGTTTTCTGTAACGATGGTGTCCTGCAAACTATCTCTCGTGATGGTGGAAGATTCGTCTTTCAATTTTTGTTCTTTATGCGGGCCATCCAAAATGACCGGGGATTTGGCTTTTTCATGATCCACAATTTTGTAAATGGTAGATGGAAACTGAAGCAGCACAAAAAAAACAAAGCTGATAAAAATATAAAGTC
Organism: Bacteroidota bacterium; assembly: GCA_029781865.1. GTDB lineage: Bacteria > Bacteroidota > Bacteroidia > Chitinophagales > Saprospiraceae > Vicinibacter. The sequence continues at coordinate 19,029 of JAKOVW010000090.1, forward strand.
TGACAGGTGGTGTAAAACGGGCGCGCATGTTATCATTATAATCACGGGTAATTTTACCGGGATACATCAACATGGTCTTTATAGTGAGTAAGACTTTGGAATCCAGATGTAAGGTAGACTCAATTAATTCGGCGGTGTAATGGCGTATTGGTTGATTGGGACTATGATTTTCTTGTCCGCAATTCGGGCAAAAATTTTCGCCTTCATTGAACGAATGATTGCAATTAGCGCATATATGTTGCCGGATTTTACGAGCCATGGTTTAAAGATAAGTTGGCAGTAGGCAGTTTACAGTTTGCAGTTGCCAGTTTACAGTTTTTATTTAAAGTTAACATTGATGTATAGTAATGTTCATTGGAATTACAATAAAACATAAATCGCTATTGAACAATTTAAGTTTAATACTAAAGATAATGAAATATTGCTTATCATGAATTTAATTATATGAAGCTAACAAATCCATTTTTCACTCCCAAATCCTAGCTCCTAGTTCATCACTCCTCACTCCTCACTTCTAATTCCTAACTCCTAGCTCCTAGTTCCTAGCTCCTAGTTCATCACTCCTCACTCCTCACTTCTAACTCCTAACTTCTAACTTCTAACTCCTAACTTCTCACTCCTAGTTCCTAACTATCAAAACTTATTCTTCCACATCATGCTTTCCACCGGTCTCGTCGTCCGTTCATTATATTTTGCATTGGACTTTCGATTGTAATAATTGTCAATTTCTCCATTCACTTCAAAATAGATCAATTGGCCGATAGGCATTCCTGCATAGATTCGTACGGGTTGCACGCAACTGATTTCCAGGGTCCAGGTATTGCAAAATCCAACATCTCCTTTACCGGCTGTGGCATGAATGTCAATACCCAATCGACCGATACTGGACTTTCCTTCAAGAAAGGGAACCGTATGATGTGTTTCCGTATATTCCTCTGTTACGCCCAGATATAATACGCCGGGCTGCAGTTCAAATCCATCTTCCGGTATATCAAAGTAAGAAATGGTATTGTGTTTTTTAGCATCGAGCACTCTGCCATTATAAACGGCTAAAGTTTTACCAAGATGGACGTCATAGGAATTCGTGCCGAGGCAGGACAGATCAAAGGGTTCGATTAAAATATTTCCGTTTTGAATGGCTTCGAGTATTTTTTTATCGCTGAGAATCATAAGGGAGTGGAGTTTAGGTTTTTAGGTGGTTAGGCTGTTAGGTTTTTAGATTGTTAGGTTTTTAGGTGGTTAGACTGTTAGGTTGTAGGAAAGAGTTTATTTTATTGATTTGGGCAATTATCGAAAATAATTATGATTGACGTTAAATAAAAATTTTTTAAACAGTAAACATTTGATTCCTGTCAGCTTGTTGTGCGGCGGTTAATTTGTTATTTCAATTTTCCACGCAAAAATAGCTCCATCGTCACCGGCAGAATAAATTATGCGCTCCGTTTCATTCCATAGCAGGCTATTGACTGAATGAATATGAGCGGCAAATTTAGGGCTAGAAATCTCTTTAGCCAAACTCCAGTCGGTTTTATCCCAAATGCGTATGGTTTTGTCCCTGCTGGCTGTGGCTATAAAATTTGTTCCGGATAATGGACAAAGGTCGTTGACGCAATACCAATGGGCATTTAAGTCATGGAGAATGGCATTGTTGTTATCTGTGACTTTAATGTGGGCATCCAATCCACCGCTTATTAATAAGTGTTCATGAGAAAGGTAAGCAAGGGAAAAGACGGTTTTTGAGTGAATATTTTCCAGTTTTTGAATCAGTTCTAAATCGGGCAACTTTAGTTTCCAGATATGGCCATTGCCATCGCCGGCAAACAAGATGTCCTGTTCAGCATCAATAGCAAGGCTTCTCAATTTTTGGTGGCTGATTTTTAAATGATAGCGGATACTACCGTTTTCCGGATTCCAGATGGCCAAGATACCATCACCTCCTGCCGTGATAATGCTTTGATTCCAGGGTTTAATGGAGTAAATGGAAGCCTGGTGAAAGCGAAATCGTTTCACCTGTGGTTCGTTCAAAATGTTCAAAAGAAACAAATCGCCCTGCATGCTTCCTGCAAAAATCATTTTTTGATCCGGCAGTGCCAGCAAACTAAATATGCGTTCTCCTGTTTGTGCAATGACCAGACCGTTATTGCTTTGGGCTGGATTCCATTGACAGATCAAACCATCACTTCCTGCACTCAGAAAGCTACCTTTTTCGATACCAGCACATAATTGATAAACAGCGCCTTTGTGACCCTTGTAAGAATTAAGAAAATGAATCTCTTCAATGCGCATAGTATGAAAATGCAAAATGGGCTAAATGGTTTGAGGAAAATGAAATGGCTGTATGGAAAATAAATTTTAATACAAATCTACTTTATGACTGTAAGATCCCCTTTCTTAAAAATAGCAGTACCATCTTGAAGAGCAATCTGCGCCAACCAAACATAAACTCCTGGTAATACATTCTGATCCTGGAATTTTCCATTCCATCCTAATTGAAGATCATTGGCAGGAAAATCATGCTTTTGCCAAACCAGTTCTCCCCAACGATCAAAAATGGATAGAGATGTTATTAAAGAAATTGTATTACCATTGTCAAATAATGTAAACCATCCATTTATACCACCTGGATGGATGACATTGGGGTAGTAAATTCCAACATCCTTTTTAATAATCAGAAAAAGAATATGAATTGAATCACAACCGCCGGTTGAGGTAAAATACTCCTGGTAAGTTCCTGAGATAGGATAGGTCTGGTGATTGATAGGCCAGGTATAAGTGGTATCTGTGATAACCGTATCCGTTTTTTCAAAATCATGATTCACGATCAAATCCAATTTGATGATGGAATCACAGCCTTGATTTGTTTTTAACGTATAGGAATATTCACCTGATTGGGTTAATACCGTTTTATTAACCGGCCAGAAGTATTCCTTGCAGACTTCCGCCTGTTGTATCAATTCGAAACTTTTGAGAATATTCAAATCCAATAAATAGATTGAATCGCAGCCAAAGCTGTTGGTATATTTTTCTAAATAGACACCGGAAAGGTCGTATGTCTGACCATTGACCATCCAGGTGAATGGGACGCAGGTAGATACAGGATTGTTATAGACTTCCGACCTGATATTCAGACTTAGGTTGATTACAGAATCGCAGCCATCGGCATTTTTAAGTAAGAAGTTATAATTTCCATTTGCTTTTAATATTTGCCCCAGAAAACTAAGACTATCACAAACTGATATTGCAATATTTGATCTACTTGATTTGTTAATCGTGAGATTTAGATTCATTATACTGTCACATCCGAAACTATTTAAAGTCTGGTATTGATAGCTGCCACTTTGGTCATAGGTATTTCCATTCCAGGTATAATGATCACATGCAGACTGATTTAACTGCAGGCTATCTGATGAATTGACGATCAGATTCAATGTAGCTATGCTATCGCATCCTTCCGAATTTTGTGTTATATACTGATAACTGCCAGTTTGATTATAAGTTACGCCGTTCCATGTATAACTACTACAAGCGCTCGTAGATGTGTTTGATGTACTCGATTTAATTATAGTAAGTTGCAGTGTAGCTATGCTATCACATCCGACAGCGTTTATTGTTTTGTACTGATAGTTACCACTTTGACTATAGGTAATTCCATTCCATGTGATGCTGTCACAGGTTGTAAGTACAGAAGTTGAATTGTTGGCCTTATTAATAGTAAGTTGCAATGTTGTAATACTGTCACAGCCTTGTTGATTAATGGTTTTAATTTGATACGAACCACTTTGTGTATAGGTGTTACCATTCCAGGTATAAGTATCACATCCAGTATATATGATGCTCACATTGATGATTGAATTTATAGTTAAGTTTAAAGTGACAGCGCTATCACATCCAAACCTGTTGATAGTATCAAATTGATATGAACCACTCTGGGTGTATGTTTGTCCATTCCAGAAATAATTATTGCATGCAGTTTTATTAATCAATTGATTGTCTGAATTATTGATGGTGAGTGCGAGTGCTGTAATACTATCACAACCAAATATATTTACTGATTGGTAGGAATAGATACCACTTTTGCTATATGTTTTGCCATTCCAGTTAAAACTATCGCATGCAGTATGAAAAGTATTTATTGCATCGGAATTGTTGATCACGAGTTCTAAAGTCGTTATACTGTCACAACCAAAACTGTTTAAAGTGTCATGTACAAAAATACCACTTTGCATATATGTGCTGCCATTCCAATTGTATTTGTCACATGCTCTGATAGATTGACTTGCATGAACGGTATCCACAGTTGCTAATTTCAAAATTGAGACCAGGCTATCACAACCGGTTAGTGTGGTTAGTTTATTATAGTACACTCCAGCATCATGTATCACCTTACCAAAGAAATTATACTCTTCTCCTTTACAGATTGAAGCATTTAGTTTTTCAATCTTTGGTAAATCAAGTGTATGAAAGGTATTATCGGTATAATCGCATTCCGCAATAGAAAAATCAGTAGTATTAAATTGCCCGGACCCATTCCGTTTAGTGTTGACCACCATAAATAGATCGCTGAGATTGACTGTGGAGAATTTGTATTCTAAATTCAAAAGACTGTCTCCGCTTTCTATTTTTTTAAGAGTATAATATGTGCTAATCAAAATACCTCCTGCCGCAGGATCTCCATTGTAAAAAGAAACGGGCATACTGGAATCTGCATTGAAAGAAGCATCGAAACGATTGTATATATCAAAGATTACGGTGTACTCATTATTTAAAGGATCATAATTAATGCATTTGATTTTACCTGCAAGACTTGCTGCTCTCTTTACATACATTCCATTACTATCCAGTAGTGATTCCTGTACATAAAAGTTATTGTATTTGCCATTCTTATATGTGGCGTTATTTTTTTCAACTCGTGGAACCGTGAGGTCGTCATTGATATTCAGGACATGGTAGTTGTATTGATTCCATACTCCACGGGCAGGTGCCCAGCCGGGGAGGTTACTAGGCGCACCAAAGACTATGAGTTTACCTACAAGATCAATCAGTAATCCTTTTGGATCTGTTGGTCTATTAGCACAAGGAATACAGATTTTTGCATGACCGGATAGATCTAAATCTCCGACTATCGGGTATTCACTTCTTGTAGCCCCGTAGCAAGAGTTGCTTGATAAAACAATTGGAGGAATTGTTGATCCATCTATTACTCTTAGCTCAGTTTCATCACGATACACGATTTCCTGAATGCCATCATTATTGAAATCAAACATAGTAACTCCTGTTACACCCGAGTTATCTGTGGTAAACAAGGACCAGTCACGTTTAAAAGTTGTAGTACCATCATAAGAATAGGAATTTAATTCTTTAACTCTTGTGAAAAGTATAGAAGGTTTACCAGCACCCTTGATATCGCCAATAAAAGCAGGTCCCATATGAGGTTTAGTATTTCCTACATAAGCTTTTGCTATAAGCTGCGGTGATCCATTGAATAAGCGATAAGCGTATAATAAGCTGACAACTCCAGGAGAAGTTACTACGACATCAAGTTTCCCATCAGAATCAATATCGCCGACGGTTGTAAAGCCATCTTTGAAAGTATTATCAATCTGAATATTGTAAGGTGTCATACTGTTGCCATTCATGCCGTTTGGATTTATGATCTTAACTTTATAGATTGTATATCCTGCAGCTAGCTCTAAATCAGAAGGATCATCATCTAGCTGTGCAGCGATACTTAGTGCATCTGGGTAAAATCCGGGCTGAACGTCTTTTCCTAAACCATTCGCACCGCCACCGGCTAGCTTGACTCCTGTGCGGGCATTAAATATTTTATTATTGACATAAATTTCTGGAATCCCATCTTGGTTGAAATCAGCCAATGCTGGAGTGCCTCCTGCAATTTCATCTCTGGGATTATTAGTATCGTTAACTGTTTGGTCTGATACCCATATAAGATTTCCTCGTGCGCTATAACAATATAACCTTGCACCACCATTTGCAGGAGAATCAATAGCTATTCTGGTTTCTAAAAAAATTTCTGGAATCCCATCCCCATCAATATCTGCAACGGCAAGACCAGCCAAATCAAAATCAATGGGTGGTGTAATAAATGACCATTTAGTAATGCCAGTCTTAGAGTCAATAATGAAAATTTGATCCCATTTTAAACCCCCATAATTTTCACCTGTCACAATGAATTCTGGTATACAGTCTCCATCCATGTCTGCTAAAAGCACAGGCTGATTACCGGAAACCAAATCCTTACTTCTCAGTTTTTCAGTTATTGCAAATTTTGATATTGGAAATTTTTCTTTTATATAACATAAATTAGTATCAAATGTGCTTACATGACAAGTATTTACTTTCTGATTCTTTGGCAAAACCAGTGTATGAAATGTATTATCAGTATAATCGCATTCGGCAATTGTAAAATCAATAGGATTAAAAGCACCAGTATTATTCCGTGTAGTATTAATCACCATAAACAGATCGCTGAGATTATTAGCATAGAATTTATAAACTAAATTTAACAAACTATCTCCGGGTTCTATTTTTTTAAATGTATAATAAGTGCTAATCAATATGCCGGAAGTTACAGGATCACTATTGTAAAAAGAAACAGTTAAATTTGAATCAGCTCGTGCAGTAGCATCGGCGCGATTGTATAAGTCAAATACAACGGTATATTGATCATTTATTGAATCATAAGTAACTGATTTGATTTTTCCCGTAAGGCTTGCAGCTCTCTTTACATACATCCCATTGCTATCGAGCAGAGATTCTTGTACATAAAAGTTATTGTATTTGCCATTTTTGTAGGTGGCATTGTTTTTTTCTATTCGTGGTACGGTGAGGTCGTCATTGATATTCAGGACGTGGTAGTTGTATTGATTCCATACTCCACGGGCAGGAGCCCAGCCGGGTAAGGAGTCAGGGGGTCCGAAGACGGTAAGCTTGCCATCGCCGTTATAAATATTTGATGAGCATGGCACACAGATCTTCGAATGACCGGAATTATCAATATCGCCAACAATAGGGTATTCATAATAAGTCCCTGCATAACAAGGTATTTGTGCTAACAATTTTGGTGGTTTTGATTGTCCATTGAGAATATTAAGACCTGTCATGTCCCGATAAACAATTTCTTTGATGCCATCATTATTAAAATCAAAAAGAGTTAAACCTATTGAACCAGATGAATCTGTTGTAACCTGTGCCCAATCATTTTGAAGTATAAAAGAGCCATTATAAGAATAGGCATGCAAGACTTCATCTGTCATAAACAAGATCGATGGTTTACCTGAGTTATTTATATCGCCAACAAGAGGAGGCCCAATGTCTAACTCAGAACCTCCAAATGAGGATTGCGCTATTAGTTTTGAGGATCCATTAGAAAGTGTGTAAGTATATACAAGTATTGAATGAGTTGAACCTTGTGATGTTACAACGACATCAAGGTTTCCATCCAAATCAATATCAGCTACAGTAGTATATCCATCTCTATAATTAAAATTTACCCTTATGTTGATTGGAGTCAAAGTATTACCTATTGTACCGTTCGGATTCGTAATTTTTACTTTATAGATAGTATATCCCGCGGCCAATTCCAAATCCGTAGAATCCTCATCCAGCTGAGCAGCTATTGTAATTGCGTCGAAACTATTATCATCGGTCCCTTTACCATTGGAACCTCCATCTGCCAGCTTTATTCCTGTTTGTGCATTGAAGATAATATTGCTTATATAGATTTCGGGTACTCCATCTTGATTAAAATCTGCCAAAGCTAGTTTTCCAGCAAGTTCATTTTTAGGATCTAAGTAATATTTTTGATCAGAAATCCATCTTATACTTCCATTAGCATTATAACAAATCAGCTTTCCTAAAAGATTAGCAGGAAAATTAGCTGTTGCAGTTCTGAGAAATATTTCAGGTATACCATCATTGTCTATATCTGCGATTGCCATACCACTGCGAAAATAACAAAATGGAGTATTGATTTCCCATTTGGTCAACCCTGTTCTTGAATCGATAATGTGAATCTTATAGTCATTATCATCAGGTGCAATCAGCTCTGGAATGCAATCGCCATCCATATCTGCTAATAATGAAATTTCATTTGAAAAAACGTTACCAACAGATTCTAATTTTTTTTCTATAGCAAAAATTGAAGCAGGAAATTTTACTTTACTATAGCATAAGCTTGAAGAAGTATCAATTTGGCCACAAATCTTTACCTGTCCAATGCTTGGTTGAATACAAAGTAAGAATATCAGAAAGATGTATAATCTGAACAAGTTGCAGCTTTAGGTAATTATAATATTTGTTTAACCATCATTAAATTTATTTCAACAATGCCTCCAAATCTTTTTTAATATTTCCGCTAGGTCTGTCCGCATTGATTATAGCAAATTTGCCTTCTTTGTCTATAAGATTATAGTAAGGCACTGCATTCACATTGTAAAGTTTGCAAATCTCGGAATCAAAACTGCCTTTTGAAATCAAATGAACTCCCGGTAATTCTTTGTCCCTGATGATTTTTTTCCAGGATTCTTCATCGTCATCAATCGATACACACAGAAATACTATGTCTTTACCTCTCATTTCTTCTTCCAGTTTTTTAGCATAGGGGATTTCCATTCTGCAGGGTCCGCACCAGCTTGACCATATGTCCAGGTAAACAACTTTGCCTTTAAAATCAGATAGTGAAACTTTCTTTCCCTGCATATCTAGTAAGGTAAAGTCCGGCGCAGGTTTGTTGACAACCAATCTGGACGCCTTTACCATGGCCTTATCCAGCAAATCCAGATATTTTTTACTTCGGGATAGTTTCTTGTATTTTTCATAGATAGCCTTTCCGTTATCCAGGTCATTTAAGCGGGCAAAACAATCATAGGACCATTTGGCCAGTAAAAATTCCCTGACCTCACCGGAAAAATGCTGCTCAATCATTTCCGCTTTCAATACAAATCGATTCAGTGTAGTATCTTTTTTTATCTTTTTATCCACTAAATCATAAATGTATTGTTCAATAAATTGCACATAAGCTTCCGTGATAACTGATTTTGAATCCTGAATGATGACCGTTTTTAGAAAATCAAAGTACGAATCAGGTGTTTCCAAATTATATGGCAGATGATTCAAATAGGAATAAATGCCCGGGTATTCCAATTTAGCGGTCGCCCATTCGCACAGAATTTCAGATTCTTCTTCTTCTACATACTTTCGTATGGTTGAGCTTTTATTTTTGGAATTGGAAAAATAGGTGTCTATGAAATTCTGCTTTACTTTGCGGATTGAATCATTTCTTCTATTAAAGGATGCCTCGCTTCTATTGTACAAAGTATTAAAATCGTCCGGGTTTGAAAAGACGCGCATTTTATTTGCAAGGTAATTGTTGATAAACTCTCCTTTTCCCTGATAATGTAAAGTTTCATCAAATTGTTTTGCGTCAAGGGTCATCTGCAGACTATCACCGGGAACGATAAACAGTTTTGTATATTCATTTCCGTGATAAAAAAGTGCATGTATCGGATGATCACACGAAAAGGTCATGGAGAAATTTCCATTGCTGTTTAACTCAGCAGAATCCAGGTAGACAAGTTCATAATTGATCAGATTGTTATAGGAACCAATAAAAACCTTCTTGACAGTGGGATTGGCGATTTTGCCATACACCGTTACAGCATTATGACTTAAACCAATCTGCATAACCGCAATTTGAACAAACAATAAAAAAATAATTTTTGCGCAATTCATAGTTTAAATGTTTCTGAATGAATATAAGTAGAACCCTTAAAAACCACCTTACCTTACTTCAAATAATCTGGATCTCATTCAAGATTAAGGTCTCCTCCATTTTGGTCATTAATACAAATGGTATACTATTCATCTGCCCGATCTAAAACAATAGACACCCCTGGTTTTATTTTCGTGGTATCCGTTCTGATAATGAGCTCTAAGCTAAGAGAAACCGTTCAAAAATAAAATAATATGACAGGGATATTTTTTCAAAATCCATTTTGCCCTAGCTATGAAACTGATTCTTTAAATAAAAAGCTTAAATCAATTTCAAAACTTAACTCCTACAGCCTAATCACCTAATAGTCTTAAAGCCTAACATCCTAAATTCTTTTGCCTTTTCTCATCAGTAGTAAACAGCAATTTCGTCCAATGGCTTTCGATGAATGGCAGGCACATACACTTCATCTGCAGGATATCCTACCGGAATTAATAAATAGGGCTTTTCATTTTCGGGTCTTTGCAGTATTTCCTGCAAAAAATTCATCGGGCTTGGTGTATGCGTAAGACATACTAATCCGGTATACTGAATGGCGGCGATTAAAAATCCGCAGGCAATGCCAACAGATTCCTGCACATAATAATTTTTGCGCTTTACACCATTGACCAGGTCATAGCTTTTTCTGAATACCGCAATTAAATACGGTGCAGTTTCAAGAAATGGTTTTTGCCAATCCGTCCCAAGTATTGACAAATCATCCAACCATTCTTGTGACATTCGTCCATTGTAGTTTTCCTGTTCTTCCTTTTCTGCAGCTTCCCGGATTTTCCTTTTTATTTCCGGATTGCTGATGATGCAAAAAGTCCATGGTTGTTTGTTTGCACCGGATGGTGCAGTACCGGCAATTTTAATGATTTGTTGGATGATCTCTATAGGTACAGGTCGTGATGAAAATTCGCGTACTGTTCTTCGGTAATCCATGATGCCATGAAAATCATTGACTCTGGAAAACATTTTGTCTTCCAGAAATTGAATGGCTTGATAACGGATAAAACCAGGCTGCTGCATACGATTTGATTTTAGAGATCGCCAAGCTGCGGGCGTAAGATTATTTCTTCCAGCACTGCTGATGGACTTAGTTCAATGGCGCATACGATCACTTTTGCAACATCTTCGGCTTGCATGAGCCTTTCTTCCGGTAAATCGGCCCCTTTCCAGGAATCAGACCAGGCAGCTCCGGGAAGGATGGAAGTAACACGGATACCCGAATCTTTTAATTCTTCGCGCAGACATTTGCTGAATCCCAGCAAAGCAAATTTGCTGATGCCATATGAACTTCCATTGGGATAAGCTGCCAGACTGGCAATCGAACACATGTTGATGATATGTCCGGATTTTTTGTGCAACATGATGGGCAGGAGCGCACGGGTGAGGTGATAAGCACTGTAGAGGTTGGTATTCATCAGTAGTTCAAGATTGTTTTCAGGTTCATCCACTATATTACCTGATAGAAATAGTCCTGCATTATTAATCAGGATATCAACATCCCGGAACACAGACAATATGGATTTAGACAGAGCAGAAACCTGATCGCGCATCGAAATATCACAGGCATAGTAAAACACTTTGATGGATGGATTGATGGCAAGTAATTCCTGCTTGGTTTTGTCAAGGTCTCCTTCAGATCTCGATGTGATAAATAAATGGATGCCTTTTTTTGCAAGGGCTATGGCTATGGCTTTGCCTAGTCCTTTACTGGCACCGGTAATAACAGCATTCATGGCTGCAAGATAGACAAGAGGAATTATTTGATTTCAAGTAATTCGCTCAGGTTTGATCCGTTTTCCCGCGTACAGTTAAGAATATAGATTCCTGTAGATAGATTCTGCAGATTCAATTCCTGATTACTGTGCAAGGTTCTACTTAAGATCAGTTTGCCTTCCGGATTATATAATTTAACTTCCAGCTTTGCAAAATTGAAGTTGAAATGTATGCGATCATTTGTTGGATTGGGGAAGAAAAAAGTTGAGCCAGAAGTAGCGCTTTGATCTTCTGTACTTATTTTCAAACCGTAAACATTCAAATCTGAATCATACCATTCTGCAGCAATTTCAGTATCTTCTTTTAATTGTTCTGCGTTGGATGATTGAATATAAAATAAGGGTTGATCCTGGTTCCACTGCAAAGCAGTTCCGGTACTCCAGCTAACTGTTACTGCATTGTCTTTCGCAAAAATGAAGGATTCATCCAATTGATTATTTAATAGTTTCAAGGATTGATTCGAAATATCCCGGAGTTTAAACTGAATTCCATAGAGGTCTTTTGTTGATTTGAGATAGACTGGAATCCATTTTTCATTGTTGATAATGATTCCCGCATGTAAATCGAGTTTGACTTCATCTGATTTTGCCCGGGATTCCAGCTGGTTATTCTGAAGTCCATTATAACTCAAATCAATATCGGCCATTTTCAAAACAAAAATATCGACATTGGTCAATGGAAAATTGGGCACGTTGACTCCTTTAAATTCAATATCTGAAATAGGTTTGTTGGGTTTGGCAACTGCTCTCCAGTCTTTGCGCAAAAAGTACCATGGTTTGACATAGGTAAAATTAGCTTTGACACCCAGGATCAGTCGCCGTATTTCTGAAATATCCGAAGCGGTGATATTAAAATTGTTATTGACATCCGCAGCGATGTATTGCAGGGTGTCTGTAAATTTAGTGATGCCGAGAATATGTCGTTGAATGAGTACAATATCTTTCGTCGTTATCCCATCCAGTGGCCCGGTATTCCGGACGAGGTAATAATTGTATTGCCCGGTTTTTCTGGTCTTCAACGTAAATCCGTAATGCAGACCACTTGCCTGTGAAATACACAATTTACTGATCAGTGATTCATTCTCAAATACCAAAGAATCTGGTATGACACGAATACCATCATCCGTCGAAATTCGTCCACCAATATCTGCGCGCTGTGACATGGACACCAAATCATAGACCTGGCTAACCGTGCAACCGAAGCCGTCCGTAACTGTCAGTGAATAACTGCCTGCCGCCTTGTTGAAGATCGATGGCAAACTGTCACCTGAATTCCATTTGTATTTGTAAGGAGTAAATTCGCCAACAGGCGTTAATGTGATAAAACCATCATCGGCACAAACTGCATCTGTTTTTTTAATGATTTGTTTGAATTCGTTGTAAAATTTATGCACGTTCATAAATGTCGTTGCATTTTTGGTTGCACCTGAACAAATATCTTCAAGTAACCATTGTCTGCGTATGCGCACCGGAATATTACAATTTTGAGAAACGCGGGTGTCGGTGTAAGTCAATTTAAGAGATCCAAATGATTTCGGAATAGTCAGTAAGGTATTGGTCAAAGTAGTCAGACTGTCGGGGTAATCGACAGTTGTATCTGATGGGAAGTACACATCATTTACGGTAAGATGTTTTATGGTAATATTTTGATTGCATCTGACTTCTTCACCACTTGCATTGCGCACGGTAAAAAGTCTGGTCACCTGATCTGCATGATTTTTACAATCTCCTTTTTGATAAACTTCCAGCCAGGTTATGCTTACTGCACCTCCGTTATTTGAAGTGATTTTTGGTGCGCCGGTCACGGACGTGTCATATTTCATACCTTCTATCAAAGTAACCGGTGGCGGACAGTCCGCTGTAAGCGTACATGGGCTTTTTGGTTTCGGATATAAGCCTTTGCTTATGCCAATAAACGGGAAAAGGAAGATGAATAAATAAAAGCTACGTCTCATCTCAGTGGTTTTAAAGAGTTTAAAAATACGAAAGCCTGCTCACTTAACAAAAGGCATCATTACATGCATTTGTTAATTTTAAATATTAAAAAATGGAGTGATCTGTACTGCGGTTTTTTGACGAGGCTTACCCAACAGAAAATAATGTATATGAACAAAAAAAATGTCTATAAGGTTGATGGCGGAGCTCAATTTGCCGGTAAATCAGTTTGGAATTGAATTTTTGACAAATCGGATATTGCGTTGAATTCCCTCCAGTTTGGTCCGTTTAAGCGGTGTTTCTCCGAATAAAAAGTGGAATTCTTCCTCCGTCATATCCAGCCAGTTTTCAAAACTCAGGCTGCTGATATGATTTGTTTCGTCGAACTGTTTTTCGCGGGTATTTGACGAAAACCGGTTCCAGGGACAAACCTGCTGGCAGATATCGCAGCCAAAAATCCAGTCATTCATCTGTCCTTTAAATTTATCGGGAATTTCCTTTCTCAATTCAATCGTCAGATAAGAAATGCACTTACTGGCATCCAACAGGTAACCATCTGTGTGAAATGCCTGTGTAGGACAAGCGTCGATGCATTTTCGGCAGGTACCACAAAAATCTTTGATCGGGTGATCGTAGTCAAATTCTATATCAGTAAAAAGACAACTCAGAAAGAAATAGGAACCCGTTTTCGGATTGATCGATAAGGTATTTTTTGCAGACCAGCTTATTCCTGCTTCCCTGGCCCAGGCTCTTTCCAAAACAGGTCCGGAGTCAACAAACGATCGTGCAAGTACATCACCATAATTCAATTTCATCCACCGTATAATTTCTTTAGTTTTTTTACGGATGACCTTATGGTAATCTTTACCATATGCATACATTGAGATATTCGGATGATCATCACTGATTTTTTTTTGCTCCTGGTAATAATTAATTCCCAGTACGATGATCGATTTTGTTCCGGGCAATACTTTGGAAGGATCTATGCGCAAATCAAAGTAACGCTCCATATAACTCATTTCACCCTGGTAATTGTTATGTAGCCATTGTTCCAATTGACGGGCTTCCTGGTCCAGTGGTTTGGATTTGGCGAATCCAACCCATTCAAATCCCAGCGAATGAATAAAATTTTTTAATGGAGCTTTATCTTTTAACATGAATGCTGCTCAGGAATTTAATTTTATTGAATGATCCCGTCTAAAGGTATTCAATGTAAATGGAAGCTTTTGAATCAGCGACAAATATGCAACATTTTCATTTGATAACAGGACAGTTTGATGAGCTAAGAAAAATTCATGCACCGTTTATCAACAGCTGTAAACGGTTGAAACATGTATAAAAAGAATAGTCCCTGTTCAAACTATTTAATATGCAATTTTCCGGATCGAACTAACTTGTTATTTTGGATCAGGTGATAATAAAACAAACCATTCGGAATAGGTAGATTAAATTCTGATTTGTGATTATGAATTTCAGTTTGAAAAAGTCTTGCGCCAAAAAGAGTATAAATTTCAAATACTCCGGTTTGCTCTGTTTCCAAAACAAATTTTCCATTGGAGGGATTTGGATAAATACGACACAATGAATTTAAATCCGTATTGTTGCTGTTCGTTGGATTGACCATTTCAAACGGTGTGGAACAGGTCATTCCATTGTATACGGATTTAAAAATGTATTTCCCTGCTGCGGTGGGTAATTTTTTAGACCAACCCTGTATTCGTGTTTTATTGTCGGATGGACTGCTGTAGGTCCATGTCAGAAAATTACTTCCATCCGGATTGATAATGCTCATATCAGCATTTAAACCCGTTTTTTCATTTCTGATGAAGATGTAAAATTTTGCATAGCCGGCGGGTAAACCGCTGCCCTGAAAGGGAATTTGAAATACACTGCTTTCATTGGGAATTTCAGTGGCCGGACAAGGAGGTAAAACCAAATCAGTCGTATTTACGGAAGCTTTAATGATGGCTGTTTCCGTATAAGTTTTCTGATTGGCCCACCAGGATTTTTGGTTCAAGCTATTACAACTTCCGGAAAACGGGTCGATACGAGTGGCCACTGTGCTTCCACTCCAAACTTCAAAATGTAAATGAGGTCCGGATGCATTTCCGGAACTGCCAACGATACCTAAAACTTCACCGGCCAAAACAGCTTGTCCAATCGCTTTTGTGGTCAGCGAATTTTTTTTCATGTGCCAGTAGAGTGCACGCGATCCATCGTCATGTTGAATGACTAGATAATTAGCCATCATTGAATTAGTCGCGCAATTCTTATCAAATTCTCCATCGTGTTTATCGACTATGGTTCCGGTTGCAGCAGCAATTACAAGAACCAGATTATTATCCATTTTATAAAAATTGTAGGGCCAGGTCGAAATATCCGTTCCGCGGTGACTGTCGTAGGTATTGGTACCACAGTTAAAATCCTGAATGGCGCCAGTTGCTACATTTTGATCTACATACGCTGAAATATAATAGTAGCTGCAATCATGCAGAGCCTGCGCAGCTTGTAAGGGCCAGTTTAATAATACACTGCCGGGAGTCACTGTAGTTTGAAGTTCTAATGAAAAAGCATTTGCGTTGCAATTTTTTTGAATCGTTTGATATTCATCATCAGTGATGCAGGGATGCAGCGCATCATTTTCCCGGATCCATTCATTATCATTTGGTATTGAATGCATGGATTCAGACAATTGACTATAGCAATTCAGTATAAACAGGTAGCATACACAAATGCTGATTATACATTTTGAAGCAGGAAGGCGAGGTATCATAAAGAATAAGAGCTCAAATGTGTTCAAAATGCTGCCTGAAGTTAGACGACTGAAACACTTTCAAAAAATAGATTTGAAGATCAGTTTAAATGGATAGGCAAAAATAGAATTGAATGCAATTTTATAATGAATAAACGTAGTTCAGAAAAATAGAAAATTGAATCAATTAGCGGTTGACCAGTTTCTGTAAGTGTTCAGGATAGCGTTCCCCCTGAATGATAATTTTGGATGAAGATTCATCAATTTCTTGTAGTTCGTCAACCGTAAATTCTACTGCAAGAGCACCTATATTTTCTTCGAGTCGATGTAGCTTAGTCGTGCCGGGAATGGGAACAATCCAAGGTTTTTGTGCAACCAACCAGGCCAATGCAACCTGTGCGGGTGTTGCTTTCTTATGAACTGCAATTTTATTTAATAAATCGATGAGTGTTAGATTTGCCTTTCTTGCTTCCGGTGTAAAGCGTGGGACAAAATTCCGGAAATCGGATTGATCAAATTTTGTGTTTTCATCTATTTTGCCGGTAAGAAATCCTTTGCCTAATGGACTAAACGGTACAAAACCAATTCCCAATTCTTCCAGTGTCGGCAATAATTCCTTTTCAGGCTGTCGCCAAAATAATGAATACTCGCTTTGAATGGCTGTTAATGGTAATACCGCATGTGCTTTGCGAATGGTATTTACTCCGGCTTCAGACAACCCGAAATGTTTGACTTTTCCTTCGCTGATTAAATCTTTTACCGTACCGGCGACCTCTTCAATAGGCACATTCAAATCAACGCGATGCTGATATAATAAATCTATGGCATCGATTTTTAGTCTCTTTAATGAGGCTTCGGCAACTTCCCGGATGTGCTCTGGCCGGCTATCTAATGCACTCCATCTGTTATTATCCTCAACATTCGATTTGAATCCAAACTTCGTTGCAATGATGACTTTGCCTTTAAAAGGAGCTAAAGCCTCTCCAATCAATTCTTCATTAATAAATGGTCCGTATGCTTCTGCAGTGTCAAAAAAAGTAATTCCCATCTCAAGGGCAGAATGGATCAGCTCAATCATTTTGTTCTTGTCTGCGGGGACACCATATCCAAAGCTCATTCCCATGCAGCCAAGTCCGAGTGCAGAAACTTCCAGCTTGCTTTGGCCCAGTATGCGTTTAATCATTGTTTGTGTGACGTAAATTTTATAAATGAATACTGTTGAATCTTTACTTCAAACTTCGAATATACTCTAAGAATTCACATTTATTGTAATAATCAGTTCAAGTCTTTAATGAACAACTAAAGGCTTGCAAACTTCTTTAAAAAACTTCCGGTAAAAATTATCGAGAGTTTATTGTCAACCATTCCGGTTTAGTTAGTTCCAGCCAGTCTGTCAGGATTCCATCCTGTTCAAAAAATTCCACATGTCGAAATCCCATTTTGCGAAGTACGTTTTTTGAAGCCAGATTACCGGAATCTGCAGCCGCATAAATCACCGGAATATTTAATTGATGAAAACCATAATCCAATGAAGCACGTGCGGATTCAGTGGCATAACCGAGGCCCCAGTATTTCTGAATGAGCCTGTAGCCCAGGTCGTAATAATTTTGATGATTATTTACCTTGTCTCTTACCAATTTAAGACCGGTCCATCCAACAAAATGATTGGTATTCTTTTCTATTATCGCCCAACGTCCGATTCCATTATCAAGGTATTGCTGCCTAATGTATTGAATGACTTGTCGGATTTGTTCGATATTACTAACCGGATTATTTCCCAGATACCGGTGAACTTCAGGATTTGAGTCAAGTTCAAACAAACCCGCATCATCTTCAGGATAGATTTCTCTTAGCCATAGTCTTTCCGTTTCTACGATAAATTTCATTTGGTATCATTTGAAACCGAATGTAAGGAAAGTTTCGAATTGTATTTTGATTTAGAGTGCAATCGGAAAACTTAAAATAGTTCAATCCAGATCGCGATGATCAAAACCATACAAGAAGGCATCCCATTTAAGAACTTAAAAGAATAAAAAAATCAGCCCGCTGATCCTTCGACCGGCAGGCTTACCACATTATGAAGAAAGTCAAACGAAACTTATAGTTCTTTATATGATGATTTTGTTTGAATCTAAAAACGGGTATTTAACGCTTTAGAATTTTTGGGGATTGTTTTGATTTCTTTTTTTCCAGGGATTTAAGTTTATTTTAACAATAACGATCGCAGGGAGGCAGGGAGGAAAGGAGACTTTTTTATCAATCTTTCCTTTACTTGACTTCATTTCTTTTTGCTTTTTACTTACATTTAAAAATCGACCCAGATTCCCGTTTCAATATTTTTGATATCGTTGTCTTTCCAAAGTTTATTCAAATCAAAATTGGCAAACAATTTCAGCGCGCCAATATCTAATCGCGCACTCAAGCCATAGCGGAAATCTTTAAATCCGAAATCTTCATTGGTTTCGATATCGCGATCCGGAGTTGCGGTTTCCGTTTCCAGTTCCTGATGCAGCAATATGCCGGCATAACCGCCGATTCCAAATCCAACGTCGCCCAGACCCTTGATCCTGTTGCTTTTCCAATAGATGCTAAGTGGTATTTGCAATTGATGAATGACGAATTGTGATTGTTTCAAATTGTCATCTTTGTGATACACCAGGGTTTTATTCGGATCAAAATCAATTTTTTCTTTGAATTCAAATTGCCCGATTCTCCATCCTAATCCGGTCATCAACATTAAGTGCGGGGTGCCCAGGTAAATTTTCGTCGGAAGGAAAGTAAACGTATAGGTCCAGGATCCCCAGGTTTTTAATTTCAGATCGTCTTCCATTTGCTTTGGAACAGAACTGCCAACATTTAAAAGATTAACGCCAAAATCAAAATCCAGAAAGCTGATATCGGCAGCTTTGTGTCCTTTTTTATCTTTTTTCTTTTTTAAATTGAAGGTCAGTTTATTGCCATCCGGAGATTGGTTTTCTTCATTTTCCTGAATGGATTCTTGTTCCATTTCTTTCTTAGCCTCTTCCAATTCTTTTTTTGATTCTTCCATATCCTGTTTGGAATGCTCCATATCGAATTTTGCATTCTTGAGATTTTCTTTTAATTCTTTCATGCTTTTTTCCAGATCTTTTTCCCAATCCGCTTTTCCTTCACCCGATTTTTTTTCATCATTATCGATAATCATGATTTGTTTATCACCGATTGAGATGATGGTGGTATCCGGTTTATGTGGAGGACTGGTATTTTCAGGTTGAGGAGTTGAAGGTGGCAAAGGTGGTTTAGGAGCAGTTGGTGAACTCATCGGTGGAGTGGGTGGAGTAGGAGCCGGTTTTGGCGTTTCTTGTGAATGCAGCAGGCTGATATTGAAAAAGCAGCTAATAGCAAATAGGATCAAATTATTTTTCATGGTAAAATAGTTTTATTGTGAATTGAATTATTCTCCGAAAGAACCAAGATTGATATCTTTTGATATTTCAATCTTGTCATTTTTATAATGTAGTGCCAAAACGGTATAATCGCCGTTATCGGAATTTTTTATTGACAGTGTATTTCCCGTTAATTTCTTAGCGTTTTTCGAAAGAAATCCAAAAATTCCTTTCTTAATAGTGGATTGAAGAGAGTTGTCCTGTTCGGTATCCTCCTCGGCAAGATCTTCTGATTTTTTACTCTTTTGCAGAGATTCGGATTTGGACGAATTTGCAACAGGTAATGATGCAATTATTTTTGCGCCTTCAGGCATTCTCGAAACCTGGTTTGCCATGGTTGGATTTTGAGTCATTGAAGGTGCAGGATCATTGGAAGTCACGTTTGATTGCAAACTAATTTTTTGATCTGAATTTGACGTTTCGGCAATTTGTTCATTCACTTTTGGTTCGTCGGTGATTATGGATTGAATAGGCTTATGTGCAGTTAAACTATTGCTTTGTAAAATTGCAGGTAAACGTTCATTGCTTGGAATTGCAGTTCTGTTGTTTTTGGATTTTAGTTGGGCTACAGGAGTTTGGTCTGTTTTATTGTTTGTTCCTTTTTCAATTTGAATGTCCTGTTCTTTTCCCGCTGTCGATGTGGATGAAATTTCATTCGTTATTATAGCTTGATTCTTTGTTGTTATAATTGGCCCGGAAGCAACTTGAGTATTCTGGATATAGATTGGTTTATTTGAATAAAACAAAAACCAGCAGCACGAAATTAAAAGGGCAAGACTTGCTGCAACAGCCAACCAGTTCATTCTTGTGGATATCAATTTTTTTCCTGCAACCAAAGGAGTTTGCTCAGTATCCATATTTTCCATAATCTTATCAAAAAGATCAGGCCGTGGTTCCTCCCGGTTAAATTCAGTTTTAGATCGCTGAATAAATTTTTTCAATTTGTCTTCCATGGTGTTTATTTTTTTTTATGATTTCAATCAGTTTTTGTTTGGCTCTCAGGTATTGGCTTCTCGATGTACCTGAAACAATTCCCAGCATTTTGGATATTTCTTCGTGGCTATACTCTTCCATGACATGCATGGTAAAAACCACCCTGTAGCGATCCGGTAATTTTTGAATGGCATCATAAACCAGATCCAGGTTTTGCTGGTATTCTTCTTCATGAATGATTTCATCTTCATCATGCAGATTGATCATGGTAGGCTGATCATCGAGTTCGTCAAATTTCAGCTTCTTATTTTGTTTCAAGGCCTGAATGGCGGTGTTGGTACAGATTCGTTTTATCCAGGCACTCAGTAATTCTTTGTTATTGAGTTGGCCAATGTTTTCAAAGATTTTAATAAAACTTTCCTGCAACACATCATTTGCATCGTCGTGATGATTCAGAAACCGGAAACATAAATTGTACATGGGCTTTGCATATAGATCATAAAGCTCTTTATAAGCCTTGTGATCTCTTTGTTTAACCCTGTCCACCAGATGCATGATTCTGATTTTCGTTCGATTTATGGTTTAAGGAGCGACGAAATTAGGATTCGTTGCATGGATTTGAATAAATTTTATTTTTTTTAATGAACCTCCATTCTATTCCAACATTCAGCAGGTTTATTCAAGCAGCATTGATTGGTTTTCAATGGCAACCTGCCGTATACTTAGTATCTGGACCTGATCTATATTTAAAAATGATTCATTCTAAAAAAGCAACAGATTTAGATTAGCAGAGTCGATTTAGATAGGTTCAAAAATTTCCTCCATATTCCGATATCCCATATCCCCAAGTTCCTCACTCCTCACTTCTAGCTCCTAGCTCCTAGTTCCTATCTCCTATCTCCTATCTCCTCACTTATCACTTATCACTTATCATTCATCACTCTTAACTCCTAACTCCTCACTTCTAACTCCGAACTTCTCACCAATTACATCCTTCCCCATGCTTATTGAGCCATTGCTCCGCCTTTTCATATTCAGGCATAACTTTCCTGACCAGGTCCCAAAATCGTTTGGAATGATCCATATGTACGAGGTGAGCCAGTTCATGGACAATGATATAATCAGTAATGAATTGCGGGGTCAACAGAAGCCTTGAGGATAGATTGATTATTTTATTGGTACTGCAGCTCCCCCAATTGCTCACATTGAGTTTTAAGCGAATGCTTTTTATTTCTTTGTTGAAATGAAGTTTGTTGATTTCGTGAACCCTTCTTTTTATTTCAGGAAGAAAAACAGAGGACATGATTCTGCTGATGATCGTACTGCATAATTTGTGTTTTTGGAAGGCATCGATTCCATTGGGAAGATGAATAACCAAAATATTCGATTTCAAACTTCCCATAGCGGTTTTTCGCTCTACATCTTCGATTACTTCCAGGATGAATTCGCGATTTCTAAGCTGTATTTTTTGTCCGGTTTGATAGTTTTTTGGAATATACCGGTTCAGCAATTTGGGATCCGTCTCTAACTTTTTTCGCAGCCAGTTGTGTGCCCAATCCAAATGCTTTTCTTTTTGCGGAGTGCTAAGGAGTAATGGCAAGCGTAGAATAGCTTTATGTTTAGCCAGACTGATGCGTGCTGATCTCCGGTTTTCATAAACGGTTTGAAGTTGAAGCGAAAAATGGCGAAACTGAATAAGGGTATACTCAGAATGGGTCTTAAGACTAGGCATACTTCTTTTCGAATTCTTGCATAACGGCAATCAGCACATCCACGCTATCCTGTTCGAGTGCATTGTACAAGGATGCCCTGAAGCCACCTACAGAACGGTGACCAGAGAGTCCTACGCAACCCGCTTCTTTACAAAGATCCAGAAAGGCGGACTCCAGTTCGGTTTTATGCGCTCTGAATACCACATTCATCCAGCTCCGGTCTTCCTTTTGCACGGTGCCATAAAAGCAGGAATTGCGATCGATTTCAGCATATAAACTTTCAGATTTCTTTTTATTTCGTGCCTCCAGTGTACTCAGTCCCGTTTGTTTAATCCAACGCAGGGTTAGTAGAGTTACAAAAATCGGAAACACGGGTGGGGTATTGTACATACTGCCTTTCTCCAGGTGGCTGCGATAATCCAGCATGGAAGGCATTTTGCGGCTAACTCTGCCGAGCATTGATTTTTTGACGATAACCAGGGTCACCCCTGCGGCGCCCATATTTTTCTGCGCACCGGCATAAATTAATGAGAATTTCGAAAAATCGAGTTGACGGCTTAAAATATCACTGGACATGTCACATACCAAAGGGATCTGTGTCTGAGGCCACCAATGGTATTGGGATCCATAGATCGTATTGTTGGAAGTGATGTGCAGATAGCTGGCATCTGAAGGTACCTGATAGTTTTTAGGGATATGATTGAAATGATCTGTTTCCGAACTGGCCAAAACGTCGATCTGTCCAAATAATTTAGCTTCCTTAATGGCCCCTGTTGACCAGACGCCGGTATTTACGTAACACGCTTTTTCAGATTCATTCAGGAGATTCATAGGTACCATGTAAAATTGGCTGCTGGCACCTCCTGAAAGCAAGAGCACGGCATATTCATCTCCAAGACCCATTAATTCCCTGGTCAGAGCCTGCACTTCATCCATAACAGCTTCAAAGGGTTTACTTCGGTGGGAAATTTCCAGTATGGATAATCCCATATTCGCAAAATCCTTGATTCCTTCTGCTGCTTGTTCTAAAACAATGGATGGAAGTATCGCCGGACCGGCATAAAAGTTATGTTTTTTCATGTATATTAATCTGAGGGACAAAGGTAATATAAATGGATGGAGCTTGAAACAGGCTTTGATTTAGTTACGCCTTGCAGTTCCGTTCGTGTGTGATAACAGGAGGTAATTAAGTCAATGAAGACTTTCTAAATAGAAAATTGGGATTGCTTTGACCCTGATACCAATTCCGGATTGAATTCAAATCATTTAAATTCTTCAAAATGAAAGCATTAATAGAATAATCAGATTGATTTCATATTAAAAAATTAAATTATACGTGGTTTTTTGCAAAAATAATGGGTGAATTCATCCATCAAAAAGGGGGTTTCACATAATCATTTACTACCCGCCTCATGTCAAAACTACTTTTGGGTCTTTAATCCAAGATATGAGTTACTTATTAGCCAAAACCAAACAAGCCCAGCAAGGCGCATTACAGTTGACGAAAACTGGATTTTTCAGTTTGCCTCTTGTAATCAAAATCAATCGCTTTAGTCTCTTCATCGTCTTTTTCTGGTTTGGCATTTTAAAAGTGCTTTCTATCTCTCCGGCGGAAACTTTAGTGATTCGCTTGCATGAGGTTACATTAGGACATCTCATCTCCAAGGAAAGCTTTTTGCTATTGCTTGGTTTGGTAGAATGCTTTATCGGAATATTATGGTTATTTCCTAAGTATACAAAGCTGGCTTTTTTCCTTTTTACTGCTCAGATGTTCACCACATTTCTCCCCATGATATTCTTGCCTAAAGAAACCTGGCAGAGCACTTTTGTGCTGACATTAACCGGTCAGTATATCATTAAGAATTTGGTTTTGGTTGCAAGTGCAATCTCCATTTATAGTCATTTTAAAACCAATACCATATAATTAATCAACTAGATTTAAATTCCAACTATTCTAAATTAAACTCATGAAAAAAACGAAGCTTTACTCGCTTTCGATACTTAGTATATTTATGGTACTGAGTGCGTTATCAACCTTGAAAAGCCAGGGTTGTGTGGCTGTGCGCCAAATGGGTGGACTGAGCATGTGTTCATCCAATTCATACAACCTTCAAAATGGTGATTTCCAAATGGGTCTGAATTACAGATATTTCCATTCCTGGCGCCATTTCGTTGGAACAGACGAACAACCCCAACGTCAGATTACCGGCGGTGGACATGATGCAAATGGCAATGATCGCGGAAATGCGGTGAATATTTATTCTCATGCATTGGACTTCAACTTTTCTTATGGTCTTAGCAGCCGTTTACAATTGAATGTAACTTTACCTTATGTTCATAATGAGCGTTCACAAGTACTGAGACAGACTGCTCCGAAAGCAGATACGTTTCGTTATAGCGTATACGCTGCAGGAATGGGTGATATCCGTTTAGGTTTGAACTATTGGGTATTTGATCCGGAAACAGCACATAGAGGAAATCTTATGGTTGGTTTGGGAGTTAAATTGCCTTCTGGTCAATTCAATGCAACCGACAATCAGGTACCACAGGCAGACGGTTCAAAATTGGATTTCCAGGTTATGGATCAGGCCATTCAACCGGGAGACGGTGGATTGGGCTTTTCCGTGGAATTACAGGGTTTCAGACAATTGTTCGGAAACGTATATGGATTCGCTAATGGATATTATATGTTTAATCCGAAAGAAAACAATGGCACTTACAAAAGTTCCCCGGATATCGTAGTCAAAAATCCTTTAGATAGCAAAGTGACTCTTGCCACTTTATCAGGTTACAACAGATATGCTTGTCCTGATCAGTTTTTTGTTCGCGGGGGATTAATGACAACGATCTTTGATAATTTGAGCGTATCAGCAGCACTAAGATGGGAAGGTATTCCGGCCGAAGATGTTTTTGGTAGCAATAATGCATATCGTCGTCCGGGTTATGTAGTTTCTGTTGAGCCGGGTATTGCTTATCGTTTGGGTAATCATAATTTCTCTCTTTATGTTCCAAAGAACTTCATCAGAAACAGAGTTAAAAGTCACAATGACCTGGCTTCAGAAGCCATTCAAAAAACAGTAAAACCAGATGCAGATGTTCATGGAGATGCAGCGTTCGCAGACTATTCCATCAGCTTTGGTTATACGTACCGGTTTGCCTTAGGTCATAAAATGTAAAAGATTCTAAACGATTGGATGTATTTACGATTGATAAGTACTTAATCGATAAATAAGATTTAAATACCATTTTTGAAAACAGCTCTTGCAATTCATTTTGCAAGGGCTTTTTTCTTTGCATCCGTCAAATAAACAATAATCCGGATTTGATTTTGCAAATTGCCACTTAGCCAGCTTAGTCTTTGTAGCTTACCGATTGCCTCTTATCTTTGGGTTCATGCCCAGAATATCCATAACTGCAAAAAATGCGGTCGTTTACTTTATATTACTGGTATTCACTTCAGTAATATTGGGGTATTCTATTTATCGGATCAGTTCAAATAAAATACTGGAGAATGCCACCTTGTCGCTCAATCACAACAATGAAGCAGTTGTGACCCAGTTTAAGACATTTTTGAAAGATGTCAAGAGGGATATCTTGTTCATGTCCAAAAATCCTTTTCTCTATCAGTTTATTGAAAATCCGGGCAACAATGATTTAAAAGACAAATTATCGAAGGAATTTCTGGCGTTATTGTCCACCAATAAAAAATACCTGCAATTCCGATTGATCGGAATCGAAGATGAAGGAAAAGAAATCATCCGTGCGGAAAAATTTCCAGACAGTTTTGGTTTGGTAACAAGTGATCATTTACAAAAAAAAGGAGATCGCGATTATTTTATTGAAACGATTCGCCTGCCGGAAGATTCCATTTATTATTCGGAGATTAATCTGAATCAGGAATTTGGAAAGATTGCGATACCCATGGTGCCGACCATGCGAATGGCCAAACCGGTTTATCTGAAGGGCAAACCGTTTGGGATCATTATCGTCAATATTGATTTGAGTTATGTATTTGACGAACTCAAAAAAATTGCGGGCAAACAATTTACGCTTTCGCTATTTAATGATAACGGTTATTACCTGATTCATCCGGACAGCAGTAAGTTATTCGGTTTTGAATTCAATAAACCTCCGGCCATTGATTTGTTACATTTAAGGAAGGAAGGTGTGGAATACAAATCCGGCGAAAATGAAGAAAATGAATTGTATTCCATTATTCATTATGCCTATCCAAAACCCGATTATCTGTTGTTCTTTAGCATGAGTGCGGATAAAAAGATGTTGTTGTCCGTATTTAATCAATGGAAGTCAGATCTTTTTTTGCTGACGATCATTATGACACTACTTTCATTGGCTATTGCCGTATGGTGGACTCAAAGACAATCCAAAGTATTTAAATCACTGACGGCATCCATTATTAATTTTGGCAGGAACCCGGAAAACGTAATGTTGCAGATCGACAGGGATGATGAAATAGGCGATTTGTACAAGTCCTTCCGCGAAATGGCAAATAAAATAAATATGCATCTCAGCGAACTGGAGATAGCGAAAACAGATGCAGTTGAAGCCAACAAAGCCAAACAGGAATTTTTGGAAAACATGAGTCATGAAATCCGCAATCCCTTGCAATCCATTCTTGGAATTACGGGTATGTTGTCGCAAAATAATCCCAGACCGGATCAGCAGGTGTTTATTGAAACTTTAAAATTCAGTGCAGAAAATTTATTAACTCTGGTCAATGATATTTTGGATTATCGGAAGCTGATCCGCGGACAGATTGAATTGCATTTCGAAGATGTAAGGATAAAGGAGTATTTGGATAATATTATCAAGAGCCATTTATTTGATGCGGTCAATAAAAAAGTGAGGCTGAGTTTGAAGTTGGATTCGTCATTAATGACCAAAAATTTTTCAACGGATTCCGTGCGACTGAGCCAGATATTGCACAATCTCATTTCCAATGCCATCCGAAATTCACCTCAGGGTACTGAAGTGCAATTAAATGTTAAACCATCTGATCAGGAACATATTGAATTTTCTATAGTAGATCATGGAACCGGTCTCTCTCAGGATAATATTGAAAATATTCTGCAACAAAAGCCGGTCACAGGCGATTCCAGGCAGTTTCAGAATGTCGGTCTGGGATTGCCGATTGTGATCAATTTGCTGAAATTATTTGGATCGCAACTTCACATCGATTCTGCGTTACAAAAAGGATCTGTTTTTCGATTTAATTTAGCATCCACATTAAGTGAAGCTTCGCAAAAATCAATAAACGAAGAAGTCAGCGTACACTATCTGGATGCCTGGCTTAAAGACATCGCATGCATTGAAGATGATATTCAGAATTCCTTTTTTTATCAGCAGTTATTTAAAAAAATTAATGTCGAAGCAGATCTGTTTGACTCGCCGGAGTTATTTATCGGTAATGCAGCTAAGAAATATGACCTGATCATTACCGATTTGAATTTTGCAGATTCACAGTTGAGTGATCATTTTGATCTGATCCGGAAGTCTTTGTCAGATCATGGTTTGATTGTTTTGATTTCTGCCACGGATGCCGGCATTCAGTCTTACCCTGATGAAAAGCGTTTGTATGATGCACGTTACATTAAACCAATTGCATCTGAAATGTTATTAAATGAATTATCAAGACTGGTGTTTGCTAAATATTTTGAATCGCCGCAATTGAATCATCTTTATCTCAATTATGATTATCAAACCGATAAAGTAATACAGGCATTTGAACTGATGATCATTGAATGGAAAGATATGTTTGCCAGGATTGTCCAGGCCATAGAAAAGAGAGACATTGTATCTTTTGACAAGGTGTATCATAAATTGATCAATGCTATGCGAACATTTGAGCTCTCTTCACTGCAACGCATGCTGGATGAAATCAGGACTCAAATGTTGCAGGACAATTGTAATCGCATTCAGCTTTCCCATAAAGCATCATTGCCTTTGTTTTTTTATTTGAAACTATTTGAAGCAGAGATTGAAAAATTGAAACGAAGCGGATCTAATTAAAAATCGGAAGCCGGGCATAGCCTATGGCGAACTTCTGAAATTATATTCTATTTTATTTCAAACAGGTAACCTATAGTCATTGGACTAAAAGTTCGAACTTAAAATGCAGCAGTAATCCTTATCACATGTGATGTAATTCAGGCAGGAATGAAATTGAACCGAATTTAATTTAAAACTCCTGAATGGTCTTCAGCAATTCAGCTTTGTATTTTTCTCCGATTGGAATGCGCTTGTCTTTAATGACAATTTCATCCTGAAGGATAACCTGGATTTTTTTGGCATTGACGATAAAAGAACGGTGTACACGGATGAAATCGGGTGGCAACTTCGATTCCAGATCTTTCATGCTCATCAGGCTCATCGTTTGATTCTGTTCTTGTACAAAGTTTGCGTAGTTGCCTTCTGATTTAATGAATAGCAGTTCGTCATAATCTACCCGCACCAGTTTGGTCCCATCTTTAATGAATATGGATTTTTCTTTAATTACCGGTTTTACGGCTTCCGGTTCGGAACCCTGAGCCCGTTCAACTGCTTTCAAAAAGCGGTCAAAGCTGAGCGGCTTGACCAAAAAGTCTACCACCTGATCATATTCGTAGCTTTTGGCTGCGAAATCGGATTCTGAGGTGATCATAATGACCGGAATCTGGGCTTGCATGAGTTCAAGAAATTCCTGACCCTTCATATCAGGCAAGTTATAATCGAGGAAAATGAGGTCTAATCCGCCTGCAGACAATAGGTTTAGTCCATCCAGGGCTGAAAGAGCAGTAATGCAAAAGCTGATTTTGTCCGTTTTGGAGCAAAAATGTTTGACTAAATCACCAATCAGGGGATCATCGTCTATTACAAGGCATCTGAGTGACATATCGAGCTCTAAAATACGACAAACCAACAGGAATCATGCCATCCTTTTACATCGGGAAAAGGCCGGTTTATCAATTTTTAAGCAGGATTCAAAGATTTCAGCCCATCAACTTACCCAAGCTTTTTTAACTTTGACGCACAATTAAGAAAATCGGCAAATCCTAACGTGGATTTTAATTAAAATACTCAATTTGCTTCGCCGGTCTGGCCATATTTTGAGACTAGTTAAACTTTTATTTTCATATTAGTAGTTTTGGAAAAAACGTTCTCAGTCATCCAAAAACAATCTTCAGAAA
This sequence comes from Bacteroidota bacterium, assembly GCA_029781865.1. Classification (GTDB taxonomy): domain Bacteria; phylum Bacteroidota; class Bacteroidia; order Chitinophagales; family Saprospiraceae; genus Vicinibacter. Next base: position 48,526 of record JAKOVW010000090.1, read on the forward strand.
TAATCTGAATGAATTGGTGGTTTTTGGATGGCTGGGTGTTTTTATTTCATTGCCTGAGCCTAGCCAAAGTCAGGATAATATTTAATAAAAGCTTTGCGTGGATATAGAAAATCAAAGAAATAGTCTTTTTGGGTTTCAAAATCCTTTATCGCAAACAGAATTCAATATTCTGTAATTTATAAGCTAAGGCATGCAGACAAATAATTATCTGGTAGCCAGATGGAAAAAATATTATTGTTTTAAAATTAGATAAAACCATTCTTTAATCAAAAACCGGAAGATGAAAAAGATTATCTACGCATTCGTCCTGGGGGTTCTTTTTTTAGCGACAAGCGCCAGGAGTCAAAAAACCCAAACGTACAAACCAAGCTTAGCTACTAAATGGCTGGATATAGCCCTTGAAGTAACTGCAAATGATGTGGACAGGGTGGGAGCCAAGCCTACAGTTCAATCAAGAACATTGGGCATCGCTGTAACTGCTATGTATGATGCCTGGGCAGCTTATGACAATAAGGCCGTTGGAACACGCATGGGAGGAAAATTAAGAAGGCCTGCAGCAGAACGAACTCTTAAAAACAAAGAAGCTGCAATCAGCTATGCCTTGTATCATGTTTTGCAGGATCTCTACCCGTTGGACAAAAAGTATATTGAAGATGAATTTAAAAAAATGGGTTATGACCCAAAGAAAACGACAAAGGACAAAACAAAACCGGAAGGAATCGGAAATTTGATTGCTGAAGCAACAATTAATTACAGGCACAATGACGGAGCCAATCAATTGGGCAATGAACCTGGATCAGATGGTACCCCTTACTCTGATTATACCTACTATAAACCTGTCAATACCTATAAGCATGTAATTGACCCGGATAAATGGCATCCTTTGCCATTTGTAAAGCCAAATGGCGATACTTTTCTGGTCAGTTTTCTTACACCTCATTGGTATCGGGTTAAGCCATTTGGCTTAAAGTCAGCCTCTCAATTCAGAGCTCCGGATTATCCAAAAGTTGGTTCCGAGCAGTTGAAAAAGGAAGTGGACGAAGTCATTGACTTTAATTCACATTTAGATCACGTGCGCAAATCTACAATTGAGTTTATGAGAGATGGCCCAAGGTCCACTGGACAGGCAGGGCATTGGTTGCGATTTGCTGAAATGGTTTCTGCCCGCGACCAGAATGATCTGGACAGAGATGTAAAAATGTATTTTGCAGTGGGTAATACAGCTATGGATGCCTTCATAGCATGTTGGGAAACCAAGCGTTTTTATGACAGTGCACGCCCATGGACATTGGTGCGATATTATTATAAAGGACAAATGATTCAAGGCTGGGGTGGCCCGGATAAAGGAACAGTTACCATTCCTGCGGAAAGATGGCATCCTTATTCGCCAGCTAATTTTGTGTCGCCTCCTTTCCCGGCCTATGTCTCAGGTCACAGTACTGTAAGCGGAGCATGCGGAAAAATGCTCGAATTATTTACCGGAAGTGATAAATTTGGTGAAACAGAACACAGGGTTTGTGGTGTAATAACGGAGACTCCTGTAGGTGATCCGATCTCACTGCCATTACCAACATTTTCTGCAACATCTGAAATGGCTGGAATCTCAAGGGTTATGGGTGGCTATCATATACAAACCGATAATATTGAGGGATTGAAAATGGGTCGCAGTGTAGCTAACTACCTGTGGAATGAAGTTATTCAGAAATATTTCGACGGTACTTACAAAGAGAATTGATCATAGTGGATTAAATCGCAAGTTATTCTTACAAAAAGTAAAGACGTTGTAATGAATATCAGAAATTGATTTTACGATAAAATTTAAAATAGCTTTTTCAAAAAGTATTAAAATGGCGCATTATTCAATGCGCCATTTTTTTTTGTGCGAATTTCATTTGATTTAATAAAGACCTTAAGTCGTTACGGAATTAATCTTTGTCTACAAATTCAGATCTTTAAATAAAATGAATTCATGGAATGCGAAGATTTTTTCTAATGCGCAAAGATTAAAAAGTATGAATTGATCTTTAGAGATTACAATGACAAAAGAGCCTTAATTGAATTTTACTTGTCGCTCTTTTTATGTTTTACCACTTTTGCATCGATGTAAAAAATAATTTCCTCAGCGATATTTTTGGATTGGTCTCCGACGCGTTCCAGTTTACGAATGATGGACAGCACATGCAGAGTTTGTCTGCGTTGTTGTGGATATTTATCAAGGCATTCAATGGCTTTATAGCTGGCAACATCATTGAGCTCATCAAGCATTTTATCGCGTTTGTATACGGTGCGTGCCAGTTTGGTGTTTTCCAATAAGTATGCTTCGCGCAGATCTTTGACCATTTCAATTGAAAGGTAGAGCATCTTATCAGCCTCCATATGCGAGATAATATCTGCGTTGACTTCTTCGTCGGTATCGGAGATAAATTCTGCGATTCCGCAGGCTATGTCGGCAATGCGTTCGAGATTGGTATTGATTTTTAAAGTAGATAGAACAAAGCGTAGATCAGAGGCTACCGGCTGTAGTAGTGCGATAAAGTCTTCACAGGCCCGGTCAATGGTAAGTTCGTAAGCATTTACTCTTTTTTCCGTTTCCTCGATTTCCATAGCGAGATCGCGGTCAAAAGTTTTGAAGGATACTTCGGTTTTATCCAGCTGTTTGATCACCAGATCCCACATGGACAAGAGTTTGTCTCTGAGTTCCTGAATTTCATTTTCTAAGTGAAGCATGCGTAATATTATTTTTTAGCCAAAACGACCGGTGATATAATTTTCTGTTTGTTGCTTAACCGGATTTGTAAAAATCTTTTTGGTTTTATCAAATTCGACCAGATCTCCCAATAAAAAGAAACCGGTAAAGTCACTAACCCGACTGGCTTGTTGCATATTGTGAGTTACAATCAGAATGGTAAAATTATTTTTGAGTTCGTAAATCAATTCTTCAATTTTACTGGTGGAGATCGGATCAAGTGCAGAAGCGGGTTCATCCATCAGCAATACTTCCGGTTCTACTGCAAGCGCACGTGCAATGCATAAACGCTGTTGCTGACCACCGGATATTTCGAAAGCAGATTTTTTAAGTTTATCTTTTACTTCTTCCCACAAGGCTGCCTGTTTAAGCGATTTCTCTACCTGTTCTTCTATTTTTTTTCTGTCGTGAATTCCATTGACCCGTAAACCGTAGGCAACATTTTCAAATATACTTTTGGGGAATGGATTGGGTTTCTGAAATACCATTCCGGTATTTCTGCGCAATTGATCGACTTCCGTGGTTTTGATTTTATAGATGTCCTTGTTGTCTATCAATATATCTCCTTTGATCTTTACACCTTCGATCAAATCATTCATGCGGTTGAACAGTCGTAGAAAAGTCGATTTGCCGCAGCCCGATGGGCCAATTAGCGCGGTGACAGTTTTCGGGGTAATCTGCATGCTCACATTTTTTAAAGCATGAAAATCGCCATAATACAAATCTACATTTCTGGTTTCTATCTTATAGCTCATGAGTTATTTCATTTTTACTTTTCGGCTAAAATAATTGCGTAAAAAATTGGCCAGTAAATTTACAAACAATACAATCGCAATCAGAACTACTGCAGTGCCATAGGCAATAGGCCTGCTGGTTTCAATGTCGGTGCCGCTCGTGGATATGACGTAAAGATGATAGGGCAAGGCCATGCACTGATCAAACACAGAATTCGGTAACCTCGGTAAAAAATAAGCTGCGACGGTAAAAAGTATCGGAGCCGTTTCTCCCGAAACTCTACCTATGCCCAGGATCAATCCAGTAATGATATTAGGAAAAGCAATGGGGACGACTACTTTGCGAATAGTATATAATTTGGAAGCACCCAGGGCATAACTGGCATGGCGAAAGGTATTGTCTACTGCCTTAAGACTTTCTTCCGTGGTACGTATTATTAAAGGCAATGCCAGTAATGCAAGTGTAAGTGAACCAGCGAGTATGGAAGCGCCAAAGTTTAACTGATTGACAAACAAAGCCATTCCAAACAAACCAAATACGATGGAAGGAACGCCGGCAAGATTATTCGTCATCAATTTGATAAATCGTTTTACCTGTCCTTCGCGTGCATATTCATTGACATAAATACCGGATAACATTCCAATCGGAAATGCAATGATCATACTTCCTGCAACCAGGTATAAAGTTCCGATGATGGCTGGTAGTATTCCACCTTTAGTCATTCCTTCTTTGGGCATAGTGCTGAAAAATTCCCAATTGATCACTCCGATACCGCGCTTCAAAATAAAAAACAAGATCAGAATTAAAATGGCAATGATGGAATAAGATATGCCGCGAGCGATCCAAAACATGATTCGCTGGTTTCTCATTTTTATCTGGTCGATATTTTTTGGAAAGGCAAGCATGGCTTCAGGATAATTTTCGTTTAGCAGAGATTCGTTCGGCAATAATATTGGTCAACATCGTAATCAAAAAAAGCATACAGGCAAGGGCAAACAAGGATTTAAAATGAAGACCACCGTAAGGTGCTTCTCCTAATTCCGCAGCTATGGTTGCAGGAATGGTTCGTACCGGTTGAAGCAATCCATGTGGAATGGTAGCTGCATTTCCGGTGACCATTAAAACAGCCATCGTTTCTCCAATGGCCCGACCAATCCCAAGAATCGATGCTGCCGTAATACCGGAAGAGGCATAAGGCAGGATAACTTTCCATATGGTTTGCCAATGGGAGGCACCTAAGGCCAGGCTGGCTTCTTTCATGGCTCTGGGGCAGGTGCGTATGGCATCTTCGGATACTGTAATTATGGTAGGAAGCGCCATGATGGCGAGTAAGATGGATCCGGCTAAAGCCGTTTCGCCTACTGCTAAATGAAAAACCCGCTGTAAAAAAGGAACTATGACTACCAGACCAAAAAATCCATAAACCACAGATGGAATACCTGATAATAATTCGATGATGGGTTTTAAAATTTTACGGATTCGTTCATCTGCGATTTCAGCAAGGTAGATTGATGCTGCCAGTCCTAATGGCAAAGCAAAAAGGATCGCAAAAAAACTGACAATAAGGGTACCTAATAATAAGGGCAGTGTACCCATAATGGAAGCCGGTTTTGCGGTTGGAAACCATTCCTCACCACTGAGAAAACTCCATAAACTAATCTTATCAACTTCAATTTCTTTGGTTCCGGAAGAAATGCTAAGGAGACGTTCGGAAAAAAAGGCTAAGGTGCCCGGTATGCTGTCGATATAGTGATTGATGCATATACTGAGGTACTCATAGTTGGTTCCCAATTGCTCTTTGGTAAATATCGATTCAATATTATTGATATCAATGGTCCGGATGGAATCATTGCGCCAACCTAATTGGGACCAGTTGGTTATTTTTTTGTCAAATATATTTTTGATTTGCAGGTCGGTAAGCTTCCGTACAGGATTATTGACACTGACAAATAAACCGTAATTTTTTTCTAAAGGGGATGAATTTAAAAACGATATGCCCTCCTTAAACAAGAAGAGCACTATCATTAAAACAATAAAAGCTGAGATAAATCCGCAGCCTTTAATGATCCATTCTATGAGATATTCTAAATATCTTTTCAAGTATTTGAACTTTTACATTAATGGAATATATCCAACGTCCTGAACCAATTTCTGTCCTTCTGCAGACAAGCAATAGTCAATATATGACTTGACTTTTTCGGTTTTTTTGACATCGTAAATATAGTATAAAGGCCTTGAAATCGGGTAGGATTTATCTTTAGCCGATGCGATACTCGGGGCTACAAAGGTCTTGCCTTCGTCATATGAAACATGGACTGCTTTTACTTCAGGAGACATATAGGCCAGGCCGATGTAACCAATGGCGCCTTTGGTCTGACTTACGGATTGCACTATGGCTCCTGTTGCCGGCATGTTTAAAACAGAGCTCGCGTAATTCTTTTTAGACATTACGTGTTCTTTAAAAAATTCATACGTTCCGGAACTGTTTTCTCTGGAATAGACCACAATTTTTGCGTCGTCTCCACCCAGATCTTTCCAGTTGGTTATTTCACCGGTAAATATTTTTTCCAGTTGTTCACGGGTAAGTTTTTCAACTTTGTTTTCCGGATGAATGATTACAGCCAGAGCATCAACTGCAATGGTTTTAATTTCGAGATTCATTTGTTTTTCCTGGAATTTCAATTTCTCTTCACCTTTTAAATCTCTGGATGCCATGGCTATGTCGGTATTGCCATCCATTAAAGCAGTGATTCCGGTACCGCTTCCGCCGCCTACAACAGTGATGGATACATCAGCATGCATTTTCATAAATGCTTCTGCTGCTTTTTGGCCAAGAGGCAAAACGGTGTCGCTCCCTTTAAGCTGAATGGATTTTGAATCTGCATTTTTTTTGTCCTGATTCGAGTTTGTACAGGAAATAATTAATAAAGCGGATAATAAAAACAAGTTTGATAATTTCATAAACAGTATTTTAAAATTTAAATTGAGTTCTTATGGTCAATACATTGTCTTTGATATCATTTTCAAATCCGGCAAGATTGGGTGCTTTTTCATTTTTGATGATATCATAATATACCATGAAGTACATATTGTGATAATAGTAATTAAGTCCTAGTCCGAGTGTCGAATATTTAACATCTGTTGCTCCAAGTCCGGATCCGGCTTTACCTAAGTCATTGGCATCAGCTTTGGTATTCGGATCATACCAGTCATATTTAACCACGAGTTGGAAATTGGAACTTCCTATCATTTGAAGAAAATAACCGGTGAAGCCGTCAAATTTTCTGGAGTAAGTATCATAGTTGGGTGCCGTACTTGATTTAGGACTTTCAGAACTAGTTGTTGAACCTGGTTGCGTACCACCTATATATTCTGCCCGCAGCGTAGTGCGACCTAACGAAGTATTAAATCCGTATTGAATATCGGCTCCATAGTATTGCCTTAAGGCAGCAGAACCTTTTGTATTGACAATTGAATCCTGTAATACAAACTGAATTAAGTTATTCTGATTTTTGGTTTCAAGCAAATGATTGGTACCCTGCATGATTCCACCGTGGTAAAAAGACAGACCACCTGATAGGTTGGAAGTGCCCATTTTTTTATCGTAAGCTATTCTTGCGATTACATCTTTAAAAGAATCAAAATCACTTGCTGTTGCTGTTCCGTTAAAGACACCAATCTCAAATGTGAATGGTTTAAGATCTAAATAACTTAGTTTAATTCCAAGATCTGCTTCTGTTGGTAATATGGTGGAAGAAAATCTCGAACGTTCAGGTCCTTCATGGACACCTGAAGAGTATTGTTCTTCAAAGCCAAAAGGCCTGGGAAATAGTCCGGCGGTATATTTCAACCCGATTTTTTCAAACGTATAGGACGCATAAACATCATGTATGCCAAAGCTCTTTTCGGTATTTTCTGTGACTAATACCACTTCAAATGGTTTAGAATTATAAGCGACTTTTAAGCGGGCACGTCTCAGCAAGAATCGTTTATCTACATTGGGTTCGAAATCGCGGCCGGGATTTTTAACGCCCTTAGATTCAGCTATCTGAAATTGAGGTTGAAAATAACCGCTCAAGTGAATTTTTTTAAGCGTTTTGATCGCATCTGAATTTTCTTTAATCAAAGAATCCACTGTGGAACCACTCTGAGCAAAGGTCATACAGGAATAAAATAACGGGATAACAAGGAATAGGACAGTTTTCATTTTACACTTTTTTTACGCCACAAAGGTAGATCCGGTAACCAGGGAATGGCGGAAACCAATATTAAGAAATGGTTAAGTCTTGAAAACCGTAATTTGAAACCGTGAATTGGGTCTAATCAATAAATAGCTTAATGTGCTCGACCTTTAGAAATAAAGGATCTCTGATTTCCAAAAAGTAAAATCCGGAAGCCAGTCCTTTTTCAGTAATATTAAATTCGTTGTTTCCCTGATTCAGAGAAATTTGGGTTGTACGCACCAGTGCGCCCTGGTAATTCCATAATCTCATTTCTGCAAAGTGTGATGATTTTGGATTCCAAACATATACTTTAAACTCGCCTTTTTTCTGGAGATAAGAAAATCCAATTCGCAACTTTTCTTCGTTCTCCGATTTATTGGCTTGTTTTGTAAATACTATGGTGCATCCGGTGGTACTGTTAATCAGACTGTTGATATCATTAATAGTACCATCGATACATTTGATAATCAAATCCATTTTAGCATTGTTGTTTACTTTGGATTTTAGTGTTTCAAAAATGGAACGCAGCACGCAAAGATCTTTTTTGTACTCTTTCATGGCGTCCGGAGTCATGCGGTCGCGTATATACACTGGTGGTCCGGAGGAACCAGAAACAAGAGGTTCTAATGAAATGATATCACCTGCTCCAATGGCATGTTCAAAATAAAGATCTTCTGCTTTGATAAACAGATCTGAAAGATATTGCAGCGTGAAGGTGTCAACCGGTTGATAAATTTCATTGAGAATATTCTTCAATTCCGTTTCCCATTTCAGAGAAGGATTTTTTTCCAGTGTAGCAGCCAGCAACAGTGAAACTTCTTCGCCCGGATTTTTAATCAGATGCATGTAATTCTCCACGGCACGTGCACCCTGACTAAATAGGGATTTTGATGTCTGTGATCTTCTTTTAACCATTGGAAGAAACCAACGGTTGCGTTCCCAATGCATCGGAGGTTCTATGCCCGGTGAACTGAGGTTACCGTAAGAGCAAGGACCAATAGTCTGTGCCAGATTACATAAATAAGAATTGCCCGGTATTAATGCTGTGTTGTTGACATCAATCAGATAATCGGCATGAGCGCACATTTTTTGCACTGATTTGAGATCAGATGGATTGCTCAGGCTCATTCCGAACGTATTTACTCCAACCAATTTACCGGGATAGTTCGTTTTAATGTACGCGGCCACCCGATCGTTGATGATGGCATGATAAGCAACGTCTGATAAGGCATCCAGCTCTTTGCAGTCTCTGCACCTTCCCTGGTCCGCACTTTGCATGCTGACTCCGTCTACCGGGAAACTAAAGATATAATCGATGATTCGTTTTTGCCAATTCCATGCATCGGGATTATTGGGACACATGATGGAAAAATTATTAGAACAACCAAGACTTGGATTTGCACGGATGATATCATCAAATCCCCAGCAATAAACTCCCAATCCGCTTAGCACTTTAATACCATGTTTGTGTGCCGCATCGATTATTTTTAAAACCTGTTTGGTGCGGTCGGCATCAATGGCGTGTTCAATATCCAAAGGCCAGGCTCTTGCCGCAAATAATCCCCAAATGGAAATTTCATTTAATCCGATGCGTTGCATTAAATCAAATGTGTTTTCATAATCCTGAATTAGTTCATCATTGATCCAGATTGAAGGCCAGTTATCATTTGGTCTGGGCGATGAAGCCAAATCATTTATCCAGCCCAGATAACCTCTGTGTATAAAAGTATCTGGTAATGCAGTGGATGGAGGACAAGCATCCGGTTCTGTTGAATAAAAGATGACATCGCGGAAATAATTTGATGCATTGAAACTTTGTGTCGGTAAAGTACCTGCATCACCATATAATCCATTGTTGCCATCGGCAACTGTTGTCAATGGACAAGATTTTGTTTCTGAAGATAAACCCTGAATGGTAGAAACATAATGTGAATTGCAATTTACAGAAACGATATAAACCGTATTTTTTGCGATGGTCAAGGCCTGATCTAAATTCTGCGTTTGCCAACCGGGACCTGATTCATTTTTAAAATCAACTGTTGCAAGTTGATTGCCATTTGCATCCCAGATTTTTCCGGTATGTAAACCGGACTCACTATCTGCCTTCCAGAATTTAATTCCAGTGATAATACCATTTTGAGATGTTTTGAATTTCATTCCAAGTTCATAGGACCTGTTTTCTGAAAAATTGGTAATCGAAGGAGATTGACAAATGAATAAAGAGACTGGATGTGGGGTATTCGTTTGAAACTTCTTAGCTTGCTTATCGGAATTTCTTAAGGTATTTGATTTCTGGGCATATGTTACCGAACACAGCAAAGTAAAAATCAAAATGAATGGATAAAACCGGTTATAGACCTGAGATGTCATATTTTTGAGGATAGGCTGCAAAAATACTGAGTAATAACGGCTTAGCCAAGATTTTAAACAGAACGTTTGCCGTTAAATCCAGGTGAAACGAATAAGCTTTTAGTTTCTCAGAGGCTTATTATTTTCGAGCATATATTGAATTCGTTCCAGCGTTTTTGGTTCGGTACACAAACTCATAAAAGCTTCCCGTTCGAGATCCAATAGATATTGTTCATTCACAAGCTGAGCATAACTCAAATCACCACCGCATAATACATATGCGATTTTTTTTGCAATCTTGATATCATGTTCGCTTGCATAACCACCGAGTTTAAGAGAATGTGCGGCGACGTATAAGGCGGCCAGTCCCTGTTGTCCAAGTACCATAATGTCTTCTCTGGGAATAGGCTTAACATAATGAGCTGCCAATTCCAAAACTTTTTGTTTAGCCAGATAGATTTGTTTCGTTCCGTTAATGCAAACTTCATCTCTTTTTTTGTCCAGATAACCCAGATCAAAAGCTTCATATGCAGAAGTACTTACTGCAGCTGTTGCAATAGTTTTGAATCGACTAATGAGTTGCGGAATTTGAACGTCTCCTTCTTTCCATTCATCACTTAGCCTGAGGGCAAATTCTTTTGTACCTGCTCCACCGGGAATAATTCCAACACCAACTTCGACTAAACCGATATAGGATTCTGCCGCACAAATTGCCGCATCGCAATGCATAGCCAGTTCGACAGCACCGCCAAATACATAGCCTTGTGTAGCGGCTACAACCGGAATGGAAGAATAGCGGCATCGCATGGATGTTTGCTGAAACAGTCTTACAGCCTGATCCAGTTGTTCATATTCTTGTTGAAATGCGAGCATTCCAACCAGCATGAGATTGGCACCAACCGAAAAATGATTGGCATTATTTCCAATAACTAAACCGTTCCAGTTGTTTTCTTCAGCAATCCGAATGGATTCCTGTATGCCTCTCAGTATTCCTTCACCGATAGCATTGTATTTACTTTTAAATTCAAGACACAAAACGCCATCGCCAATATCATGCAACTTTACTTCATCATTTGCATATACCGGAGGGTTGTCGTCAAAAACAGAAAAGCGGAATTCATATTGTTGACCCGGAACAAGACCATATTCTTGCATTTTTAAATCATAGCAATAAAATTGTTTGTCTTTGATTTTATAAAAGCATGAATTCTTTTTAAGGATCATGTTCTGTATCCAATCGGCAGGTGTTTCTCCTGATTCTTCAATTAATTTCAGTCCTTCCTCAAAGCCGATGGCATCCCAGTATTCAAAGGGACCCAATTCCCAGGCGTAGCCATTTTTCATGGCATGATCAATGGAATAAATGGAATCCGTTATTTCAGGAATGCATTGAGATGAATATGCGAATAAAAATCCCAATGATTTGCGAAGAAGTATGGCGCCCGGATCATTTAGTTTGATCAATGTCTTCAATCGTCTTGGTAAATCGTCAATCTGTTTGGAAATGGCAATGCTTTCGAGTGTTGATTTTTGTTCCTGCTCATATTCAAGTGTGTTGAGATTCAGAGCGAGAAAAACCGGCTTGCCTTTATGGTCTTTCAATTCGGATTTTTCATAGAAGCCTTTTCCGGATTTATTTCCAATCCATTTATTTTGCAGAAGAAAGTCAATGCTTTTAAGCTTGCGAAGTCTTTGTACAATCTGATCATTCGGACAATTTTTTTTCAGATCGGATGTAACAAATGAGGCCGTATCGATTCCAACAAAATCCATCAAACGAAAGGTGCCCGATTTTGGTCTGCCGATAGCGAGGCCGGTTATTTTATCGGCGTCGGAAATGCGAATACCTAATTCTTCCGTCAATTCAAAAATTTTCGACATGCTGACGACTCCAATTCGGTTTGCAATAAATGCCGGAGTATCATTACAGCGTACAGTTTGTTTGCCTAAATATTCTTTGCCGAACTCCATAAAGAAATCTATGACTTCTGTATTTGTTTCTGAAGTAGGAGTTATTTCAAGCAATTTCAGGTAGCGGGGTGGATTAAAAAAATGTGTTCCAAAAAAATGCGCTTTAAAATCAGAGCTTCTGCCTTTATTTAAAAGATGGATGGGAATTCCGGATGTGTTGGACGTAATTAAACTTCCGGGTTTACGGTATATTTCTATTTTTTCAAATAATGCTCTTTTGATTTCAAGTTTCTCCACAATGACTTCGATAATCCAATCGCAGTCTTTTATATCCTTCAGGTTTTCATCAAAGTTTCCGGTTTTAATTCTGGAAACAAAATGTTTAAGATATATGGGAGAAGGTTTAGATGTCAGAGATTTATTGAGCGCGGTATTCACCAATTGATTTTTATCCTGTCCTTCTGCAGCTAAATCCAGCAATAATACCTGGAAGCCTGCACCTGCCAGATGGCAAGCGATTCCCGAACCCATAAGGCCTGAACCCAGTACAGCGATTTTGTTTATCTTGAATTTCATGGATGGAATGTGTAACTAAAATAAAAGGAGATTCATACTTTGTTGGAGCATGATAGCAAAGATAGGTATTTAATGCAATGATGCTGATGAATCTGATTGGATATGGTGATCTTGTATCTCAATGTAAAATTGAACGGATTTCCCTGGTATGTTGATCTCCATTGATAAAGCCAGTATTTTGTGTAGGTAACTACTTGCTTAATTCTGTCGATAGTCTTCGAGATATTCTATCCCATTTCTAGCCTACGATTTATAGTCCAAATGATATGGTTTCAATAAATGAATACTTGAAAGAAAGAATCCCATTAAATCCAACCAATTCATCCAAAGGATTTGCAGGCTCTTTGTATCTTTACCATTCAAATGATGACATTGCCATTTCGTTCATTGGAGTTGTGTTCATAAATGAAAAAAAATCTATTCATTGCTTTAGAAGGAATTGACGGAAGTGGTAAAAGCACGCAAATGTCCCTGCTTGCCAATCAGTTTAAAATTGCAGGACACAAAGTGTACGTAACCTGCGAGCCCACTGACAATCCAATTGGTGCATTGATCAGGGACATATTCAATCACCGGATGGAAGGAGATCATCGGACGATTGCCGGTTTGTTTATAGCAGATAGGCTGGATCATCTTCTGAATAGTGAATATGGACTATTAAAGAAGATGGAAGAGGGTTATACAGTAATTTCCGATCGGTATTATTTTTCTTCTTATGCATATCAGGGTGCGCATATGTCGATGGATTGGGTGATACAGGCCAATTCATTGAGTGCTGATTTATTGAGGCCGGATCTGAATGTTTTTATCGATATTTCTCCTGAAACAAGTATGCATCGGATTCAAAAAGGAAGAAATTCAGTAGAGTTATTTGAAACTCTGGATAATTTGAATTTGGTACGTGCAAGCTATTTTGAAGCATTTCAACGACTAAAAAATTTGGAACGTATTTCAGTTATTGAAGGGGAACGTTCCCCGGAACTTGTAGCCGCTGATATCTGGTCGCAAATCGAAACGATCCTCTAAGCATTGCCGGTTTATTTTATTCCTGAATAACTTGCAGAGCCATTTCCGTTAAATGTTAAAATTGATGGTAACTATTTGTCGTGAATTACCTTTACGTTAATCAGGTAATTTAAACAATTGAAATTCCAAACGTTCAGGTTTACAAAGTACTTAGTGGTACTTTTTCATTTTTATAGTACAATTCTCATTGGACAACATGAGACAGACAATTGGTATTTTTCCGATGGAGCTGCATTGCAATTCCGGAATGGAACGATTACTACTTTGAATAATAGCCAGATTGTTTTTGCTGAACCCGCTTCATCTATTTCCGATTGCAGGGGAAATTTATTGTTTTATACAGATGGCAATAAAGTGTGGAACAGTCAACATCGTTTGATGGTAAATGGATTTGGACTTAATGGACATTATTCTTCGACTCAGGGAGCATTGATTGTGCCATGGCCCGGGAAATGCAATCTCTTTTACATTTTTACACTGGATGCCATTGAACATGGTTTTGCAAATGGATTAAATTATTCTTTAGTCGATATAGAGCAACAAAATCAGGAAGGTGAAATTATCAGTAAAAATAATTTGCTCTATACTTTTGCTTCTGAAAAAATGACCGCAGTTCATCATTCTGATGGTATTCGTTTTTGGGTGATTAGTCACGAGATGCGATCCAACCGGTTTATGGTTTACCAGGTGAATGAATCCGGTCTGGATACGATGCCGGTAATCAGTCAGACCGGTGGAGTATTATCGAATCCCAATATGGCATTGGGTCAGATGAAGGCTTCTCCGGATGGATCAAAAGTCGCTTTGGTTACATTGTATCCATCTGAAATTCATATACTCGATTTTGATTCTTCGACGGGAAAACTTTCAAATCCAAAAATATTGGATGCAGTCGGTTTAAATGGGAGTGCGTTATATGGCCTGGAATTTTCTCCGGATAGCAAGTTGCTTTATGTAGCGAGGCATGATATTGATTATATCAGTAAATCCGGATTTCTGTATCAACTGGATCTGTCTTATTCTAATTCCACTGAAATTTTAAATTCAGCTCTGGTGGTGGGGATGAATACACCTCTTACGGATTTGCGCGGTTTGCAATTGACTAATGATGGGCGTATTATGGTGTGTAAGAATTTATCGGATTATTATGGTATCATCCGGAATCCGAATGTGCGCGGTGCAGCATGTAATTATGAGGATCATGCACTGTCTACGGGAATTTTTTTATCGTATTGGACCTTTCCCGATTTTGTTGCTTCTTACTTTTCTAATGCGTACAACAGTGAAGTGAGTTCCAGAATAGAAATAAATAATCCTGTTTGTACAGGAGAAATTTTGCAGGTTCAAAACAAATCAAATCATGCGGTGAATTATTTGTGGGATTTTGGCAATGGTGATTTTTCAACTGAAAAAAATCCGAATTATAAATTTGCAGATACCGGGAATTTTCAAATCCGATTAATTGCTTCGAATGATCATTGTTGTGCAGATACATCAATAGTAGAAATTCATGTAAAAACTTGTAATGAAAATTTGTTTGTTCCGAATTCATTTTCACCTAACGGAGATCAGATTAACGATTATTTCGGGATAGTTGGACCTACTATTACGGGTTTTTCAATAGTGATTTACGACCGCTGGGGAAATCAGGTTTTTGAAGATTCACAAGTTCAATCCTATCTGAAATTAGACCGGATTTGGGATGGAAAGGCGCATGGGTATAAATGTCTTCCCGGAGTATACATTTATAAACTTGAGGCAAGTTTTGAGTCCGGAAGCAAGAAAATTATTGCCGGAAACATTACGCTTGTAAACTAAAAAACATCCGGGTTCTGAATTAATGCAGTTAGTATTCAAATTATTCGATTAGCCCATTAAATCAATCACTTTAGACTATTGTAAAATGGTAACCTGGCAAATTCGAAACGATCATTGAATAATGGCAATTCGATTGATATCAAATTGTCTAATGCGCAACTTTCAATTTCTAATTGATATATCGGGATTAAATCTTAGTTTCAGAATGAATTATTTTTGAAAACACATAGGCACATAAGTCACATAAGAAGAATAAATACCTAAGTGCCTGATGTGCCCTATGTGTTACAATAAAAAGATCACCACATAGGCATATTAGTCACATAAGAAGAATAAATACCTAAGTGCCTGATGTGCCTTATGTGTTTCAATAAAAAAATAGCAATAATAATGTCGCGACTTATCTTGAAAACAAAAGAAGCTAATTTAACTGCTAACTGCTAACCCTAACTCCTAGCTCCTAGCTCATCACTCCTCACTTCCAACTTCTTGCCAAGTCATTTTGCAAACACTTTTTCATACAATTCATTTACCGTAGCGAGTGGTACGATTTTAATTTTATATTTTTCCGGATCCCAGCCTTTAAGATTGTATTTGGAAATGCAAATTGCTTTGAATCCAAGTCTGGCTGCTTCTGCAACCCGTTGTTCGATTTTAGAAACAGAGCGAATTTCTCCGGACAATCCGATTTCACCTGCAAAACAAATTTGACGGTGAAGGGCATTGTCTTCCAGGGATGAAATCAATGAAGCAACCACTGCAAGATCCAATGCCGGATCATTGATGCGAATTCCACCGGCAAGATTTAAAAAGACATCTTGTTGTCCAAAAAAGAAACCGCAACGTTTTTCCAGTACCGCCAGAAGCATAGACATTCTTCTGGTATCAAATCCGTTGGCCACGCGCTGTGGTGTCGAATAAACTGCAGCGCCAACCAGTGCCTGAGTTTCAATCAATAATGGTCTTTGTCCTTCTATAGTTGCAGCTATCGCTGAACCGCTTAATTTTTCTTCGTGTTGTGATAATAACAATTCGGAAGGATTGGTGATAGGTCGCAGTCCGGTAGATTGCATTTCATACAAACTCATTTCATCCGTGGATCCGAATCGGTTTTTTAAAGTTCTCAGCATTCTGTATGCATACAACTTATCCCCTTCAAATTGCAATACTGTATCGACCATATGTTCTAATAATTTGGGACCTGCGATGTCACCTTCTTTATTGATATGTCCGATTAAAAACACCGGTGTTTCCGATTCTTTTGCAAAGCGGATGAGCTGATGGCAACATTCCCGGATTTGAGAAATTGTACCGGGTGCGGATTCCAGGTCATCTGAGGCAAGTGTTTGCACGGAGTCAACGATCAGCAAACCCGGTTTTAAGCGGGCTGCTTCTGCGAGAATATTCAGGATCCTGTTTTCCGAGTAGAGATAGCAATTTGATTTTTGTTTCTGAATCCGGTCTGCTCTGAGTTTAATTTGTTCTTCGCTTTCTTCGCCGGAAACATATAAAACTTTACCTGTATTAACCGTCAATGCCATTTGAAGTAATAAAGTAGATTTTCCTATCCCGGGTTGACCGGCCAGTAAGGTAACCGAACCTTTGACCAGGCCGCCTCCCAGGGCCCGGTCCAATTCCGAATCTCCGGTTTGTATCCGGTCAGCCTGAGAAACCTGTATCTCTTCAAGACTAGTCGACAGGATTTGAGTCGAAGAGGCCGCCAGTTCTTTCCAGGACGAGCGTTTTGAAGATTTTTCTTCTTTGGCAACCACTTCTTCTACATAACTATTCCATGCCTCGCAGGATGGGCACTTGCCCAGCCATCTGGGGGAGGTCACTCCACAGTTAGAGCAGATGTAAATGGTCTTGAGTTTATTCATTGGTTATCTTCTGCGCGCACAATATAGGAAAGAACGCCCTGGATAAACATGTTTAAACGGATATTTCCGGAAGAAGTCAGTTCGTCTCTCTACATCCGGTTGACCCCTTAGATTCATTCCAATTTAAGTCATGAAGTCAATTACTATTTACCTCTAAACCATCGCCATCACTTATCACTCCTAGTTCATCACTCCTAACTTTTAACTCCTAACTCCTAGCTCCTATCTCCCACCTTTCCACCAACACTCATCACTCCTAACCTCTAACTCCTAACTCCTAGCTCCTATCTCCCACCTTCCCACCAACACTCATCACTCCTAATTCATCACTCCTAACCTCTAACTCCTAATTCCTAGCTCCTATCTCCCACCTTCCCACCAACACTCATCACTCCTAATTCATCACTCCTAACTCCTAACTCCTAACTCCTAACTCCTAACTCCTAACTTCTAACCCCTAACTATTAATTCCTCCCTCCTTTTTCTTCTTTTAACTTTTCATCCTTCCCATTGTTATAGTTGTCTAATTTTGCGCTCATGACTGCAAATCCATATATACCAGCCGTAGAAAGCCTATTGTTCGTTTCTCCGCAGCCAATTACGGCAGCAGATATTAAATATTGTATTGAAAACAGTTTGTCGGTAAGTCTGGAAATTGACCAGATTGACGACGCGATTTTTGATATCATGCAGCGGTATTCCGGAGAGGAATTTGGTATCGAATTAAAAGAAATAGCGGGAGGATATCAATTCCTTTCAAAGCCTGCTCATTTTCCGGTCGTTGCAGAACACATTAAAATGACCAACCGGAAAAAGCTTTCTAAAGCGGCTATGGAGTCATTATCCATTATTGCTTACAAGCAGCCTATTTCTAAGTCTGAAGTTGAACAAATCAGAGGGGTAAACTCCGATCATTCTATCCAGAAACTAATGGAAAAAGAATTGATCGAGATTGTTGGAAGAAGCGAAGGGCCCGGAAAGCCTCATCTTTTAGGGACCTCTCAACGGTTTATGGAATATTTTGGCCTCAAAAGTCTTTCGGATCTTCCCAAGCTGAAAGATTTTGGTCAGCCTGAAAATGAAATAGGAGAGCCCGCACCTATTGAAGAGATCGTAGAATTAGCACTACTTGAAAGCGAACCCAGTCCTCAATTTGAAAATGAATAAGGAAGATATACTCGTAAACCGGGTGAGTCAGAGTGGGTTGGTGACCATTAAACTGGAAGATTATTATCCGGAAAATGAGATCAGGGAATTCGACCTAAAAGATTTCTTATTTCATGGATTGATTTTGAAGGAACTCGATTTTCGCAAAGCATTAAAAGAACATAATTGGAATCAGTACCATAATTGCTACCTGACAGTGTTTTGTTCAACAGATGCCATCATTCCAACCTGGGCCTATATGCTGGTTGCAAGTCACGCATCTGGAACCGCATTGGATGTTAGCTTTGGGAATAAGGAAGAATTTTTGCGGAATTATTTCTTACAAAAAATCAGGAGTCTTAATCCGGAAGAGTATCGCGATGCAAAATTGGTCATTAAAGGATGTAGTGAAAAAGAAGTTCCGGCTTCAGCTTATCTGGAAATCACACGCCTGTTGAAACCGTATGTGAGTTCGATTATGTTTGGGGAGCCTTGTTCTACCGTTCCTGTCTACAAAAAAGCGAAGAACGCATAGATCAATTTCCGTCGAGAATATTGCCCAGTCCTCCTAAAATACTGCCTTCCTCCTTCCTGTTAGAGCCACCGTATGACAATACTTTAGCAGCAAGACGGCTGATCGGTAAAGATTGAACCCAGATTTTTCCCGGACCTCGCAAAACGGCATAAAATAGACCTTCACCGCCGAAAATCATGTTTTTAACTCCTTTAATAAATTCGATATCGAAGTCAACCCGTGAGGTATAGGCAACCAGGCAGCCTGTATCCAGGCGCAGCGTTTCGCCGACACCTAATTCGATTTCCTTAACGAAACCACCGGCATGAAGAAATGCCATACCATCGCCTTCCAGTTTTTCCATGATGAATCCCTCTCCTCCGAAAAGTCCGGTACCCAGCTTTCTTTGGAATTCGATTCCTATGGTAACCCCCATGGCGGCACAGAGGAAGGCATCTTTTTGCGCAATAATTTTACCACCCAGTTCCGCAAGATTCAAGGCTATGATTTTGCCGGTATATGGTGCCGCAAAGCTCACTCTGGCTTTTCCCCCTCCTTCATTTGTAAAAGTGGTTAAAAACAGGCTTTCTCCGGTTAGCAGCCTCTTTCCGGCTGAAAATAGCTTACCCATCAATCCGCCAGCCTGTTGGGAACCATCACCAAGGATAGTTGCCATTCGGACTCCGTCCTCCATCATAAAAAAAGCACCGGATTCGGCAATAGCGGTTTCACCCGGGTCCAGTTCTACCTCTACATACTGCAATTCTTCCCCGTAAATCTTATAGTCAATTTCATGATTCAGTGGCATAACTTCAAAATTTTGGACAAAAATAAGGAGGAAAAGGCAAAATGATAGAGAAGTAACTTTAGTTAAATTCCTATTTTAAAGCAGCTTATCCATTAGCGATTTACATATATTTTTATTGATCCTATATTTTCTACCCCTGCTTTGTAAATACTTTTTAACCCCGTGGAAAGCTATTTTAAAGCGCCATAGCTTTACAAGGCTTTTGCCATGGTGAAGAAATAATCCTATCCATGGATATCCAAGGGGCATCTTTGAACGGGGTGCCCCTTTTTAGTTGGCAGATGACAGTTGATAGTTAGCAGTTAGCAGTTAGCAGTTAGGAGTGATGAATAGGAGTGATGAGTGCGAAGTTAGAAATGAGCAGTTAGCAGTTGAGAATGAAGAAGCGATGAGAACTGAGTTATAAGTTGGCAGTTACAAGTTAGTAATGAAGAAAGGGATAGTGATGAAATGAATTAGTTTAGACTTAATCTGACAATAGGGAAAAAATTTAACTGTTAACTGCCAACTGCCAACTACTAACTGCTAACTCCTAACTAAATTAACCTCATTCCATCACGCAAATTTTTCTAACCACTGTTTGTCCATTTAATTCAAACAACAGTAAATAAAATCCGGAATGGATTGGAGATTGAATTTTTATTCTGGATATATCGGAATCCAGATCGCGCACATCGCGCAACAATATACGGCCCGTGTGATCATACCAGATGTAATGTAAAGATGATGGAGAGTCTCCGGAGATGGTCACATCTGTAAATCCTGTATTGCTAATTAGATTTGATGTAAATAGTTCCGTTGGCAAAGTCGCATCTTCTTCCTGTAATTGATTTCTGTCTTCATAGTAACCTGATGGTATGTAGATGGCTTTGTAAAACTGAATACAAATGGTGTCGGAAACAAGGCAATTCGTATCCTGAACTCTCCATTCAAAACAATAATTGCCATATTTATACACATGTACTTTCGACTTTGGATCCGATGGATTTTCAAATGAAGCAGTACCGGGCCCGGATACCAGCCTCCAGTTGCCAGGTTCGAGAGAAGGCGAATTCATTTTGGCAATCAATCCCCTTTGCTTAAAGTCACTACCTGCAGATTCTTTGCCGAATGTAACTTTCATACAACGTTCCATGCTTTTACCGCAATCAGTGACAATCGACAAGCAGACCGTTCCTGTATCGCCATAAGGTAAATTCCATTTTACGTGTATTGCGGATGTATCTTTTTTGGTATCTATTATACCGCCATTTACTTTCCAGATGTAATTCAGAATTCTGTATGTAATGTTGGTATCAATGCGGTATGATGCAGCGCCATTTATGCAAACTGTATTTACTCCGTTGATCGGAATACCATTCGGCAATAATTCTCCTTCATTGAAGGATTCGCTATAGGTCTTTGTGCAAAGTGCTATTTCTGTTCCCAATTCCACACGCACTGTGACATCCACGCTGTAGTCAGCGGTAATGGCCTCCACCAGCAAGCGTTCATCCGAACTCAAAATATTTTTTGGATCACTTTTCTTATACCATTTATAGTCGAACTGATAAGTTTCGCCGGCGCTGCATGGTTTGACGATTGCAATGTTTGGCGATAATTCGATTTGTCCTCCCTGGCATTGTGCTTTCCATCTTGCATCGAAATTTACATTTATTGCAGTAAGTTTTATTGCGCTGTCGCATTTGAATGGATTCGTGAATTTGGGAAAACTGATTTCATAGTGATCTTTACATGGAGTGTAACTTCGTCCCAATGCGTCGACATATGGCGTTCCATTGCAAGTGATATAATATACATCGGGTTTATCCGGAATGTCGAGAACAGTAAAATAAACTGCAGAGTCATAGTAACAACAATTTGCATCTCTGAATTCCTGCAGGTAAGTACCTGAGTTATAGATCAGCTTTGAATGCCATTTATATCCCGAAGGGTGTGCAGCTTCCCAGCAAATCGTTCTGGGGAGTCCAACTTTGGAAGGCAACGGCCTTACTTTAACAGTCGCACATCGAGGTCCTTCTTTCGTGCAAACAGAACCGCTGATTGGATTGCCGATAAATGCGGTAACACAAACTTTAAAATCGCCGTAATCCGGAAAATCTGTTTTTACCTGGCTTGAATGTCCTTCCAGTTCAGTTCCATCCAAAGTCCAGACATAGGTCGGCTCGCAACCACCGGGTTGAGGATTTACAAATAATAGGAAATCGCAAACTCCGTAACAAACGGGTTCAATGATCATGTTAGACTGATTATTAATAAAGCCTAAGGGTGCAAGAGTGGGAGCAGCGCCTCCCGAAGTATTGATGGTAAAATCACA
Organism: Bacteroidota bacterium; assembly: GCA_029781865.1. GTDB lineage: Bacteria > Bacteroidota > Bacteroidia > Chitinophagales > Saprospiraceae > Vicinibacter. The sequence continues at coordinate 70,575 of JAKOVW010000090.1, forward strand.
CTGGTCAGTATTGCAACCATCCAGCCACAGGTAATACGTTTTACAAGGTTTTAAATTAGCAGATGCGACATCGCTCGAATTTTGAGGTACACAGGGTATGGATCTGCAAAGCACTTCCTCACCACAAACGCAATCTCCCCAGATGCCCCATTGCACGCCATTATGTTTGGTACAATTGCCTACATGAAGGGTAAAGGTAGCCTGGCCACCCTGTGACACAAAACCCCACCAGGATGTGCCGTTGGACGCTCCACCCTGAGAGCAGAGTGGTGAACACGGACTGGGCACGCTGCTGCCATTTGTACAAAAAGCTCCGTTGAGTTGGTTCAGAGAACAGAATACACTTGATTCCATGCAGGTCTCCGACAGAGGCAGAGAACATTGAGCAATTGCGTGTTGAATTGGGGTACAAACAGATAAATATAATTGTAAAGCTGCAATGCCTTTAATGAGGTTTTTCATAATGGATAGAGACTTTAAAAGGCAAAAATGTTGTATGAAGATAAGTCATTTTATATGGAAAAAGTGATGTTAAAAATAAATTGCAGGTTACATCTGACGCATTTGGTTTTAACTTAATAAAAATAAGTTTGCTTAAAACATCGCGGATCAATATGGGAATAAGGACCATTTATTAAAACACTAACCATAGTCAGGGTGCTGGTCAGATGTTTTCGTTATAAGACAAGATCAATAAGGATGTAGCAGAAAATACTGATGATAATAATACTGATCAAATTCAAAACAAAGCCGGCTTTCAGCATTCGCTTTAAGGGAATTTTCCCACTTGCATAGACGATAGCGTTTGGGGGTGTTCCCATGGGCAACATTCCCGCACAGCTGGCTGCAAGGGTCATGGGTATGCCGAGGATAACCGGTGAAATATGCATAGCCACTGCAACTGAAGTTAGGATTGGAGCCATGACAATGACCTGAGCTATGTTACTCATCACTTCACTTAAGAAAATCGAAACGGTAGCTACCAGAAGTATCAGCAGAAAACGATTATCCGGTGCATAGGCTGAAATTCCATTTCCGATCATTTTCATGACACCTGCATTTTCCAGTTCCTTGGCCAATGCCAATCCACCACCAAATAACAACAGTATTCCCCAGGCCATATTTTTTGTATCCTTCCATTCCAGCAAATTCACAACGGATGGACTGCTTTCATCTTCGAAGTCAGGTGAGGAATCCTGGTTTGTACTTTTCACACCGGCCGGGATTGCAAATAATGCTATTCCTGCAAACAGTGCAATGATCGTATCATTCAACGGCAGATTAGTTAGCTTAATAATCAGGTCTTTTGTGATCCATAAAAATGCGGTTGCAAGAAATATTGCAAACACTCTTTTTTCGGCACCTGACCATGAACCCAGTTTACTCAATTGAGTTTGGATGAATGATTCTGTTTCTGCGTGATGTTTGATATGATTGGGGAACAGGAATTTCGTGAATGCAAAATACAAGGCTAATAAAATCAATATGGCAATGGGGAAACAAATGAGCACCCATTGTAAAAATGATATTTCTGCATGCATGGTGTCATTCATATAGCCTACATATGCAGTGTTTGGAGGTGTGCCGATTATTGTAGCCAATCCGCCGATATTGGAGGCATACGCAATACTCAGCATGAGCGAAATGGAAAAATTCCGAAGCTTGGTTTCGGAATAGGTATGACTCATGACTTTGATAATAGATAATGCAATCGGAAACATCATCATCGTTGTTGCTGTATTGCTGATCCACATACTGACCAGGAAAGTAGATAACATAAATCCAAAAAGAACCTGATCTCCGTTGCTTCCTGATTTCTTTAGTATATTTAGAGCAATGCGCTGATGTAAATTCCATTTTTCGATTGCAAGTGCAATAAAAAATCCTCCCATGAATAAGAAGATAATCGGATCAGCATAATTCTTTGCGGTTTCCTGTATTGAATTGATTTTCCACAATGGAAAAATAATCAGCGGCAATAAAGCGACTACGGGCATTGGCATCACTTCAAGAATCCATAAACTAATCATCAGGATACCAACGTGAATTACTTTCAATGCCATCCAGTCTATGTGAAATGGATTAAAGTACTGATGCAGTGAAAGGATAACTAAGATAAGGGAGGTTAGAAGATAGTTTGTATTCCATTTGAGCATTCACAAATGTAAAAATAAATTCAGGCTGAAAGTGGTTTGATCATAAAGTGCCGGTAAATTGATTTGATTTCGATAGTTTGATAATCGTGTGGGTGAGTGACTATTCAGTTCATACTGTTTTCATGCACATCTGATTTACTAAAATTCTTGGGTTGATAAGGTGAACGGTTCTCACCAGTGGATGGTTGAAAATCGATTTACTATAACGGAACTAAAATTTAACGTTTGGATCTGGTCCCTATGCGAATGTTGATAAACTCCACTGCCACAGAAAAAGCCATTGCAAAATAGATGTACGCTTTTGGAAAATGGAAATCCAGTGCTTCTGCAACCAATGCTGTACCAATCATAATCAGAAACGATAAGGCCAATATTTTAATGCTCGGATGTTTTTTAATGAACCGGGCAATGGGACCGGATAAAAACAACATAACGCCAACTGCTGCCACAACAGCAGCCATCATTACTCCCAGATGATTCACCATTCCGACGGCCGTAATCACTGAGTCCAATGAAAAAATTATATCAATTAATATGATTTGTACAATCGTTGAAGCAAAACCAATTTTCTTTTTGAATTCTTTATCGTCCCGTCCTGCTTCTTCCAGATTGCCATGAATCTCCGTCACACTTTTAAATATAAGGAACAAGCCTCCACCGAAAAGAATTAAATCCCTGCCTGATAATTCGTAATTCCAGATGACAAATAACGGACGTGTCAAACTCATTACCCAGAATATTGAAGCAAGCAATGCCAGTCTGCTGAATAATGCCAGGGAAAGTCCGAGACGACGGCCTTTTTCCTGCTGATGTTCCGGAAGCTTATTGGTTAGTATGGCGAGTACAATGATATTGTCAATCCCCAGAACTATTTCCAAAGTGACCAGTGTGATAAAGCCAATCCAGATATCTGTATTAAACAAAAAATCCATTTATAGTGATTTGTGAAAGGAGCGATGGAAACAGAACATGATTTTAGCTTAAAGGTTTATATGTATCCGGGAACAAAATAGTGCTTTGTTTTAGGTGCATGTATTGTTTTAAAAGGTTAATTCAGAACTAGTTACTGAATCCGATGGATGCCGGTTACAAATTAATGATAAAAATTATTTAGTTAAATAACTAAAATATTAGTTACAAAACCAGATTTGTTGTAAATTTGCAGTACAAGCGATTTACATGAATACATTGACTACAGGTGAAGAGGCCATTATGCAGGTGATCTGGAAGCTGGGCCCTTGTACGATCGGACATATTATGGAGTATTACAGGCAGAGCAAAAAGCCTTCGGAGCTCCCCGCGCAGACCACGGTTTCTACATTTTTACGGATTCTGGTTGACAAAGGATTTTTGAGTTATAAGGTCTATGGTAAAACCTATGAATACAGCGCATTGATCAGTAAGCAGAAGTACTCCATGAATGAATTGCGCAAGATGATCAAAAATTATTTTGGAAACAAGCCCAGCACCATGGTTTCATACCTGGTTGAAGAAGAGCATATGGACGATAATGAATTGGCAGAACTCATCAAACAATTAAAATCTAAATCCGGAAAAAAATGATACTCTTTCTCATTCAGCTCACAACGATCTGGACTATTTTGTTGTTGTCCTTTTACCTTCTTTATAGAAATCAAACCTATCATCGATTCAACCGGTGGTATATCCTGGGTTCGTTACTTGCAGGATTGATCATTCCAATATTACCTGAATTTTGGTTTGAACAAATGCTGCCCGCTCATAATGGAATATTGTCAATTCCATACACATTGCAGGAAATAATAATTACAGCAGATCGTGCAAAAGAATTGGATCGCTTTCAGATGGTATTCATACCGATGTTGATTGGATATTTTATTATCGTTCTGTTTAGAGCATACAAAGCTATTCGTGAATTTATGGTTTTGACAAAAATGACAAAAACCAGAGAAAAAATTGATCGGAATACATTTATGCAATTTTCTGATGTATGTGATCAACCCTTTAGTTTTTTGAATACTATCGTGTTGCCAAAGAAATTGGCTAATGATCAAAAGATCATGGATGTTATTGTTGCACACGAACTCACGCATATTCGGAGCAAACATTATTATGATCTGATTCTTTTGAAATTCCTGGATATCTTTTTTCCTTTTCATCCCTGTTTGTATTTTTTCAGAAAGGAATTACTGCTGATTCATGAATATGAGGCAGATCAAGTAGCCGTCAGATATTCCAGTGAGGAAACCTATTCCGGCATTTTGATGCATTTTGCACAAAAACCAAATAAGCATTCGGCTATCATTCATCCTTTTTATTATTCACCTATTAAATCCAGAATTATGATGCTCTTTAAAAGATCAAGCAGAATAAGGTACTTCAACCTGGCTTTAGTTCCGTTTCTTTTTATTGCCTGCACCTACCTGAATCAGGAAGCAGATAAATCAAAAGCAGATGATATCATTAACAAAGAGCGAAATGAAAATGAAGGTAGAATTTCTTTAACTCCCATAAATAATAAAACGGATACAACAATAGCAAATAGTAATATTGCGAATGGAATCAATTTAGTTCAGGCTCATTTTCCCGGGGGTGAAAAAGAATTGATGGAATTTCTTGGAAAGAATATCAAGTATCCTGAAAACGGAAGGAAAAACAAAATTCAAGGAACTACCTATGTAAGATTCGAAATCTATGAGGATGGCAGTATTCACGACAAAGTAGTACTGAGAAGTCTTGGGGAAGAATTTGATAAGGAGGTTCTGAGAGTTTTAAATCTAATGCCGAATTGGATACCGGGTGAACAGAACCATCATAAAAGAAAAGAAACATATACCCTTCCGATAAAATTCAAATTGAGCGATTGAGATTATTTATGTGCTCCGGAATATTTTTTAACCGCAAAGTCGCAAAGGAAGAACGCAAAGAGCGCAAAGAAGGAGGAATTATTAACTTGAATTTTGCGTCCTTTGCGAAAGCTTTGCTTCTTTGCGGTTATGATTTCTTACACATAGTAAGGCGGTATCAAATGCAAAGAAATAAATGCATTAATTTATGCTAGCACTCCAGACAAATTTCTTTTAACCGCAAAGTCGCTAAGGAAGAACGCAAAGAGCGCAAAGAAAGAGGGATTATTATCTTGAATTTTGCGTCCTTTGCGAAAGCTTTGCGTCTTTGCGGTTATGATTTCTTGCACATAGTAAGGCGGTATCAAATGCCAAGAAATAAACGCATTAATTTATCCGTACACTGCAAATTGTTTTGTTTTAACGCAAGTCGCGAAGGTAGAACGCAGAGAGCGCAAAGAAGGAGGAATTAGTATCTTGAATTTTGCGTCCTTTGCGAAAACTTTGCTTCTTTGCGGTTATGATTTCTTACACATAGTAAGGCAGCATCAAATGCAAAGAAATAAACGCATTAATTTATCCGTACACTGCAAATTGTTTTGTTTTAACCCAAAGTCGCGAAGGAAGAACGCAAAGAGCGCAAAGAAGGAGGAATTAGTATCTTGAATTTTGCGTCCTTTGCGAAGGCTTAGCGTCTTTGCGGTTATGATTTTTATTTCATAACTGAATTGTAAATAAAAAACCCTGGTCAATACAACCAGGGTTTAAATAAATAATCGAAATCTAATATTATTATCCGTTTACTTTCATCAAGGTCTTGACTTGTTGCAGTGTTTTGTTTTGAATTCTGACATAGTAGATTCCGGCTGCTGCATCTTCAAGATCACAGGCAACGTCATACTTGCCGGCTTGCAATTCTTTATCGACCAGTGTCTTGATCACGCTTCCTTCATTGTTGATGATTTGAATCATCGTATGACCACCATAGGTTTCAAATTTAATTTTAGTCGATTGCACGAATGGATTCGGATAAGCATACACCAGGTTTTCACCGAGCTCTTTATTTTGTTCATGGACAGATGTGGGAATACAACTACCCGGAGCAACGATGGGCAGTTTTTGGAAGTTCTTCAATAAGATTTGATCCAGAGCCGCATCTTCCACGCAGAACCAATCTCCAAGTATGGATGCATACACAGATCTGAAATCGTACTGCATGGGTAGATTTGAATTTACTGTTGAAGCAGGATCGATGGTTGGATTTTTTCCAAGTACGCCGCCAACGACTTTGCTTCCAAAAATAAACATGGGTTGTGCAGCTCCATGATCTGTACCGCCTGATGCATTGGATATAATCCGTCTTCCAAATTCAGAAAACGTCATACCCATAATTCGCTCTTCAAAACCTTGCAGTTTGGCATCATCCATAAATGCGCCAATGACATCGGAAACTCCTTTTAATAAATTCGCATGCGTACCTGCCGTATGATCGGCAGAATTTACCTGAGCAGAATGCGTATCAAATCCTCCTGTATTCACCCAAAATATTCTCGTTTTTATTCCACCACTGATGAGTTTGGCAACAATGGCCATTTGAGTTCCGAGTAAATAACCCGGATCTGAAGAAGCTTTCGGATATAAACTGGAAACATTTTTTCCTAAATCAGCTGCTGCTTTTACCGAATCTCCAAATTTGTCTGTTTGTCTTTGAACTTCGCGGATGAAGGCAATCTCCTTTCCCATATAATTATTGCCAGGTGCATCCTGAAATAAACTGCCAGTAAGATTTAGTGGATCATTTGTGTTGGTAATGGAAACCGCCATGGGTACTCCCTGATTTTCCAATCCCAGTACATTGCCTCCAATGCGTATTGCAATAGGATCGGGCATTACAGAATTTGGAAATCCAACCGGATAATTCGGATACTCATAACCAAGGTATCTACCTGCCCAGCCGGAAAAAACGTATTTGTCAGAATCTGATCCTGACATCCAGATATCCGTAGCGCGAAAATGAGAATAATTGAATTTTGGATAACCAACTCCCTGGATAATACTTAGTTTTCCATTGTTGTATAAATCATACATGCGGGTCATGGATGGATGCAATCCTGTTGCATCATTGGTTCCTCCCAACTTTAATACTTTGTCTTCCGGTATCAGAATGTTCTGACGAATATTGGACAAAGTAAGCGATGCGTATTGATCCAATGGTATTAATGTGTTTAATCCATCATTACCACCATTTAACTGGACGATAATCAAGACGCGATCGGTATCGGACAGGGAAGTGCTTAAAGCTTCAAGTAGAGGACTAGAGCCATAAGCAGTAACAGTAATTCCTCCTACTGCTACAGGAACAGATTGTAAAAACGATCTTCTTTTCATATATTTTTAATTAATGGAGGTTTTGAAAATTAACAAAGATGATATTCAGCTGCAGACATCAGGTAGGTAAATAAATCCTGCAACATACTAGGTACCCGTTTGGATTCAGGATCAGTTGTATTCGGATTTGCAAGATAAACTTCATAGGCATCAGTCCAATAATAATCAGTGCTTTGACCTAAAAGAAGGTAGGTTGTTTTCAATTGATCTTTTACACCTTGTGAAACGGTGCCACCCAGTAGTAATTCGACCGCTTCGTCTATCAATGAATTGGGATCAGATGGATTTTCAAATCGTTTGACAAAATCCACAAAATTCATTTTAACGGCGAATTTATAGGATGGACTGTTTACGCCATCGTAAACTTTCGTTGCATCGGCAAAACTAAATGCGTAATTATTTTTTGCAACACTTTCATAAGCTGATTTTCTTTGAGGATAAGTAGAAGTATCCAGCCAGATTTCATGGAATGAAGGCGATTGATAATAGGCAGGCCAACCTGCAACGTTCGGTGGATCATTGATGTCCTGTCCTGCATTGAACACATAACTTCTCACCTGGTTCCACATGGCATACTGAGCTTCCAGTTTAGAGTCGTTTGGCAGTGGAAATTCGAATTGACGAAACATTCCAACATTAAAATCCGTGGGACTTTTAATCATACAGCCTCTGTGTTCGGATTTGAAAAAATAGTCAGAACTAAATAAAGCTTTCAAAACAATCTGAAGTTGATCGGGATCATTTTTGTGAAGTCTGAATAACTCAGCTAAGGGTTCAATAACTTCTGATTCAATTTCCGGGGTGATGTCGTAATACACAAAGTAATTCCACAATCTTCTGCAGATATATCTTGAAGGTTCGTCCGTATTAAAAATCATTTCAATCAACTGATCAATTTCCAGCCATGCCCGGTATTCTTCAATGGAACCAAACGGGCTTGGAAATGTAGTTATGCTGGTATCGTTTTTAATTTGCGTATTAGCATAAAAGGCAGAAAATGTTTTTGTGTTTGTGTCATGATTGTTTTTATTGAAACCCCTTTTCGGGATGATATTCATGGTGACATTGTTTACTTTTTCACTGGATATTACATTCCAGCCGGTCAATACTTTTGCAGCTGCTTTGACATCATCTTCTGTATATCCGGAACCGGGACCTTTGCCAACAGTGAATAATTCCTGTAATTCTCTGCCGTAGTTTTCATCCGGAGCAGACTTTGTATTCAACTGTCCATTGAGGTATCTCAACATACCCGGATCAAGTGTAATGTCCTTGATGAGTTGTTTGTAATTACCCATTGCATATTTTCTGTACAATGTGTGAGTTAAGTACATCGAATGTGGATTTTCAACAACGGAATTTTCGGTAACCAGGAGGGTTTGGAAAAACAACACCATTTTTTCGTAAACAGAACGATCCTGAGATAACTGCATACCGGTCATCCAGTATTTCAGATTGTTGCCCCGGTAACCATAAGGGTTGGCTGCAAAGTTGGTTTGATAAGGTGTGTTTACCCAGGTTTCACCCCATTTCACCTGATCAACAGTTCCCACTTTTTCTATATTGTCTTTCGTCGGATCTGCATTGTTGTAGTATGCCCTGACTGGTGGAGCGGGCAAATTAGGGGTTGCCGGTATCAATTGATCGACAACCTGATTCAAACTACGTCCTTTAAAATAATTCAGATCTGACTTACTTACTCCAAAGAGCGTTCTTCGAAGCAAATGAATTAACTCTGGTTTACCAAAAGACCCGGAATACGGTTTTATACTTCCCATATTTATGATTTTTCGTAAAATTAAAAAACAATTAACAACTCGATTAATCTTCTTACGAGAAAAGCAGGCAGTGAGTTGCCTGGAAAAAGGAAGGAAGGAAGGTGTTTAGTTTTTTAGTTATTTAGCTTTTTAGTTTACAGACAATTAATCTATTGGTTTAATAAGTCCACTTCTGAATTAATCAGTGTCTTTTCAATAATACTTACTTAACCCCTACCACCAAAATCCCAACAACCTATTCCGCTACAGTCTCTATTCCTACTACCTAATTACCTACCTCCTAAACACCTACCACCTAAACCCCTACAGTCTAATCCCCCTCCACCCATACTCTAAAGCCTTTTACTTATATTTGCGCGATAATTAATCAAAACAAACAAATGTCCTATCTATTTACCTCAGAATCAGTATCCGAAGGCCATCCGGATAAAGTAGCAGATCAGATATCAGATGCATTGATCGATCATTTTTTAGCTTATGACAAAGAATCTAAAGTAGCCTGTGAAACATTAGTAACAACCGGCCAGGTGGTATTAGCAGGAGAAGTCAAATCAAAAGCTTACCTGGATGTGCAGGAAATTGCAAGAGAAGTCATTCGCAAAATCGGATACACCAGATCTGAATATATGTTTGAAGCCAACAGCTGTGGTGTTTTTTCAGCTATACACGAGCAATCCGCTGATATCAACAGGGGAGTAGACCGCAAGGTTAAAAAGCAAAGTTTTGAATCCAGGGCAAAAGCACAAGGTGCAGGTGATCAGGGTATGATGTTTGGTTATGCTACTAATGAGACAGAAAATTATATGCCATTGCCTTTGAGTCTGGCGCACATGTTACTGGAAGAATTATCGAGAATAAGAAGAGAAGGCAAAGTGATGAAATATTTAAGGCCTGATGCAAAATCACAGGTTACTATTGAATATGATGACAATAACAAACCCATCCGGATTGATACCATTGTAATTTCTACACAACACGATGATTTTGTGAAGCCCGGACGTTCGGCTAATGCAGCACAGCGGGCAGATGAGCAAATGTTGAAACAGATCAAAGATGATGTAATCAACATTCTGATTCCTAGGGTAAAACGGAAATTGACATCGCAACTTCGCAAATTATTCAATAAAGAAATTACCTATCATGTCAATCCCACCGGAAAATTTGTGATCGGCGGACCTCACGGAGATACCGGATTAACGGGACGTAAAATCATCGTGGATACCTATGGTGGCAAAGGAGCACATGGCGGCGGCGCATTCAGCGGAAAAGATCCTTCCAAAGTGGATCGTTCTGCAGCCTATGCAACGAGGCATATTGCAAAGAATATGGTAGCAGCTGGTCTATGCGATGAAGTATTGGTGCAGGTGTCGTATGCAATCGGTGTAGCAAAACCCTGTGGTCTGTACGTCAATACCAACGGCACTTCCAAGGTGCAATTATCCGATGGACAGATTGCAAGAAAAATTGAAAAGATTTTTGATCTTCGTCCGTATGCGATCGAACAACGATTGAAACTTCGCACTCCGATGTATTCTGAAACGGCTTCATATGGACACATGGGAAGAAAAAATGAAGTAGTGAGTAAGACGTTTAATGCAGGTAAGCCAAATGAAAAAACAATGAATGTCGAATTGTTTACCTGGGAAAAACTGGATTACGTCAGAAAGATCAAAAACGAGTTTGGATTGAAATAATTCCGGTTTACTGAATTACAAGACAACTTTTGATTGAATGAAATTGGTTAGTGCATGAAAATGTGCCTATCGCTCTCTCTTTAAATGCATTTCTGCTTTAGGGCCAACGAGTATTGGAACGATTTCTTCTTCGACATTCGACATTTCCAGTCCGAAGTCATCCATTGCCGGCAAACTTATTTTCTTAATCATGCGGTATGTGCGTACCACCCACTGCTCGAATCCGGATAATTCTGTATCAGCTGAAACGCGTGTATGCAGAAGAATAAATTTAAAGTCTGCATTAATGTTGTACTTGCGTATAGAAGGATATGGACTTTGTACGCTCACTTCACCACTTGCTACCATTTGTTCGACAATTTCGCGAAACATCGAATTCACACGGTGTTCGACTTTATAACCAAACCGCAGTTGTACAAAAAACACTTCTTTAGGTACGATGGTATCCACGTGAAATGATTTTGTAAACGGTTCATCGAGAATCTGAACATGCACAAACCAGTAAACATCGGCCCGTTTTGGTTTCTTGCGCAAGATGGAATACATGATATTCGAATCGATCAGGGATTTGTTATCCGACATGGAAAGATAAACCAGGTGACTGGCTTCTTTGGGAATCGAAGTATCATCCTGCAAATCTTTCAGAATTGGTATATAATCCTTGATCTCAACAAAGCGGGTATGTTTGTCGCGTATTTTTTGAGCATTGTACAATACAAACACCATTGTTGCGAAAATCAATGTAAGAGTAAGTGTAAACCAACCACCGTGTGCAAGTTTGTCGGCATTGGAAATGAGGAAAATGGTTTCGAAACAGAGATAAAAAAACAACAGGGTGAGGCCCAACCAGGTTTTGTGAAAACGTATTTTATAATAATAGCTCAGCAACATGGTGGTCATCAGCATATTAATAATGATGGCCAGACCATACGCGGCTTCCATGTTTTCAGATGTTTGAAAGATCAGCTGAACGGTGATACAGCCTATCATTAAGAACCAATTGATGCTGGGTATGTAAATCTGTCCTTTTAATTGGGACGGGTAATTCACTCTGGTCCTGAACCAAAGATGCAATTTCATGGCTTCGTTCACGAGTGTAAAAACTCCGCTGATTAAAGCCTGGCTGGCAATGATTGTTGCAGCAGTGGAAATGACGATTCCCATAGGCAAAAACCAGGCTGGCATCAAGTCGTAAAAAATCCGTTGACCCGGGGCTAGCGATTGTCCATTCATATTGGCAAGCAACCATGCGGCTTGACCGAAATAGCTAAAGATCAAACAGAATAATACAAAAGACCAGCTTATCCGGATATTAAATTTTCCACAATGACCCAAATCAGAATATAATGCTTCTCCTCCGGTAGTACAGAGGAAAACTGCACCTAACAGCCAGAATCCCTGCGGGTAATGTACCAGCAAATCAAATGCATGTTTTGGATTCAGGGCTCTCAATATTTCCGGATGGAGTTGAATCTGCCAGAATCCCAAAGCGCCAATCATCAAAAACCAAACGAGCATGATGGGTCCGAAAGTCGTACCCACAGTTTGAGTACCCACTTGCTGAAATGTAAAAATGGCAATGATAATTCCTATGACTATAGGTACTGTTTTGATGTTAGGGTATAAGATATTCAATCCCTCCACGGCAGAAGAAATCGAAATCGGCGGGGTAATAAATCCATCCGCAATTAGGGTTGCGCAACCGATGATCGCCGGGTAAATCACCCATTTTGCATTGTATCGTCTCACCAGCGCATACAAAGCGAAAATGCCGCCTTCCCCATTATTATCTGCGTTGAGCGCCAGATAGATATACTTGATTGTGGTCAAAATGATCAGGGTCCAGAAAACACAGGACACACCGCCTAAGACCAGCTCCGGCGAAATGGGTTTGCCTTTGGTAATGGCCTGCATCACGTAAAGTGGTGATGTTCCTATATCGCCAAAAATAATTCCTAAAGTAATCAATAACCCAGCGACACTGGGTTTATGAATCTGACTTGCTGATCCCATGTGGTTTTAAAAGTCTAATTGCTTTCAAATCGGGCGTAAAATTACTATCCCTGAGGACTTATTTAAATTTTCGATGAAAATATATAAGCTGTAGGATTAAATTAGAGGCAGTAGTTGTTTAGGCTGTAGGCTATAGAGAAGCGATGTCCTTAGAATTTTTTTGAATGGTTGTACGGGAAATCAATTAATCCATTACCCATCATCATTTCAATATAATCCATTACTTAATCACCTAAACCACTAAACCGCTAAACCGCTAAAGACCTAAATACCCAAAGCCTATTGCCTTTTCTTTTCACAAAGTTTTAACCATACTCCACTGCCAAATCGCTTAGTTTTGTGGTCTAAAAAATAAAAAAGTATGAGATTCATTTTCATTGCCTTTTGTTCCGTGGTCTTGTTTTCTTCCTGCAATGCGCAGTTTGATAAATTACTTAAGAAAGTAATCAAAACAGATTTGAGTACAGAAGATGTTGCTGCCGGATTGAAAGAAGCGCTGTCAAATGGCACCAGTAAAGGTTCGGATCTGTTGTCGCAGAAAGATGGTTACTTTAAAAGTATTTATAAAATAAGTTTGCCGGATGACGCAAAATCAGTTTGTAATAAATTGAAAGTTATTCCGGGATTTAACTCCATTGAAGATGATGTGGTGGAAAAATTAAATCGTGCTGCTGAAGATGCAGCGGTTAAGGCAAAACCTATTTTTCTAAGCGCGATCAAACAAATGACCATTGCAGATGCATGGAATATTTTGAAAGGAGCGGATAATTCTGCAACAACCTATCTGCATAAAACAACCAATCAGGCCCTTTACAACGAATTTAAACCTGTTATTTCAGAATCCTTGGAAAAAGTAGGTGCACTTCAGTTGTGGTCTTCCGCGGTCAGCCAGTACAATCAAATTCCATTTGTCAAAAAAGCCAATCCCGATATGTCCGACTATGTAACGAATAAGGCGCTGGAAGGACTATTCAAAAAAATTGCGGAAGAAGAAAAAGACATCCGCCATAATCTCGCTTCAAGAACATCTGATTTGCTGAAAAGAGTTTTTTCACAGCAGGACAAGTAATTCTGCAACCGGAATATGTTCAATCATGTATCATTAGTCAGATTGGATATCAACCACGCAGTTTAATCAATTAACCAGTTAGAATAAAGAGCCCATGACGTAAGTCATGGGCTCTTTATTTTGAATTGTATCTTGTGGAATGGGAAGTTGCAAGTTGCAAACTTGCAACAACAAAATGCAAGTTGCAAACTTGCAACAACAGTGTGTTTTGTGGAATGAGAAGTTGCAAGTTGCAAACTTGCAACAACGATTATGGGGAGTTGCAAGTTGCAAAATTGCAACAACAAAATGTGCAAACATGCAACAACAACAGCAGTGTGTCTTGTGGAATGAGAAGTTGCAAGTTGCAAACTTGCAACAACGGGATGGTAGGTTTCAAATTATAAACTTGCAACAACAAAATGTGCAAACATGCAACAACAACAACAGTGTGTCTTGTGGAATGAGAAGTTGCAAGTTACAAACTTGCAACAACGATTATGGGGAGTTGCAAGTTGCAAACTTGCAACAACAGGGTTATGAGAAGTGTGTGTCTTGTGGAATGAGAAGTTGCAAGTTACAAACTTGCAACAACGATTATGGGGAGTTGCAAGTTGCAAAATTGCAATAACAACATAAAACTTGCAACAACATGCTATTTGCAAACTTGCAACAACTACAGCCTTCATTGTCACTAAAAACTCCTAACCCCTAACTCCTAACTCATCACTCATCACTCATCACTCAACTCCAATCTCATATCATCTTCCTCCCTTCTTCAGATAATCAATGACCATCATGCGTAGATCATTTCTTAAATCTTCCGGATCATCTTTGCGGGCAGGATAATAGATGATGATATCCGGGTGGCCTTTTTTCAGGAATTCCAATCCGGATTCGAGTCCGGTGAGCAGGAAGTCATTCATGGCGACATGGTACGTTTTCATTTCGTCCAGCAATTCCGTGGAAATAAACCATTTGCCATCTGGATTGCGGCTTACTTTATCCCATTGTAAAAATCCTCCTGAACCTGTATTAGCGAATCCGGCGTCCAAGATTTTTTTGAGCAGCGTACCTCGCATATCGACTTCGATCACACTTCCTCCAAATGGCAATGAACGAAGGATATCATATTGGGATAGTTTGTCTTTAAGAAAATCATCCACGCGGACGCTTCCGGAGTTCATAATGGAACAATGGGTTAATGAAGTTCCTTTGGTAAATGCTTTGCAGATTAATTCGCCGAATGCTGCCGGTTTGTTGCGTAAGGTAAGATCTCTGGCATCAAGAGGTTGAGGTAATGTCGTGAGGACTTCTTCCGGATTGAAACCCATTTCACGGATAATTTTATATTCAATGGCAATCCATTTTTCAACAAGCTGATTGACTTCAGGATCCGGAGTTATGGTTTGATCTACTTTTACCAGGCTGGAATTGATGTTTGTTTTTTTGTTTTTTGTGTTGTAGCTAATCCGGTGTACGTATACCGTTTTTCCATTGGCATCTGCTTTCGTGATGATTGTATTTCCAACTTCAAATTTCATATTTTCATGTTCATGGCCGCCAAGGATAAGCTTAATATCCGGAAATAATTTAGCCATTTTGGAATCATCTTCTTTGTTGAGATGGCTCAACGAAATAATGATATCCACCTTGTCCTTTAATTTTTGAATTTCAGATTTCACTGTTTCAAAAATATCATCGTAGTGAACATATTTCACTTTGTTGGCTGCAAGACAGGGAGCCACAATACCGATTCTCACTTCTTTTCCCTGCTTGTTTGTAAAACGAATGATTCGGTTTTTAGGAATATCGGTCTTTACACCGTTACGCATTTGTGTAAACAGTTGTGCTGTGTCATTATTTAAATGAATTACATTGCTTGAGACCCAGTCAAAGGTTGATTCATTCAGGCGTTTTTGTAAAGAAGATTCATCGAGGTCAAATTCGTGATTGCCGAATGTAACCAGATCCACACCCATTTTATTTAATACTTCGACCATGTGTTTGCCATTGACCCGTTCTCCTTCAAATTTCAATGTGCCCAATAAAGTCGGACTTAAAAAATCACCGGATAATACAGTTAATGTGTTTGGATTTTCAGCCAGCAATTTTTTACGAATGGTAGCGATCCGTGCGGCACCTCCGGAATTCCCATTGTCCATTGGAGCTATTTCATAAAAATCATTAAATTGTAATATCGTGAATTGAACCAGGTCGGATTCCTGAGCTATTAACAAAGCAGAAGTACAGAATAGAAAGAATAAATTGGCGATTAATTTCATCAGATGGTTTTGTTAAGGTTATTTTAGAATGTTAAAATTTTAAGTTTCAATAGGAAAAAAATTAGTAGGAAAAACCAATAATGGACATTGGTTTTTCAGGATACATTTCTTTTCAGACCATGACAACGAAATTGACATTTAAAGGGTCTTATTAATTTGATGCTGATCATTTTGTCAAAAGGATTCATTCCAACGCAATTTGTCAAAAAGGATTATTTTGCAAAAGTAAATACAAAAGAGGTATGCTCAAATTTTTAGGGAATTACTTATTGGCTTTTTTATGGGTCTTCTTCCTGGGAAGCACATCTCATTTGCGAGCTACGCATATTATCGGGGGAGATCTGACTTATAGATGTTTAGGTAACAATTTATATGAAATCACCCTGATTCTGCGAAGGGATTGTATCAATGGTCAGCCGCCTTTCGATAATCCTGCTTCAGTCGGCATTTTTGATAGTTCAGGAGTATTGCAAACAAATCTGGGTAAATCGGGCAGACTTGCCATGACTTTCCATCCGGATGACACTTTAAATGAGATACTCAAAAAAAACTGCGGAATAATTGGTGGCGATGTATGCGTTCATACCACAACTTATCGTGAAACCTTATACCTTCCTTACAAAGACGGGGGTTATATACTGGCGTATCAGCGATGTTGCCGGAATAAAACCATTCAGAATATAGGAAGTCCGCTTGATGTCGGTACTACATATGCATTGATGATATCGGATGAGGCTTTGAACGTATGCAATTCAAGTCCAAGCCTAAGTCCATATCCTCCCATTTATGTTTGCGGTGGTCATCCGATACAGTTTAATTTGCAAGCTCATGATGCTGAGGGAGATTCTTTGGTCTATGCCATGTGTGATCCTTATTCTGGGGCAAGCCAGGCGAGTCCGCAGCCTGCAATACCTTCACCACCACCTTATCTTCCGGTGACTTTCTTGGCACCTTATTCCACCAAGGATATGATTGGGGGAATTCCGCCTCTACAGATTGACTCGCATACCGGGCTGATGACCGGTTTTGCAGTTAATATAGTTGCACAATATCTGGTGGCTTATTGTGTACAAGAATACAGAAACGGAAAATTGCTTTCAACTATTAGAAGAGATTTTCAAATAAATGTCAGGATTTGCAATTCAGTACCTGAAGCAGATTTCGATTATACCTTGGATCCTTGTGCATTTCCGGTTACGCTAAAGATAAAAGATAAATCAACAGATGCTTTTTCAGTCATTGACTCGTGGAATTGGGAAAACGTGCTTCATTCCTTAAAGCAAAATTCAATAGAACAAAATCCGGTCTTCCAATTTACAGATACTGGAATTGCAAAAATCAGATTGGTCGTTCATTCCAGGGAATCCTGCAGTGATACTTTGACCAGGGATATTCGAATCCGATCTGTAAGACCTGTTTTTGATAGTGTGTCATTTACAATTTGCCTGGGTGATAGCATCCAGTTAGTAAAAACCTATGATGCGATGGTAAAATATAAATGGTTTCCATCAAGCGGATTGAGTTGTGTGAATTGTCCAAATCCTAAAGCGAGCCCGGATTCTACTATCAGGTATGTGGTGACGTCTTCTGATTCAGCATGTATGCGGGTAGATACCATTCCTGTGTTTGTTCATGTTTGCGATACCTGTGCGTTCAATATCAGAAAGACATGTTTGAAGAACGGAATGATCGAAATTGCTGCATTGAATATTTATGGAAAATTAATTCAACCTGTTCCGCGGATTCATGAATTGTTCTGGAGTGTAAAGAAAAACAGTAATTACCCTGAAATTTCATTGATCAATAAAAATCCGGTTCTTTTAAATGCAGACCGGGAGTTCAGTCTTAGCTCAAAGATTTATTCATGGAAACCAGGACTTCCCAGGAGCATTGAGTTTGCCGACATTTGTAAACGGGATGTAACTGATTCAACTAATCTGTCCTGCTCTGGTCCATGTGCGGAATTGAATTTTATTTTGTCTTCCTGCGAAGATGATTATGATCTTGCCAACAATTTAAATTTTCCGTCAGCCATTTGTCAATCTATTTGCAGTAATGCCTGTAATTACATAATTGCCTTATTTGAAACAGACGGTTCACTGATCAATCCTGCGAATTACAGAATCAAATGGTCAACCGGAGGAAGCGGAGCCTACGTCATGATGATGGGACCTTATTATAATACACTGACTGTAGAGGTTCAGAAAGGAGATTGTATCTGGTATGGTCGTTACTGGAAGTCCTGTAAAAATTATATCGGCCATTTCAATCCTGAAATACCGGGATTAAATATGATGAACACAACTATTTCCGGCTTTTCTAATCTGCAGGCAATGATTCAAAATTCAGAAACGATTTTGATCTATAATCTGAATGGGCAATTAATAAGCAACAATAAAAATCAAATTGAGGAATTGGAGCCGGGAGTTTATTTTTTTAAAACCGGTACAGGAACAAATCAAAGATTGTTAAAATTTATTCGGTAATTTAAGTTGAACTTTTTTCTTAGGTTAGCAAGAAATCGCATTAATCATTGAAATAATTATTCAATCTCGTCATTTTCAGATTGTTTAATTAGATGCATTGCATAAATTTGTGAGCAAACCAAATGGAATTCCGTAATAAACCCAGGCATTGCGAATGAAGATCTATTTATTTATCATACTTTCCTGTACAACATTCTGCTTAGCAGGTCAGACAGTCGATTCCAGTTACTATAAAATTGCGGATAGCCTCCTTGAAGTCGTTAACAAGTTAGTCGAGAACGGGGAGTATGATCCGGCACTTAAATTATTACAATCCGTTGAAAATGATTCCATACATAAGTTGGATTTTGAATCTGTAACTTACGGCATTGCCTGTTCTTATCACGGAAGAATTTTATATAACAAACTAAACTATGATGAATCGGAAAAATGGCTTCTCAAGTCCATTGCCATCCTCGAAAAATACTTTAGCAAAGAGCGCCCCGAATATGCCTTGAGCTTGAATTATATTGCGGTTTTATATACAGACAGCGGAAAGTTTGAACAGGCTGATTCTTTCAGTCTGAAAGCCTATGCCGTTTGTAAAGCAGTTCTTGGCAATGAGCATAAGGAAACCATATTTAGTTTATTAACTCTGGCAAATACATACTTGAAATTTGCAAAATATGATAATGCAGAATCTTATTATCTAGAAGCTAAAATGTTGTGGGAAAAATACATCGGAAAGGATCAAACCAGATATGCCGATATACTCAATAATCTCGCCGTCCTCTATCAAACTCAGGGAAGGTATGAGAATGCAGAGGAGTTATACCTTGAAGCAAAAACTATACGCGGGAAATTATTGGGTAAAGTTCATGCAGATTATGCCAGCACATTGTTCAATCTGGGAGGGCTATACCATGAATTGGGAAATTATCAGAAAGCGGAATCGCTATATCTGGAAGCAAAATCCATTTGGGAGGAGTTGAGAGACATTGATAATACAGATTATGCAACATGTCTGATTAACATCGTAAGCTTATATGATGACACAAGAGAGTATCAAAAGGCTAAATCCATTTGTAATCAGGCAAAACCCATTTGGCAAAATATTCTTAGAAACGATAATCCTGAGTACGCATTTGGCTTATTAAATACTTTGGCGACACTTTATATAGATATGGGGGAATTGAATGTTGGCGATTCTTTATTATTGGAATCAAAATCTATACTCGAAAAAGCATTTGGCAATGAGCATCCGGACTTTGCTATGTGCCTGAACAATCTGGGTGAACTTTATAAAATGAAAGGTGAATATGAAAAAGCAGACACGTTTTATCAGCAAGCCATTTCAATTTGGAAAAAAACCTTAGGTACTCAACATCCGTATTATGTTTATGGTCTGGCCAGCATTGCCAGTTTGTATGAATTTCAAAAACGGTATGCTGAAACGGATTTGGTTTTAATGGAATTGGCCAATCAAGATCAGTCCAATTTAATTAAAGCTTCAACGTATCTATCGGAAATTGAACTAAGAAATTATGTAGCCACGTATCAGATAAAAAGTGAAGAATTATTCTCGTATCTGATAACTCGTCATAATCACAGGGTATCGGATGGACTACTATCTGAACTTGCCTATCAAAATATACTTTTCTATAAAGGGTTTTTACTGAATGCAGTATCGAAGTTGAACAATCTGGTTCGAACTTCTCTTAAAGGGAATCAAATCAATATGAAGCTAAAGGAGGTACGCAAGAACCTGGCAGCTGAATATGCTAAACCCATTTCCGAGCGGACAAACATCGGTGAACTTGAAGAAAAATCAAATTCTTTGGAAAAGGAACTGGTAAAGATTGTAAGCGGATATGGTAATGAATTACAACAGGTAAAATGGCAAGACCTTAGAAATAAACTGAAAGATGATGAAGCAGCAATAGAGTTTATTGATTTTCATCTTCGGTTTCCGGCTATAAAAGACAGCATCTTATATGCAGCCCTGATCTTAAAATCCGGAAAAACGCAACCGGAATTTGTTCCGCTCTGTAACGAAGAATCGCTGGACTCATTATTGCATTTCAAATCAGAGCACAAATCAGATTATGTAAATGCATTGTACAAGATATCGGATCGTGGTGCTGTGGCATTGCAAAATTCAGGAAGACCATTGTATGATATACTATGGAGGCCTATGGAAAAAAGTCTTATTGGAATTAAAACTATTTATTTCTCTCCCGTTGGCTTGTTGCATCGGATTAATTTGGATGCGATTCCGGTTCCTGATCAGGCAGATGCCGTAGCAGAAACACTTGCTGATAAATATCATTTAATTGAATTGGGCAGTACGCGGCAGTTCGTTATATCCGATCAAATTAGGCGTGAGAACAAGAATGCCATTTTGCTAGGAGGTATTCTGTTTGAAAAAGATAGCACGGCTCAGAAAAGTGAACAATTGATTACTTCCCGTTCCTTAAGTGAACTATCTTTTAATTTGGTGGAATCCAGGTTGCGGGGTGGCAGTTGGAACTATTTGCCTGGAACCGAACGTGAAGTGAATGCGATCGAAAAGATCATGCAATCATCCGCAGTAAATGTTCAGGTAAAAAAGGGATATGATGCATCTGAGGAATATTTTAAAAGTATTGGAACAAATAACAATCTTTCACCGCGTATTCTTCATATTGCCACACATGGATATTTTTTTCCTGATCCAAAAGAGAAAATGGGCAGTTCTCAATTGGCAGTAGGCAGTCATGATCCGATATTTAAGGTAAGTGATCATCCAATGCTTCGTTCCGGTTTAATTTTAGCAGGGGGAAATACAACCTGGCAAGGGACACCTACATTGGAAGGAAGAGAAGATGGAATATTGACTGCCTATGAAATTTCTCAAATGAATTTATCCAATACGGAATTAGTGGTCTTATCTGCATGCGAAACTGGATTAGGAGACATTCAAGGCAACGAAGGGGTCTATGGATTGCAGCGCGCATTCAAAATCGCCGGAGCAAAATATCTGATCATGAGTCTTTGGCAAGTTCCGGACAAACAAACATCATTACTGATGACTACTTTTTATAAAAAATGGTTGGGAGCCGATGATCCCGCCAAAGGTGGTAATAAAATGACAATTCCTGATGCATTTCATGCGGCTCAGAAAGAATTGCGCGATCTTGGCCTGGATCCTTACCAATGGGCCGGATTTGTGTTAGTGGAATAAGTGGATGCTGCTAATATAAGATCGATCTGATTAAAATCAAGTTGACCTCAATTTAATAGTTGTTATTTAAATTAAGTCAATTTATCTGATTATATTGCATTAAAATCATGCAAATTCAAATTTAATGGAGTTACTCATTAAGTTGAAAGAAGGCAATCACTCTAGAAGTAAGTTGAAATTAGTTGTAATCCATTTTCTATGTTTAATTGGAATGCCTGTTATTATTCATGCCCAATCTGAAGACTCGATTGCAATTCGTCATGTGGATAGCCTTATTCAATATGCCAGGCAACTCACCGGTAAAGGTGACTTCGAACAGGCATTAGAAATTAATGAACAAGCTGGAAAAATTGCAGAGCAAAAATTTGGTTTATCATCAGTGTCTTTCGGTAATTATTGTTTTAATTATGGGAGGATCATGCATATTAAAAAAAATTATTCTGATGCTGAAAAATGGTATTTAAAATCCATTGAAATATGGGAGAAATCAGCTGGTAATGTGAATATGAAAATCGTGTTAGGCCTGAATAATCTTGGGCTGATCTATAGAAAAACAGGTCAATTTGAGAAATCAGAAAACTTCCTTCGGAAAGCTTTGATCTTTCGTGAAAAGAAATTCGGCAAAGAAAATGTCGACTATTTAAACGCTTTGGGAGCACTGATTGAACTTTACAAGGACAGTGGTGATTTGGACAAGGCGGAAAAAACTTGTCTTGAATTCATGAAGATATGTAAAAAAACAATGGGTGTGGATAACATTCACTACTCCGGTAATTTGGTTGATTTAAGCATTATTTATTCCAGGAAAGGTCTTTATACGAAGGCAGAATCACAATTGCTGGAATCTCATGCGATTCAACTGAAATCATTAGGCAAGGATAATCCGATTTATAACTGGACAATAGAAAGTCTGGCGATCTTATATATGAATATAGGTAATTATGAGAAGGCCGAGCCTCTATATTATGAAATGCTCGAAAGGCAAGAAAAAAAAACAGGAAAAGCGAATATAGACTACGTAACAGGTTTACAATATTTGGCCATTCTTTATGAGCAAATGGGATATTTTGAAAAGTCAGAATCCAAACTACTTGAAGCAAATGATATTTTGTTAAAATTATATGGTAAAGATGATAGCAGATTTGCGATGAATTTATTTAGTCTTGCGAATTTGTATAACCGATATGGTGTTTTTGAAAAGGCTGAACCACTTTATCTGAATGCAAAATCTATTATTGAAATTTCGTTGGGCAGGAACATTCCGGAGTATCCAAGAATTCTGAATAATCTGGCCAATCTTTATTACTTCTTACATCAATACAAAAAAGCTGAGGGCTTGTACCTTGAATCCAAGGATATTTGTGAAAAACTATATGGAAATGATCATCCTGAATTTTCTTATGCTTTAAGCAATCTGGCAAATTTGTATGTTGAAATGCAGAAATATAAAATAGCTGACTCGTTTTTCATTGAATCGCTACTAGTTCTTGAACGGAAAACAGGAAACGAAAATCAAAATTATGCAGATGGTCTCAATAATTATGGCAACTTGTATATAAAGGAAGGCCAGTACCAAAAGGCGGAGTCTTTGTTTGTTAAATCCTTGAATATAAAAGAGAAAGTACTTGGTAAAAAGCATCCCAACTATGCAAATAGTCTTACTAATCTTGCGCACATCTACAAGGAATTGAATCAACTAGAAAAAGCTGAAAAAATTTACCTTGAATCCAAATCCATTCTGGAACGTACTTTAGGGAAGGAACATCAAGATTATACGAACTGCCTGGATCAACTGTCTTCACTTTACAATCAGCAAGGTAATTATGTTATGGCTGAAAATTCACTTTTGGAACTGTCTCGTATTCATAAAACCATGATTGAAAAGACGATGCATTATCTTTCCGAAAATGAATTGAATAATTACCTGAGAGAATTTAATAATAGTCAAAACCGTATTCTATCGTATGCCTATAAAACCAACAAGACAAACATTATAGCTGCATGTTATGACAATAGTTTGTTTTACAAAGGATTTCTGTTAAATGCGGTTAGCCAGTTGAAGCGTTTGGCATTGAAAGATGCTGAATCTACCCGAAAATACCAGGAACTCCAGGCTATTGGCCGAAGATTAGCCAAAGAATACAGCAGTCCATTGGCCGATAGAAATCGCTCCAGGGTGTCTGAACTTGAAGAAAGGGGAAACCTAATTGAAAAGGAACTTGCCCAAACCATACCTGGATTTAGTGAAGTAAAACAGCAAATAAGCTATAAGGACCTGCAACGTAGGTTAAAGCGAAACGAAGCCGCAGTTGAATTTGTACATTTTATTAACCCTGATGCACAGAACTCCGACAGTATTTATTATGCAGCTTTGATTCTTTGTAATGGTAAAAAGGAGCCTTTACTTATTCCCCTTTTTGAACAACGATCTCTGGACAGTTTATTTAATTCTAAAGGTGGACGCAAACAAGATAATGCAAATAATTTATACACCATTGCATCCAGGGGTGCTGTTGGTATAGAAACTTCTGCAAAAACATTGTATGAAGTAATTTGGAAACCACTACAAAATGAATTAAGTGGAATCAAAACCATATACTATTCACCAAGTGGATTGCTACATAGAATAAATTTGGAAGCAAATCCAATTTCTGAGACGGAATCAATGGCGGATCGATATAATCTGATTGAACTTAACAGCACCCGTCAATTGGTTCTTCCAACACAAATAAAAAAAGTAAACAACGATGCAGAGTTGTTCGGTGGAATTCGATTTGAACAGGATACAACATTACAAAACAATATACCATTGGTTGCTTCCGGATCAAATGTAGAATTGTCATTTAAATACATGGATAGAAGCCTGAGAGGGGGTAGTTGGAATTATCTCCCGGGAACAGAACAAGAAGTAAATGCTATTGAAAAAATTATGCAAACTGCAGGTGTGCATGCCAATTTAAAAAAGGGGTATGATGCTACGGAGGAATCGTTTAAGAATTTAGGAAAAAATAATAAACCATCACCCAGAATATTGCATATTGCAACACACGGATATTTCTTTCCTGATGTCAAACAAAATAATAATGACCAACTGTTAAATGATCAAGCTGATCCGGTTTTTAAAATTTCAGAACACCCGATGATGAGAAGTGGATTGATAATGGCTGGGGGTAATGCAACCTGGCAAGGGAAACAAATGCCGGAAGGAAAGGAAGATGGAATACTAACGGCTTACGAAATATCACAAATGAACTTATCCAATACTGAATTAGTGGTATTGTCTGCGTGTGAGACGGGACTTGGAGATATAAATGGTAACGAAGGAGTCTATGGATTGCAGCGCGCATTCAAAATCGCCGGAGCAAAATATCTGATCATGAGTTTGTGGCAAGTTCCAGACAAACAAACATCCTTACTGATGACTACTTTTTATAAAAAATGGTTGGGAGCCGATGATCCCGCCAAAGGTGGTAATAAAATGGCAATACCTGATGCATTTCATGCGGCTCAGAAAGAATTGCGCGATCTTGGCCTCGATCCTTACCAATGGGCCGGATTTGTTTTGGTGGAATAATCTTGAAGATGATAATCGAAAATTCAATATTCAACTCGTAAGTTCAATATTGTGAAAAATCAATTCCTGAATGAAAAATAGAATAGGGATTTATTTGTCCGTATATTTAGGAGTAATTAAATCAAGATGAGATCAGTTTTTATTTTAATTGGGATTTGTATTTCTGGTTTAGTTGCTGCACAACAGGTGGATACTGCTTCTGTGGTACAAACCATTGACAACATGATTCAGATTTCGCGTAACTATATTAAAAAGCATGATTTTGAGAATGCTGAAAAGTTAAATACTGATGCCGAGAAAATGACTCTGGAAATTCTGGGTAAAAATTCCATTTCATATGGAAAGTGTTGTTTTAACAAAGGGAAATTGGATTTTTATAGAGGTGAGTATTTAAAATCTGAAAAATGGTATCTTGAATATAGTTCGATAATAGCCCGCTTAAATGGTGAAGATAATATGGATTATGCCTGGTCTCTGAATGACTTGGGTCAATTATACAGTGCATTGGGACAGTTTGATAAAGCAGAAGCAATGCACATCAAATCGAAAGAAATTATTGGAAAAATACGGGGGTTTAATCATCCGGACTATGCCTGGAGTTTGAATGACCTTGCCGTCGTCTACCGCAACATGGGTGCTTATGAAAAAGCAGAACCCCTTTACCTTGATGCTAAATTAATTCGCGAAAAAACATTGGGTAAAAACCATACGGATTATGCGTGGAGTTTAAACAACCTCGCGAACTTATATAATTTTATGGGCTCTTTTGAAAAAGCCGAACCTCTTTATCTGGCTGCTAAAGGCATTTGGGAGAATCTGTTCGGGAAAGAAAATGAGAATTATGCTTCCGTTCTCAATAATCTCGCTTCGCTTTATTTTAATATGGCTGTATATGGCAAAGCTGAGCCCTTATTTTTAGAATCCTGTAACTTACGTGAAAAGCTTTTGGGTAAAAACAATCCGGATTATGCCGGGAGCTTGAATAATCTGGCTTCGTTATATATGGAAATGGGCAATTATCAAAAAGCAGAGCCTTTGTTTCTGGAATCTAAATCAATCAGAGAAAAGATCTATGGTAAGAATCATGCGGAATATGCGAATCTTTTGGGTAACTTAGGTATTTTATATAATCGTATGGCGAACTATGAAAAATCGGAAGCCTATTTTTTAGAATCAAAATCAATTTGGGAAATTGCAGTAGGCTTGGAGCACCCTGATTATGCAACGAGTATATTTAATCTAGCTAACTTTTATCTGGAATTAAATCAATTGGATAAGGCTGAACCCTTGCTATTGAAATCCTATTCAATTCGTGAAAAATCGCTTGGAATGGAGCATCCTGATTGCACTGAAAATCAAAGAGTCCTTTCAAAGTTATTCGTATTGCGGGGAAAAATCGCGGAAGCAATACCAATTATAAAAACGGTATCCAGACAGCACGAAGCGGAGTTATTAAAAGCAATCACCTATCTTTCAGAGCATGAGCTTACCGAGTTTATCGATACGTATCAATATCAAGAAGATGAATTGGGTACTTATTATGCCTGCCCGAATTCGCCAAATTGTCTATACACAGGCGATCTGGCCTCAATAGCTTATGATCATGCCTTGTTTTATAAAGGATTCCTGCTTTCAGCAGCTGTTCGTTTAAAAACACTTGCGGAATCAACAAAAGAATCCAAAGAGATCTATTTAAAATTGAAAAGTTATCGTCGCCGTTTGGCAAATGAATATGCGCTTCCAATCGATGAACGAACCAATGTAGCAGAGTTGGAAGCGAAAGAGAACGAAACAGAAAAGGAACTTACCGTTATGGTATCCGGATATGCAGAGGCCCGTCGCCAGGTCAATTGGCAGGATGTTCAAAACGCACTTCAGAAAAACGAAGCGGCCATTGAATTCGTCCACTTTAAAGTGAACTTTCCACGGATAAAAGATAGCATCATGTACGTGGCGTTATTGGTAAAGAAGGATGTAAAACAACCGATATTGATTTCCATGTTTGAAGAGAAGTCCATTGATTCACTTTTGCATACATCACCGGAGCGCAAATCAGATTATGTAAATGGATTGTACACATTGGCTGGTCGTGGCGCAGTTTCAATGGAGACGCCTAAAAAGTCATTGTATGAAATGATCTGGAAACCGTTGGAAATGCATCTTGAAGGAATCAATTCCGTTTATTTTTCTCCAAGTGGATTGTTGCATAGAATTAATTTAGATGCTATTCCGGTTACTGAAACAGAAACACTGGCAGACAAATACAAATTGATTCAGTTAAACAGTACTCGTCAGTTAGTGATTCCTGATCAGATCAGAAGTATTAATAACGAAGCGATATTATATGGAGGCATTCAGTATGAAACCGACTCTACAGCTCGTGTTGATGAACTTTCACTTGCAAGCAGATCCAGGGGACAATTATCAAATAATGCAGTTAACGCTACATTACGTGGAGGTAGTTGGAATTATTTAGCAGGAACAGAACGGGAAGTCAATTCGATTGAAAAAATAATCGAGGGTGCCGGAATCAAGGTGAGATTGGAGAAAGCTTCAGAAGCCACTGAAGAGTCGTTTAAAAATATCGGATCAAATAATGCTCCATCTGCAGGAATATTGCACGTCGCAACGCACGGATTTTTTTTCCCGGATCCAAAAGAAAAAGCCGGCAGTTCTCAGTTGGCGGTTGGCAGTCAGGAGCCGGTATTTAAGATAAGTGATCAGCCTATGTTGCGTTCCGGATTAATCCTGGCAGGAGGAAATGCTGCCTGGCAGGGAAAACAAACTGTGGAAGGAAAGGAAGATGGAATTCTCACCGCTTATGAAATATCACAAATGAATTTATCCAACACACAGTTGGTTGTATTGTCAGCTTGTGAAACTGGTTTGGGAGATATACAAGGTAATGAAGGTGTGTATGGATTGCAACGTGCCTTCAAAATAGCCGGTGCAAAATATCTCATAATGAGTTTGTGGCAGGTTCCGGACAAACAAACGTCTTTGTTAATGACTACTTTTTATAGAAAATGGCTGGGAGCCGAAGGTCCCGGCAAGGGCGGGAATAAAATGACAATTCCCAATGCATTTCATGCAGCTCAAAAGCAATTGCGCGAGAATGGCCTTGATCCATTCAATTGGGCCGGATTTGTGTTGGTTGAGTAATGAAATAATGACTTTCATAGAAATCCAATCACAATAATGTGTTTCCTGAATAAATTGCCGGCCTGATAAAATTATATATTATAGAAGTAGTCGATATCCTATTAAAAAAGAAAATTTGTCTTGTTTTTTAAAACACAACAGCCGGTTCTCATTAACTTCATCAATTTGATTTATTTCTCAATTCGGTTAGACATGTAGTGCAGGCAGTTATGAAGAAGTATTTCGGATAGAAAATTATCTCACGAGTGAATTTTGATTTTCTGGCGACTTATTTCTTCGAATAAGATTAGTTCCGGATTTAAATTAAATGCAATTTAAATTCAGATTCAAGGCATAAAAAATTTAGGGTATATTTAGCTGTTGGGATTTTTAGAATTGAGGATAAAAAGCTATATTTGCCTATTCCACTTTTAATTCAATAAGTCATTCATCAATTCGAACTACCGGGTATGTATAAAATCTTACAATTAGGACTTATTATTGTCACTTCAGTAACTTATTTTCCATTGGGTGCACAATCTTCCAAATGTGTAACGATGGAAATTCATAAAAAAAGGATGCTAGAACATCCGGATCTAAAAGATCAGATGATAAAAAATGAACTTGCAACTCAGCAATGGCTTGCTGCTCATTCAGCATTGAGTCGTACTGAAAAGCAGATTATAAAAATTCCGGTTGTTTTTCATATCATTTGGCATGATTCCATTGAAAATGTCAGTGATCGGCAAGTGTATTCGCAGTTGGATGTGCTGAATGCGGATTACCGATTAATGAATAAGGACTCATTGCCGGTTCAGCATCCTTTTCACAAATTTATTGGCGATGCGGGTATTGAGTTTTGTCTGGCCACCATTGATCCTAATGGTAATCCTACTTCGGGTATTACAAGGACGTATACCTCTGTGACCAGCTGGTTGGAGAATTCATTAAAGGATATTAAATCAACAGCAAAAGGGGGGCATGATAATTGGTTGCCAACACAGTATTTAAATATATATGTAGTAAATATGCAGGGAGAAACGCTCGGGTTTGCAAGTTTCCCCGATGAATTGGTGATGGCTCCCGAACAGGATGGTGTTGTAATCCGTTATGAAGCCTTCGGAACCATAGGTACAGCTGGTGCAAAAAATTTTGAAACCGCTAATAAAGGAAGGACAGCTACTCATGAAGTAGGCCATTGGTTGAATCTTATTCATATCTGGGGAGATCAAATATGTGGTGATGACAAGGTTGCTGATACGGCTCCTGCTGTCGATGAAAATAAATTCTGCCCGGTATTTCCACAACGCCCAAACAATAAATGTGGATCTGATGCGAATGGTGAAATGTATATGAATTATATGGACTATGTCGAGGATAGCTGTATGGCAATGTTTACTGCCGGGCAGACCGCCAGAATGAATGCCGCTATTAACATGTTCAGATCATCGCTATTGAATTCTAAAGCTTGTACGATAACAAGTCTTCATGAGGATAATAAGTCCAGCTTGGTAATTTCAGTATTTCCAAATCCCAATAGTGGAATTTTTACATGCAGCATAAATCAAACATTAAGTTCTAATAGTGCTTTGAGTCTTTATAATTCTTTAGGTATAGAGATGAAAAAGCAGCAAGTCATTGCATACGGTGATATTAAGTTCAACTTTGCCGAAATGCCATCAGGTATATATTATCTTATGCTTAAGGATAAGTCAAAGTCAATTATTCAGAAAGTAATTGTGAATAAATAAGCGGGTATCAATGTGGATTAAAGGATACAAATCAATAGGGCATTAAAACATCTCAATGTAGGAGTAAAAAATCGGCCATAAATAAGTTGATTGTTTTTTACAAATCATGAAAGCATCAGATCGGGCCATATAAATTTGGATTTCAATTTAAAATATGTCGCGCGCTATCCGAATTATAAGTTTAAGTCTTTTTTCTGCTGGCCTGTTTTCACAGCAAGAAGATTCATTAAACCTCGTAAAGGAAATTCCGGAGAAAATCAAAATGGCTCAGGATTTCTTTTCTGGTAACAAAAAAGAAGAGGCTGACCGTATACTTATGCAATTAGAGCATATTTCTGATAATATGTTGAATGTTGACACAATGCAATATGCAAATAGTCTGAATCTGGTTGCTAAGGCTTATACAAGTTTGGGTGAATTCTCAAAGGCGCAGCAGTCGTTTCTAAAATCCAATAAATTTATCATCAAGGGCCGATACAAGAATGATTCTTTATTTTCTGTAAATCTGGGAGAATTGGCCAGGCTTTTTTATTACCAAAGGAATTATGACAGTGCCAGTTTATACATAAAAAAAGCAATTGGAATTCAGGAAAAGGCAATTGGAAAAACTGCTATTGCATACGCTTTAAGTTTGTGTATTCGTGCAAATGTCGAGGTGGATTTGGGTGATTATGAAAAAGCAAGAGATTTGGCTGAAGAATCAAAAAAAATTCTCGAAAATAAAACAGAGAAAAATACTATGTATTATGCCAACAACCTTACGATATTGGCAAAAGCTTACTCCTATTTAAGTGATTTCACGATTGCAGAACCCATGTTGTTGGAAGCAATTGAAATGCAAAGTAAACTAGATCAATTAAACAGTCTGGATCATGCGCGCACTTTGGTGACCCTGGCAAATTTGTATGTAGATAATGGAAATTATGAACGTGCAGAGCCCTTGTTTTCGAATGCACTCTCCATTGTGGAGAAAATAATGGGAAAGCAAAATCTTTTATATTCAGCTGTTTTAAGTGATTATGCCCTTTTACTAAGACTTACGGGTCAGTTGGAAAAAGCCGAGCCAGCATTGTTGCATGATAAATTGATTTGTGAATCAAATCTGGGAAGAAATCACTTAGATTATTCCACAGCTTGTAACAATCTCGCATTATTCTATGAAGATGTTGGTAATTATGAAAAGGCCGAGCCCTTGTTTTTGGAAGCCAAAGAAATAACTGAGAAGACCATTGGAAAGGACAAACCTGATTATTCTGCCATGCTGAATAACCTGGGTCATTTATATGAAAAAATGGGATTGTTTCATAAATCGGAATTACTTCATCAGGAGGACAGGAGTCTGTGTGCTAAAATATTAGGTAAATATCATCCGGATTATATTGCCAGCGTACATCATTTGGCTAATGTGTATTACGAGCAAGGTAAATTCAGGAATGCCGATAGTTTATATGTCGAAGCGATATCAAAATGGAGAAAGTTATTAGGAAAATGGAATCCGGATTATGCTATGGGTCTATATTCATATGGAAAATTGCAATTAGCAACAGGTAATTATATCATGGCGGATTCTTTACTTAAGGAAGCCAAAATGATACAGGAAAAAGTGTTGGGTAGAGACCATGCTGATTATTTGAATACGTGCATAGAACTGTCAGAATTGTATGAAAGACAATTAAAATGGGATGAAGCTGAATTCATGCAGGAGGAAGTGGAGCGTATTCAGTTTTCGCATTTATCTAAAGCAGTTAGTTATTTATCTGTACTTGAATTGACTAAATACATCAGGACCTTTGAGCAAATAAATGATCAGCTATTTAGTGTTTTGATTCACCGGATGTTCAATCATTTCCCAACCGGAAAACTTTCAGAGCTGTGTTTTGACAATTTGTTGTTTTACAAAGGATTTTTATTGTCTTCTGCAAGCAAACTAAATGTGCTTGCAAATGCTTCTAAAGAGACCAGTGAATTAAACCAAAAGAGGAAAATGTATTTTCGCTCATTGGCAAAAGAATTTAGCAAGCCAATGAAAGACAGGGATACCGTTGCAATCAATGATTTACAGGAAAAGGCAAATTCAATAGAAAAAGAGTTGGCAAAAAAAATTTCCGGTTATTCAGCTGCCAATTCGCAGGTTCGCTGGAAACAAATTCGTTCCATGTTAAAGCCGGATGAAGCGGTTATCGAATTTGTATCATTTCAAAAAACGTTTCCATTAGTATCAGATAGTATCATGTATGCTGCTATTATGTTGAGGCCAGGAACGGATTCTCCTGAGTATATTTTTCTTTGTGAGCACAATTCGTTGGATTCACTATTGCATTCGAATGGTGGTCGCAAATCAGATTATGTAAATGAATTATATACTCTCTCAAATAGGGGAGCAGTATCCATGGAATCTCCACGAAGATCTTTGTATGAACTATTTTGGAAGCCGCTTGATAGTCATTTATTGGGTGTTAAAACCATATACTTTTCAACCAGCGGGTTATTACATAGAATAAATCCGGATGCAATTCCCGTTTCCGAGACGGAAACACTCGCTGATCGATATCAACTCATACAATTGAACAGTACCAGACAACTGATCAATTCTGACAAAGTCGATACTTCAAATTTTGATGCAAGTTTGTACGGTGGAATTCAGTTTGAAACAGATACAACTTTAAAAGACGAAAAAACATTATTGGCCTTTGAACCCATGAGTAACGATGTGAATTCTCCTTTAGAATTGAAAAACAGAGGAGGAACCTGGAATTATTTACCCGGCACAGATCGCGAAGTTAATGCGATAGGAATGATAATGAAAGCATCCGGTCTGCGTGTTATAATCTATAAAGGAAATGAAGCTTCAGAGGAGTCATTTAAAAATCTCGGTAACAACAATCATGCATCTCCTGGAATTATACATCTTGCTACGCATGGATATTTTTTTGCAGATCCGAAAGATAAAGTGGGCAGTTCTCAGTTGGCAGTTCCCAGTCAGGAGCCGGTATTTAAATTAAGTGATCATCCGATGCTGCGTTCCGGATTAATAATGGCCGGAGGCAATGCAGCCTGGCAAGGTAAACCATTACCAGAAGGAAAAGAAGATGGAATATTGACTGCATATGAAATATCACAACTGAATTTGTCCAACACAGAGTTGGTTGTTTTATCTGCATGCGAAACAGGATTAGGAGATATTCAAGGAAATGAAGGGGTCTATGGATTACAACGTGCATTTAAAATCGCTGGTGCAAAATATTTGATCATGAGTTTATGGCAGGTTCCCGATAAACAAACATCATTGTTGATGACAACTTTTTATAGGAAGTGGTTGGGAGCTGAAGGTCCCGCCAAAGGCGGGAAGAAAATGTCTATCCCCGATGCATTTCATGCGGCGCAAAAAGAATTAAGGGATCTGGGATTGGATCCTTATCAGTGGGCTGGGTTTGTGTTGGTGGAGTAAAACTGAAAATTCAAAATACTTTGTTGAATATTAGGGAAATACTCAATACTCAATGTCCAATATTCAATGCTCAATGATTAAATTTCAAAGTTCAATACGCAATGGGATGAGCACACAAGCACTCGCACCCAAATCCGAGTATAATTCAGATCACGTTCATTTAAGTCTTGTCTTTTTTTACATAAATAGTTAGTTTTGCTACCGTAATACTTCGCTGGATGAAATACGGATATCTATTTTTAATTGCACTATGCGTAACCGGTGCTTCTGCTCAATCTATTGATTCGATTGCATACAAACAAGTCGACAGCCTCGTTAAAGCGTCGAAGGGATTATTGGGCAAAAAAGAATTTATAAAGGCACTGGAATTAAACACCCGGGCTGAAGAGATGGCTCTTTCGACCTTCGGAGAAATATCCGCAAGCTTTGGTAATGCTTGTCATAATCACGGAAGAATCATGCTTACCAAAAGCGAATATCCCGAAGCAGAAAAATGGTTATTAAAATCCAAGTCAATTTATGAGAAGACGATAGGGATTGTTCATACTGAATATGCAAATAACATCATTAATCTTGGAATTTTATACAAGGCTATAGGACAATACAAAAAGGCAGAACCTCTTTTTCTGAACGCGATAGCAATCCGTGAAAAAAAATTTGGAAAAGTTCATCCCGATTATGCTGCTAGCCTGAGTTATCTGGCAGGTTTATATTTGGAAATGGGACAGTACGAGAAGGTAGAATCACTCTATCTTGAAGTAAAAACAATTCGTGAAAAAACATTAGGAAAAAATCATCCCGATTATGCTGGGATTCTGACCAATTTAGCAAATTTTTATTACGCCACAGCACAATACGAAAAAGCCGAACTCTTTTTTTTGGAAGCCAAGGGAATACATGAAAAAGTTATAGGTAAATCTCATCTTTTTTACGCAATGAACCTGTACAATTTAGCAATTTTATATAAAGATATGGGACAGTATGAAAAAGCAGAATCCCTTTTTCTGGAAGCCAAAGAATTTTTTGAAAAAAATTTCAGCAAAGTTGATCCCAATTATGCTTCGTGTGTAAACAATCTTGCCCTTGTTTATTTACATATGCGTCTTTACGAAAAAGCGCAATCCCATTATTTGGAAGCAATAGCCATCCAGGAAAAAATCCTGGGCAAAGATCATCCCGGATATGCTAAGACCCTGAATAACCTGGCAAGTTTATACATGGATTTGGGGCAATATGAGAATGCGGAGACTCTTTATCTGGAAGCAAAAACCATTTTCGAAAAAACTTTTGGCTTAGTTCATCCGGTGTATGCAAGTAGCATGATAAATCTGGCTAATTTATATTGGGCAATGGGACAATACGAAAAAGCGGAGCCCCTTTATCTGGAAGCAAAGGCAATCCGTGAAAAAGTTTTGGGGAGGTCTCATCCAGATTATGCTGAAAGTCTGGGTGATTTGGCAAATTTGTACTATGTGATTGGCCAGTATGAAAATGCGGAACTCTATTTTAATGGTGCCTTCGAACTTCAACAAAAGAACATATTATCAGCCCTGCATCATTTGTCAGAAAAAGAAATGAATCTTTACTTACAGATATTTAAGGATTACGAGAATGTTGGTTTTTCATTTATTCAAAACACTGGCGATAAAACAGCTGGCAGCAAAAAAGCTTATGATAATACCCTTTTTTACAAGGGTTTTTTACTCCATTCGTCCATTCAAAGCAAGCAGCTTCTTGTGAAGGACACCGCAGTAGCGGCCAAATACAAGCTGCTCCGATCTTTGGGTGTTCAGTTATCAAAAGAATATTCGAAGCCAATTGCTGAACAAAAAGGAGTGAACGAACTGGAGGAAGAATCAAACCTTCTCGAAAAAGAGATTGCACGAACAGTTGCCGGTTATGAGCAGACAAGAAAACAGATAAGCTGGAAAGATGTGCAACAAAAACTTAAAACGGATGAAGCAGCTATAGAATTTGTAAATTATCAATATAGATACAAGCACACAACTGACTCGGTGATGTATGCTGCGCTATTGATTAAGTCGGGAAGTATGCAGCCGAAGTTTATCTCCCTTTTCGAAGAAAAATCACTTGATTCATTATTGCATTCCAAATCAGAGCGCAAAGCGGATTATGTTAATTCATTATACACGCTTGCTGATCGCGGTGCAGTCGGGATCGAAGCTCCTAAAAAATCATTACATGAATTACTCTGGAAACCCCTTGATAAAGAATTGATTGATATTAAAACTATCTATTTTTCTCCGGCAGGTTTATTACAT
The DNA here is from genome assembly GCA_029781865.1 of Bacteroidota bacterium. Taxonomy (GTDB): domain Bacteria; phylum Bacteroidota; class Bacteroidia; order Chitinophagales; family Saprospiraceae; genus Vicinibacter. Next base: position 106,646 of record JAKOVW010000090.1, read on the forward strand.
CGGATCAACCTGGATGCAATACCCATTTCAGAGACTGAAACACTTGCCGACAAATATCAACTGATTGAATTAAATAGTACCCGTGAATTGGTCCTACCGGATCTGGTTAAACCAGAGGATCATAATGCCATTTTATTTGGTGGCATTCAATTTGAACAAGATAGTACGATTCAAATTGAAGAACCATTAATTGCATCCCGATCGAGAGGAGAATTGTCATTTAATAATATGGATTCTACTTTAAGAGGTGGATCATGGAATTATCTCGCGGGCACGGAACGCGAGGTGAATTCCATTGAAAAAATCTTGCTAGATGCTGGAGTAAAAACCACTTTAAAAAAAGGATATAGCGCTTCAGAGGGATTCTTTAAAAGTATGGGTGAAAATAATGCAGCTTCACCCAGAATATTGCACGTCGCAACCCATGGATATTTTTTTCCAGATCCGAAAGCGAAAGTGGGTAGTTCTCAGTTGGCAGTTCCCAGTCAGGAGCCGGTATTTAAGATAAGTGATCATCCGATGCTGCGTTCCGGATTGATTATGGCCGGAGGTAATGCAGCCTGGCAAGGAAAACAATCGCTGGAAGGAAAAGAAGATGGAATTTTAACGGCATATGAAATATCACAAATGAATTTGTCAAACACAGAATTAGTTGTTTTATCTGCATGTGAAACAGGACTTGGAGACATACAGGGAAACGAAGGAGTATATGGTTTGCAACGTGCATTCAAAATTGCAGGGGTGAAGTATCTGATTATGTCGTTGTGGCAGGTTCCGGATAAGCAAACTTCCTTATTGATGACAACATTTTATAAAAAATGGCTAGGAACCGAAGGTCCTTCTAAAGGTGGCAATAAAATGTCGATACCCGATGCATTTCATGCGGCGCAAAGAGAATTAAGGGATATGGGATTGGATCCGTATCAGTGGGCAGGGTTTGTGTTGGTGGAATAAGAGTTTAATTAAATTCAAAACACTTAGAGTTTAATACTAAAATTATTTCAATTCATTGATTTTTAACTAGTTTGTATTCAGTAGTCATGTTTAACTTAATAATTAGTGGACAATTAAATCTTATAATTAAAATTATTATTTATAAAAAAAAGTGAGAATCTGATGTAAGTATTTATCTTGTCAATAATTCTATATTGAAATTTAATATCAATGAAAATTTATGGCATCTTGTATTTATTAATTCTTCCGCTTGTAGCAATTACACAGTCCATTGATTCAACTATTACCAAACGCATTGAAAATCTGTTTAATGAAATCAATGACGTTGAATACCAAACCAGAATTGATTCAGTTTACTCAATTAGTGTAAAGATTGAAAAACAAGTTGCTGAGGGATTTGGAAATGAGTCACTTGAATATGGAAGGTATTGCCATTTACATGGCAAATTACTCTTTCTGAAATCTAAATACCAGGAGGCTGAGGTTTGGTTAAAAAAAGCGCTGAATATATATAAGAAGCTACTAAAAGTACAAGATGCAAAGTATTTGCAATGCATTATCAACATTGGTATTAACTATTATTCCAAAGGGGAATATAGCGAAGCAGAAAAGTGGTTTTTAGAAACAAAAGAAATATGTTTAAAGTCTTTTGGCAAAATGAATGTTCAATACGCTTCTTCTATTTACTGGCTAGGAAACGTGCAAATGTCATTCAAAAACACATCGGATGCACTTAAATACCATTTGGAAGCAAGAGAATTAAGGGAAAATATTTTAGGTAAATTCCATGTAGATTATGCAGCTAGTTTGACCAGTTTGTTTAATTGTTATTTAGATCAAAGTAAATTTAAGCAAGCTGAATCAGCTATACTGGAAGCAATTGAAATTCAGAAATCAATCCTAGGTACTTCTCATCCCAGTTATTTAAGCAGCAAAGATAATTTAGCAAATTTATACAGGAAAACAGGGCAATTGGATCAGTCACTTGAGATAAGAAAACAAACCTTAGAAGCAAGAGAAAAAGTTCTGGGTAAATTTCATCCGTCCTACGCAACGAGCGCCTTTAACTATGCAAACATATTGACTGATCTGGGATTTTACGAGGATGCTGAAAAGTACTATATGGAATCGTTGAATATAAGAGAAAAGTTGCTTGGTAAAAAACACCCTCAATATATGAACACCATAAGCGGTTTGGCATCGCTTTATTTGTCAATGGGTATATACAATAAAGCAGAATCCTATTATTTGCAAAGTAAAAATTTGCGGGAAGAGTTCTTTGGCAAAGAAAATACAGATTATGCAAACGCATTAGCTGGTTTAGCTAATTTTTATAGAAAAACAGGAAATTATTTGAAGGCAGAATCTTATGAAAAAGAAGCTCTGCAAATTATTGAGAATAAAAATGGAAAAATGAATCTGGAATATGCAAGGGGTCTTTTCATCCTTGCAAATATATACAGTAACATGCGCTATTATAATAAAGCAGAAGTAATTCAGATAAATTCCCTTGAAATTCTGGATAGTCTTGTTGGTTCGAAAAATAATGAATATGCAAAGGGAATGAACTCCCTGGGAATAGTTTACGCTAATTTAGCCGAATATAATAAAGCAGATTCCTGTTTTTACAAAGCCCTGGACATAAGAAAAGACTTATTTGGAAAGTATCATCGTGACTATGCAAAGAATCTGACTAATATAGCTAGTTTATATTTTCTTAAAAAAGATCTTAAGAAAGCAGAAGAACTTTATTTGGAAGGTATAGAAATTCAAGATAGTATATTAGGTAAAGAGCATCCTGATTACTGGGAAAGTTTAAGTTACCTTGAAAATTTGTATTTTGTAAGTGGAAATTATCAAAAAGCCTATCCATTAATGGTTAATTTAGTCGATCTTTCTAAATTAGCAATAAATCAGGCGAAGCAACATCTTACCGAATCTGAACTTGATAATTATCTTATAATTTTTCAAGACATTAATGACCGGTTGTTTTCATTGGCAAGCCTGGATACTATTCATTCGGCAAAGTATTTTGAATTAGGATTGGATAACTTACTTTTTTACAAGGGATTTTTATTAAATGCTGTAAATCAATTGAGGAATTTAGCTCATATTGACTCAGCTGCAGGTCAAAAGTGGAACCTGTTGAAGTCATATGAAACTATGCTAGTTAAGGAGTTATCCAAGCCAATTAAAGCCCGGAGGGACATTTCAAAATTGAAAGAAAAGATCGATCAAATTGAAAAGGAACTATTGTATTCTGTGCAGTCTTATGGTATATTAGCCAGGCAAGTTACCTGGAAAGAAGTGAAGAATAAATTAAGAATAAATGAAGCTGCTGTTGAATTTGTGAAATACAAATTTAATAATGTAAAAGATTCCATTACAAGTGAATATTATGGGGCGCTTTTGACAAGATGGGATAAGAATCAAGTAGAATTTATCCAATTATGTGAACAGAAGCAACTAAATACATTATTCCTCGTGGATTCTTCAAGTAGCAAACAAAAAGTAATATCGAAGAACTATACATCAGTGGGTGGTAGAAATCTACTATACAATTATCTTTGGCAACCACTGGAAAAAAGTTTGAACGATATTAAAAAAATATATTTGTCTCCTTCTGGTTCAATTTATCAAATAAATATAGGAGCTATTCCAGCTAATAATTACGAAACCATTTCAGACAAATATTTGCTGGTGGAAATGGGGTCTACGCGGAGTTTGGTAACAGATAGTTCCACCACTTTGATTAATGTATTGGAATATCCTAATAAAAAGGCCATTCTGTTTGGTGGTGTTGAGTATGATTTAGATAGTAATAAATTAGCTGCTTTCGAGCGAAACGAAAATTTTGATAAACATTCAACTTCATTTTCGCAAATTTCAATTACTGGTTCTTTAATGGGAGATATAAGTAATTCAACAACCAGGGGAAAAAACTGGCAGTACTTAAAATGGACAGATAAAGAAGTAGACCAAATAAAAAAAATCTTCCAGCGTGAGGAAATAAATACCCTTGTTTATAAATATAATGATGCCACCGAAGAGCATTTCAAATCTATTAGTGGTGATAAGGCTTATACTAAATTTTTGCACCTGTCCACACATGGTTATTTTTTTGAAAATAGTTCAAGTAATTCTGCTGAGATTTCTGAAAAGCTAACTACAGATATTCCATTTAAGTCTTCAGAAAACCCCATGATTCGTTCGGGCCTGATACTTGCTGGTGGTAATTTTGCATGGACAAATGGCAAATCGTATGGGGAATACTTGGAAGACGGAATCCTAACAGCTTACGAAATTTCGCAAATGGATTTATACAATACTGAATTGGTAGTATTATCTGCGTGTGAAACAGGATTAGGTGATATCAAAGGGAATGAGGGAGTATATGGGTTGCAGCGTGCATTTAAAATTGCAGGAGTAAAATATATCATCATGAGTTTGTGGCAAGTGCCTGATAAACAGACATCTCAGTTAATGATTGCATTCTATAAAAACTGGTTGAATAGAAAAATGACTATACCGGATGCATTTTATGCCGCGCAAAAGGAACTGCGTAATCAGGGATTGGATCCTTTTCAGTGGGCTGGATTTATCCTGGTCGAGTAAATTGGGTAAGAAATTGGATATCCGGATGTTTAAAAATAAAAATGGATCAAATGGTTTCGAAATAATAATTAGAAAAATGGTAAATTATTTTCTTCTTTCAAGCTAAGATAGGCAACACCTTAAGTATATAAGAATACTAATTTACCTCGATTCGCTTGTATTAAAGGATTGAAATAAAATAATTACTGTAACTTATTTCAAATTGCTAATTTGTGGCAGATAATCCACTTCGATTTGAATTCAGAAGAAACCAGGTTTACGAGCGATAAGGAACTTTTTGAGGCGTTGAAAGGTGGCCATATGGAAGCCTTTGACCAAATATATAAAATGCATAGGACCGAATTCATTTACGCAGCTACTTCTAAATTCAGGGCAGTTCCCAAAGATGATATCATTGATGCCTGGCAGGATTCTGTTATTTCTTTTTATGAACAGATCCGGGACGGTAAATTGGTATATCTGAGTTGCAGCATCCGGAGTTTTCTTTTCCTTCTTGGATTCCGTTATATTATCAAATATAAAAGGCGTTATTTAAAGGAAACTGATATTCAACCACTCGAAGAAACCGGCATACCTGATATGTCTTTGATTGACCTGGATTGGCAAAGTCGTACACAAGATAATCTCAAGCAATTGCATTCAGCCGTAAATCAACTTCCGGATCAAAGCCGTCGAATCCTGTATATGCGATTCTATGAGCAGAAGACAGTTGAAGAGATCAGGTCAATTATGAATTACAATTCTTCAAATGCAGTTAGCGTAACACTTTCCAGGGCTCTTGTTAAACTAAAAGAATTATTACAACACAAAAAGTAGTACATGTACGAAGAAAAGATAGAGCGATATCTGGCAAATGAAATGTCTACTGAAGAAAGAAAAAACTTTGAAGGACAGCTTCAACATGATTCTGTACTTAAAGATGAATTTGAGAATACACAAAAAGCACTGGAGGATTTAAGGTGGCATCAGAGAATGGATTTAAAAGCACGATTGCAAAATATTGAAAAGACAATTCAAAGTAATGAATCCCAAAATACTAAATTAAAGTTTGGCTGGATCGTCCTGGGTATCGTAATTCTTTTAATACTCTTTCTGATTTGGTTAAGATTTAACTCTAGTTCAACTCAGGAAATACCTGATCTGAAGATTAAAACAAATCATGATACAATTATCCGGCATGTCCCTGATGCCATGCCACAAGAAACCATAAAAGTAAAGTCCGGAGAAATAATCCCTGATTCTAAGCCAGAGATAAAAAAAGCTAAGCATACTCCGGAAGAAATATATGCCATGGTCTATGAACCATATACAGATGCAGAATTAGAGAATCAAGTTCGGGGAGGGGATGAAAAAAATGATTATGAAGTATTTTGCAATTTCTATTACAATGAGCGCTATGCAAAGGCTATTTCCGTCTATGGAAATCTTAATGCAGATTTAAAAGCCAATGAGAGGGTTCTATTAATCAAAGCCAACTCGCATCTTGCCTTGAACCAATTGTTTCCGGCCATCTCCATTCTGGAAAAACTCCATAGAGATACCAATTCCAAAAACAAGAAAGAAATTTGCTGGTATTTGGGACTATGTTATCTGAGACTCAATCGCATTGATGAAGCCACTAAATTGTTTTCGGATCCTTCATTGAGATCGGACCCACGATCTAAAAAAGTCTTGAGAGCCATGTAAGTTCTCCAGCCAACTCACCATAAATGGGGGTGTTTTTTCCGAATTGAATGAAAATCCAAAATTATTTTTCTTAGTGATGCTAAGATTCCTACCCTTTCTGGTATCTCTCCGATATTTAATAAAATTAATAATGATCTATCGGAATGAAAAACCAGCATAATGGCATTACCGTCAGAGAATATGAAGTCTTGAAATTGATTGTGGATGGTTATTCAGACCGGCAAATCGCTGAACGCTTATGTATAACGATACATACGGTCAATGCTTATCGCAAGATACTATTGAAAAAACTGAATGCTAACAATGTTGCTTCTATGGTAAGAATAGCCATATTGAGCGATTTGGTAAAATTTTAAAATTTTTTCAGAAGTAAGTACTTGAAGCTTAAGTCTTAATATGTAGTGCTACCATTTATGGCAATTGCATAGCGGATTTATAATAATCATTTTTGTCAACTTTTTACAACTCTAAATTTCTCAATTATGGAAAAACCAACCAGGAGTCTTATCTCCTTTATCTTTATTTTAAGTATTCCTTATTTAATACTGGCCCAGAATGCCGGAGATTACCGGAGTAAAGTTGCCAGTGGAAATTGGAGTAGTGCTGGTAGCTGGGAAGTATTTGATGGAACCAACTGGGTTGGCGCTGCCACTGCGCCAAACAGTGCAAATGGGATAATTACCATTAGAAGCCCACATGTCATCACTTTAAATTCAACAGTAACAGCAGATCAAATTGTAGTGGAGTCTGGTGGAAGTCTTTATATCAACAATCCTGGTGTATTAAATCTGAATGATGATACAGGCGAAGATCTTGTATGCTCGGGTTTTATTTGGCATACCAATGGCACTATTAATGGTCCGGGCACAATTCGTATTAATTCAGGAGGCACGATACAATTGTCTAATGGGACTGCACAAACTATGGTTATCGCAACTACTTTGACCAACTTCGGGACTGTTTATTGGTCGAACAATACAACAGGTGGTTCATCCACTTCGACGTTGACATTGACTAATGGAAAAATTATTAATAATGCAGCATTTACAGTAAATAGTACTTCAGGACCTATATCTGAAAAAATAAATGGTGGAGATATTGTCAATAACGGTACAATAACTTATTCGAGTAGTTCTTCCGTCCCTAATTTTACCATGAATGTGAATAAAATCACCAACAATCTCAATGCCAGCATTATTGCAAATGCGAATGGTGCTTTAATTATTCAAGCAGCAGTTGGAGATACACATGAAGGCACATTTACTTCAAATTCTTCCAATGGATTGAAATTTACGGGTGCGGCTATTCAAACGTATACTTCTAATTGTACCTTTAATGGAAGTGGCTTTATTGAATTCAATCAAGGTACTCATACGTTTAATGCAAATTACAATGCAGGCTCAACAAGAATTACGGGAGCAACAACAGTTTATAATTATTCTAGTCTCAATTTCAATAACCTCTATTTAAGCGGGGGAACCTTCGGAGGGCCATGTGTTAAAAATATGAACGGAGGTATGGGATGGGATGGAGGAATGGTATCCGGTGGTGATCTAATTATACCCGCCACAAAATCACTGGCTATTGGGGGTGGTGCTTATGTCACCTGGACATTAGCATGCAATCTTACTAATAATGGAAGTATTGGCCTTGCCAATGCAAATCCGGGATGTTGCGGTACCTCAACGTTGGCAATGTCTGGCCAAACCATAACGAATAATGGATCCTTTGTCATTTCTTACAGTGGTTATGCAAGTGGAACAACTCAGAAAATTTCTGGTGGAACATTTATCAATAATGGAATATTAAAGACAACAAGCCACATTAACAACGTTGAATTGAATTTATCATCTTTTGTCAATAACCAAACCGGTCTTGTATTCGCAGAAGGAAACGGTCGACTCACTTTGAATATTACGAGCGGATCTGTTAATGATGGTGATTTTCAAAGTAATTCAACAACCGGAATGTTATTTACGGGACCGGCCGCAATGACTTATGATATTAATAGTGATTTTACAGGAAGTGGCAAGTTTGAATTTCAATCTGGAACGCATACGTTAAACGGAGCCTATCATGGTAGTTCTACCATATTAAGCGGAGCCGCAATAAATTTTAACATGCCTAATGTCAATTTCAATTACATAGCTCTGACTGCTGGAACATTTAGTGGTATTGGGTCAAGGACATGTAATAATATCGATTGGACGGGTGGGACGATAGCTGGAGCTCCTTTGTCTCAAGCATCAGGAAGTCAGTTAAATATGATTGTTCCTACCAGTGGAACTACATATAACTTAAATACAACATTTACCTGCAATGGAAATATTACATGGACAAATAATCCCGGTGGTAGTCAGAGCTCAACACTAAACCTAGCATCAGGCAACTTAATTAATAACGGCACCATGAATATTAATATGGGAGTAAATAATACAAACACGATATCAAATGGTCAGCTTACTAATAACGGCATTTTTAATCGCAATGCAAATGGTACATTTAATTTTCAATCATCTGCCACATTGACAAACACAGGTACCCTGAATTTTTTTGCTGGCTCCAGTGTACTGGGTACTCAAAATCTCGGTGGAATCATTAATTTGACTAGTGGGGTATTCAACTGCAATACCGTTAACTTTAATGGTACTGTTCTTAATATGACGGGTTCTGCATTAATAAACTCAAGCATTAATTTTAACTTCACTGGAAATACATTGCAATCATTTAATGGGGATGGTACCAGTACAATAGAAAGGATGGGAATGAATGCATCCGGAGGTTTGATTATTAATGCAAATCAACTTACGGTTAATTCTACTTTAACTTATACCAATGGAATCATTTATGCTACTTACGGAAACCTAGTACTTAATGGTAGTCTCGTAGGCAATGGTAGTTCCACCGCTTATGTAGTTACAAATGGATCTGCAGGCTTTCTTCGAAATCTAAATTCAATTGCGACGTTTACATTCCCTGTTGGAACCACATCAGGCTTTTCTCCAATTGATGTTCAAATCTTATCCACAGCGGGGCAGGGACTCCATGCAGTAAGGGTTTTTGATAATGTATATTCTTCTTATAGTCCATCAGGCAATGGCAGCCCGGCAGGACCTTCAATAACATCCGCACAGGTCAATCGTTCCTGGGTGGTATGGAAATGGAATGGAGGAACAATTAATGCCAAGTTGAATTTAAAGTGGCTAACCAATGAAGAAAGTCCGGACTTCAACAGAAATCTATGCAGGATAGCAAAGTATGATGCTAATACAAATAACTGGACATTAGAGTCACAGACTTCAGGCGGATCTGGACCACTATTTAGTGTGGCTTCCTCAGCTCAAACTTCATTTACAACGTCAAATATTTATTGTGTTATTGGCCAATTTACTACGGCTACACAAACCATAGCGCCACAATGTGCAGGTAATTCTATAAGTATTAATTATAAAGCAATTGGTTCATTTACCTCCGGAAATGCGTTTACTGCACAACTAAGCGATGCAAATGGGGATTTTACTTCGGCAGTGAATATTGGATCACTTAATTCAACAACTGATGGCATTATATCTTGCATCATCCCTTCAAACACACCTGCAGGAACGGGGTATCGAATACGTGTTGTCAGCAGTATGCCGGTATCAAAAGGAAGCGATAATGGATCCAACATCACCATTTTTCAGTCTATTACTTATTATGCAGATGATGATCACGATGGGTATGGAGATCCTATCCATTTTTTAGTAAGTTGTTCTGGACCGCCTAATGGATATGTTAACAATAACTTAGATTGTGATGATACGAATGTCAATGTCCATCCCAACGCAACTGAAATCTGCAATTTGATTGATGATGATTGTGATGGACTAATAGATGATGCAGATCCGGGCATAGTAGGACGCAGCACCTGGAATGCTGATGCGGATGGAGATGGATATGGCGATGCGAACAATTCAGTATTGGCTTGTGTACAACCAAATGGTTATGTGTCGAATGGTAATGATTGCAATGATGCTAATGCATCGGTGCATCCGGGAGCCGGAGAATTCTGCAATGATTACGATGATGATTGTGATGGCTTGATAGACGACAATGATCCTGAAATCACAGGGCAACCGACCTGGTATGTGGATGCCGATGGGGATGGATATGGAGATGCAAGCAATTCAGTATTGGCTTGCGTACAACCAAATGGTTATGTATCTAATGGCGATGATTGCAATGATGCTAATGCAGCAGTACATCCCGGAGCAGGAGAATTCTGTAATGATTACGATGATGATTGTGACGGATTGATAGACGACAATGATCCGGAAATCACAGGACAACCAACCTGGTATGCAGATACAGATGGAGATGGATTTGGCGATCCCAGTAATTCTGTTTTGGCCTGTGTACAACCAAATGGATATGTGTCGAATGGTAATGATTGCAATGATGCTAATGCAACGGTACATCCGGGAGCCGGTGAATTCTGCAATGATTATGATGATGATTGTGATGGATTGATTGATGACAATGATCCGGAAATCACAGGCCAACCGACCTGGTATGCGGATGCGGATGGAGATGGATTTGGTGATGTTAATAATTCGGTGTTGGCTTGTGTACAACCAAATGGATATGTATCTAATAGCGATGATTGTAATGATGCTAATGCATCAGTACATCCCGGCGTCGGAGAATTCTGCAATGATTATGATGATGACTGTGACGGATTGATAGACGACAATGATCCGGAAATCAAAGGTCAACCGACCTGGTATGTAGATGCGGATGGAGACGGATATGGCGATGCTAATAATTCTGTATTGGCATGTTTGCAACCGAGTGACTATGTATCCAATGGAGATGATTGCAATGATTCAAATAGCGCGATTCATCCCGGAGCCGGAGAATTCTGTAATGGTTACGATGATAATTGTGACGGATTGATTGATGATAATGATCCTGAGATCACAGGCCAGCCGACCTGGTATGCAGATGTTGATGGAGATGGATTTGGTGATGTAAATAATTTGGTGTTGGCTTGTGTACAACCTTATGGATATGTATCTAATGGCGACGATTGTAATGATTCAAATAATGCAATACATCCGGGAGCGGGAGAATTTTGCAATGATTACGATGATGATTGTGATGGCTTAATAGACGATAATGATCCGGAAATCACAGGTCAACCGACCTGGTATGCGGATACAGATGGAGACGGATTTGGCGATCCCAATAATCCTGTTTTGGCTTGTGTACAACCGAATGGCTATGTATCCAATGGAGATGATTGCAACGACAGTAATGCATCAATACATCCGGGAGCCGGAGAATTTTGCAATGATTATGATGATGACTGTGACGGTTTGATCGATGACAATGATCCTGAAATCACAGGGCAACTAACCTGGTATGCAGATACGGATGGAGATGGATATGGAGATGCTAACAATGCAGTTTTAGCTTGTTTGCAACCTAATGGTTATGTATCCAATGGCGATGATTGCAATGATGCAAATGCAGCAATACATCCGGGAGCAGGAGAATTCTGCAATGATTTTGATGATGACTGTGATGGTTTAATAGACGATAATGATCCGGAAATCACGGGTCAACCGACCTGGTATGCGGATACCGATGGAGACGGATATGGCGATGCCAACAATTCGGTATTAGCTTGTGTACAACCGAATGGCTATGTATCCAATGGAGATGATTGCAATGATGCAGACGCTGCGATTCATCCAGGTGCTGAAGAGATTTGTGGAAATAATGTTGATGAAAATTGTGATAATCTAATTGACGAAAATTGTTGTGTTGCACCTCAAATTATTAATTGTCCATCTAATATAACAATTGATGCTGTAACTAATGCTTGTGCAAAACTTGTGACCTATTCATCGGCATCAGCCAATGGAACCGGACCAATTACTATAACATATTCTCAGGCATCAGGCACTAAATTTCCTGTAGGTATTACAACAGTTTTGGTTACTGCAGAAAATAATTGTGGGATAGATAATTGTTCGTTTAACGTTGAAGTTGTCGATAATCAAAAACCAGTAATATCTTGTAAAAATATAACACTAAATCTTGATCAGAATGGTGTTGCGGTTGTAAATCCTGATTTGGTAGTTTTAAGTGTTTATGATAATTGTGGAATTCTTTCTAAAGTCACTTCACCGGCTGTTCTGGATTGTGATCATTTAGGATCTAATCAGGTTACTCTTATTGTTACGGACATCCACAATAATTCTTCAACTTGTATTGCCAATGTGAATGTCATTGATAATATAAAGCCTTTTGCAAAATGTAAAGATTTGACTGTGTCGCTGAGTATGTCAGGAACTGTATTAGTACAAGGATTTGAATTGGATGGTGGATCTTCAGATAATTGTGAAATTGCTTCATACCCCAATTCAACTTATATTCTTAATTGTAATAATCTTGGAAAAAACAATCTCGTAATGAATGTTTTTGATAAATCAAATAATTCAGCATCTTGTATATCGGAAGTAACTGTCATTGATAATTTAGGTCCAAAAGTAACCTGTAATAATCTAACAGTAAAACTTAACAATGGAGGACAAGCCAATGTCAATGTAAATGAAATACAATCCTCCCTAGACAATTGCGGCGTGTCTCAAATCGAGTATAAGAAGAAATTTGATTGTACGGATTTAGGTGTGAATAACGTTTTAGTTACGGTAAGTGATGCATCCGGAAATAGTTCAACTTGTAACTCAATAGTAACCGTGTCTGATAAAATCTTACCGGATGCCAAATGCAAAAATTCCAACAAATATGTATATTTGAAGAATGGATATGCAACGCTATCTGTCGATGATATAGATCAGAATTCTAAAGATAATTGTTCTATTGTGTCCAGAACATTGTCTCAATCTAATTTTAATTGCAGCGATATTGGCCCTCACTCCATATTTTTGACTGTAACGGATCAATCGGGAAATTCTTCAAATTGTGCCACAAATGTTGTTGTTATTGGACCAATGCCAGTTTGTTATTTGAACGTTGTACCTGAAAACAATATAAATACAGGAGGAATTCCCACCAATATTTATTTGGGTTACGGTCCGCAAAAAGATACCATCAAATGTGTTGCAAACGGAGGTACTGGATTTACATATTCCTGGAGCCCCGTTTCGAATTTAAGTTGTTCTACATGTTCGCAACCGGTGTTTTCTCCTGCAACTGCCGGCAACTATACCTATACAGTTACTGTTACCAATGCAAGCGGATGTTCTTCAACCTGTAGTGTCAGCTTCTGTGTGAAAGACATTAAAGTGCCCGGTAGCAATGGAAGCTATGTGTATGTATGTCATTCCGGTGTTAGTTCATTAATCTTGCCCCTTGCACAGGTTCCCTTGCATGTTCCTGGTCATGCATTGGACAAGCTTGGTAAATGCACCGACCTTTGTCCTTCTACACCAAGTACTTTAAGCAATACAGGAGTTTATTCAATGAATAACCAGGATACGAATAATTTTAGTAATGAATTAGCCGGATATGCAAATTCGGAATTTAAAATTTATCCAAATCCAAGTTTTGACCAGTTCATTGTTTCAAATCAAAATTATAAAATACAGAATTTGAAAATAGAGGTTGTGGATTTGTTCGGCAGGATAATTGAAACCAAAGAGTGGAATGATAATTTGGCTGAGCATAGTTTTGGTTTGCATTATAGATCAGGTGTTTATCTGGTGAAAATCCAGAGTGGAGAAATGAGTACTGTTTATCGAGTTGTAAAGCAAGAATAAAAGCAATTGCGATTATATTTTCTCTTTACTAAATAGGCTAAAAGAGATCAACTTATTGTGATTCTAAATTTAAATAAAAAGGCTGCTTATTGGTTAAGCAGCCTTTTTTATAATTGAATTATATTCTGGATCAAATTAATTCAAATGGAATTCCTTTGATTTATTATTAGAATCTGTAACACGCACTTTAAACCTTTTTCCATTTTTAGGTGTACCAAGTCCAACTGTATTAATGGTAACATTCACTTTGTCATTTACTACTTTCGTAGTTATCCGATTGGATTGAATGGGGACAATTGTAGTGCCATCATAAATAGTAATTTTGGCTGTCCGGGAAGTACGACCCTCAAGTGCATCTTCTGTAATTGGAGTTGCCGGGTTAACATCAGGTCTGGAAGAGGCACTCTGAAAATCACTACGCTTTTTGCTCTTTCATTACCACCAGTTGTCACAGTAGATGAAAGATCGATGTCAACTTATGCAAACAATGATGAACTCATTCCTAAAGTAAAAACCGATTAAATTCCTAAAAGCCTTTTTTTCATGATTCAAATTTATGTGATTAATAATAATTAATACCTTACAGATATGCAAGAGAACCTTTTGTTATCACATCCGTTTAATAAATAGTTAATTGATCTTGGTGCTTTGCCTGGCTAGTAATGTCCAGCTTCCTTCTGATTTTACCCAGGTTTGACAGACATGTAGTTTTAAATTGATTGACTTTCCATTGAGGTTCACATCAATCGTAGAATCATACCGAACTATTGAAACATCATTATAGGTCTTTATCCGCAAACTATCCATGCTTATTTTCTCATAAACCAGATATTTCGATTTGTTATTCTGAATTAGTTCCTCCTTGCTTTCGATCCAGCCATTGGAATGTCCGTATGTAAGATTAGGATGAAGTAAAGCATTGAGCTGATCCTGATTTTGATCAATAAGAGCCTTGTTTAATGATTGGGTGAGATGTACAAATGTGGTAGTATCCTGTGCCTGTATACTCAGAATTCCTACTAAGAGTAAGGATAATAGTGTATTTAAACATTTAAGTCTGTATATGCTCATCTTCATGGAATTTGAAGTTCCTATTTTTTACGATTGTTGTTTTTTTGAATAATATGATTCATTTGAAATTTAATATTGGGAAGGTAAAACTCATCCAATAACCAATTCGTATACGTTTCCGGAATGGTAATTTCTTTGAGTTGTTCCGGTTTAATTCCTTTGTCAACTTGCATTTGAGCCGTTTCATTGACTTGATCCAGATACGTAATTAAAGTTTTAATGTCTTGCATAGATCCGACAGGTCCATGTCCCGGAATTAAGGTGACCGCATCCAGAGTTTGCAACTGCAGCAGGCTGTTTTTCAGACTATCCAGGTTTCCATCGCCCAGCCATGGATGATTTTGAATAAATAACAAATCTCCTGTAAATAATATTCTCTTTTGGGGTAAATACATGATCAGATCGCTTTTGGTATGACCAAGACCGAGTTCGATCAATATGAGGGATTGTTTTTTTCCGTAAATGGTTTGCATACCGCGGACGATCGTATTAGGTAAAACGGTATGTAGAATTTTATGAGATTCTTTTATTGTTTTGAAATAATCGCTCATCATGGTGAGCTGCTTTCTCTTTAAGGTATCTTTTGCAGGCAAAGCAGCTAACAGGGAATCATATTTGGCAATCATTCCAGGTAAATAATTTTTTTCATCAGCTATTTCGCGGGGCTCACTGGTTTCAATCAGTTGTTTGGTAATCAAAGTACTGTATATTTTTGCAGTGTCAAAGACCTGATTGCCCCGGATGTGATCATTATGAAAATGGCTGTTTACCAGAATTTTAACGGGTGGTAGTCCCATTTCGGAAATGATGCGCTTTAATTCTTGCGCCGCATAGGGTGATAAAAACGGATCAAATACCAGTGTTTCAGTGCCAAGGTCAATAATGCCTGCATTGCAAATCGCTCTTCCTCCTGCTTTATGAATGGCTGCATACACGCCATCATCAAGTGTAATGAGATCAAAGTCCTTTGATGTTTTTTGGGCTGTACCGGACAGGCAGAATAAACAAATGAATACTAGTGAAGAAAAAGTAGAAATGAATTTCATATAATTGTTGATTGAACATGCGAAATTAGGGAAATTGCCCGAATAAATCAGTCAATTAGCTGGTTCTTTATTCTTTATCGAGTATTCCTTGTTTCTGATTTACTGCATTGTAATTCTTGGTGTGACATATGGATAAGTTATCAACTCTGTGTCGGGATTATTTCGAATGAAACTATACTGTCTTGTTTTGCATTCATTTTCAAAAAAAAAGCAGTGAAGCATTGCGCTTCACTGCCCTCAAAATAAAAGATAATTAAGGTTTACTTTAAAATCAGCAAAGGCTGAATTGCTTTTGTTTCTTCATTTTTAATCATGATTTGGAACAAACCAAAACCAACACTGCTGATGTCATCAGAATGAATTACGAGTTGTTCGGTCGGCGAATTTATAGCGCGGGTCCAAACTTCTACACCCAGCAAATTATAAATATGAACGGAAATGCGTTGTACGGTATGATTAAATTGAATATTAAAATCTCCATGACTTGGATTTGGAATAACTTTAAAATTCAATTCCGTAGATTCAGAAATGGAAAGATCATCATAAACTTCTTCGCTGTTTTCTCCTTCCGTTGCATAAGAAGAACTTCCATTTGAACTTAGATTAAATCCACCGCTTCTGTTACAATTGGATTCTCCGCAAAGACCAAGATAATCACCATGTGCAAGATGTGAAGTCAACTCCGTATAGGAAATGCACAGGTTACCTTTTTTAGAAGGATTACCAGGATCGGTATGACAGATGAATAATTTATTGTTACCACATTTCCATTTAGGAATAAGGTCAACATACGAAGGTGGATATTTGCAATCCGGTTTTCCATCATGGTTGTTATCAATTTTATCATTTCCACCCGGACAAACATCATTGCAATCTGCAACGCCATCGCAGTCACTGTCCTTGTCGGGAACACCACAACCACATTGACCCGGGGATGTCTTTTTAGGATCTTCCGGGCATTTGTCGCAGGCATTGCCAACGCCGTCACCATCAGAATCTTTCTGATCCGCATTTGCAACTTCAGGACAATTGTCACATCCATTTCCAATGCCGTCTTTATCGGTATCTTTCTGATCCTTGTTTGATAATTTAGGACAATTGTCGCACACATCACCGATGCCATCTTTGTCTATGTCCTGCTGTTCCGGATTTGCTTTTTCCTTACAGTTATCACAGGCATCACCAACGCCATCGTGGTCTGTATCCGCCTGATCTTTATTGGATGTTTTGGGACAGTTATCACATACATTTCCGATACCATCCTGATCAGAATCTTCCTGATTCGGATTTGCTCTTTCCTTGCAATTATCGCAGGCATCGCCAATGCCATCATGGTCTGTATCCAGCTGATCCCGGTTTGCTACTTTCGGGCAGTTGTCACAAACATTTCCGATGCCATCCTGATCAGAATCTTCCTGATTGGAATTCGCTTTCTCTTTGCAATTATCGCAGGCATCACCAACGCCATCATGATCTGTATCAGCTTGATCTTTATTGGCCACTTTAGGACAATTATCACAAACATCACCAACGCCATCACCATCTGAATCTTCTTGTTTTGGATTGACTCTTTCTTTGCAATTATCACATGCGTCACCAATGCCGTCGTGATCTGTATCTGTTTGATCCCGGTTTGCCACTTTAGGACAATTGTCGCAAGCATCACCTATGCCATCGCCATCCAGATCTTCTTGATTCGGATTTATTTTTTCCCTGCAGTTATCGCAAGCATCTCCGATACCATCATGGTCTGCATCAGTCTGATCCTTATTGGCCACTTTAGGACAATTATCACAGGCATCGCCAATACCATCCTGATCGGCATCTTCCTGGTTTGGATTTGCCTTCTCTTTGCAATTATCACATGCATCAGCGACTCCATCTCCATCGGTATCTTCCTGTTTCGGATTTGCTTTTTCCTTGCAATTGTCGCATGCATCTCCAACTCCATCATGATCGGTATCGGTCTGATCTTTATTAGCAATCTTCGGACAATTATCGCAGGCATCACCAACACCATCTCCATCTGTATCTTCCTGTTTTGGGTTTACTTTTTCCTTGCAATTATCACAAGCATCACCAATACCGTCATGGTCAATATCTGATTGATCCTTATTTGCAATTTTCGGACAGTTGTCACAGGCATCGCCGATGCCATCGCCATCGCTATCTTCCTGATTCGGATTTAGTTTTTCTTTGCAATTATCGCAGGCATCACCGATACCATCGTGATCGGTATCCGCCTGATCTTTGTTTTCTGTTTTTGGGCAATTATCGCAGGCATCTCCGACTCCATCGTGATCCGTATCTGTCTGATCTTTATTTGCAACTTTAGGGCAATTATCACAGACATCGCCTATACCATCACCATCTGTATCTTCCTGTTTTGGATTTATTTTTTCTTTGCAATTATCGCATGCATCACCAATACCATCATGATCGGTATCTGCCTGATCTTTATTGGCTAGTTTCGGACAATTGTCACAAGCATCTCCTCTTCCATCACCATCACTATCTTCCTGATTCGGATTTGCTTTTTCTTTGCAGTTGTCACAGGCATCACCGATGCCATCGTGGTCGGTATCCAGCTGATCTCTGTTAGCAAGCTTCGGACAGTTATCACAAGCATCGCCAATACCATCGCCATCCGTATCTTCCTGGTTTGGATTTGCCTTTTCCCTGCAATTGTCACAGGCATCACCGATACCGTCGTGATCAGTATCTTCCTGATTGGTATTTGCTTTTTCACGGCAATTGTCGCAAGCATCACCGATTCCATCATGGTCTGTATCAAACTGATCCTTGTTTGCAATTTTCGGACAATTATCACAAGCATCGCCTATGCCATCGCCATCGGTATCTTCCTGGTTGGGATTTATTTTCTCTTTGCAATTATCACATGCATCGCCGATGCCATCATGATCCGTATCTGTCTGATCTTTATTGGCAATTTTTGGACAATTATCACAGGCATCACCTCTTCCATCCTGGTCGGAATCTTCCTGATTTGGATTTGCTTTTTCCCTGCAATTATCACAGGCATCACCAACGCCATCCAGATCGGAATCTAACTGATCTTTATTAGGCACTTTCAAACAATTATCACAAGCATCACCGATACCATCCTGATCCGAATCCAATTGATCCTTGTTTGCAATTTTAGGACAGTTATCACATACATTACCAAACCCATCTCCATCGGAATCTTCCTGATTCGGATTAAAGCGTTCCCTGCAATTATCGCAGGCATCGCCGATGCCATCGTGATCTGTATCGCGCTGATCTTTGTTTTCAGTCCGCGGGCAATTATCACAAACATCACCAATGCCATCTCCGTCTGCGTCTTCCTGATTCGGATTTACTTTTTCTTTGCAGTTATCACAGAGATCTCCTATGCCATCGTGATCTGTATCTAACTGATCTTTGTTAGCGATTTTCGGACAGTTGTCGCAGGCATCACCTATGCCATCTCCATCTGTGTCTTCCTGATTTGGATTTGCACGTTCGCGACAATTGTCGCAAGCATCACCAATTCCATCCTGATCAAGATCGGATTGATTTCTGTTTTCTATTTTAGGACAATTATCGCAAGCATCTCCGATGCCATCATGATCTATATCTGCCTGATCTTTATTTTCTACTTTCGGGCAATTATCACAGGCATCACCGATACCATCAAGGTCAGAATCCAGTTGATCTTTATTTTCAATGTTTGGGCAATTATCGCAAGCGTCTCCAATACCGTCGTGATCTGCATCTGCCTGATCTTTGTTTTCCACTTTCGGGCAATTATCGCAAACATCACCAATACCATCTTTATCTGAATCCAATTGATCCTTGTTCTCATTCTTCGGACAATTATCGCATACATCGCCAATACCATCCTGATCTGCATCCGCCTGATCGAGATTTTGTACAGTGATACAGTTGTCACAGGCATCGCCGATGCCATCCTGATCTGAATCTGTTTGATCTGCATTTGCGACCAATGGACAATTGTCACAGATATCACCGATTCCATCTCCGTCAAAATCTTTATGATCCGGATCTGAATCACAATCGCAAACATCACCAATGCCATCATGATCGTCGTCTTTCTGATCCGGGTTTAATTTAAACGGGCAGTTATCGCAAACATCACCAATGCCATCATGATCAATATCTTCCTGACCCGGGTTTACTTTTTCTTTGCAATTATCACAAGCATCACCGATGCCATCATTATCTGCATCGGCTTGATCTTTGTTTTCCGTACGAGGACAATTGTCACAGACATCTCCAACGCCGTCGTGATCTGTGTCGAGTTGATCTCTATTTGCGATGGTGATACAATTGTCGCATGCATCACCAATTCCATCGTGATCAGCATCTTCCTGACCTGGGTTAAATGTTCTGGGACAGTTATCCTTTTCATCTGGAATTCCGTCACCATCTGAATCTTCTACTGTTGCAGCGGATGCTTCGTGTCCACTGATTGTTGTGTTATTTTTTGGATTAATTTCTCCGTAGCTATTGGGTGGAGAAAAATGGAAGAAGAGGAAGAGAAAGACCATATAGGTCAAGCCCTTGAGTTTGTTCTGTAGTTTCATTATTTGAGGTATTAATTAGGGAATAAAATAAGTTGTCAAGTTTTTGGGTCAAATGAGCTTTGCGCTGCGGGGGGAAACAAAGATATGAGATTAATTCCTAATATGTATCTAATTATAATAAAAAATATATATAATAATAAAATAACCAATTATATACATAGTAATAAAATTATTTATATTATATTTTCTTTATAAAAAAGATGCTCTGGTTTTAATTATAAGGATCTTTAATGGAGTGTTGATCAGCACCTGATAGATGTATAAAATAAGGTTTACGGTTTTGTGAATTTGGCGATACCATTCATCTTTTTCACCTGTAATAAATTAAATTTTTGAGTTCTGGTGAAATGGAATGGGTTTATTCTGGTATCTGTTATAGAATCATGACTCATTTAATACAGCCATATCCATTTAGTTCATTAAATTTGAATAAGACAAGCGCTGATGAAAATTCTCATTTCTATTGTTACAGTCATTTATTCCATCGGGTTGAATGCACAAATCATCAGGTATGTGCAAACCGGTGAGGAATTTTCAGGGCCATTAAGCAGTTGGAAAAATGTAAAAACCGATTTTGGTGCAAAGGGCGATGGCTTTAGCAATGATGCACCGGCTATAAATGCTGCGATGTCTGCAATGAGAGTCTCTGCTTCCGATAGTTTCAATGTACTTTATTTTCCAGCCGGTACTTATCTGATCAATGATTCTTTGTACAATCCGGGGAACGGATACGACGGAATGACTATCATCGGTGAAGATCCGGCCAATACAATTATTTCGTGGAATGGTCCAGCCGGTGGATCGATGTTTTATCTTACAGGTTGGTATCTTAGAGTAAGCCGTTTAACTTTTGATGGAAAAAATAATGCATATCGGGGGCTATTTAAAGCAGGTGGATTTTCTACGCACAACGAATTCAGCGATCTTGTTTTTAAAAATTTTAAAACAGGGGTTGGTTTAGACCTCAGTGGCACCAGTCAGGGACAAGCTGAAAATGCAATAATGCGTTGCAGGTTTACGGATTGCAGTAGCGGTATTGCCAGTTGTAACTGGAATAGTCTTGATCAATGGGTTTGGTATTGTTTGTTTGAAGATTGTAAAATGGCCATCAATCAATGCGTAGGTTATTTTCAAATTTACAATAATGTTTTTTTGCGGTCTTCTGTTTATGACATCGGTTCGTCTCCTTATAAATCGGCTATTGTAAATAATACTTCGATCAATTCAAAATGTTTTTATGCAGGTACGGAGGCCTATATCCGTGGAAATAAAATCTATAGTAATGCAGACTCATTTTATACTGTGGCAGGCAACAACACAGTCATGCTGGATAATGTGATCAGGACGACTCACAATGCCATGGCAACAACAAGGGTGGGGAATGCAAACTTGTTTGTAGGAAATACATTTTCAAAGCTCAATTCAAAATGGAGTCAATGGGCTTTTCAACCTCCATTTAAAGAGCGCAGCCACGGAATTGGTTCAGGAAATGTTGTCAATAAACCCATTGAAAAGGGAATCGACGGAGATCCGGTTACGAGTTATGCAGTTGATGCACCACCTTTTGGTATAAAATGGAATTGTCCAATGGGTACTCAACGTTCTGCAGTGAAATACTCTATATCAGCTAATGCAAATGCAAATTCGCCAAAACATTTTCAGTTGCTGGGATCAAACGACTGGGGAAGCCACTGGGATGTTTTGGATTTCAGAACGAATCAAAAATTTACAGGCGGTGCAAATCCGGTTTCGTATCGTTTATCTAATACTACTCCTTATAGTATGTATGAATTGCTGGCCATAAATCCCTGGCAGAATACCACTTCAGGAGGTCGTGCTATTAGTAATATGGGTGCGCAGTCAGGCAGTTATTGCGAAAAAATGACCTTGTCTCCTTTTCCAAGAAATGTGTATCAGAATATTGCAGTCAATGGGGATTCGTCTTATCTCGCTGAAGGATGGATGTCCAGTGATGCAGTAACAACCAATGGTATCATTTTGGTTTTTTGGTATAGCAAACGGTTTGCACCGCCATTCGGCATTTATCCCATCGATATTTTAAGTGTCGATACCTTAGGCTTGATGAGTGGCACCAATGGATGGACAAATTATAAGAAAATAATGAAAGCACCATCAAATTCAAAAAGTGCTTTGTTTTATTTGGGAAGTCTTTCCAATGCAGTCAGCTCCGGTACAGTTTGGTTTGATCATTTATCTTTTGCAACTGTTGCTGATCCGGGTAATAACCTATTGCTGGATCCGGATTTTGAAGATGGTCAAAATCAATCGGTATTTGAATTGAATGAGTTTACGCTATTGGATACTTTCGGAAATGATATCACGAAAGATAAATCGGGTTTTGTTTCCGGTGCAAATGAGCCCTGGGGAAATTTTTATTCATTTGATAATAATGTGGTTGATACCGCTGCAATACCTGTGCCTTCCATTATCAACTTGCCGGGCACTCCGCAAAATGTGAAGCGGATTATTTTTGATGTTGTAAAAGGGACCGGAAATGACGCCTTGGAAATACAATCTAAAATAAACGCAGCGGCGCAGCTATCTCCGGGATCTAAACCAATCGTACATATTCCCATTGGTCAATTCAATATCAATACCACACTTACTGTTCCGTCTAATTCGGATATGCAAATCATAGGCGATGGTTTGGGTACTGGAGTAACGACGCGACTGAATTGGAGTGGTAATAAAGCAGGCCCGCTGATGTTACTCAAGGGACCCAGCCGTGTTACGATAAAAGATTTATTATTGAATGTTCCTTATGACCGGTACATAGGTCCGGAAGCATTGGTCATTGAAAATGCGGATCAAAGCGGGGGACGAATTTTTGGAAATCAATTCAGTGCAGGTGGTCCGCAATGGACTCAGCCCTGCGATATCGGAATGTTTGTAGATGGTATAGAAAACACTGATGTTACCATGATTAATTTTTATCCCGGATCCGGTAATGCGGCAATGGTGAAAGCAAAAGGGGGCAAGGTTTTGTCGGCAGGTGGAATTACCGACGGACAAATTTCATTGCTGGCAGGTGCAACGGGCAATGCACAAAATTTATTCAGTGTATCCAATGGTGGGAGAATTGATGCAGAAGGCATGTGGAATGAAGGGGATTGGGCCCGCACCAGCGGACTACTCAATTTAAGTAATAACTCAGGGCAGGTTTCGGTTGCATGTATGTCATGGATCATTCAGACTCCGATTCCAATGATAGAAGCAAATGATTTTAAAGGATCGCTCACCTTGTTATTAAATCATTTTAAGCAAGCGCCCCTTACAGCAATTCCTTTGTCAGGTGATGGATCAAAAATGAATTTGTTTAGTGCATACAACGATTTCGGTGCTGGGAATAAAATAGGCAATACATCGGATTCAACCTGGTTGGATACAACTTCACCGGATGCAAATTCGGATTTCATCAGCAACACTTCGCCGAATGGTTTGTATCTGGATGATGTAATCAACAAAGTGCATAACGGCCGCGCGGATACAGCGTCCATACTTAATTCACTTGCCCAATTGCGGGCCGTTCGCACCGATCCTCCGAATGATCGTATTCCAGGCGTTACAGACGTAAAATTGTTTCGCGTTGCAGCCTGGGGAACGAAAGGACATGTAGCGGCACATTTTTATGATAGCAATGTAAGTACTGCAACACAACATCCGGTATCTGTATCAGCGGATGACTTCATAAAAGTATATCCTTCACTGGTATCGCATGAATACAAAGTCCGGTTTGATTCGCCGCAAACGGGAACTATATCAATTGCATTGTTTGATGTATTTGGAAAAAGAATTTTCAGGCAAGAGGTGAAAAACGCGGAAGCTCTAAATGAAATGCATTTTAATGCAGAAACTTTGATGAACGGTACTTACTTTTTGCAGGTTCAATCCGGTGGGCGCTTAAGTAGTTGCAGGTTTATGGTGCAAAGGGATTAAGGTTTTAAATAAATGCACATCTGGTTTTATTGAATAGAAAAATTCGGATAAGATTGTAATTGGAAGTTTGAACCAGGTGTGGAAATGTTTAGTGATATATCTATTACAAATTTAAATGCATGCCAAATGCATAAAAAGGTACAATTGGTTTTTATAACCTTACTCTTGGGTGGTTGTTTATCCAATTCAAGGATAGATGAAAACAGTAAAGGCTTATATAAAAATGACCATAATCAGTATTTGTGGTTAAATAAGGATACATTATTGTTTTTTAATTATATAGGTTCAGAATTTGTTTTGAAAGGAAAAATAAACCAATTCAAAACAAATTCATTGCGGTTTGATTGTTTAAATAATGAAAATTATTACGACTTAACGCTTGGGATTAATATTGTAAATAATAAACAAATAGATGTAAATTCTGAAGATACATGTTTAATTAGATCTGAAAAATACCTGGGTGAATACAATAAAGTAAATCTGCATTTAATAAAATTTGATTCCATAAAATTTTCATTTGATAGTATATACAATGCAAACGTAATAATAAAAAGCACATCAACTGATGATTCTCAGAAATTGATGTTGAATTTGGAAACAGACTTAACAATTTTATTAAATCATAGTGAAATTTTTGAATCACTTAAAATGAAAATCCCTATGCCAAAAATTGCGGTCTATAGAAATGGGCTAATAACAAATGAAAAGCAATTATATTATATGCCTGTTTACTTTAAGGAGATTCCTTCTTTAATGTACAAAAATATGAAGCATGTGTTGGAATAGAGAACACTTTTTTATAACAATATCATCGTTTTATTTGTAAATTGAAAAGATCGGCTCTGGCCAGGCTGAATGTTTTAGAATAACTAAGATAGCAGCTCTGTTTTTTTATGTATGCTCGATTTTGAAAATAAATTATGATCAATGAAGCGAAGTACAAAGATTGCAGTTAAGTTCAAGCGGTTTTGGAGAATTCTTGGCCCTGGGCTTGTCACAGGTTCAAGTGACGATGATCCATCCGGCATTGCAACTTATTCACAGGCAGGTGCAAGTTTTGGAACAAGTACCTTATGGACTTCTCTCATTACATTCCCTTTAATGTCGGCAGTACAGGAAATGTGTGCACGCATTGGATTGATCACTTCGCACGGATTGGCGGGTTCATTAAAGCGCCATTATTCCAAGTCTGTTTTATACCTGATGCTTTTATTTAGTTTTCCGGCAATCGTATTGAATATAGGTGCAGATATTGCGGGAATGGGGGCCGTATCAAATCTTATATTTCCTTATTTTGCTGCAGAAACTTACAGTGTTACATTTACCGGTTTGCTTATAATTGCAATCATTTATTTGCCATATCAGCGATTTGCTTCCGTATTAAAATATCTTTGTATGTTCCTTTTGGTTTATGTTATAGTTCCATTTTTATACAAACAGGATTGGTTGCAAATTGTAAAAAATACGTTTATCCCAACAATCCAATTTAACAAGGAATATATCAGTATTATCGTTGCGATACTTGGTACAACTATTTCTCCTTATCTGTTTTTTTGGCAAGCGACTATGGAAGCAGAGGAATCAAAACACAAGAAACGTCATCTTGTCGTGAATAAAAAAATCATTCACGATATGGATCTGGATGTTGATTTCGGAATGTTGTTTTCAAATGTTGTCTTTTATTTTATCATCCTCACGGCAGGAACTGTTTTATTCAAGGGAGGAATTCATCAAATAGATACGGTAGAGCAAGCTGCCAAGGCCTTGGAACCATTGGCCGGTAAAGCAGCATATCTTCTTTTTGCTATCGGTGTAATTGGTACGGGTTTTTTAGCGATCCCTGTTTTAAGTGGTTCACTGGCTTATATTATTACCGAAACATTCGGCTGGGAAGAAGGTATGGATAAGAAATTTCATGAAGCCAAAGCATTCTATGTGGTAATCATAATTTCTCTTATTCTTGGATTATTAATAAACTATATTGGGATAAGTCCTATTCAGGCATTGATTTATACCGCTATTCTATATGGCATAACCGCACCTGTTCTCATAGCTATTATACTACATATTTCAAATAATAAAAAAGTAATGGGCGAATTTACAAACGGGATATGGTCGAATATCTTAGGCGTGTCTGCTTTAGTCATAATGGCTGTGGCCGCAATATTCTTATTGTATTTTCAATTCAAAAGTTAGTTGATTCAAAATTGGCGTCCGGATTTATTTCCAGAATTCTGGCTTGTCAGGGCTTGACGCATGTGTTTACCAAAAATGAAGCAGTATTTACTCATACGTATATTTTTAACGAATCACAACCCGGCAATACTTCGCCACCCTATCTATTGACCTTGATCAAAGGAATGACACATATGTATCGAAATGGAACCAATTTTCCGATAGACGCTGCAAAATTATTCCGGGAGTTTTTCAAACAGTCCACTGGGGTGTCAACAGATGAGACTTCATAATCCCGCAATTCAATTACCGCATTTCCCAATCCCTCTCAGGACAAAATGGAGTTCAGTTTGAATGACATATCTGTAGCATCTCCTTGTGAAATTAAAGTGATAAACAGTGTAGGAATTCCGGTGTATAAACAAAGTGGCAATGTGGCTGATCGTTTTTTATTGGACAAAGCAAGTGTGGGTTCCCGTTTATTTATACTTCGAATAAAATCTGGAAGACAGGTCTATTCTGAAAAATTTATTTTTGAGTATAGTTTTGAAATACGCAAATATCCATGGGGTCATGTTAATTTCAAATAGCTTACTGAGCCAGAGTTATTTCAATATTTTGGGTATGCGTACAAAAAATGAATCATGAGACATGTTGTAATTTACGAATCCCGCAAATCTTTATAGTATGGATATCTAACTGCATAAATAATTTGAATGTACATTATCATGATATTGTGTTTGATGATGTTTGTCCTGTGAAACGGGTAAATAATATATTTTTAAACACCAATGCAATGCAATTTTTCGTTTGATAACTATTCCCAATACCTAAATTGACTTTTTGCCAATGGATAGTTTGATAATAACTGAAATCAGTGAAGCAATCAAAAGTAGATGAATTGGGCCTCCAATATGAAATCCAAAAAAGCAAATTGCCCAAAGAATAACAAGTACAACTGCTGCACTGTCCAGAAGGTTTGCTGAATAATCCATTGATATAAATTAAGCTTCAAAGGTCATATGGTTTACCGTTTGTGCACTTACAAATTATCCGATTTCTTTTATATAATTTTCATTTCTGGGATACTTTGTAGGTCTATTAAGGTATCTGGCTTGTTTTTAGTTGTCAAAAGTTGAATTTGTTTTTATAATTTTGCTGAATCGCGATGAGATTATATTTTAAATATGATATGAGCAAAGCTTACAAGGTGATACTTGGCGAGCAGTTTGATAAGCTAGGAATACCCTATACTTTTATTGCCTTTGGCGAGGTAGAGGTAGCCCCCGGAATCAATAATGAGCAAATTATCAAGTTAAGTGAAGCATTAAATGTTTATGGAATAGATCTTATAGAAAGCCAAAAGAATATCCTGATTCAGAAGATTAAAGATGCGATTATTGAGCTGGTTTACAGGGACGAAAAACTTTCAAATTCAAAAGTTTCTTCGTACCTGGCTAAAAAGCTGAACCATAGCTATGGATATCTTTCAAATTTATTTTCTGAATTGACCTTCTCTTCGATTGAAAATTATATTATAATCCAAAAAATCGAGCGGGCAAAACAATTGATTACGACAGAGGAAATCACGTTTTCAGAAATTGCCTGGAGATTAAATTACAGTAGTGTTGCCCATTTTAGTGCGCAATTTAAAAATGTGACAGGTCTTACGCCTACTGCATTTCAACGCATTATTAAAAAGCGCCGTGAAATCAGCAAGGCTGATTGATATCAGCTAAGCTCTGAATTGTGACTTTTAAATGTAATCCTAAATTCATACCATGCAGGAAGATTTGATTCATATTTTACTTGCGGACGACGATGAGGATGACCGCTTGCTTTTCAGGGATGCCTTTGAAGAAATCCGACTTAAAACCAAAGTGGATACAGTAAACGATGGTGTAGAGCTAATGGCATACCTCAACCGCAAAGAGATCATCTTGCCCCATATCCTGTTTCTCGATTTGAATATGCCCAGAAAAAATGGAATGGAATGTTTGTCCGAGATCCGGCGTTTGGATCATCTGAAAGACATAGCGGTGGCTATCTATTCAACATCTGCTTCTGCTGACGATATTGAAGATACATTCGTGAAGGGCGCCAATGTATATATAAAGAAACCGAGTGATTTTGCCAAACTACGGGAAATCCTTCAACATGTAGTGTCCATCAACTGGCAGTATCATACCTCCGGATTAAATCGCGATAATTTTATACTTAGTCTGTAAAGTGAATTAAATGCGGCAAAAATTCTCCTATGCTTCTTCATTCCTGCTAAAAAGCATTTTTGTCGCGTCGCTGTTTGTATTGATATTTATATCAGGTGTGTCGTACAACCATACGGTGGCATTGACAGAATCTTCAGAGCTTGTAGTGCATTCTTATGAAGTTCACCTGGAGCTGGATCAGTTATTTTCTTATGTTAAAGATGCTGAAATCGGACATCATAGTTTTGTAATATCCGGAGATTCAGTTTTCCTTCAGCCATTTGATGAAGCAAGAGATAAGATTAGCAAATCATTTATCAAACTTATCAAGCTGGCAGCCGATAAGAAACAGCAACAAGCCAATCTCGATTCTCTTTATGAACTCATTAGTCTCAGGTTGGGTCAAATGGCCAATTCGTTTACACATAAAGCAGGAACCCGAATGGATCAAATCCAGATTGATCGGGAAATGCTTTGGGGACGCGATGTTATGAATTCAATAAGGACACAGATCAATTCTATGATTGCTTTGGAAGCTCAATATCTCAACACGCAGCAACAGAAGTATAAGTATGAAACTCTGTTTACACCCTTAATTACATTGATGCTACTTATTTTCTCACTCACGGTTTTTAGTTTTTCGTATTATCGAATAAGCAATGATCTTGAAAATTTGCGGGAAACCAATAAGGAACTCATGATTAGTACGGAGTCCATTAAACATGCTGAAAAAATTGGGGAATTCAGTACCTGGCAATGGGAGCTGGAAACAGGTAAATTGGTTTATTCGGATAATCAATACCAACTCCTGGGCTGCCAGCCACAATCATTCGAACCTAGTCTGGAGAAGTATTTAGAATTCGTTCATCCCGATGATCGTCATATTTTCACGGTGGGAAATGATCCGGAAAAAATTAACAAGGATACATCAGTTGCATTTTACAGAATCATCAGAAAGGATGGGCAAACGAGGTTTTTTAAATCGATTGGCAAGTTGCTGAAGGATTCAAAGGGAAAGCGCATCATGATTGGGATCAATTGCGATGTTACGGACCAGCACCTGAGCAGCATTGCCCTGGAAGAGCGTAACCGAGAACTCGAACAGAGTAATAAGGAGCTGGCATCTTTTAATCATATAGCCAGTCATGATTTGCAAGAACCACTTAGAAAAGTTCAGACCTTTATTTCCAGGATATTGGAAAATGATTCAGATCATTTTACAGAATCAGGGAAAGAAAGTTTTTCGAAAATACAATCAGCCGTTGGCAGAATGCGTATGTTGATTGATGATCTTCTTTTGTTTTCGAGAGCAAATAAGGCTGAGAAAATATTTCAAAAATCGGATTTAAATCAATTATTGGAAAATGCCAAAGCCGAACTTGCGCAACGGATAGAAGAAAAAAATGCAATTATAAATTCTACCAGTCTTCCGGAATTGCAAGTCATACCGTTTCAGATACAACAATTATTTATCAATCTGATTGAAAATTCGTTAAAGTATAGTCGCCCTGATGTGCAGATTAGAATTGACATCAGCTGTGAAAAAACCAACCTTCAGAATCATCCCGTTTTTAAATCAATCAACAATAAACAGTTTTATAAAATCACGGTTTCAGATAATGGTTTGGGTTTTGAACAACAATATGCTGATAGCCTTTTCGTCCTTTTCTACAGGCTGCATCCACCAAACGAATATCCGGGGACAGGAATCGGATTAGCAATTTGCAAGAAGATTGTTGAAAACCATTCAGGCTTTATCGAGGCTAAAGGGCAACCGGGTAAGGGTTCAAGTTTTATGATCTATCTGCCTGAATAGTATTATCTCCAAAGCCGGTTCGATTCAGCATTCCATGGGAATTATATAAGATATTACAGCAATGCTGTAAAAACAGTGGTAGCATCTCATAATAGCTTTGTACCATTGGTCATATATAAAATTTTAGTTCTGTTATGAAATTCTTCAAATCCTGTTCAATACTTTTTGCTTTTGTCATATGTTGCGAAATCTCTTGTCATTCAGCAAAGACCGTTTCAAACAACATTAAGGGAACGGATACAAGGCAAGTAGCTTCGGATGGAAGAATGTTAAAAAAATATCGCAGTAAAAGTGCAGCAGTTTTAATGACTTCATCCCATGCGAAGTTGCCTAAATGTAATCCTGATGATCTTCAATGTCAAAATCAAGGTATTAGGGTTATCCCTGACACGCAGAAAAGCAAAGCCGAAATATCATTTTACAAATTGAAAACCCACCGGAATTTAAATCATGGTGAATCTTGCGGTTCAGAAAATATAGAACCACTTGTTTTGACACGGTTTTATTCTGCTGGATCTGATATTAAATAGGAACGATACGCAAAGAAACCAGGATGAAAATAAATATTATGAAAAATGTAATAAAGAGATCTTCCGGTAGTGGAGCAGAATTCAGTTTGATTCGATATAATCATATAACCAAAAATCACCAGGCTACTGATTTACTTGGATTTTTTACTGAGGAACTTAAGAGTATATATTGGGGAGAAATTACCTTGCTTCGGGCATTATCCGAAATGATATCGTATGCAGGTTCATACGAATTGGGAACAACTTTAACCTTACACTATGAGTCCACCCAAAATCATATAACCAGGTTGGAGGATGTTTTTACAGGACTGGGAATAAAACCCGAAGCTAAAAATTGTGAAGCTATGAAGGGTCTGGTTAAAGAAACCGAAGAAATAATTTCTAAAACGGAGCCGGGATCAATACGGGATGAAGGAATTATTTCGGCGGTTCAAAAAATCGAACATTATGAGATTGCCACTTACGGTACCTTATGCTCATTCGCCCGGACATTGGGCCGTGACGATCTGGCCATTATTTTACAGAAAACATTGGATGAAGAATACGATGCAGATGAAAAGCTTACTGAGATTGCTGAAACCAAGCAGTTTGAGTTATACGATGAAGGTGAAAAAGAACGCGAAACGAATAAAGCCGCTAAGACCGATTTAAAAGATAAAGATACATTGAAAGGTCCGTTAGATCCGGATCCGGCTTAATGATATATTTTAAAATTTTAAATCAATCGCCATGAAAAAGCAAATCAAATTACTTTCTTTCTTTTTGCTGATCAGTAGTTTCTGCATCGCGCAAACTACCCGCATGAGTTCAAAGAAAGCGGATCGACTATTGAAAGACAATAGTTATTGCGTACTGTTACGTGAAGCTGATCATTATTTAGTTGTAAAAAAAGCAGATCAGGAAGTCCTCGAAGATGTAGTTCTTGAGAATGGCTCAACCTTGCGCATGGATGGTGTTGTGATTCATAAGAATGGAAGTTCTACTCCTTTGAATTTCGGAGAATGTGTTGATGCTTCAGGTAACCCGGTATATGTTCAGGAATATAAATTGATCAGGGATATGAATCGGATTCAGGATCGTGAATTGAATTGGAATCTTGACAATAACGGAAGCATTTCGCAACTTATAAAATGAAGTCAATTCCGGTTTGCAGGAACGAATTAACTGTCTTCAGTCAAAGTCAGATATTGAACACCATGATACGAAGGATAGCCTGTTCTGTTTTTAGTTTTTTAAACCGGTTTGATTCAGTTAGTTGTTTTCAAAATAGTTATCCTAAAGCACAAAAGAACAAATGGGTCCGGCAATACAACCAGGAGCAACTCGTGAAAAGGTTTAATGTTGCATATAGAAAATTGTTTCTGGATTCACCATATTGATTGGTATCTGATGATTTTATTTCATGAAGATCAATACTGCATAATATTGCAGGTGTCTGGATAAAAGATATTACGATGCTTAAAATCTAAGTAGCAGTGCGAAATGAGCCCACGAAAGCTAGTCTGGAGTGGGTTTTTATTTCTTATGGATGGGAATCTTGTAAACATTATAGTTAAATACATAAAGTACGGTCATGGATTGAAACATAAATTTGTAAATACAAAAAGGATTCGTTATGAAATCGATCATATTACTTGTCTTGCTGCAAATAATGATCAATAACCAAATAAAGTCTAAAACCTGGACCGTAGACAATGCCGGTAACACATTTGTACCGGCAGACATTACGATTCATGAAGGCGATGACGTGAATTTTGTGCTGGCTTCTTCGCATGATGCAAGAGAAGTCAGCGAAGCTACATGGAATATGAATAAAAATACACCTTTACCGGGCGGATTCCAAACGCCTTTTGGCGGTGGTTTAGTAACCAGTGATAAACTCACAGTTGGAACACATTGGTATGTTTGTTCAGTACACGCATCATCAGGAATGAAAGGCATTATTGTTGTACAACCTGCTTCCGGATCCGACGATCAGGACCCCGGTGAATTATACCAGATTCAGTTATATCCAAATCCGGTAACTGATCAACTGATAATTAAAGCTAACCTGACTGACAATACACATCAATTTTCCCTGATGGATAATAGCAGCAAAGAACTTATGCATGGTTGGGTCAATGAAAGTACCATTTTGGATTTAAATTTACTGAAGCCCGGTGTCTATATTTTGAGATTTCCAATCACCGGAACAAGGCGCTCAGTAAAAATTCTAAAAATTTAGCCGGAGCGTTCCAAAATTGTATAGTGGAAATTGTGCATGTGTCATGATCTTGTTTAAATTATTTTTAAAATACATTATTTACTTCATGTAAAAAGATTAAAGTATGTATCATCATATAGTAAAAAGAAAACTCACCGATATGCAACTGACTTCCATTCGATATGGAATATTGATGTTTGCAGGCCTGGTTGCATATTTTTTACTTATGTATTTATTTGGAATTGCCCATCATTCCGAATTAAGAGTATTTAATGGCATAATCCAGATTTTCTATATCTATCTTACTATTCGTTCATTTTATGCTTTCTATCCTGAACAGATTCATAATTATCTGTTTGGTGTAGTTCAGGGCATTAAAGTTTCAGTATATGGAATTGTGCCTTTTGCAATTTTTATCATGTTGTTTTTATATTTTGATCCTGAATTGATGAGTAAGATTAAATATCAATCGCTGATGGGTGATTACTTGAATCCATTCACTGCAATTATTTTTATATTGGCAGAAGGATTGGTAATTGGACTCATCATTTCTTATGTACTCACAAGGATCATAGAAGTTAAACAAACCGGCAATCTGAAGTAAGTACCTGTAATGATTTTATGTTATTTCCAAAGTTGTGTTAATGATTCTGCTGTGCATTTTTTATAACAACTCCAATTTGACTACAATTGATTGCTTGAAGATTGATATTACATAAATAGTATAGTTTTAAATGTAAGGCATTATATTGATTTCCGGTGGATCTTTGCCTTGAAAATCTAATTGTTAATCATATAAATTAAAAATCATGAATGGTAAATTAGTATTAAGTGTTTTGGCAGGCTTAGCGGCAGGTGCTGCGCTGGGAATCTTATTTGCTCCTGATAAAGGAAGCAGAACCCGTCGGAAATTAGCAAACAGAGCCAATGAGTATACAGATGAGTTGAGTGATCAACTTAGTGATATTGGGGAAGGTCTCAACAGTAAATTGGGCAATCTCAAAAAGGCGGCAAGCCGCATTGTTTACGATGGCAAAGGGAAAGCCGAGTTGGCAGAAATAAAATAAGGTAAATCAATTGCAGGTTATATGCAGGTTCAAGCAAGCCTGGTATGGTTAAATGCTCTAATGAGAATGTAGTTTAGTAATGATTGCTTATTTGATTCGCCCATTAGTGGAATAAAGATCACTAATGGGCGAGTTTTTTAATTGTAATTAGATTTATTCTGAATGAACAATCAGCATCAAAACAAACAAACTTGACGTTTAAATTTAACTAAAGTAATTTCAAGCATTTATATCATAACATTCCATCAGGATTATTATTCCTATAATCATAACAACAACGCATGTGAATTGTGTAAGATTTGTTACATATTGTGTAACTGTCACTAATTTGAATGATAAGATATTTGCAATCAGATGACAACTATTCGCATCAACAAACACCTGGAAAAATAGAACTGTGAAACAGTGCAAAAAATATAAATGCTAAAGAGCTTATATTATAACTTAGGGACCTTTGGTGTTGAAAAAAATTTGCCTTGACTAAAATTCATAATCGGCTTATTCAAGATGAATGATACTCATAAGCAAATCAAGTCTTCAGGTCAATTTATTTTTAACCTTAAAAACGGATTAATATGAAATCTACCAATTATCTAATGATCATCATGATTTTGGTTATGATGATTACTTCTTGTAATGAAGATTCAAATGAAACTTTAAATAATGGTTTCTTAAATGTCAGTCTGGTCGCGGGAGCAGCCCAGTTTAATTCAGTCAACCTGGATATAAAGACTGTTAAAGTTAAAAATAGCGATGGAGCAGTAGTATCGCTGAATACGCATTCTGCAGTTTACAATCTGCTTTCCCTCAATAATGACGAATTGCAGGTAGCGACCGGACAACTGGATTCAAAGCAAATTGTAGAAGTCATACTGGTATTAGGGCTCAATAATACAGTTGTTAAAAATGATGTCAGCTATCCTTTAATTCTTCCTGAATCAGGCGAAATGGTATTGCATGCTCCGATTCACAAAACAGTTCTTCCGGGTTCATCAAATTTTATACTTCTTAATTTTGATCTGATGCATTCTATTACATCTCAGACTGCCGGTCATTATTTGTTTCAACCGGTCTTCAGGGCAATCGATGACTCATTGACGGGTACGATAACTGGCCGGATTGTTCCTGCTGGTTTACATGGTACGGTCAGAGCAGTCACTACCGACCATATTACTTTTAGTTCAATAAGTCCAACAGGTCAATTCAGGATAAGGGGATTAATGCCAGGCAATTATTCCGTATCTGTAATTCCGGAAGATACTTTTTTATCAAAGACTATCAACAATATTAAGGTTGATGCAGGTTCTTCTGTTGATCTAGGGTTAATCAGAATTGAAGAGCATTGCGATTTTTGCAAAATAAAAGAACGGTTATAATAGTAAATGAAGAAGGCTGAACATGTAAAAAATAAATTATGTTCCAGACCTATTTTATTCACAAAATCAAACGCCATGAAAGCTAAAATGTTAAGTATTCTCATTGTGAACGGATTGATTTTCTGTTCAACAGTACAATTTGCTCAATCAATTGACTTTGGTCTGACAGCCGGAGTATCCACCGGATCGGTAAAGATTTCAGAAATTGGAAACTCCATAACCAATACCATTCACGGAGATGGAATTTTAGGATTTGAAGGTGGAATTTTTACCCGGTTAAATTTCGATCCGCTTTCCGTTAAAGGTATGTTGTTGTATGCGTGGAGGAAAGGTAGTTCCGAATTTACCAATGGAGATGGAACTGTAAAAAGTTCAGAGCTCTCAGTGGGTAAAATAGAACTTCCGGTACTGTTTGGTCTTCGGCTTATTGGTCCGGTTCGGTTTGAATTAGGTCCTGTGGTCAATTGGATTGTTCATGAAAATCATTTAGCGGATGAAACATTTAATCTCCGAAAGACAGGTTATGGGTATCGAATTGGAGCAGCCGTTGAGTTAGGTCAGTTAAGTCTTGGTCTTTCGTATCAGGGTCTCAAGAATAAATCAGACGGAACCAATACAGCAACTTATGCTTCACCTGACGAGTTGATTTTTAGCTTGTCTCTATTGTTGAGTAGAAGTAATCATTAATTGTCACTAGTAACTTGCACATTTAAGAATTTATGAATACTTTTTGAAAATGATCTTTTGTCAGAGGAATATAATAATAGTGCATACCGCTATTTCATTTTTTGATTTGCTCCAAATTCTTAAATGAATTAAAAACAAGGCAAGATCTTATTCCATTGATGTAATTTGATATGCCTGAAAGTAAAAAGGAGTTACAAAAGTAATTTTGTAACTCCTTGATGATTGGTGGAGGATCAGGGATTCGAACCCAGGACCCCCTGCGTGCAAGGAAGTTTCTCTTGATTTTTCTAGGGTTTTAGATACACTATATCAGTAGGTTACATATTTGACATTTTGTAATAAGTCAATGATTTAACCATTAATCTGAACCCATGCAATTAGTCAAGATCAAACTCTTCAAATCGAAGAAACACAAGAACGGGAAGTACCCGATTGTCCTACAGGTAAATCGGGCGGGATACAAACGTATTTTCCTACCATTGGAAGCTATAGAGAAAAATTTCGATGATTCCATTGGCCGTTACCGCAAAAACGAAGACAACCACAATCAGAAAAATCTAATACTTCAAAAGTATGAAGCAATGGCCGGAAGGTTAATGGATGATTACCTATTGTCCGGCAAGCATTTTGATTTCGAGGATTTCAAACAAAAATTTACCACAGGTAAAAAGACCGTCGGTGTTTACGAGATGTTTGAAACGATCATTAAGGAAAACAATGCAAAAGAGAAATTGAAAACAGGAGAGGCGTATCGGGATGCCATGCGTTCCTTGAAGAAATATAGACCTGGTAAACTTAATTTCACTGATATTGACTACAAGTTTCTCAAAGGTTATGAAAAACACTTGTTCGAAAGAGGAGTGGGTGGTGGAGGTGCAAATCTTTACATCCGTACTCTTAGAGCTTGTTACAATGAAGCAATCAAAAGAGGATTTGTACAAGTGGAGAATTATCCGTTCAAATCACAAGCCAAACCAAATGGATATTCATTTTCACATCTGAAATCAACGAGGAAAGTAAGAGCGATCAATGTAGAAGATCTTCAAAAATTAAAGGAGTACCCACCATGTTTAGAATTAGATCTATGGTTGTTCTCCTATTATTGCGGAGGCATTAATTTATGGGATATGACCTTGCTCAAATCCGCCAATATTTAC
The DNA here is from genome assembly GCA_029781865.1 of Bacteroidota bacterium. GTDB lineage: Bacteria > Bacteroidota > Bacteroidia > Chitinophagales > Saprospiraceae > Vicinibacter. Next base: position 144,551 of record JAKOVW010000090.1, read on the forward strand.
AATGACTTATTACAGTACACTAGATCTAAAACTGGTGACAAGTTCACAATAAAACTCAGAGAAGAAGCAAAAGAGAACCTGATAAAATATCAAGGTGGTGAGTATCTATTTCCAATACTGTTTGATTATCACGAAACAATGCGGCAGAAAAAAGATAGGCTAAAAAGGATGGCCAAGCAAATAAACAAGACGCTCAGATCAATTGCAAAAAAGCTGAATATCGATGTCCGATTTACCTTTTATACGGCCAGACATACTATGGCAAGTATTCTTCTTGATCGTGGAGTTGATCCGGTTACTATTCAGTCGGTACTTGGGCATACTAACTTAAAAACTACTCAAGGGTATCTTGAAAGTCTTAAAAAGAATGCGGTGGATGATGCAATTTCCGTTTTATAAAGCCATAATGTAGAGACCGTTTTCTTGCACGCAGGTTACTAAATTAAGTATTTCCCGCAATGCTTTACCGTAATTCCCGCGACCGCATACGTAAATTTGCGTATGCTGCCTGCGTATTTTGCTCAATCAGATGGCATGAATTGTAACTTGTTACAATTTTATATTGCTATAAATAGTAATTAAGTATGCGATAAATACTATTTCTTTTGCAACAAATACCATTTTTTACAATAATTTCATTGTTCTAGTAAACTTCTCTCTGATTTTGTTATAAATTTGAATTAGACGTTAAATCCTTAGACTATGAACAGGACAAATAAACCAGAAGTTATTATTCTTGAACCATTCTACAAGCAGCACGTTCACTCTTGTGTCAATCACACTATTCTGGAGCCATCCGATTTCATTAATCAAATCAAAAGAAGTACTCACGGCATTCACACTTACCATTCTTCTTGTAATCATCCCGGCGTCCCTTGCGGCACTAAGTATCATCGTGGTAGTGGACATGGATATTGTTATTATTGCAAACTGTGTAATTGATTACTATAAGTAAATCCCGCAATACCGTTGGGTAATTTCTGCAAGGCACTAGGTATTACATGAACACAAAACAAGAATTGTAACATCTTACAAAATTTTATTACTATAAATAGAAATTATGTAATAGTATTTAGACTATTTCGATTGCAACAAATACCATTTTTTTGATTTTTGTACAAAATCAGGGTTTTCCCTGATATTTTTCGAAACGACTTGTAATACCTTCGCTTTAGTTCTAATCCCATGACTTCACTTCACTGGTCATGTAATTCTCGTCACAAGAATTTATTGTCCGACAGAATATATTCGGTTCTGCAAGCTGGAAATTAATTTGTTTCGTAATTGATTTTCTTGATTTGATTATTTAACTTTTTATCCACTTAGTATGAATACAAGCGATTCTACTCCACCAAGCAACTAAGGGCTGATTTATTTACTCATGCCGATTACTTCTCTCAAGAACTGTTAACTCTTCCCCGCAAGAATTAAACCGATTGCTCAGAGAAACCCTTCTGATAGATCTAAATTGAGCACTTCTTCAACTAGGTCAGCCTCATTGCCCTAAGCATCCTCCTTAATGAAATAAGAATATATCTGTGCGCTCACAGATGTAATGAAGCTGATTTTGGATTTTTGGTTTCTTATTATTTATTTCAAATTCTTTACTTATGAAAAATCTATTTATTAAATACGTTTCGTCTCTTCTTTTATTTACGCTCATTTTTTCTAAAGATTTGTCGGCTCAAACTGGATGCGGTTTTTTAGCACCAGCAGAGGCAGAACCCATTTTTGAAAATTATACAAGTACTGATATTACAGTCTATTTAGCATTTCACATTATACGACGATCGAATCAAACAGGAGGAGCATCAAGTAGTGATCTAGGAAATTATATGACTGAATTGTATGATGTTTACCATACTTCAGGTATTTTTTTTGATACATTGTGCACAAATTTCATTGATAGCACTGCTCTTTACGATGATTGTGACAGCAAACTTAGAGCAAACTGGGCTAGTTTTCAATCAAGATTTGAATCGCCAAATGCTGTAAATGTATTTATACATCCAGGTAGTTGCAGTGATGAATTTGGGAATGGAAATATTAACGGATATAGCTGCTGGATACAAAATAATGGCCATAGAAATTTGATTTCTCATGAAATTGGTCATGTTTTAAATCTTTTACACACATTCGAAAATTCGTATGGAATGTCTTGCTATAGCGATCCATCATCCTTAATTTATAAAGGAGACCTGTGTGAAGACACACCTCCTGATACCGGAATTCTATTTTTGTTTTTTAAAGATTGTAATTGGAGTGACTCCTTATGTGGATTAGATTCAAGATGTAATGATGGATGTGGAAATTCACCTCATCTCGGTTTTGACCCAGGAATAATGATGTCTGATTATCATTCTTGTACTTCATTCTTTACTACTGATCAGCAGAATAGAATGAAGGATAAAATCCTAAACAATCGTTCAGGCTCATATTTTAATTTGCCTGTTGCCGATCTCATTTTAGATGACTCATTTGTAATTTCCACACCGTATCGTGCAGCAGCCAATATTATTATACAAAGTGGAGGCGTCTTAATTGTTACTTCTACTTTGTACATGCCAGAAAAAGCTAAAATAACAATTCAAGCTGGAGGCATACTAAGTGTTAATGGAGGCACAATCACGAAAGGAAATTTTAAAGACATGTGCCATGAAAGAACAGGTGATCCCCGGTTTTGGCATGGTATAGAAATGCAATTCTCTAATTCATCTCCACCAAGATTTGCATGTGTAAACGGCACAATTGAGTACTCTGAAAACGGATTACATGGTCCAGATGGAAAACCCGCAGGAAATGGATTGATAAGTATTTATAACAGTACTTTCAAAAACAATAAAGTGAGTATTTTCATAGAGAGACCGCCGTCTTTTTCATCACCCATATCAGTTAAAAGAACAAGGTTCTATCTTGATAATTCATTTCCTTTGAGTCAGTATTACACTCAAGTTCACATCGATCATTCAAAAATCTATTTTGACAGTTGTACTTTCGATAATCCGAATTATAAGAAACCTTTGACTGAATCTGCTTATGCTATAAGATCTATGAGTGCCGATGTGAGTGTTCAACATACAACTTTTAAGGATAGCATTTATGGCATTCAGAGCATGAATTTTATGTCAAAGGCTACGCTTGGCGTTTCAATTTGTCGATTTTTGACAACACGAATAGGAATTAACATTTTCAACCACAATAGTTATTCCATCACAAAAGACACATTTGATTCCTCAGTTAAATTTGGGCTTTTAAGTAATGAATGTTCTGGCTATATCATAAATAATAATTATTTTAGAAGAGGCGGAGGTGGTGCAGTTACTGATTCAGCAGGAATCCAGATGAATAGTTCTGGTTTAGGTGAAAACGTAATAGAAAAAAATGTGTATACTGCGGTTAAACATGGTCACGTAACTAATGGTATAAATGGTGATGTTGTTAGAATGGTGGGTCTGAAATTTTATTGCAATGATTTTTCTAGTATGTCTGGTAACGATGAAAACGTTTTCAATGGTCAAGTAAACGGAATACAAGGATTAAGTGATATTGGTGCAGGGAACACCGCAGGCGATGATCAGGTTGATCATGCACTTAATTTTACTTTTGGAGCACCAAAAGATGTTATGGTGTATTATTATAAAAGTGGTATCAGCTCACATACACCGGATTCTGATCCTAAATACAGAATGACTAAAACTCCTGTTAGTTCTTATAATTGCAGCAGATCATACAAAAAGCCGGATACCGTTTCGCATTTAGTTACATATCAAAAATATGTTGACAGTTCAGATCTCCGCAAAACCCAACGTACAGATTCAATTGATGGAGGTAATACCACCACTTTGCTAACTTATATTGGCGCAGCCAATTCAGGAAATGCTACAACTTTGTATAATCACCTCATAAATAAATCGCCTTGGTTAAGTGAAGCCGTTGTATTGGCAGCCTACAATCGATCAGATATTTTTGACTCAACAAAGCGAGCCCAAATAATTTTTAATAATCCAGATGCAATGAGGTCAGGAGCTTTAAGAGCAGATATAAGAGATGCGGATTCACCTTTGCCGACTTCATCCTTAGATGCATTAGATACCTTAACATTGTATACTACGTCTAGGACAGCATTTGAAGCTGAAATAACGGAGTTAGATTTGTTTAAAAGTATGGTTTGTTATGATATTTTAAATCAATTAAAATTAGATACGGTAGATCAATCTGATAGTATTCTAGTTTGGCTCGAAAGGGTCGGTGATTATCTTTCAAAAAGAGAGATTATGGAAACTCATTTTGAAAACGGTGATTTTACGGACGCCAGTTCTGCTTTATCAGATTTGGAAGAAATGGAAAACTTAAGTGAAGATGAAATTTCTGATATTGAAGGATTACCTGATTTGTTAGATTACATTGCTACAGTTAGGGATGATAAACGATATGAAGGTAATTTATCACCCGAAGAAATTGAGTGGATGATTGATTATGCGGAGAATAACGATAATCAGAGTGGTCGCGAGGTCAGATCTGCGTTATTGTTTTATTATGATATTAATGTTGATGAACCTGAAGCCCTCCGGCAATCAAAATATCGCAAACCAAATCCTGAAGGAGTACAAGTAAAGGTTATAGATTCGAAAGCAATTAGCAAGAAGGATTTTATCATTTATCCAAATCCTTCGAAAGACGAATTGATAATAAGTGTACCCACTGAAGACAAAGGAGACAGATGGAATGTGAAAATCATAGATCTTGATGGAAAAATATTAAAAGAGGCCGGCAGTAATAATTCTGCTTTCAAAGTTGGAATAAATCAAATTCCTACAGGAATTTTTATTGTCCAATTATCGAATTTAAAGGGTAACCGTTTTACAAAAAGAATACAGGTAATTAAATAGGATTCACTTTAAATCGGGATATTTATAAGAGTTTCTTATATTTATCCCGATTTATTTTTGTGTCAAATGAAATCATTAACACTCGCTATCTTAACTCTTGTAAGCTACGAACTGCTTTCTCAGCCTTACTTTAGTAGAGTTTATACTGTACCGGAAGATGGCACAGGTCTATTGAATGTTTGGCCAAATTATCTTCGAGCTGTATTTCCAACGGATAGCCTTATTTATTCTTTTGGTTATTCGGCAGACACGACATATAAACAAGTCGATGGAACTGGCTTTTTCGTTTTCAACACTGAAGGAACTCTTTTAGAGTATTATCACATTAAGGATTCAGATGAATACAATTTCTTTTATCCCGAAGGAATTCACACGTGGGACGGAATAACATTTTATACTTCTTTCAATAACTTTTATAAAGAGGAATCTATTTTAAAATTTAACAGATTTACGAAGCAACAAGAAGTGCTAAAAATTAGCAACTCTGTAATTCTAAATGGAGACATACTGAGAGGAAATATGGTTGTATCTCCGGACGGATGTCTTTTCACAGCTAGCGATATTGCAATAGATTCCTTGGGTTATAATTATAAAATACAAGTTACCAAAATTGATACTCAAGGAAAAATAAAATGGCAAACCATCATTGGTAAAGAACCAATTAATGTATTTATTAACACTTGCTATTCATCTTTTGCTGATAATATCGGAAATGTTTACGTCGGAGTAAATTGCTTTGATTACATGCCTGGAACTAGAACAAGTTTTCAAAGTTCTCTTTACAAACTAGACTCAAATGGAGTTATTAAGAATAACTATAACTCTAAATTGGCTTATGAAGGATTCCATCATATATATGATATTACTCAAGATGCAAAAGGTTGGCTCTATCTATCGTCAAATTACAATTTCAATGGCCAAACGTTTCCATTTGGCATTTATGGCTATGGTGTTATACAAATTTTAGACTCTAATTTGAACTTCAAGGGATTCGTAAATTTAAATTACGATACAATTATTACCGCTCCTGAAATTAAATCTTATGAGAAAGTTATAAAAGCCAATGGAAATGATGGAATATTAGCTGGAGGATTGGAAATTAGAAAAGATTTTGTTGTCAATTATATTGATTCATTAAATCGTTTCGATACTTCGGAAATTGAACATTATGTGTTGACTCTTTTAAAAATAAACAAGGATAAAAATATTGAATGGAAAAGACATTATAGAATAAGAAATGGATACGATAATGGTTGGCTTTGGGATATAAAATCTTTTCAAGGAAAGGGTTATGTTATTGGCGCTCAATCTTTCGAAGGCCTGGCGTATGAGAAATTTAAAGAACCATATTATATGCCCTGGCTCCTCCGAGTCGACGACGACGGTTGCTTAATTCCAGGATGCGGAACTGTCAGTACGAAAGACCAAAAATCAAAAGACAAAGCACAAATTCTTGTCTATCCCAATCCAGCTTCCAATTACATAGTAATCCTTCATCCAGGCTCAGATAAAACGCATTACCAGGTCGTTTCCGCTGACGGTAAACTTATGGACGAGTTTTATTCTTTAATCGAGGGTGAGCAAATAATTGTTCCGGTGAATAGCTTTAGGTGTGGAAGATATTTTGTTAAGGCTGAAAGTAAAAGTGGCATTAGTTCGCAATCATTTATTAAGCAATAGAGGGAATCATTCTTTTCCCATTGCAACATCCAATTGAAATTTTACAAAATCATACTCAATGTGTTCAAGTAGCTCATAGCAATATTTTATTGCCTCATCGAACATATGTTTAAGAAGATCAGTTTTGAAAATTTCCTTTATTATTTGTGTAGAATCCCCTGATTTCATAACCGCTTTATCCATTATTTTTAATTTCTCACGACTAAAATGATCTAAGGCTTCTTGAAAATATTTAATTTCTTCAGGTCTTTCATAGCTCCATTTATCATTAAACATTAATTGAAGATCATTGCTATGAACCATTCCGTTTCTTAATTTACAAATCATTTCAATAGTTTTCCATAGGTCTTGATTTATCACCGTCGAGAGATCTAACCCATTATCGTTACAATATTGTTTGATTCGTTTCCAATCCGCTGATATAACTTTTTCGCTACACTTTACAGCTATTCTCTTCTCATCAAGTGATTTGCCCTCAACCAGAGCTAAGTCAGATAGATATTTCCATACAACCTCCTTTGTAAATCCTTCAATCAGAATCCAGACTTGAACGATAAAATTTACCCGTTCAGCTAAATCAACTTCATTTGATGGATAATCTTCAATCGTTGATAATTTGTTTGCGCAAAATAGAATAGCAGTTTTCCAAAACTTAAGTGCAAATCCTTTCGACCTTGATACAATTTGTAACATAAAAGTGTTTTTGCATGTAAAAATATCATGGTTTATGCCCCCACGATTTAATTATTTCCCAGACAATCTTTGCTAACACGACAAAATACCCAAATACTTTAATTCTTTGGTTTCTTTTGTCACCTTAGGAGTTTCAACTCAAAAAATTTGATTAGGAATAAGACAAAATACATTTCTCTCAAAAACACAGATGAGGAGCTTGTGAGGCCTTCAATAAGATATAAAAAATTTATCCATTGTTTGCAAATAAAAAAGCAGCTACAAAATATTCATTGTAACTGCTTGATTATCAATGTGGAGGATCAGGGATTCGAACCCAGGACCCCCTGCGTGCAAGGCAGGAGAATAAATGTAGCCAATAGTTGTCATAATTATTTAATAGTCTGTATTACAACTATTTATTTCTTTTCATAATTGCCACCAGTGCTCAAATAAACCTATAATAAACCAATTTTGTTAGTGAAATTGTTAGCGATATTTTGATGTTCATTAATTACAATTACCATATTTATAGTTAAAAGGAAATTATGAAAAAACCTACGTTTGATCTCGTACTATCTAAAAACAGACCGCATCTTAATGGTACATATCCATTATCATTAAGAGTTACCTATGAGCGAATTCCAAATTTAATTGGCCTCGGAATATCCTTAAAGGAAGATGAATTTAATAAAATTTGGAAATCGAAAACACCACGAAATGAATCTTTAACGAAAAAGATTAAACTTCAAAAAGAATTTATACAAAAAAGTTATGATATAATTGATCAAATGGAGAGGGAAGGAGTTGAATTATTTGATTTTAAGGAATTTAAGGCCAGGTTCAATGGCAAGAAATTAAATATTGATTCTAACTTGCTATGTATGTATGATAGAGTTATAACGGAGTATGCTTCAAATGATCAAATTAGCACATCTGAAAATTATAGAAACAGTAAGGCAGCTCTTGTTAAGTTTATAAACCCTAAAAACGGAGAAATTAAATTCAATTCTTTAAAAACAAAAGATCTGAGAGATATTGAGAATTATATGATTGTTGAGCGTAAATTAAGTCCAACAACATTATCTATGTATCTCAGGTGCTTAAAAACTGTTTATAATAAAGCTATTAGTGGAGGAATTATATCACATGACATTAGTCCTTTTAATTCTAAAATAGATCATTATGTCATTCCAATGGTCAGAAATGTAAAAAAGGCTTTAGGAACAGACGAAATTAATCGGTTGGCAGACTATTATGATTTTGAGAATAGTCCTCGGTGTAGGGCACGCGATTTTTGGATGCTATCATTTTATTGTTATGGTATGAATATTTGCGATATACTTCAATTGAAAAATAATAATTTAGATGGAAATGTATTGCATTTCTATCGACAGAAAACGATGAATTCTCATCGGGGCAATCAAAAACCGGTTCAAATGTCACTAAAGCCTAATGCAATGGAGATTATTGACAAATACAGAAATCCGGACCAATCACCAGATAAGTATCTCTTTGATGAATTAGATCATAAGGATTCCGCAATTATAAAGCGTAAAAAAATTAAAAAATTCACCAGATTCATTAACCAGCATATTAAAAAAATTGCAATAATAATAGGAATAGACCCAAAAGTGTCCACTTATTATGCAAGACATAGTTTTGCCACTATAGCCAGAAACAATGGAACGGAGGTAGAAAAAATATCACTCCTAATGGCCCATTCAAATATTTCTACTACTCAAAAATATTTGGATTCATTAAATTTAGAACAGTCTCGTGCAATATCAGATAATATTTATCGGGATTTTTAAAATTAAAATTGATACTTACGACGTATTACGAAATTAATTAAAAACCATTTTTATAGACATAGTGTAAGTGATTTCTATGGTAATTGAAATTCATAAGTCTCGTATTCTTTCTAGGCTAGAGCATGCATATTATTTTAAAATAATAATTTATAGTACGATTCGATTAAATAATTTGAAATAAATAGCATAAAGAATGATTGTTTGATTCTCTGGGCACTATTTATATTAAAAGAGAATTATGAGTGCTCTTCCCAAACTGTACACATTAAAAGAAGTTGCTGAGTATTTGCATTGCTCGGACACCACGCTTTACCGCTATGTTAAGGCACAGCAAATAACTTATTTGCGCAGAGGCCGATTATTATTGTTTAAAGAAGATGATATTAAGGAGTTTATGAACAAATCTACCATTAAGTCATCATAATGAACTAAATCAGATAGAACTTCTCGATTAATTTCAGTTCGAAAGATCCAAATGAAATGGCGGATTCGTTAGCCTATACCCGTCTATTTAAACTGAATTATTAAAAGATTAAATATTTGCAGAATTTAGCAATAATAGTACGCTTGCATTGAATTCAAATAGTTTACCTATGAAATATATGACGTGATAAAACTAATAAAATCAGAATGCTTAGATCAAAAGTGGTCAGAATTACATCATTAAAATCAAGAAAGTAAACTTAATAATCAATTTTCCTTAGGAGGATTTTATTATCACTTTATTAAAAACCTTCGAAAAAAGAAATTCCCTTATTAATGTAAATCAAAAATGAAACCAATTGATTTATTATATGACCATTTTTTCCCCCCACGAAATTTTTTGTTCCCCGAAATGCAAGGCTATTGAAAGCGCAGCCAGAATAGGGGTTGGTTTACCCCTTCCCGATATAATTCCCCCCTACCCCTCCCAAGCCAGAAGGTTGAATGCATATGTTAAGTTTTGAAAGCTCTTAAATATTGGCAACAAAAGAATAGATCATTCTCGGAGTTTATTTTTAGACCAATTAAAAATGCTCATTCCCAAGTACATCTATAAATGGGAGCAAATAATGCATATCAAAGTTTCAGAATTCGGCATCAAGAAAATGAAAACTAAGTGGGGGACTTGCAATATAGAAGCCAAGAGAATATGGCTTAACTTGGAACTTGCCAAAAAACCAATCCAATGTCTGGAATTTATTATAGTCCATGAGATGGTTCATTTATTGGAGCGCAAGCATAATGATCGGTTCATAGCCTATATGAATAAATATTTGCCTAAATGGCGCAGCTATAAAGAAGAACTCAATAGCATCCCTGTCGGTCATGCTGAATGGGAATATTGATTCTTATCATTTTCCTTATCACATCCGTCATATATTTCTTCACTCAATTGATAATGCACCAATTCTGCGTTCAATATTTTCTCCATTTCTTCTCTTACACGGTCTTTTTCTGAAAGAGGGCATAAAATACTATCATGCTTAGAAAGTACGTGAAAACCTTCTTTAATTAACTTTGGGAGGATTTTATCTATGTATATTTCACTTTCCTTATGCATTAACGAAATTGCAAAAGCTGGTGATCCTTTTGATCTCTTATATGAATCAATTAGGTTAATAAGATTCGGAAAAATCTCTTTCATTTTAACTTTGGACTTTGGATTGTATCTATAGCTTGAATAGAAAATCAAAAATGCTACTGCTTTGGCAGAATCCCGAGAATCCAATTCTAAAATATCTTTAATCTCATCATAAAACTTTCCTTCACAAGCTAAATCAATAAATTCAACCAAATCCTGTGTTAATACCCTAAATTCCCTATTTACTAAATCATTATAGTTGAATTGTCTTGTAATCCCTTTATTTGTTTTAATTCCTTGAATTGTACTTGTAAATTTATTCAGAATCACATTTCTTTCTATAAAAGTAGTAATGCTTTTCTTAATTGGTATTAGCTTTCCAGGAATCTTCGTATCAAAAATATAGTCATCAAAATATCCATTCTTAATCATTCGTGCCAAAATTGTAGAATGAGAATTTTTCAAATCTATTGAACAAATTTCTTCCCCGTTAAACTTTAAAGCTGGCAACAGTTCCTTTGGAAATGAAGTAATATTTGTATGAAGTCTCTTATCTGTCTGTCCCTTTTTTATAAAAAACTCTTTATTTATCAAACTTGTAATACTATTATTATATGACAATGAAAGCAACATCTTCTTCTGAGTTATATAATCTGTAATATTAGTCAATCTAAAAGTATTTTTATCCTTAATCAAATCAATATCCCTTTCACTTTCTTTTAAAACAGACAATATCATTTTGACAGGATAAAATATATTCTTTTCATTAGGATCACTATTTGGTTCTAAATCATTCACATTTACTATCTGGCTATCATCAATTTCATTATTAATTTCAATATATTTTCTAAATCTTTCATTTTCAATATAATCTTTAATTAATCTGTCAGCTGATTGCTTATCAACAGTTATTAATTCTAAACTTTTTAAAGTCTCCTTCTTTAATTTCCCACCAACATTTTCTTTTCTATTTTTTATTATTTGTTCCTTTAAATAAGTCAATTCTACCAAATTACCCCAATCAGTCATCAAATTTGGATTAATTCTATAAGTTTTACAATATTTAAACCCATTAAAATTAGAATAACTATTATTTCTTTGAATAATATTTCTATCAATTAAATCATTCATATAGCGATTATAATTCTCTAAAAATGCTTTCTTCCAGTATGTACTAGGAATAGGTATATAATCATGAAAAGTTAAGTTTTTTCTTTTTATTAACTTTATAATAATATGAACCAAATGAAATTTCTTATTATTCTTAGATTTTCTAGTCTTTAAACTCATAATTTGATCTACCAATACCTTTGGTAAATTAAAATGTATTCTATTGTTTTTCATTTTCATATAATTTCTATTGTTACTAATAAATATATCAATTCACATAATTAATCATTTCAATTCTATTTCTACTTCACTATTTTGTTCCATATATGTTCATCACTTTTGTTACATCACATTCATTTATAATCATTTAGAAATGTATTTTTTGACAAAATTTAACTGAAATAATTTTTCGTTTTATAGAACGCTGTTCTATATAATGAGCGCTTGTTACGCCTTAAAGAATAAGATTGTATAACCTGATAGATTTCATATTGATTGCTGCCGCGCGGTTATATGAAAACGTTCAAGAAATTCTTTTACATCTTTCTCAGGAAACAGCAATGTCCTCACTCTCCTTATATAACCTATTCTATCTTCACTTACATATCTATATACTGTAGATCTTGAGCAACTAAGAATTTCACATAACTGTGGGTCTGTGTATAATTTATTCTCCATTCTGAAAATATTATATGACTGAGTTAATAATTAAATCGACTGCAAAATTAAATGCATTATCAAAAAGGTAATATCTAGTATCATTGAAAAGTTTAAAATTAAAATAATTATTTTTTTAAAAACCAAATAATATTTCGATTCTGTATATGAACAGCTTGTGGTCATATAATTTTGGTCATATACATCGGTCTTTTAAGATCTTAAATAGTGGTTATATACACTTTCCTTTCAAAATTTAAATCACGGTGAATCATTATATCAGAATTATATCGTCATATAATACTCATAAAATAAAGTTCAGTTCTATAAATTATATGACTCATGAACTAATTAATAGAAATAATATTAGTTCATTCATAATTCTGTTTCAATAACAAAATTATACATACTTATTGTCAGTAAACGACAACTATCGCTATCAATGTCAGGAATTGAATTTTGATGCTCAGGTAGTTTTCGAAAATTTAAAAGGCATGCAGTAAATATGCCTGATAAATGGCTGGTATATAATATGATTGATGCTAATAATAAAGAATGAAAAATAATTACACGTATAACTTAAAATAGAACTATAGTCATATACAGATTTAAATCTGTATAGTATTGTTAAAAACAAATTTTATTTAAAACTTAAATAGTTACAAATGAATATATTAAAAAACAACGAGATTTCAAGAACTGAGCCCAATACTTCAGTTACCCTCAGGGATTATCAAAAAACAGCATTAGCTCAAATTTTGAAGAAATGGGAAGATGGAAAGAGAAAACTTTTATTACAAATGCCTACAGGAACTGGAAAAACGGTTGTGTTTGCGGAAATTGCACGTATGAAAAGTGTAAATGGAGGTAATATTCTTATTATAGAGCATAAACGGGAATTAGTTGAACAAGCAGTTAGCAAATTGACAGATAATAGTATATCGGCTGGAATTATTATGGCTGGTGAATTAGAAGATGATAGTAAGAAAGTACAAATAGCGACTATTCAAACTCTCAAAAATCGTATAAAACCTAAAGCCGATTTAATAATTATTGATGAAGCACATCATGTTGCAGCGAAAACTTATAGAAAACTTTGGAATTTCTATCCAGAAGCAAAATTCTTGGGTGTTACCGCTACTCCAATTCGGCTAAACGGAGAAGGATTTGATGATCTTTTTGACGAACTAATAGTGAGTGATTCTATACGAAAATTCATTGATAATAAATATTTGGTTTCGATAGATCATTTTGTATGTTCCACGCCGGACTTATCAGATCTTAAACTAATTAATGGTGATTATGAAAAGTCAAATCTTTCCAGGAAAATGATGAAAGACAATACTCTTAATGAACTTATCTCTACATACAAAAGTAATTACCTTAGTAAATCCGCTATAGTATTTGCTGTTGATATAGAGCATAGCAAGAAAATTGTTGAGTATTATACAGATGCCGGAATAAATGCTGTACATATTGATTTTACAACGCCTATTGAAAAACGAAAGAAAATTTTAGACGACTTCAGAAACAAAAAAATTAAAGTCATTAGTAATGTTGAAATAATTACGGAAGGCTTTGACTTTCCTGCTTGTGAAGTAGTGCAGTTAGCAAGGCCTACGAAATCATTGTCATTGTATCTTCAAATGGTTGGTAGAGTTATGAGGCCAGCAGCCGGTAAAAGCAAGGGAATCATATTAGATCATGCCAATCTCTGGTTGGAGCATGGAAGCTCCATAAATCATAGAAATTGGAATTTAAAAGGACAAAAAAATGACATAAATAAGAAAACAGATCCAGAAGTCTGCGCTTTTCGGAAGGATGGTTCACTCAAAAAAGTAAATCGGGAAGACTTGAGAGAAATAAACGGCTTAAAAATCGTACCATTATGTGAAGAGCACAAGAGGCTATTCATTTTTGAAGACAAATTAACCTATTCAAATAAAAAAAACTTTAAAATTATAAATGCATATTTACTTTATAAAGAATATTTAAAAAGTAGAAATGTAATCCTTACTGATTATGAATTTAATTACATTCAGAATCGATTAAATGTTTTAAATAAACAAGTAGCAAAAGATAGGCAATTCAGCGAAGGGTTTTGGTATTATGAGGAAAGGAAATTGCAGTCGCAATCTTTAAGAAAAGATGACACTATAATAAATCGTTCCTCTAATAGGCAAATGCAATATTCACGTTGACCAGAAAATTAAAACATTCAGGTATACTGCCAACTCAATTATATTTCTTATCAGACCAATCAAATAGAGGATTTTGTTTCTGGACCACGAAATTTAATTGGATCTGGGTGTGCTTTGTAGGGTAATTTCCTGAACTATTGCAACACTGTAATCAATTTGTCATGACTTTCAGGCTTGATTCCTTAATAAGAATGTGAAAGTGGTGACAGATTGCTTACTTCAACATAAATAAAATTGCTTTCTGTTTTAGAAATTTCATTCAAAGTTGACGATTGATGGCAAGCTGAGTAGGCCCTTTAGTGAAATTACTCTATCCACTAAAATTAAGTAGGCAACTAATTCATCTTAATCAATTTTCCTTCCCCAATTTCAATGTTCTTATCATAACAAGAAAAGTAGTAAATTCCGCTTGGCAAATTAATTATATTTATTGAATTCCATCCATGAAAGACTTTAAATTTAAGCATCTCTTGTCCTATTTGATTTGCAATCACCAGATGAGCATCAACTGGAAGGTAATCATGTATCATTAAAGTAAATCTGTCTTTAACTGGATTCGGATAAATTGAGACAATTGATTTATTTCTAGCGGTTTCTTTAGTAGCTATCGTACCCAATTGCAAATCCTTGCAGATTGAGTTCTCTCCATTGGCATTTTTTACTTTCAGGCAAACCTTGTAAATTCCTGTAGTCGAAAAAATATGAATAGGTGAATTATCCTTACTTGTTGGGTCTGAGCTGCTAGGATCTCCAAAATTCCAATCCCATTCAGCAGGTTCATAATAACTCAAATCTGTAAATTCTATTTTAAGATGATTCGTAGTATCTTGTTTGTATCGAAATTCAGCAATTGGATAATTATTAATACCTAAACTATCACAGACACTACCATCAATTGGTCCAAGCCTGTAGTTTGGATGCACCGGCATTGATCTTGTTGGAGTTGGCAGTTTTAAACTATGTTGCAGGGCATTACAAGCAAATCCTTTTTTATTGGGAAACTCAATAATATTCAGAGACCTGGCTCCAGTATAAGTGGGACAGTTATAAATTTTTCCATCAGGGCCTACTTCCATAAATCCAAATCCATTCTCGTATGGATATCCACGTTCAATATCCCCAATAAAACTATCATAAACAATAACACTTTCCAATTTATAAGGGCTTTCGGTAAGATCTACTTGGTAAAGATCATACGCATACCCAATATACAAATA
>JAKOVW010000034.1 GCA_029781865.1 Bacteroidota bacterium
GCATGGAACAGAGCTTGCGACTATTACAGAAGCTTGTTTGATACAGCACATTTCGACAGAAAATATGATTTAACCTGGGGATTTGACGGTTATGTATTGAGTGGTTGTGGCAACACACCAACAATCAGCGTCAATGACAACAGAGAGTGCGGTCAGGGACAAATTACCCGTACGGTTGTAGCACGTGGTCCAAACGGAATCAGCGTAACCGCAACACAGACGATTTGGGTAGTAGACTGTGATCCATTCTATATCAACGGAGCAGATGACTGCGATCAGAATGATGATATCACCTGGCCAGGAAACTGTACAGGTCAGGCAACAACAATACCAGGTTGTGGAGCAGCAGACGTAAGTCCGGACAATCCACAATTGGGCAGACCAGTAGTTGAAAATAATGCAGATGATCTTTGTGCATTGATCAGTATTGAGTATGTAGATGAAATCTTCACCATTGAACCGGATGCATGCTTCAAGATCTTACGTCATTGGACAGTAATTGACTGGTGCCAGTACGATCCAAGTATCGATCCTACAAAAGGAAGATGGGAATATCTGCAAATCATAAAAGTACATGATACAGATAAACCAAACATCAGCATCAATGTAGGTCCATGTGAATCAGCAGTTAAAAATGCAACGGATCACAAGTGTTATGGACACATCAGCTTAACAGCAAGTGCAACAGATAACTGTAGCCCATTGGATTGGTTATTCTACGATTACAAAATAGACTTGTACAATGATGGAAAAGGCTTCTATTCAGGCTTTGATGTAAAATCAGGTCCATTGACCAGAAAAGACTTCGCAGCAGGAAAGACACCACAATTCCATGACAATCCATATGCAGATGATCAGAACAATCCGTTTGATGCAAGTGGTACCTATCCAATAGGAATTCACAAAATCTGCTGGTATGTAGAAGATGGTTGCGGAAACATTGCAGCACAGTGTCAATTGTTTGAAGTAAAAGACTGCAAAGCACCAACACCATACTGTCTGACTGGAGTAATTACAGTTCCAATGCCAGTAAATGGTTGTATCACAATTTGGGCAAAAGATCTCGACAGAGGTAGTTTCGACAATTGTACAGATGCAGCGAATTTGAAATTCTACTTCAATGGCGACCCAACGAAAACAAGCATTACAATTTGTTGTGATGACTTCGTAGCAGCAGGTGCAAATGACGAGTTAATCGTTGATGTACAAATGTGGGTTGAAGACGAAGAAGGAAATACGGACTACTGTAAAACAGTTATTATCGTTCAGGACAATCAGGATGTATGTCCAAACACCGGATCTTCAAAAGGAAGAGTAAGTGGAGAGTTGAGAACTGAGAATAATGATGAAACCGAACTTGCAAATGTTGAATTGTTATTATCAACAAACATGATGAAACAAATCACTACAAATGCAGCAGGTACCTATTTGTTTGGTGAATTGACACCAAATACGTATACAGTAAAACCAGAAAGAAATGATGATCCTGCATACGGAGTAAGTACAGCAGATATCGTTAAGATTCAAAGACATATTCTTGGAATCGAGACATTGAACAGTCCTTACAAATTATTGGCAGCAGACGTCAATACAAGCAGAACCATTACAGCAGCAGACGTATCTGAGATCAGAAAACTGATCCTTGGAGTAACGAGCAAGTTTAATAAAGTACCATCCTGGACATTTGTACCGAAGAGCTACAACTTTACGGATCCAACAAGTCCATGGGATGCACCAAGAGATGCTAAAGTATCTGTAGCTGGTGGATCAAAAATGGTAGAAGACTTCGTAGCAGTTAAATTTGGAGATGTAAACAATAGCGCCAGAGGTCATAATGTAGCTGGAAACACTACAAGAAGCAATGGTAAATTACATCTTGAAATAGATAACAATACGACTGTAGGTGGTGAGTTATACAAAGTAGCGTTCAAGTCAAGTGACTTCAACAACATCACAGGCTATCAGTTTACATTGAAATTCGATCGTCAGGCATTGACATTCGAAGGCATCGAAGCTGGAAGTCTGAATGTAGATGAATCAAACTTTGGAACAAACAGATTAAATGAAGGCGTATTGACTACCAGCTGGGATAGCAAAGTAGCACAAAGCGCAGATGCAAATGCAACCTTATTCACAGTAGTATTCCGCGCAAGCAACAAAGCAAACATAGGAAGCTTGTTGACCATCAACGGAGATGTAACAGCAGCAGAAGCATATGATGCTGACCTGAACATCAAAGATGTAAGTCTTGGAATCCGCACAGGAAAAGGAGTTGTAGAAAGTGGCATCTTCGAGTTGTATCAGAATACACCGAATCCATTTGAGAAAGAAACAGCAATCAGCTTCAGATTACCAGAAGCTGGAAACTACAAGCTGAGTATTTATGACGTAACCGGTAAAGTATTGAGAGTATACGAAAAAGCAGGAGCAAAAGGTTTGAATACGATTTCTGTGAAGAAATCAGAACTGAATGCCAGCGGAGTAATGTACTATCAGTTGGATGCCGCAGACCATACAGCAACTAAGAGAATGGTAGTGATCGAATAATATCGATCCCTGCCGCCCAAACTTCTTTTAGCGGCGAAGAATTAGATCAATTTGATTCTGTTAGAATAACCTCTTTTTGAGCAATCGAAAAGAGGTTTTTCTTTTTGATTGAAGAACGAAGCAATCAAAAACATCCTCGAATGATTTAATGTCATTTGAATGAATTCGATTAAATTACAATTAAGGGAGGTCTAAACATTGTTTTACGTCATGGATCAATTGGTAATAGGGAATTTATTTAGGATATACGAACTGGCAAGAAAGGGTTGATATCTAATGAATTAATTATTTAATTCTAACATGGTAATGAATTCTTGTAAATTCATTGATAAGCAGATTTATTTCTGAATTGGCTTATCATCTGGGATTTTAATTATCCTTAATTGCTGATATTTCCGTGAATTAAGATGTGATTTGAATTTGATAATGAAGTTGGGATGATTCATCAATTAATTGAATTAGTTGATGGATTTGTCAAATTAATGATGCTGTTTCGTCATATTTTTGTTTCAGCTTATTAAAATATTTTACAGTAAATATTCTTTTAGAATTTATTGGTTTGGTTTTGTTTGTTGGCATTGTATAAATCTGGCGTGGTTTCCTGATTTATACAATGTTTTTTTTTTAAATAACCAGGCAGTGGATATTGCTCGAAAATCCAAATAGTATTATTCCTTATTCTTCCTGAATACAGTTTTTTTACCTCGAAACAACATATAACTATCTTTACGATTCTGCATTTGTCCAGGTATATCATGACTTATATGCAGGTCGCGTGGTTGGGAATTAAAAATGACTTTATCTTTATTTTACTGATCAAGTGATAACCTAATCCATTTTAGGATATTTAATGTATCATACCAACTCTTGAAAACCTGGTAGAGATTTCGTATTCAATTAATGTATATATTTATGCCAAATTATTCACATTTAAACTAGTAATTATGATCAGAAGTGTTGTATTCCTTTTTCTTATTGCATCCTCTACCTATTCTATAGGGCAGGTTAAAATTGATGCCAGTAAAGATTCAAAAAAAATGACCGCGAAAGAGCTTACCGCTGCACCAACCACCGGACAAATAAATCCGGCGGGTGCAAGTCTTACCACTATTCCGGCAGGGAAATGTTGTAAGGTAAATATAGCTTATCCGGCTACAACGGAAACCATCGCATCCAAAGCGAGAACATCATGCATCAACAATGCGATTCCCGAGTTAACTCCGGAGGAATGTGCAAAGAATAGTTGTAAAATTGAAATCATCGATGACAAAGGCAAGCCGGTTATTAAAGGATGGCAGGTGGTAATGGATAAGAGCAATATTCCTACTATTGATGCAAGCAAACTTCCAAAAGGTAAGTACAAAGTCAGATTTATATCCGGTGCTAAAAAGGCTGAGAAAGCAATGGATTTTTAAATTAAATTTTGACTAAAGGCTAAAGCATATATCATACAGAATTGACCTTTTGACTTGTATGAATGATTATGTCGATAGCATACTCAATAAAATACTTTAGCCTTTAGTCTATCAGGTATTAAATTTTAATCAGTTGGGCGCGCTGTATTTTTGACTCCTGTTTGGCCATCAAAACATAAGCACCGGAAGGCCATTTTCTCGTTTGAATCCGGATATTCGTATAACCATTTTCCAATTTCAGCTTTTCAGAATAGAAATTCTTGCCAAACAGATCGCTGATTTCAAGGATGATTTCGGAATTTCTTTTTCCTTTAAATTCTACCCTGAAAATATCCGTAAATGGATTGGGGAGTATAGCCACTTCCAATTCCTGTTCTGTTGTTTTGTTTTCAGTTTCTGTAACGATTTCTATTTTTTCAGCCGAGAATCGCAATTCTGCTAATCCAAAACAGGGTCCATCAAAATTCGACAATCCGGTTATTAAAATATATCTCGCCTTTGGTATGACTACGTCCATCCAATCCATACCTTCATACCGATTGGTTCCGTCAGCTTTTGTCAAAGTGAATTCACCTGCACTGCTCCAGGCTATGCTGTCCGATGAATATTCGATGCGGATATTTTTCATTCCCCAATTCAGGTGATCCGGATCGTTTACATTCCAAATTTTAATTTTATCTATCAGATATTGGTTTTTCAAGTCGTACAAAATCCAATGACCCGAGCCATTGGCAGGATTCGGACTTTGTTTGACTTTGCATGAAATCCAGGCATCAAACCAATTGGTAGAGTGCCGGTCAGGAAAACACTGACTAAACAGGGAAGAAGAATAAATTAAGGAAATTAAAATAATTGCTTTTTTCATGTGTTTAGTTTAAATATTGAGAAATCCAATGGGTGCTTTTCCGGAATGGACATCATAAAAGTTTCCGATATTAGGCAACACATAAGACAAATCTGATGGTTGTACACCCATCCATAATGCGAGTTCTGCAAAATACTGATCGACCGAAGTAGTCGGGATCATGATGCCATCATACACATTTAATGCACTGTTGCCGGCCAGTAATGGATATTTGCCATTTAACTTTTTCGGAATTACAGATCCGCCCATTACAAAAACATTTCCACCCCAGGCATGGTCAGTGCCATTGCCATTCGAAGTAAGGGATCTTCCAAATTCTGACATCGAAAATGTAGTAACCTGCTTCGTCAGATTTAATTCTTCCAGTGCTGAATTGAATTCAGATAAAGCAGCATCCACAATTGGAAACATTTCATTCTGATGGTTTAATACTTCATCATGATGATCCCAGCCATAAAAATTGACAAAGAAAATCTGGCGTTTGAATTGCAATTCTTCATGTACAGAGATGGTTCTCGCTATCATATTAAATGCCTGTGAAATAGTATTATCGCTGAACTGTGTCTTCAATACCGGAGCCTTTTTTAATGCTTCGGTAAATTTTTTATCACCATCTCTTGAACTTCGAATGACATCTACATATGTTTTTTGAAAGATATCGAGATACGTATGATCCAGCATAGAATCAATAGCCTTGGTGCGCTGAATATTGAATTGATCATACATATTATCAGGAGCATAGCCATAAATGCCAATGCTGCCATTCCGGGCGTCAATTGAAAATTCAATCGTTTCATTTCCGGTTTGAAACAGATTTGTTCCATCCAGTGAAATGTTCATCGATATTTCTTTGGCCTGATTCATGTCCCGGATCAGGTCAGCCATTTTTCCTCCCCAGCCTGAAGTGGATCTTTTATCTGCAAGAGAGGATTGCCATTGTTGTGTTTGATCAGAATGGGATAATAAACCCAATGGTAATTTTACCGTTTCATTGTAAAATTGATCTTTGGTTGTAGGCTCCAGCAATGTGCCTACATTTGAAATAAAAGTCAGTTTGCCCTCATCAAACAGACGTTGCATTTCTTTCATTGCCGGATGAATACCGAAGGTTCTGCCTGGCGTATTGTTTACCTGAATGGGACGTAAATTGGTTTTTGGAATGGCCAGATTAGATCTCGTTTTAGCATAATCCGAGTATTCTTTATTTCCCATGGGAACAATCATGTTATACGAGTCATTGCCTCCGGAAAGAGACAGGCAAACAAGGGCTTTGTACTCGGGATCCATCATAGAATTCGCCGCGGTCAAGGCATTAATAGCCTTGAGATGAATGAGTGAATTCATAATTGAAGTATACCCTAGTGCAGCACAACTTAACTGTCCTACAAATTTTCTTCTGGATATGGTTTTCTTGTACATGATTTGTTATTTAAAAATGGCATAATCGGGTGAAATCATAATGAGATAAAGGGCCATCCGCACCCGGTCTTCGCGGAAACTGCCAGTAATAAAGGTACCAATCGTTTGTTTGATTATACCGCGGGTACGGTCACTTAGGTTTCCATGTGTGAATAAAATATCCAGGCGGTTCAATAAGACTTCAGGATCCTGGGCCAGATCTTCCAGTTCGTGAAGATTTAAAATAGCATAAGGTTCATTGCGCTCCCAACCATACATGACATAGTCAAATATCGTCCATGAATTAACCTGGTTGAGATAACCTATACTGGTACGCGAATTGTGAATTTGAAATTCGGGTCCGGTCAAACCATTATTATCCAGGTCCCCCTTCGGTTTAAAAAAGGGTGAAAAGAAATTGAATACGGAAGGTGCTGCCAATGGAATCTGGTTGGTATTTACCCAGTAATCATAACCTAAATTCCAATAACGTCCATAGTATTGCTCGACATCTATGGCAGAAGTAAAATGAGAGTACCGAACTATCGGTTCTCTGAGTTGTCCGTTATTTGAATCCATCATAGGTTCGCAGTCGCGGGCTTCGGGATCTAATAGAATGGCCTTTATCACTGCAGCTAAATTGCCCTTGTTATTTTTTCCATCGTTAGAAAACACTCTGGAAACCCGCTGAACATACTGGGGAGAGGGATTCGATTTAATCAGCCGTTGAATCAGTTGTTTGGATATAAACGGAGCTGTATTCGGATGATTAACCAAAGTGGTAATTGCATCCTGAATATCTTTAAGTCCGGATTGGCCATCAGGAATGATGGTTGTTCCATTCAATAATACTTTCTCACCCGATTCGTGATAGTATTCATACATTCTCATAGGCTTTGTAAAATCAGCCAGGTAAATACCCATGCCAAATACAGCGGTATCTGTATACATATTGGGCACTACAGCTGAAAATCCCAGACCGGTAAATATTTTAGCAAGTTCCTTAATGTCTTTTTGATTATATGTTGGAATCGAATTGCCTTTTGCATCCATTTTCAGGCTGCCATCCGCGTTGAGTTCATTTAGTCCAATCGTAAATAGTTGCATAATTTCTCTCGCGTAGTTTTCATCCGGATGTGTGTTAGCTACGGTATCCGTTTTGGGATTGTTTAAATGACTTAAATAAAATCCCATGGTGGGGTGAAGTGTTACCTGCCATAACAAATCAGCAAAATTGCCAAACGCATTATGGAGTAAAATGTCATAGTAATTTGCCATACCTGCACCATAGCCCTGGAGATCAGTTTGTATGGAGATGACGAAAATTTCACTTAGTGCCAATGCGATTCTCTGACGCAATTTATCCGGGTTATTCATATGCTGAGTCCACCAGGCATATTGGAAATGCGTCCAGTTTGGCGAAGAAGCCAGATCAGAAGAATCAGCACCCTGTTCCAGATTCCAATTATAGACTTCCCTGTAAATCGAATTGACTTCATCCATTATGGAGTGTACCGGAAGATTCATTTGGTCATCGATCCATTTTTCAAAATCTGTACCGGCTAATTTCCGGATATCCTGTAAATTAGATCCCAATGTAGCCTGATAAAGAAATCGGCTGGCATTATATTCGTCAAAGACCAATCCATCGCCATTGATTGTGGATATAGCAGCCGTAGTATCTTTTCTGTTCTGTGGCTTCCAGTTATCGCTTGATGTGACTGAAATAGCATTGGCGTTTTTTCCTCCAAGAATAATTTTCTGGGCGTTATTTTCATCAGGATGAAGAAGTTCAATGAAAATAATTAGAATGAATGTAGCTCTCATACCAAATAGTTGATTGCGTTTTAGTTTGAATAGTTTCAAAAGTAAAAATTTATGGTCATTTTTTCAATTCTCATACAGCGTTATTTATTTAAAATAAGGGTAAACCCTTAGTACAGGATTAAAAAAATCAGGGTAAACCCTTACTCTGTTCGAGTTGTAAAACGCTGTTGCAAGACAAAATCACTTTCTTTTCAGGAATGGATATTTCAATTCCAAATTATGCACAAGGAAGTAATGTTTTTAATATGGCTTCCTGCTGATTATGATTGATCAAAGTGTTTGACACCCGGGCAAATCATGGGTCATATAATTGTTGAATTGATTGTGTCAATCAGGAACTTGTGCTGAATCAATAAATGACTAATAAAGTTGAAATTAATAGTCCTGTTACAATATTAAATTTTGTCAAGACAAGTTTATGGTAATTCTTATTGTACTGATTATACAGATCGGTTGTCCCAATAGAATTGATTTAATCCTGTAAAAGGCGATTGACTGTATGTGAATGGGTATGGGAAGGTGGCTTTAATTCATATGTTAAAAAAAATATTTTATTAGGTTGTCCAAAAATTCAGGCTTACTTTTATCAGCTGAATTATCTTTTAGATCACCAATAAAAAATTATTATGAGAATTTTATTTACCTCAGGACTGATTGCTCTTTGTATTATTTTTTTATTTACAAATGCTTCGAATGCGCAGATTTATGAAAAGCTCAATGGGCCCTATGGCGGGGGAGGGAAAGTGTATGAAGGAAAGAATGGAATATTATTTCAATTTTTAACTGAAAGTAATGTAAATCGGATAGTGTATAAATCCCTGACTGGTGGAGGCAGTTGGAAGCGGGTCACAGCTCCCCCTGCCAATCAGATTTATGATCCGATAGGAGTTGGATTTGATGGCAATTTATATTGCGCAAAATTTGATCAGTTATATACTTCAAGTAATGACGGACAATCCTGGACTTCGATCAATACTCCGGCCAGTGATGCGGTATTAACCATAACGGCTTTGCCAAATGGGACTTTGCTTGCAGCCCAGAGTGATAAAATTTTTCAATCTTCCAACAACGGGCTCAGCTGGTCTTCGTATTCTTTGACTGGAATCGATCAGTTTTATTTCAATAAATATACCAATCAGGTTTATGCGGGCAACGGATCATCCATTTTTGTTTCTAATGATATGGGATTGACCTGGCAATTGTTTTTCTCAGATGATTTTGGATCTGCCAAAACGTTTGTCTGTTCATCCAATGGATTTGTTTTTATTTCAGGTCTGGGTTATATCTGGAAACTGAATAATTCAGGTTTGCTGATTAGAAAAACAAAGCTCATTTCCGGTCCGGATTATCCTGTGAATATAGCCCAGTCAACTACCGGCAAAATGTTTGCCGACGAAAATTACAATTCGTTTTATTCCGATGATTATGGTGAGAACTGGATTAAATTCAAACCCAATGGAGCTGATCTCAATATTTTTAGTTCATTCTCGTCTATAAGCAATGGTTCTGTATTTGGAGTTAAAATTACAGGTAGTCTGTATAATTCATCAGATAATGGTTTGAATTGGGTGTTTTCTGCAAACGGAATCAATTTTGCCAGTCTTTATGAAGTAGAATATCTTTCTGAAAATCACCTCTTGGCGCTGACAACAGATGGGTTGTTTTATTCAGAAGACGGCGGTCAAAGCTGGAGCTTTATTTTCTTCTCTAATTTAAATTTGGGCTTGTATTCAAAAACAAACCGCATTGTTCATTATGGAGAAGAATTTTTGTTTTCTGATTATTCAGATATCTACTATTTTAAAGATGGAAAAACTCCTGGAGTTAAACTCAGGAAAAAAATTAATCCGGCCTCTGAAGATAAACTTTTTATCAATGAAAAAACAGGCGCATTGTTTTCAGTGGAATCTCCGAATAATGTGTACAGATCAACAGATAAAGGAAAAAACTGGAGTGCTGTCAATATGAGCGGTGTAGGTGATTTCTACTCGTTTCTGGATGGGTCACTTATAGTGACCAGACAAGATGGATTGTACAGATCTGTCGACAATGGAGATCACTGGACTATTACCCTGCCATTTGCTTTTCTGGATAATAACCGGATTTTGGGGGATGGTTTTTCAATTGCGTATATCTATTTTTACAATAAGGGATGGAAACTTCTGAAAAGCATTGATAATGGTGTTACCTGGGATGTCGTATCCATTAAAGATCCAAATTCATTAGTCATTGAACCTACTCATGGTCAAATTTGCAATAATCTTGCTCATTTGTTTACGGGCTCCGTTACCGGAGAAATTTTTCGTTCGGTTGACCAGGGTAGTTCGTATTCTGTATATATCGATGGAATTAATTCTGTAACCAATCTTAGTTTGTCACCTCTGCAAAAGCTTTATTTGCTCACCAACCAAAATGGATTGTGGAGAACTAAAATATCTACTAGTGCTACCCGGATTTTAACGGGTAATGTTTTTGCAGATGATAATAAAAATTGTAATAAAGATATGACGGAGGCGAATATCCCGAAACGCCTGGTCGAAGCAACCAATGGCAATCGCAAGTTATATAGTTTTACAGATGGCAATGGAGATTTCAGATTGCCAATTGAACAAGGTGACTATGCCCTGGAGGTCCATACCATAAATAATTATTGGACATCATGCAGTAAAACTATTTCTTCAGCAAGTTATAATTTCAATGATACCTTGCATCTCGGACTTCAAACGAATGTTCTGTGCCCATATTTAAAAGTCGATTTGCAATCATCAATACTAAGGAGATGTGAAGAAGCCACACTCTATATTGATTATTCTAATAGCGGCACTCAAAAAGCCAAAGATGCATTTATTGATCTCACATTGGATCCTTTTTTTGAATTTATAAGTTCTACTTTTCCTGTAGGGAATCAAAATGGAAATGTCTATCGGTTTTTAATAGGCGATGTTGACGAAAACACCTCCGGTTATTTTTCAATTAAAGTTAAGGTGTCCTGCAATGCAAGTATGGGGCAGATTCATTGTGCGGAAGCGCATATCTTTCCGGATACAGCATGCGCCCAATCGTCAAGGGCAATTATCAGAACATCGGCAAATTGTCTTGGCGATTCTATTGAACTGATTATCCGCAATGATGGTAATAAGGACATGAAAATTGCTAAAAATTGGTCTGTTATCGATTTGTCTAATTCAAACAATAATACACAGGCATTTGATGGCGGAACTTTTTATCTGAGTGCAGGACAATTGTATTCAAAACGAATCGCTTCTAGAGCACGGGTATTGTTTATTGCAGAGCAGGATGAGTCTTATCCTTATAATAAATCTTCCAAAACAGAAATTATCTCTTGTTTTCAAAATCCATTACCGGGAGCGCCGCCACTAAGCATTAGCAATGTGGATAATGATCAGCCTTATCTTTCAAAATTCTGTGAGCGCAATAGAGGCAGTTTTGATCCAAATGAACTAAAAGGATATCCGGAAGGAATCACCGATAAACGATATATCGATAATGAACAAAAATTGGATTATGTCATTCGTTTTCAAAATACGGGTAACGATACAGCATTTAATATCCGGATCGAAAATCAGATTCCTTTGAATGAACTGGATCTTACTACCTTATCCCTTGGGGCGAGTTCTCATCCTTATCATTTTGTTTTGACCCCGCAAGGCAAACTTATTTTCTCCTTTTCAGCAATCCTGCTACCGGATTCCGGTCGAAATGAAAGGGCATCACATGGATTTGTACAATATAGTATCAGGCCTGTGGATAAATTGAGCAATGGTACCAGAATTTTAAATAATGCATTGATCTATTTTGATTATAATGATGGAGTAGGTACAAATACGGATTTACATACCATAGGTAATCCGGTGGTGGTTAAAGTGAATCAGATTGATTCTGAAAATCCAATTGAACTCGAAATTAATCCAAATCCGTTGCAGGAATTCAGCTCTGTTATAGTGCATTCAATTTCTAAAAACGCGCAATATAAATTGTCCTGTCTGAATGTGAATTCTCAACAGATCTGGCAAAAGGAATTCACAGGCAATCATACCAGCATTTCAAAAGGCGAATTAAGTCCCGGAGTATACATCCTTGTTTTAAAAAACAAAGAAGGTGTTCCGCTTAAATCAACGAAGCTAATTGTCGAGTAAGTTGTACTTCTAAAAGCTTGAAACGGGCAAAGGATTCGTGAAATGAGATAACTATAATACCGAGAAATCGGAATTGAGTGTTGTAGATTAAATTGTAGTACCTGTTTGCGTATTTTAAAAAAAAAAGCCCTTGCGGTCAACAAGGGCTAAAATCTACTATCATTCTCAGCTGGTTGATCAAAAAATACTTCGATTTTTTGGTTTGGTTAAGATCAAAAAAGTAGGTTGAATTATTTTTTTAGTTTTGAAAGTATGTTTTCCAATTCGACTTCGGTAAAAACAAGAACTTCACGGGGTTTGCTTCCTTCGCCCATACTGACGATGCCCAATTGTTCAAGTTGATCCATGATGCGGCCGGCGCGGTTATATCCCAATTTTAATCGGCGTTGAATCATACTCGTGCTTCCATGCTGTGAAGCGACGACAAGACGTGCTGCTTCAAAAAGCATGTCATCCAAATCGTTCATTTCTATCATATCTCCGCCATTGGCAGACTCTTCGCCTTTGTATTCAGGTAATAAATACGGTGTTCCGAATCCCTGTTGATTTGAAATGTGCTTAATGACCCGCTCCACCTCAGGAGTATCGACGTAGGGACATTGCAAACGGATTACATCTGATCCTAAACTAAACAAGAAATCTCCGCGTCCGATAAGGCGCTCAGCACCACCATAATCAAGGATGGTTCTGGAGTCGATGTTGGAAGAAACTTTAAATGCTATTCGTCCCGGAAAATTGGCTTTAATTAATCCGGTAATAATTTTTACAGATGGTCTCTGTGTTGCAATGATCAAGTGCATACCAACTGCGCGTGCTAACTGAGCAAGTCTGCCCAAAGGCATTTCTACTTCTTTGCCTGCAGTCATGATCAGATCTGCAAACTCATCAATGATTAAAACGATGTATGGAAGATATCGGTGACCTTTTTCAGGATTCAATCTTCTCTTGGTGAATTTATCATTGTATTCGAGGATATTTCTGACACGTGCTAATTTCAACAATTCATATCGCTGATCCATTTCAATGCAAAGTGAATTCAACGTGTATATTACTTTGGAAGTATCTGTAATAATGGCTTCATCCGAATTTGGCAACTGTGCGAGAAAATGTTTGGCAATTTCAGAATAGATCGGTAATTCAACTTTCTTCGGATCGATCAGTACTAATTTAACTTCTGAAGGGTGTTTGCGATAGAGCAGGGATATCAGTATAGAATTGATACCGACAGATTTTCCCTGGCCCGTTGCACCTGCAATCAGCAAATGCGGCAATTTCGTCAGATCTGTTACAATCACTTCATTGGATATATTTTTTCCCAAAGCGATTGGCAATTCCAATTTTGGATCATTGAATCGTTCAGAACGCAACAGATCTTTCAATGCAACAATCTGACGGTTTTTATTTGCAACTTCGATACCTATTGTACCTCTTCCCGGTATTGGTGCAATGATGCGTATTCCCTGAGCAGAAAGGCTTAATGCAATATCGTCTTCCAGACTTTTTATTCTTGAAATGCGAACTCCCGGAGCCGGAACGATTTCATACAAAGTAACTGTGGGTCCAATCGTTGCTTTAATTTTTTGAATCTCGATTTTGTAATGCTGAAGCGTTGCAATGATCAGATTTTTATTGGTTTCCAGTTCTTCACGGTCGATTTCAAATTTATGATCTGAATAATCATTTAAGAGATCGAGTCCGGGTGCTTTGTAGGAAGACAGATTGGCTTTCGGGTCGTATCCAGGAGCAGCATCAGCATCCCAGCCGTCTTCGTCATCGGAGACGGCTTGTTGGAATAACTGATCGCTTTGTTCTGTATCTTTCACAACAGGGAAAATATCTGGTTGATTAGTTGAGGAATCTTCGATTTCCAAAGTGGCACCATTCTTTTGCATTGTTTCTTTTGGAGCTAATGATGCAATTAATGGATCGCCATCCGGATATTCACTCCAGTCTATCATTATCGGTTTTTCCTGAGGAGTAGGGTTGGGAGTGGTCTTTAAAAATTGCTCCGGAGATGGTTTTTCGGAAGTGTTTGTGAACGCATCAATTGTATTTTTAAAACTAAACCAGTCTGCGTTCCAAATGGAAGACGCGGCTGTTTGGCCAATCGCGTTTGCTTGCAGACTTTGCATGGATGGATTATAATACCATACCAGTAAAGCCATTAGGCCAAATATTAAAGTGAGTCCGGCGCCGATCGGTCCCATAAAGCCTTCAATCCATTCGCAGTTTCTTGCGCCAAATGCACCACCAAATGGAAATTCCCATGAATTGAAAACGTAGTAAAAAATCATGGAGAACAAAGACATGATTACCATGGAATGAGTTGAAAAGCGTAGGAAGGAGAGCCATCCGCCCCTGTGGAGGAAGCGAAAGCCCAGGTGTACAAGTACAGGTACCATGAGCAAGGCAGCTAATCCAAAACCATAGTAAAACAGCA
Source organism: Bacteroidota bacterium (assembly GCA_029781865.1). GTDB lineage: Bacteria > Bacteroidota > Bacteroidia > Chitinophagales > Saprospiraceae > Vicinibacter. Next base: position 14,650 of record JAKOVW010000034.1, read on the forward strand.
AATGGGAACAAAGTGCCCCAAGTTTGCCTAACCAGTTGAATATTACAACTTTAGGCATAAATAGAATTTTCCAGGAATGCGTGAGTATTTTATCCTGATCCTGTTTCCAGGTGAAAAAATAAGAAATGGAAGAAACCAGGATAAACAATGCAATCATGAAGCAGAGGATGGCAAGAATCTTGGAAAGTCTTTCATCCTTCAAACCATTAATAAAAGATTGCCAAAACGTTTTATTGTTCTTTTTTGACCGTGCCATAGAGGATAGTAGATTATATATGAATTCAGCCGCTAATGTAGGAATATTAACATATTATAAAAAACAATAATCTATTTTTTTATTGAAAATGTGTTATTTAGATATTATTATTAATTATAATATGAATATATTTTTTAATATATGAAATAATTATAATATATAATGTGTTTAATATTCAATCGGCTGCAGAGAGTTTTTTGCTCCTTCCGTGTAAGATCCGTCCGATAAGCTTTAATTTTGCATTTTATACAATTTCAAAAACCATGTACATAAAACACAAAGTGATCATTGCCGGAGCTGGAGGAATAGGTCGTGCAGCCGGGCTGATCATGGCAGAACAACCTGATTTTGATTGTGAAATTTTCATAGGGGACATCAAATTTGCTGTTGCTGAGGAAGCAACGCAATGGATTCAGAAAGGAGCATCCAGCCTGGTGCACATTGAAACTTTCGAAATGGCGCCGGAAGGTCTATCCGAGCATATGGAATATGTTTTTAAATCGGGAGATATATTACTGGATTGTCTTCCCGGGTCTGAAGCTCCAAGAATGGCCCGGTTTGCAAAGCAATTTCATTTGCATTATGTCAACTTAACGGAATATGTTCAGGAAACGCAGGACATTCTTCAACTGACAAAAGACGCGGATACTGGTTTTATATTGCAATCAGGATTAGCTCCCGGGTATGTGAATATTCTGGCCAATCACCTGTACAAGGAGTTTGTCAATGAATTCGGAGATCAGAAAGTGGAACGAATATCGATGAAAGTAGGGGCACTTACCAAAATGACCAAGTTTCCACATTTTTATGGGTTTACCTGGAGCCCGATTGGTGTCGCAACTGAATATGTAAAAGATGCCATAGTAATCCGGGATGGAGTCAAAATGGCTATTCCATCTTTATCTGAAACCACATCATTGATCATAGACGGTATTCAGTACGAAGATGATTTTACCAGTGGCGGAGCTGCAGATCTTCCCGATTATTTTTCCGGAAGAGTTCGTTTCCTGGATTATAAGACCATTCGTTATCCGGGTCATTATCACTGGGTCAGAACACAACTCTCACAAATTGAGAACACGGATAATAAAGAGGTCGTACTACTCCAAAAAATGATGGAACAAATTCCTCAGGCGGAAGATGATGTGATTATTTTATATATTAGTGTATTGGGTTATGATAAAGAAAACGTGTTGAGGATTAAAGAGCGAAGCATTAAAATCGAACCATCTTATGTCGGAGGGCACAAATTAAAGGCTATACAAACTGCGACTGCGGCACCAATGCTCGAAGCTGCCAGAATGCTTCTGACCGGAAAATACAAGGGCCCTATGTTGCAATCCCAAATCAATACACACGAATTCCTTCAGGGATCTTTTATACAAATGGTTTATAATCAAAGAAAACAGAGAGAATTCGTTTAATTTATTTTGCATTTCAAGTTTCTGTTAGCAATATGGTGGTTTGATTAACCATTTATCTCTTATTGATGAAAATGCTATGAGTTGAAGTTTAATGTCAATGCATTGACATTTGAAGGCTTACAGTTGAACATTGTATAGCGATTAATCATTAATTACTTATCGTACTCATCACTTATCATTTGTCGTTCATATCACATCGTTCAGATCATATAGCACTTTTCATATGTCAGAATTTCAGTTATTAAAAGGCGGTGAATTTCTAATCAGGAATACCGATTACATTTTGAATTTTACGCCGGAAGATTTATCCGAAGATCAACAGATAATACGTCAGTCTGTACGGGACTTTGTAGAGCATGAAGTCTGGAAGCGGGGAAATATACTAAAAGAGCAAGTCGGACTATTGGAAGAAGCAGCATCTCTGGGATTGTTAGCGGCTCATATTCCGGAGGAATACGGAGGGTCACCATTAGATACATTTAGTAATACACTGATTTCAGAAGAATTGGGCAGGGGAGAACCTTCATTCAATACTTCCCTCGCAGCGCACACCGGTATAGGCATGTTACCAATACTTTATTTTGGAACAGAAGAAATAAAGAAAAAGTACTTGCCCGGAATGTGCAATGGAAGTATAAAAGCCGCTTACTGTTTGACAGAACCAGGCTCAGGATCAGATGCATTAGCTGCGAAAAGTCATGCCAGTCTGAGTGCAGATAAAAAATATTATATTTTGAATGGACAAAAAATCTGGATTAGCAATGCTGGTTTTGCTGACGTGTTTATTGTATTTGCACAAATCGATGGTGATAAATTTACCGGTTTTGTGGTAGACAGAAATACCAATGGAATTACATTAGGTGAAGAAGAACATAAAATGGGAATCATGGGTTCTTCGACGAGACAAGTGTTCTTTGAAAATGTAAACGTTCCTGTCGGCAATGTACTGGGTGAGATTGGCAAAGGACATTTGATTGCGTTTAATGTGTTAAATATCGGAAGATATAAACTGGGTGTGATGTGTATGGGTGGTGCCAAAAAATCATTGGGTATAGGAATTAAATATGCGAATGAGCGTATTCAATTCGGACAGGCCATTTCAGGGTTTGGCGCGATTCAGTATAAACTTGCAGAATCGGCGATTCGCACTTTTGCACTTGAATCTACTGTGTATCGCGTTGCTGATCTCATGGAAGATAAAAAAGCGGCTATGATGAAAACGGGACTTGATTACGCAGCATCTATGCGTATGTCAGCAGAAGAATATGCAGTAGAATGCGCTATTATAAAAATCAGCGGTTCGGAAATGATAGACTACGTGGTTGATGAGTTGATACAAATCCATGGAGGATATGGTTATAGTGAAGAGTATGCTCCGGCGCGTGCCTACCGCGATTCGAGAATCAATCGCATTTATGAAGGTACGAATGAAATCAACCGAATGCTGATTATCAATATGATTTTACGGCGGACGATGAAAGGTGACCTGGATCTGGTAGGTCCGGCATGGGAGGTTCAAAAGGAGTTGACCGGTTTACCTGATATGAGTATACCGGAGGGTATGTATGGAAAGGAAATACGATCTATTAAAGATTATCGCAAAATGGTTTTAATGGTTGCAGGTGCAGCAGTTAAATACCAAATAGATGGTAAACATGATTTAAAAAATCAGCAGGAAATTTTAATCAATGTGGCAGATATGATTATTGACTTATATCTCGCAGAATCCATTTTATTGCGAATTCAAAAACTCAGGGAGAAAAATTTACTTCAACATTTAACGGAATTTGAAGCCATGATGAATGTATTTATTTGGGATGCTCAAAACCGCTTAGTCAAAAATGGACAGGATGCCTTGGCCTCGTTTGCAACAGGTGATGAGTTGCGTATCATGTTATTTGGTATTAAACGATTTGCCCGTTATGAGCCGGTTAATGTTAAAGAGAAAAGGAGATTGATTGCCGGTAAGTTAATCGAAGCAGGTGAATATTGTTTTTAAAGGATTGAATCGGGACAATAAAAAAGAGGCTAAAGATCCTGGTAAAAATAATAAATACATTTTGTGATATTATTACTACCGTTTTCTTTAGCCTCAGTAATTTGGACCAATGTCTTTTAAAAACAGTCTATAGTCTGTATTCTTTATTTAATGATTTTTCGCAATTGTTCGTCGGTAGTTGCAACGCATTCGTTCCAGCTTTTCCAAAAATTATCGTAAGATCCGGCACCATTAATGGCTTCGTAATCTTCTTTAAATTTTATATCCTGGTCAAATTCAGCATAGTGATCAAAGCTATAAACGATAGCTGCGTCATTTCCTTTTTTGCTCCAAAGGTCATTGTAAAAAACTCTCATTGAAAAGGAATATTTTTTTGCATCCCAAACCGCTTTCATTTTTTTCATTAAATCTGCAAACTGGTATCTCATGCCTGGTTTAATGTCCATGACCCATACATCGAGATGTTTGGGATCATAATTTGCAGGAGTATAGGAAAGATCATCCTGTAATTTCCACAAATTGGTTTCACCATATTCTTCGACATGTGCATCTACATTTTTATCCCAGTCTTCATCATGTTTTGCATTTCCATTGGGTTGATTATCCAGATCAGTATACGTAAGGGGCCCCATGGTCCAAATATACCATCCGTCACTGCCGGTTCCCTCAGTGATTTGTTGTAAAAATGCCCTGTGGGGACCGGAGCTGTGATATGCAGCATTATGTGCTTTAACTCCGTCTTCAAATTGTTTTTCATGACCCTTCTTAGGTTTCATAAAATTGTTGTTGTACATCTGGTATGTTTTTTTTGCAGCGGTTGACTGCGCGCTCAAAAAACCAGCAAGACAGAATAATGAAACGGCAATAAATAGAAACTTCTTCATATTTGCTTTTTTAAGTTAAGAAAGTTAAAAGTAGAATTAAATTTTGAATACTTTAAAATTAATTTATTTATATGCTATGGCTGCGCTGGCTGGACCGGTTAAAGGTATAATGGTTGTGTTTTTAAATCCAACTTGTTTGGTCCACTTGTTAAAATCTGAAAAAGTGTAATCAAAACCCTTGCCCGTTTCAATCAGCATGTTTAAACTCATCATCAGCCCAAATGCATTATTATTTCTTTCTTCATCAATGATGTTTTCAATTGTAACCAATGCTCCTCCTTCCGGTAAAGCATCAAATGCTTTTTTTATCAGACGTATTTTGTTTTCTTCATCCCAATCATGGAGAATGTTTCCCATGGTGATTACATCAGCCTTTGGTATGGATTCTTTAAAAAAATCTCCTTTGGCCGTTTTTACTCTGTCGGCCAATTGAAAATGGTTAATATTGTTTTGTGCAATAGGTTCTACCTGTGGAAGGTCGAAACTAATACAATTCATATGACTCTGATTCAGGGCAACCATTATTGAAAACATACCACTTGCCCCACCGGCATCTACAAGTGTTTTGTATTTCGAGAAATCAAATGTTTTTGCAAATAAAACAAAATTGCCCATTTGTATTCCACTCATCGCTTTCATGAATTCCGCTAATCGCTCCGGAGAAGAATAAAGAATTTCGAAAAGATTAATTCCTTCTTTCGCTTCGTTTTGAGGTAACCCCGTTTGTAATGCTTGCTCAAGGTTGCCCCAAAAGCCATATAAGCGGTTATTGGCCATTTCGAGAATTCCACCAAGATAACTTGGTTTGTTTTTGTCAAGAAAAAACGCTGTATTGTCGTTATTGGAATATTTTGCATGCTCCAACAATCCTTCTCTTTTTAAAAAGCCAAAGGTGGTTAAGGTGTCCAAAAAGTCATAAACATGTCTGTCAATACAATTAAAATTCAACATTTTTTTAATTTGTGAGCCATTTAAATTTGGTGTTTGTGCCAAATGTGTAAATAGTTCCAGTTTTATTGCAGTGAGCAAGGTTTTTGAAGCCCAGAATCCAAGTCCGATTTGCATGATGCTATCTGGAGATAAAGAAGGGCCTTGATTTGAATTTTCCATAATTTATAAGTTAATTTTTGTTTTTAATGTCAGAGCAAGGTAAATAAATTTCTTTTTTTAAAAGTGAGTTTTATCATTTTACCTTCAAATAAAATTTTTCTTATATAATAACCTGATATTGATCTTAATTATCTTGTTTTTTAAGGACGATAATGTCTTGAAAATCCAGGCTGGTTTCTCTGCTTCTTCCGGACCACCAACCAGGGTTAAATTGTTGAATGCTTAGTTTGTTCGTTTTGATAAATTCAAGCACCAGTTCGTACCGGAAGGCAATATTTGCATCTTTTACTTTTTCATCATGGAGAAAATAATTAGCAAACCTGTATTTGAAAAAGGGATCCGGGGAACTATTTAGTAATTGTTCAGATTCCGGGGTGATCAGAAAAAAAGTACAGAAGCAATATTTCCCACATTTTAGAACCCGGCTAATTTCCCGAAAATACTGTTTAATTTCATCTTCCTGCATATGTGTAAATACAGAGGTCAGAATGACAAGATCAAATTGTTCGTCGGGATATGGGAAAACAAATTCGGATGCTTTGATTGTGGTTGTTAAATTATACAGATCATTTCGCAGGGGGATATGAATGAATTTAAAATTGTCAAAAGAGCGATAAGCGTGTTTGCACCAATTGATACCCTCCTCTACGATATCAAAACCATCATATGATCCTTTAGTAGTCAGATAAGCGGATAGAGGCCGCGCAATTCTGCCTATTCCACACCCAACATCCAGAATCTTGCTGTCGGGTTTTAATTCACACTGGTTGATGAAATGTTGTAAAAAGGTGTTTCCGATTTTTACAAAGTTACCCGGGCCGATAAATATTTTACCTTTAGGAGGAACCAGGGCGGGTCTTTTACCTGTAATTTTATCAAATGCGTCAATTGGAAAGTAATAAATCCGTCTGACCATTCTTCTCAGATTGGGACTCAGGGCATAATAAATTTTTCGCAACCACATTTTATAAATAGCACTATGGCCTTCACTTAACAGAATGTTGTACAATCATTTTTTGAATGGAATGGAAATTTTTGTTTTTAATGCTTATATAAATGAGTCCATCCGGTACGGTAGTTAAATCCATAATTGCATTTTGCACATTCAATGAAGTATAATTAAAGGTCGATTCAAGTATTTTTTGTTGATTCAAATTATAAACTGTAACTATAGATGGAATTGAATGTTTAGAATTAGATTCAATAATCAGCTCGTTTGAAATCGGGTTCGGATAAAGATAGAAATGAGTTTCATCCTGGTTGTTATACGATTGTGTTCCTGTAATTTCGGCATCATACTTCCAAACTTTACCGTCATGGGTTGCAAAATAAACCTGATTGCCATCTACTGCAAGTGACCCCTGCGACTGACCATCATTCGCTCCCGTGATTCCATTATTGAATGCATGCCAGTTTATACCATCCAATGAAGTATAGATACCTATACCCGTTGCTCCGTTGGAGCTACCTGAATGAAAGAAAATCTGACCATTCCGGGTGGTCACGATTTTTGTAACTTGTTGACCATATTGTACCAGGTAATCCGGCAGTCCTTTGGCCGGATAAATTATATTATTTTTTAAATCTGCGCATGCGATGCCGTTTTTCCAGCCCAGCGACCAAAGAGCAGCGCCGGTCCAGATTAATTTGTTATCTGCCGTAAAACCAAAACCAGATACATTTCCGCTTAACGTCAATGGATGCAATACACTATTGCTGTCTTTTAATGATTGATTTGATGTCTGACAAGTAAATACATCTGCCGGTTGCCAGCTTAGGCCTTCGTCATCAGAATAAATAACGCCGGCGCTTTCCGTGCCTGCATAGACCCGATTCGTTTCATCAACATTGATTCCATAAATTGCTCCGTCATTGTCAACATTAAACCAGGATGGATAATAACAGGGATAATTTGTTTTGATGCTGATATTTTCATTGATTCGTTGAAAAGTATTTCCGTTGTCTGTGGATTTATATACCCATGACCACTTTGCACCTACCCATATGGTTCCATTGGTTGATGCAGCCATACAGAATGCGCCTAAGGCAGGATTGATATCAACGGCTGCATTCCTCCATGTTTGAGAAGATTGGTCAAAACGGAATAACCAGGGATCATTAAGATCAGTTCTGAAAATTCCTGCAATTAATTCGTTATGTTGATTTGTAATAATGCATTGTACATTGTTTTGATGACTGGAAGGCAACGGAATGGCTGGCATTGCGGTAAATATTCCTGATGGCGACTGCGTGTTGGATTTGTAAACAACACCTGGAGTAGTACCCGTGCCGACCAGTGTATAATAAATATCGTGATTCGCGGAAATGGTCATTTTAGGATAGACTCCGGAAGGTAAGCCGCTTGCCCATAAGGTCCAACTTGCATTCTGGCTATAAGATAATATGTAATTCAATTGTAGTAGAAGAATACAGGCCTTTCTCAAATTAAATTTAGCCAAGATTCTATTTTGAGATGTTGGAATCATCAATTGTTTAATTTGATTTGAAATTTTCAATATACGAGTGAAGCAGGAAGAGAAGAGACAAATTAAATACGTATTACTGCTTAAAGATAAGCTTAAATCTCGAATTTAAAAACAACAGTGAATACGTATTAGTATAGCCGGTGAATTAAATTTCCATGGGTACCTCCATCAATAAAAATTCTGAATTGTCGATGGCTGTGATTTGGATCTTGTCCACATCCCAAATCCCAAATCCATCGCGGGTTTTTAACATCTGTTTCTCGATATTTAAATCTCCATTCAAAACAAATACATAAACGCCGTTTCCTTTTTTTCTAATCGAGTAATCCATAGAAATTCCTTTATCAAATTTTCCAACATGAAACCAGGCGTCCTGATAAATCCAAACTCCGGGATCATCAGGATAAGGGGAAAGAATCTGCTGTAATTTATTATGGCGGTCGTTTACATCCAGTGTAATTTGATCATATCTCGGAGTAACGTTTCGTTTATTTGGAAACACCCAGATTTGTAAAAACTTGGTTAGTTTATCTTTGTTTTTGTTGAATTCGCTATGTTGGATTCCAGTGCCGGCACTCATGACCTGTACGTCACCATGTTTGATAATCGCTATATTCCCCATATTGTCCTTGTGTTCAAGGTCGCCTTCCAAAGGGATGGAAATAATTTCCATATTGTCATGAGGATGGGTATTGAATCCCATTCCGGCTGCAACGGTATCATCATTCAGCACTCGCAGAACTCCAAAATGCATCCTTTCTGGGTTGTAATAATTAGCGAAGCTAAACGTGTGATAACTATTCAGCCATCCGTGATCTGCATGGCCACGGGTCTCTGCTTTGTGTAAAACTGAATTTGCCATAATTGATGAATTTGTATTGGGTATATGATTGAAGCCAAGAACTTCCAGTTCTTTGAGTTCGTCAATATTATTTTTAATCAGGTTGCCAAAGGCGGATGAAGCGGCGAATATTCCAGTGCCCATCAGTCCTTTTTTTAAAAATTCCCGTTTATCCATATTTTGTTGTTTTTATAGAATTCAAATAACAGTTTAACTAACGATCTGGTTTAATCCATAATTTAATCTTTTAGTTCAACTCAGCAAGTTCCTTTAATTTGGTGTTCATTGCTACATATCCGGATTTTATTTTTGAATTTAAGTAGTTTTTAAAAAGTGGAACTAAAATACCTGAAAATGTCTCTTCTTGTTTAAATAAGGTAGTGCCATTTCCTAAGTCGATTAAAATAAAACGATGTTCTCCATCAAATAAGCCGGGTATCATAAGGACTCCTTTCCAGATAAGTTGTTTGTTGGTCTGGTATTGAAGAACTATAGGGGTAAAGTTCATGCCCGTAATGCTTACCTTGATTTTATTTCCTGACGCAACTATTCCCTGGATGGATTTAATGAACGGATTCCATTTGGGATAGCTATCGAAGTCCGTAAAAATTTTCCATACTTTATCAGGGCTTGCTTGTATGCTGATTACCGTTTTAACATCAAAGGACATAGGGTTACAATTTGTTTTTTATAAATTAATTTCCTGCGTTGAAATTCAGATCCGGTCAATTATTTTCTGAAGCTCAGTTTGGCCAGAATTCTTGCAGAAGCCGAATCAGAGGTGGCCCCAAATCCGGCAACCAGGATACCTTTCAAACCATGATTGGATTCAATGGCATATACTACGGCTTCATCGGCAGGATCGGTATTGCCTTCATATCTGTAAACATGTACGATCTCAAAAGCCTCTGCTTCGTATTTGCCGTGTTCGCAGCTAATGCAGTTCTCGTCGAGATTGAAATCAATGGTAAAACCTTCTGACCTGAAAGCCGTAATGGCTTCAGATACAGTCCCGTAATCATATTGTGGATTCATATAGCAAATATAGATTGAATTATTTGACGATTTGAATTCAAATTTAATTTACTTGATTTATGATTTAACAGTTTTAGTTTTTAAAACTGAATTGTAAAGTCACGATACAGTTTGTATTTCGGTCAGCATATGAAGTTATTCCGAATCACTGCACATTTGGGATAGATTTAAACTCCTGGTTACTGAAGGGATTGAACTCCGGAATCTTAACCACATTATATTCAAACTTTACTGCACGATGACAATCATTGCAGGTATTGGTCAGGAGATTATAATTCTTTTTAAACAGATTTGAATTTTTCTGCAGAATGGAATAGTTGATACTATCCAATGCAGGGTATATCATAGGGATGCGTTCTGATTCAGTTCGTTCTTTTTGATAATTCTGAATGGCTTCCATGCCTTCTTTAATTTCATGCGATTCGAATTCCGCAAGTTTCCAGTTTTCCTGGATTCCGGCAAACCAAAGTTTGGCATGGTGCATCTGAATGCTGCTCATGAATTCACCAAAACCAGGTTTATACGTATCGCTTAACTTTTGCTCAAGGCTATCAATCCTGGATTGTAAATTCGGAATTGAACTGGAAGGCGTTTGACAACAGATCAGTCCGAGAAAAAACAGAAGTACGAGAAGTCGGGTCATAAAATAAAATTTATAAAATAAATCGTTCGAGAATTGCAATCAGATTACCTGTGGCATGCATGGCTATTGGCGTATAAATAGATTGACTGTTATATTTTGCATAGGCATAAATGCATGCATCAGCAAACGTTTGGATAATTCCTATATTCGATGAAAGTGTATTTTCATAAGCAAACGAATGCATGGCTGTAAATGCAATCGCTTGAATCATTATAGCTCTGATACGTTTGACTTTCCACTGTTCCAGTTTGAACAATAATATACCTCGAAAGAGAAGCTCTTCAGCAACAGGCGCAAGTATAACGATACCTGTGATTTGGATTATCGAAGATGGAATATTGTGTTTCCATGGCGATGCTTCCAATAAATTTACGCTATACAATGATATTTCAATCAAGATAATCAATAACAGGAATAATAGCCACCAGGTAAAAAAATGCCTGAAATTTATTGGTTTCCTCAAGTACAAATCTTCTTTAGAAAATTTGTTTCGTTGAATGGCATTTCTAATGAATAAGATGGCGAGAAGGAATGGGATAACCCGAAAGAGGGCATTTCTTATTTCTTCATACATTCGGCAGGTATTAATTTAAGTCACAAAATCCAATTCCAATGATTACACTTTAATTTGAAGAATAAAAATAATTGGTATTTCATTAATCCACCAGCATTTTTATGAAGCTTGTTGTTTATTTGTATTGGAATCAGATTGCGATCCTGCGTAAATCGGATTTCGGAAAAAATGCTTTATTGGATTTTTGAATAATGTATTCATATATTAAATGTTCGACACAGAAAATGGTAACTAATTCAAGTGCTAAGTTATTTATCCGCCCGTTTTAATGTCATATCCTGTTTGCTGTAGAAAAAGCTGTGATTCATATTCTGTTTGAAGAAATTTTTTAAATCAGCGCTTCTTCTAAAATGCTCATCAATGTTCTCGGTCACTTCTGAAAGGGTTATGCGGTCATTCGATAGTATGAATAATTTATAAAATGAATATTTTCTTTCCGGTTCATTTGGGTCATAAAAGTACATGTTGAGAAATGGAATTCCATCGATCAAAGAGGTATATGCAAAAAGCACATCTTTTTCTTTGATGCCATCTTTGATCTTTTCAATTTTGTAAGTGTAATCATCAGACTTACTTACTTTATAAGATTCTTTTTCTAATGAATCTTTCCAGGTGCCAAAAAGATTCGGGTTGACCTGAATTGCCGGTGCATCTATTGGTATGGTTGACTCATAAGGACATCCGGAAAATAGGATAGAGATAGAAATGAAGATGGAGTATTGCAAAATCTGTTTCATCATCGTTAAATTTATTAGCTAATAAATGAAATCAAGTTTTAATATGATTCTCAAATCTACCTGGCATTTGGGTCTTGTTGGTGTAAGCCGTGAATATTTCCATCCGGGTCTGTAAAATAGGCCAACCAGCCTACGGAAGGTATGGGCATTTTGGGTACGACAATTTTGCCACCGGAAGATTCCACTTTCGTTATGAATTTGTCAATATCCGTAACATTTATGGAATTGGCTATGGGCTGATTTGGGTCTCTTTTTTTCATGATGCCGCCGTTGATTCCGGGCGTTTGGTCATCACCCGTGATAGCCAGCCAATATGGCTCATTGCCAAATTGCTGAAAATTCCATCCAAAAACATCTTTGAAAAAATCCATCGTTTTTTCCGGGTTATTGCAAGGGATTTCAAAATGTACCACTCTGTTACTCATAATCGGGTTTTTATTTCGTTCATGTAAATGTAATGAGGATTTTTTATTTATAAATAAGCCGGTCATAAAATTGTATTAAGAATAGCAAAAAAGTCATTTGATAATTGGCATTGCCCTGTTCCAGTGATATAAATATTGATTCATCTAGTTTGCCATGCGATGTTCAATTAGAATTGAAGTAGGTATAGGGTAAATGATCAATCCCCAATAGGACTGAAGTCAGCATGTATTTAGTTGGTTTCGAAAGAATCCAAAGTGTCTGAAGGATTCATATCAATTCCCTGAAAAAAATTCTTCGTTTAATTCAATAATATAAATATCATCACAGGATATACTATAATGATATCTGAATTTACCAAATTCTAATAGTGAGAATCGTATTTCTTTCAGAAATTACGGATAATTTGAACGTCTGAATTAGAAAGTTCGGGATAAGCAATTGCTAAAAAGGACATCTACTTATGAAATTCTTCAAAATTACCACATTATCCAAATTATCTAAAGTTGCTGATGGTTAATTCCAGAATTCAATGGACAAGTTCAATGAGCTATTTGTCCAGGAGTCCATTTAAGACAGATGTAATTTGATCGGAGCTTGGTCTTGGCGCATTGCCATCTATAAGGTTGCCGGATTTGTCAAAAAGCAGGTAAGTTGGAAAAGACACCAATTGGTAATTTTCTTTGAGATTTATGCATTGTTCGTCATTCAATAAATGATGTTCTCCCGGTATCGCATAATCATGAATCGTCTTTTCCCAGGTTTCGGGCTTGGAAGCGCAACAAATATTGACAAATGCAATGTCTTTGCCGGCAAATTTATCCTGTAATGTTTTGGAATATGGTGCTTCGGCCAGGCATGGACGGCACCAGGTTGCCCAAATATCCACATAGACTACTTTGCCTTTGAAGTTTTGAAGAATCAAACCGGGCAAAATTTCTTTATTCGGGTTGGTTAATTCGGAAATGAGCTTTCCGTTTTCACTGCTTTTATTATTTGGTGCCTTATGATTGTTACAGGAATATAAAATAAGCAGGGTCATTAAAAGAAATAAACTGTTTATTCGTCTTGAAACATTCATAAATTGCAGTTTAATCAAAGTACTTTTTTTGAAATAGGTGTTGCAAAGTTAAAAAAATCAATGCTTAGCTCCAATAATAAATCGAAATCCTAAAGATAAATCAAAAGGCAAGGAATACTGAAATTCAATTCCATGATTCTTGATTAAATCATCTTTGTAATTTTGATATTTCTGATTCTTAACGGGAACTTGCAAGCTAAATGAAAGGTAGTATTTTTTTAGTACTTTTGATTTGTAGTCGAAGCCCAATCCAAAAGTTGGTCCATAGAAAAGTTTGTTATATCTGCCTTCGCCAATTATCCAAATGCCAGTGTTATATCCATACATGGCCAATGCAAATGGAACAATTCCTGAATTCGTTTTTTGTGAAAGCAACCGCATTTTAATCCCGATGGTAGAACCGGGTCCGGCAATGGCATATCCAATGCCTGCGAAGATTCCGAAATTTTTATGTGCATAAAACAAAATATTTGCACCTATATTTCCATAGTCGTTGCCAATGCCCAAGCCTAAGGTGATTCTGTCGTTCCAATTCCGGATCGTCATACTATCCTGAGCATTTGATTTAGCATGTATCAGGAATACAAGTATTATGATTAATTTGAAGGATTTAGTCATTATTGTAAATCTTCGTTAGAGTGGAGTAGTACTGAAATTTTATATTTTTACATTCGATATCAATTGCCTAGTTTTTGATGAACTTAATTGGTAATGATTGGATTAAAAAATTATCAGATTGCACGATTAGAAAATATATACCGGGATATAATTGATTAATTCGTATGTTATTGTTTTTTACAATTCCTTTCGAAATTAGTGTACTTAGAGTTGTATATATTTGATATCGCAGTGGAGCATCCGTCAGGTCTGTATGAATTGTTATGCCATCGTTCAGGGAATTTATTTTGATATTGATTTTTTGTAAGTCCGATGCAAATTCAGAGCTTGCTACTGGATAAGGATTTCCTACATATATCATCAGATAATTTTGGTCGCTCAGTTTGACTACGCTTGGATCTCCTCCTTGCACATTGGTGTATATAAATTCATTCCATTTGCCGCCGTTTGAAGTTGAGTTAAACCAAATTGACGATCCGCTACCATAAAAGCGCAATTCACTGGAGTCATAGATCATGTAATTGCCGGTCCAGTTATGCATATTATCAGAAGGAATGTTTGGGACAGATGAAAAGTGAATTCCATCCGGAGATACATAATGATATGCACCTTGTTGCGGACTGCCGATTGGAGCTGCATAATGCCAGGATTTGTTGAAGTAAATAACTGAAGGATCAATAACCCGGTTTGCAGGTTCGTCCACCCGGGCATCTGGTTCAAAAACATAATGGATTCCATCCATGCTTTTGGCAGAGTACGTATTTATTATTGAATCACTCCCCATTTTGGGAATAGTACTGCTTGAAGAAAAATAAATCCTTATGCTGTCCCCTCCAAATACCGTCAGTGCCGGATCGAATGCCCTTTGATATGATGACGGCATGTTATTAATTATAATTGGTGTGGGCTGGGTCCAGCTTAGTCCATTGTCGTATGAAAATTTTACGGCCACGCGATCCCAGCTAGGTGAATTTTTGGGTTCTCTAAACCATTGAAATGCACAGATCAGTGTATCTCCTTTCCACCGGATTACACAAGGCACACCCGATGAATCCTGATAAATTTCCGCATTTCCAAAAATCTTTCCATCATTAGACCAGGCAATCTTTAATGGCCTTTCCCATGGATAATTTTGGCAGGAAAGGGTTGCCAGTGTTAAAATGGAAAGATTAAAATGTATGATACATGGAATCCAGGCTTTCATTTCAGGTGTTCATTTGGGTTACTCTTTTACAAATTTTCCGGTAAGAATAGGAGTACCGGATTTATCTGATAAATAATAAAGATACATTCCTTTATGTAAATTGGAGAGTGATATAATCTGAATCGGACTGTTTACTTCTATTTGGTTGATGTACATTCCTGATTGATTATAAATTGTAAAGTGCAGTGTTCCGTTTTCTGAAGAAGTGATTAATCTTAGATCATCAGTGACGGGATTCGGTTCAATTTTAACGTTTAAATTCCTTGTCTTTTTAAAATCAACATTTGCAATAAGCAAATTGCTAAGGTCAACAATATAAGCATCCACACTGGTATCCTGATCCATATTGGTTCTCCAGTTGCTACCAAATAGTATGCGTTTTCCGGAATTACTGATTGTTGCATGTGGTTCAGAAAAATAAACACTATTGTCAGAATTGGGTGTGCGCGGAGAATATCTTCTGCTGTGGTGGTGAGCATAACGCTGAACGGATCCTGAGCCATCCATTTTTAATGCGAAAATTTCATCTTCGAAAGGTAGCCAGCTCAGGCTATCATCGGTAAGTCTTCCGACAAAATCAAATGTGCTTATATATACCCATCCGGGTCGCGACATAGCGCGACAGGATTCATGTAAATCAAAATCCGGATGAAGTGAAAGCAATGTAGTACTCATCCCGTCCTTCAATTGATATTTAGTAATAAAAGTGCGATTGCTATCTGCACGATAAACATCCATGATCAATACTTCCACGCCATTTGAATCTAAACCATAATCACTATGACCGGCACCAAGCGGTTTTCTCCAGATAAAGTTGAATTTATTGTCATAAACTTCAATGCCATTAAATGGGGTATTCAATTCGGTTGCAAAATCAACGATAACGTAATTGCCTAAAGGGGAAATGGAAATCCAGTCGAAATCGGTCACTTTGCCTTTAATAGAAAATGTACTGTGAATCGTTTTCGTAAAAATGTCAAAGACAAAAAAATCGATAGGATTAAAATTTGGATCATAACCACAGAGGGCAATAAAATGACCATCATTGCTCAGGTTTCCTTCTGCTCGGGTGGATACATAAGCATACTTTGAGAATACAAATAAAGTGGTCTGTTGCAATGTCTGCACATCCATAGAATAAAATGCATTATCCAGAATATAGTAAATGAGATGTGGATTTGTTGGATGCCAGAATAAATCCTGTACTCCGGTGATATCTTCGATTGTTTGTATATATTCATAGGTTTGTCCATTGAAGATATGCACCGCTCCGTTTGCCGAACGAAGGATCAGTAGGGATTCATCGGAGTTCCAGGCCTGGCGCTTGGAATAATCCGGAAACAACCCATTGCGCTGATCAAGACGTGCATTGGTCAATCGGATTAAATTAGTATTAAATTTTGGATCCGTGAATTTGGAATGTGCCAGCTGAAGGGGCAGGTTGGCCTGGTAAATCGATGAATGATTGGTTACAAATTGTGCGCTGTTTGTGTTAATGGCAGTAATGAAGATCAGAAATGCAAGGTAAAATGAATAAGACTTCGTGGTGTCATTATTAAATTTCCTGGCGCGCATTTCCGCTTTTTCCATAAATGTAATTCGATTAACCCAGTATTTTGGAAACCAGATCAGAATGCAGACTGATTTTCAAAAATGCAGCCAGGCCTAAAACAACTCCAATCAAACTCACAATACTTGAAAAATACAGTAGTTTCTTGTTTTGTGTTAAGGAAGTTATTCCGAGCATGGCAATTGAAATGGTTAACAAGGCTTCTGTCATATCAAACTGGTCATCGAACAAATTTATGTCGTCATATTCTTTTTGATACGCCTCGGCCTGTGCTTTTATTTCCGCCTTTTCTTTGTCGTAACGTGCGATTCGTTCTTCGTATTTTTTTATGATTTCTTCGCTTCCCGGAGTTGCCTGTAATTTTAGTAACTCCAATGTGTTTTCGGCTATCAACTGTTTTGTGCTTTTGGTATTAAAATACGACCAGGCATCTATGTTATGCGCCTGGGCCTGTGACATAGCCTGAACAATATTTCCATCTTTGACATTACAGATAGCCATAAATGTTGCGGTAATGGCAACAATTAATGCCACGCGGGAATTGATTTTACTTTCTCCAGCATGTTCGATTGTTTCCTGAATGGTTTCGTTGATATCTGACATCTTATATATTTTTTAATAAGCAAAGATATTTAATTTTATTTTTAATTATATAGGAAGAAATTCTATTCAAATTATATTCTGATTTTCATTTCAATTTGTTGTGTAAAATTCAACATATATCAAATAAGACCTTGCAGGTGGATTAAATTTAATTTATTTCCGCGACTATCTGAAATGCATTTATAGGCGATATTAATTATTGGAGCAAAGCTCCAATTATAGCCAATTAAAACAGAAAGCGGGCTTTGCAAATGATCAAAAACAACTGACTCCAAAGTAGAATACCTAGAGTCCTGTTTTTTAAATAAAGCTTGTCCGGCAGATGGTATCCTAATTATATAGGAGTCTAATAATATTATATCTGTGTCCTTGAAACAATGTGCCAAAATCCAATAAGGGTAGAGTTTACCGATTTAATTTGATCTGTCTTATGATTTTGGATACACCGTCGATTTCCAGTTTGATTAAATAAATGCCATTGGTAAGATTTAATTCATTTAAGTTAATCCGTTCAATGTATTTTCCAATTGGTTTTCTTTCATTGTGGATTATTGTGGAAATAGTTTTGCCCTGCAAATCATAAATGGAGAGATTGATATTGGCGGCAGCATGTAATTTGTATGAAACATAGACATAGTCATTGGCCGGGTTAGGGTAGTTTTCGAAAAGTAAATTTTCCGATTTGGTGTCAGACTGTACGGTTTCAGTCAGAATGTTTTTTAATGGAGTAACATCCGTCCAAATGCTTAATTGACCATTATTGAGCCGGGTCCATATAGGTCTTACAATTCCATTTGATGCTGTAATATTCGTATAATCTCCAAAAAAAACGCCACTATTTGGAAAAAAGGGTGATTGACTTATTTTCCGATTTATGAAGGAGGTGCCACCATCTGTGGAGACAGCCAGATACACATCTGTTGAATCATCCGCATAATTTCTTCTGTCGTAAAAGATGAAGTACAAATAACCATTAGATTGATCAATGGTCATAAATGTAAAAAATTGTTGTCTTTTAGAATTGTCGTTGTTTACTTTAACCGGTGCAGTCCAGGTTTTACCGCCATCACTGGATTTTACCAGCCAGATATCTGTATCTGAATTGCCATTGCGTTGGTCAGACCAATTGATATAGATGGTACCTCTGTCTGGTCCGTTGCTGACATCACAAGTTGTGACCGGTAATCCGTTTGCACGATAAATTCCGGAGATTTCATAATCCCATCCACCGGGAATAGATGACACAAAAATTTCAGAGTTCAACCAGGTTTTACCCTGGTCGAGGGATTTATTAAATACCAGGCCGTTTGGTCCGGCCCAGGAAATATAAATTTCTCCATTGGGTCCAACAGCAGGCACTGCTCCTTCTACTGTATTGTCGCTATCTATACAATCCCCTGCAACTTTATTGATGCGCAATGGTGTGGACCACGAAGCCCCGCCATCGGTTGATTTTGAAAACAAAATGATGCTGCTATCCTTTGAATTAAAACTTCCATAGTGATCAAATTGCGTCCAACTGATATACATGTTATTCGTCCTGCGATCGATGGCACACCATACTTTGTCTTGTGCTTTTGTTCCGTTTAACCCGGCATAACTTCCGTCTGTCCATGTTTTCCCATTGTCTGATGACTTTTGACAAACTACGCGGTCTATCCAATTGCCACCGGGAGGATTAGATAGATGAAAAAAATAAAAATTGCCAGAAGTATCAACAAATAGAGCAGGGTCTCCCCATACGCCATAGCTGGAGTTCAGGTTGTGCTCTGTCCATGTATATCCTGTATCCTGGCTGATGTAGTAATTGTCAAGATTTGCCGCAGCAATTAATCTATTTGGATTCTTAGGATCGATCACGATTGATGGTTCATTCGGATTGTTGGCAATGCTGATCAATCTATTCTGAGCGAACAGACCTTCAAGCGCAATAAATAAAGTAATGGAAAGTATAGGTCTTATTTTCATTGTAAAATTTAGTTGAGATTCAAATTAATTTAAACGGGATCCTTTAATTAGAACGGATGATTGAATAGATTGTTCTTTGAGAAATAAGAAGTTCTTTCGCTCCTCATCCATCATGAATTGCTCAAAATCCGATTCGGAATTGAATGCAATGAGATGAACTTCATACGGATTTTCAATATTGCCTGAAATAATTTGATTTAATTCAGGTCTGATGCGTAACAGAAGACTACCGTTGTATTTAGGAATTAGAGGAAGGGCAATGTTTTCAAATTCTTCAAACAGTTGGTGTTTGCCTTCTTTGATGTAAATGAGCTGGGTGATATAGATCATCTTCTTTGTTTTATGATTCTGGAATAAGGGCGATCACATCCATCTTACCTTAAAGACCGGATGAAACTAGAATTAAATGTCTAAAAAGTGACTTTTTGTGTCTGCCATACTTAGTTGGATTTTGACCTGCTATTCTTTTTATAGAAGAACTATCCATATTAAGAATTTTCAATTCCAGGAGTTATTGAATTTAAATATCATCATTTTACGGCATAATGCTTATCTGTTTCTCGGATCGATTTCTCTGTATTCAGATAATAGTGCATCGAATTTTATTAAATCGGTTGGATTAAAATGAGCATTTTGGTTGGGAGGATATTTTTCGAGCATTGGCCGTGGTCGGGTTGGCCGTTTCTCGAATCCACCACCACAGTTCGGGCAGACATTATGTAATACTGTATTCACGCAATTTCTGCAAAAAGTGCATTCAAATGTGCAAATCATAGCTTCGTTGCTTTCATTGGGTAGTGCTTTACCACAGTTTTCACAAACAGGTCTGATTTCAAGCATTTTTAGATGTACAAGTTGGCGTGTTAAGAATAGGAAAATTACAGGAATTGGCAATAAAACACTTTTTATGAGCCAGATCATGTAGCTCATTTGCTTTTTGAATCATCGAGGAGTCAGTTACAATTACTGCCGGATTCAACGTGACCCTGGTAAAATGACCACTGCCATCATCCGTCTCTTCCATGAGTCCAACGGCGTGGTCCGAGTATTCCAAAATGACAATTCCGGAATCAGCGCACAGGTGCAAATACCAGAGCATATGACATGAAGAAAGGGACGCCAGAAATAGATCCTCCGGATTGTGTTTTGTTTTGTCTCCCCTGAAAGCAGGGTCGGACGAACCTTGAATTTCTTCCTTGCCTTCAATTGTTATGGTATGACTTCTATCGTAACTTCGGTAATTACTTGTCCCGGTTCCCTTGTTTCCGGTCCACTTTGTAATCAATTGATATGTATGCACCTGATTCATATAGTTATTCTATGAATGCAAGATAAATGATTCCGGGAAAATTTATTCGGACCTGGGTCCGGAAAAATATTCTCTTTTTCTAAAACGACACGTCTTTACTGAAATTTGCATTGCCGTTGATTACGACTGGATAATTGTTTAAGGGATCTGTCAATTTCATTAATGCCATTCCAGGGATAGTATCTTTTTCTTATAGACTTCTTCAAATTTTCATGCATGCATAGAGCAAAATGCATAAAAATTCCTTTTTGTGCTCCCGCTGCTATTTCTGAATACCAATTCAACGAATCCAATTAGGAGCCTCAGGGAGGAAATAGTCCGGTGGTACTTTTCTTTAGTTTCGCAGGAACGCGAGATGATTACCTATCGTCTTTTTATTATCGGTTGCAATTTAGGGACCAGCTCTTAAGTTTTTCAAATAATCCATTTTAAATAGATCATAATCTGGGCATTCAATGTTAAAGTTTGGGATGTTAAGTAAATCATACCCAGGCACCAATAGTAATAATGAAAGTCATTTGTATTGAGTTGCAGATTCCCAGAGCGAACTTAGTGCAGCCTGTTTATCATTTTCAAACTGGATGCACGGACTGTCGATCGGATCCATTCCATTGGGTAAACCAAGGCAAGCAATTTAGACCTGGGGTGTTCGTTGAAGTTTTGACAAATCAAAACCCATTTCTTTAAGTCTTAAGAGGATTTGTTGATAAGTGGATTCAGCCATTTGAGGTGATCTGGATAGTATCCATAAATATTTTTTGTTTGGATGACTGACTACGGCGTAACTATAATCATCGGCCAGGTCAATAATCCAATATTTGCCCTTAAATGGCCAAAAGAACTGCACCTTAAGTTTGGCATTTCCGGAATTCTCTTCGACAAATGCTTTTCCCTTTATAGATGATAGTTTGCCGTGTATGCTGTCTTTATTGCATCGGTTTTCTACAATGATATATCCTTTGTCACTCCAGGAATACTCTGCAGTCGTGCAATGACAACCTTTTTGAAATCGCTGTGGATAGGACGAGATTTCATACCACTTCCCAAGATACTTCTTTAAATCTACGTTTTTGACTGTTTGAAGTGTCTGAGAATGTGCATTTGCGGATGTCATAATCAATAAAATAAGTAAGTATAAAAACTTGTGAATTAGTGAACGTTTAAGAGGAGGGAAGCAAAAGGTCTTGATTTTCATGGCAAATCGTTTTAATTTATAAGCATCTCCTTTGATTTATGCTAAGTAAGTTAGCCCATGATCAACGGGCATTTCTAATTTATTCAACAAACTATTACCCAAGAGGTTGAACGGTTATTATCAGATTCTTTTGCATTCCTGATCAGACTTCTGTGAAGTTGAATTCATGTTTTAATTAGTATTCGGTTGAGCAATTGAGATGAATTATTAATCCCGTTTGGATTACATGATTTCTTTTTGTGACATTGTTATAAAAAGATACTTTAATTGTGATATATATTGCAATTAGCTAGTCTTTTATCGTCTTCCTCTACAATTAGCCTCTTTGTTGCAAATTGAAAAGAATTGCTCTCTTTTGTTTGTCAGTAACTATAAAGAGTGTCCGGCAATATTCTCGCAAAATAAATTGAACTTATTGCGAAAATCTGGTTGAAATTTAAATACGAATTGACAGTTAGGTGTTTGATGAATATTTTTCAAAAGAATTGTAAATAGATGGGATGCAAAATTATAAGTAATTTGTATTGTGCATTTAGGATGAAGGAACAATTGGTTTACTACAATCTGAAGTGCTATTTATGACGGAACGATAATAATTAATTAATTTCAATTCAGGAGTTGAATTGAATGAGAACCTTGTTATTGTATTTATATCAATTGAAATAAATTATTCGTCCTCAGCAAATGTCAATACAAAGCCATTATCATCCGTAATGGAAAATTCGGTAGCGCCATAAAAGGTTTTCTCAAGCCCCTTGAGGACATTCACTTTGTCTTTAATCTGATCAAAGAAAGTCCTTATGTCTTTAATTCGAATATAGAATAGCAGTGATCCTCCATTCTGTCTTTTTATCTCCGGCAATTCATTGCCAAGGCTATCCATAGTCTGAAACATAAATGTCACATTTCCTGAAGTCATCATGGCCCATATTAAATCACCTTCATCAGGTACGGTCATTACCAGATCAAAGCCAAGGCCCTGATAAAATGAAATGGTTTTATTAATGTCCTTGACAAATAAATTTGGCGACAAGCTTTCCATTTAAATTCGAATTGGGATTAATTAAAAAAAGTTTCAATGCATCTGTAAATCAGAAAATTGATTTTAACCGGAGGTTTGTATAACCGGTACTAAAATGAATCGATTTTCGGATATTTCTTTTTTTAGAGTTTAGGTTTAAATCAGATGGAGTGAAACCTTGATCACTCCATCTAATCCATTTTATTTTTTGTTCGAAGGAATTTACATGCCTTCTTTTTCTGGTTTCGAACTAACATTCATATCTCTAACACAGAGGTATTTACCTTCGCGTTTTTGGAAATAGGACATGTAATATCCGTTTTTAACCTGGGCACCTGCTGGATTTAAAACCGTCCATGATCCAATTTCAACTGCCGTGTTTCCTTCAGCAAAGAGATCGACTATTTTATAGATATTGTAATTTCCTGAAGTGTCTTTTGCCAATCGTTGAGCAATTCGCTCTTTGATCGTGGCTAATCCAATGGTTGGCTCTTCATTTCGATTGTAACTAACAGCATCCTGGCTGTAGTAAGCTGCAACTGCTTCGGCGTTTTTGTTTTTTTCTCCGGCAGCATAAGCATCCTCCATCTTTTGAATTTCGAGTTTGAGTTTGTCCATGTCCATTGGCTTTGGTGCTTCGACAGGTGCATTACATGATGCTATTAATAATGCAAACATTCCCATTAATAATTTGAATTGGTTTTTCATTTTAATTTGATTTTATTTGGTGAACAAGAGCAACAAGATCGTGAAAAATACTCATATTTCGCACGTCTTGAAATTAAATATGAAATTTCTATAAGGAATGTTTTGGATATGATTGGTTCCTGGTGAAGATAAGCTATAAACGCTGACAAACAGACTTTATAAGAATCTTGGGGTTTTTAACGCATCAATCTAATTTGAAAAAGTATGCCTATTTCGCCATTAAATTAATGCACTATCCAAGGTGCATTGAAGCTTGCTTTGATCATACCTGTCTTTATTTCCAAAGTGGATAGCAGGAATACACTTTGTCCAGGCTTTCAAATTGTGCCGTATTTACCTGGGTCAAACTCTCCAATAAAGATTTGCTGGTAGTGATACTAATTTGACAATTTGAACCGATAAGATATGCCAAGTGCAAAATAATTCCTGGGGGCATTTTCAGTTATTCCAATTCCACCGGAAAAATCAATTATTAAGTCATTGTTGATCAAACAGGTTATTCCTCCATCCAGCCTATGGTCCGGTTTACCATCCTTTGGAGCAAAACCATATATTTCAAAATAAGCACCAAATAGGCTTGTCAGTGAAATGCCAGTAGTGAGTGTGTAGATATAAGTAGGTTCCGGAGTTTCTCCATTCCATTCTGCTCCCAAATTATAAGCCAGTACAAGTTTGTCCGTTAAGGTGTGTTGCATTGTAAAACGGAAGGATGGTGCAACGTAGGAAGTATGAAATTCCCTGGTTCCTAAGTTCGATGTGGTTAAATGCCCGATAAAAGAAGTATTTGGTATAATTCCATTTTCCTGGCAAATACTGGTTTTGAATCCCAGAGTAATCGGATACAGACCTGTAGTTTTATTGCCTGATTCGTTTACCGTTGCCAGCTCAGTAATAAGTCTTAGCTCGAATTTATCATTCAAACCATATTTCCATAATGTCGATGGGTACACCAGGGTAGAAGACGAGGAGTTGGCATTTTCATAAAGGAATCCATTTTCTAACTGAATGTAATTTACGGGTACAATAAAGGGACATTCTGTTTGATCAGGCCGGTCCAGTTGGATTGAAGCAATCTGACTATGCAGGCAATGAATTGCAATAAAAAATAAAATCAGGAATATCAAATAGCGGCACTTCATTTAAAATTAGTTTTAAATCGACTGAGTGAAAGTTAAAGATATAAAAAATGCGTGTATTGAAAAATGACCACCTAGTTGATTTAGAGAGTTTGGTAAATGTTCCTAATCTATTCCAATTTCGGGAGGTGCATTTCTAATTTGTGAGCTTCAAATTAGTTTCATAAGATTCCTTCGTATGGCCCTGAAATTTATGGATTTGATTGATCTTCCATAAAGAAAGCAGGATGATGCCGGTATTCGCTATGCCCAGTGCTCCGGAGTTTGTTATCATGGATGAAATTTGTCTTCCCCAAATATCAAACCAATTAAATCCATGAAGTATAAAGGATGTTATGACTAAATAGTGAAACAGGTTCCATGCTCTTTCCTGCAATGTCATCGAAAGCAGCACAATCAAAGGAAGAGCTAGTAAAAAATGTTCAGTATCGGTTACCGTAATATTTGGAATGAGGCCAATGTATGCTATTGCAGAAAGAGCATAAAACGAGCTCTGTATTTCTTTGCCTGTTCCTTGTTTTCTCACAATAAACAAAATAATTCCAATCGTAGTAATAATAAGAGAGGTGACTATAGAAGTGATGAAGGGTATTGTGTCTGGTATTATTTTAAAAAACCAAAATTGTAGTGTATTTGATGCATTAATGAGATTATTATCTGAATTGTGAGCTAGCATCGTTTGAATCCATTCATTGCATAAGTTGAGGTATTCGGTTGGTCCGAAGTAAAATACAGGGAGGATCATAAACAGCGCAAGAGATATCATGCCTTGTATGATTATTGAGAACTTTCCGGAAATGAATAATGCCGGTATTAATATAAGGAAATGAGGTTTGATAAGTAGAATTATTGCAAAAAGAATGCCTGCAGAAAGATTTTTTTTATGAAGACAACATTCTATATGGCATAAGCAAAGAAAAAGTAAAAGTATATTCACATTGCCCAGATGTAATTCGCGGTGAATAGCCGAGATCAAAACTAAAAAACCTACAAAAAGTATGCTGTCCCTGTGAAAAGCTGTGATGTCATAGTGGAGTTCTTGAAAAAAAATTTTCAATAATTCATATGACTTTTGAAAGCACAGATAAACCAGGCAAGAAATGATTCCAAAATAAATGCTTGCAGCAATTGGAAATGAAAACAATGTAAACGGAATAAACAATAGGGCAGAAGCAGGGGAGTACTTAAAAATTCCACTGGACAAACCAAATGATTGATTGTAAAATCCCTGATGTTCAACTGCTTTTAAGGCTGCTGTATAATATACCTCAAAATCATGCATCATGAACCGGTGATTAAAATTTTGTATGGCATAAAAAGCCGGATAGAAAATCAGGCTGAAAATCAAGAACCGGTTCGTCTTAATTTGGCTGACTAAATTAGTTTTTGTAAATTCCACGGAATGGAAATTAATAGAAATAATGCGAATTTCATTCTATGTATCCAGGAAACAATAATAGCAAAGTTTTAGCATAGTCACTTGCATCATTAATTCAATGGGGCAATTTCTCGCGGAAATAACCATAAGTCCAGGTCCCGGCTACAGCACTGATGATTGTAATAATGACAAAACCGGCTCCCGTTCCTAATTGAGCAAACAAAGGACCCGGGCATGCTCCGGTCATAGCCCAACCGCATCCGAATATTAATCCTCCAAATATTTGCCCCTTATTAAATTGCTTTGGATAAAAAGTAATCGGTTCACCCTGAAATGTTTTGACTTTAAATCTTTTGATGAGCCACACGGATATCGCTCCTACAATAACCGCACTGCCTATTACTCCATACATATGAAATGACTGGAAGCGGAACATTTCCTGAATGCGAAACCAGCTGATGATTTCACCTTTTACAAATACGATGCCCAGACCAATACCGGCTATTAAATATTTTAAATTATGCCACCATTTGGTTTGCATGGCAATTTCATCATTCGATGTTGTGTCCAATGACTTTACTTCAAAATCTGTATTTTTTTGTGTAGTTTGCATTTGAATATAAATGTTAAAGTGAAAGGATGTAGGCTAAAAGAAAATTAGTCATAACCAATCCCCCAATCATAAATGCACAGGTGGCAATCAATGAAGGAAGTTGAAGGTTGGACAATCCCATAATGGAATGCCCGCTGGTGCATCCTCCGGCATACCTGGTGCCAAATCCAACCATGAAACCTCCGCCAATCATAAGAATGATTCCTTTCAAAGTAAGTAATGCATTCCAGTTCATAATGTCAATTGGTAACAGACTGGAGTAATAGGTAATGCCATACTCTGCGAGAAAAGTAACCAGCTTTGAGTTTACCTGAATCGGATTCGGATTCTTCAGTACGCTAACAGACAAAGCACTTCCGATCAACATCCCTAATACCAGAAATAAATTCCAGATTTCTTTTTTCCAATTGTATTTGAAAAAGGGAATATCAGCGGGAAAACAAGCTGCGCAAAGGTGTCTTAAGGTTGAAGAAATCCCAAAGGACTTATTACCTAATAGTAGTAGTAAGGGTACTGCAAGTCCGATTAATGGTCCTGCTACATACCATGGCCAGGGCTGTTTAATTAATTCAATCATTTGTTTAATTTGAGTCAAATAGTCCAACAATCTTTGATTTTACGTCGTATAAAAAAATGTATTGCATTCATTTGCATTGCGAATCTTTTATTTTAGACGTAAACTCGTTGTAAAGATAATCAGAAATTATTTATTCACTTTAGGGTTCGCAGATCAGTTATAAAAGTGCAGGTAACAACTATAGCGTATACCTGAGGTCAACTTTATTTTGATTTTAAACAGAATATAAAAGAGAAATACCACCTCCGGAACTTAGCTATGATTTGGATATGGGTTCAGGCAGTCCATTGGTTGATATTATGAAAAGGCCGAAATCCTGTATTGCAATTTAAACTTTAATTGATTGTAAATTCAGTATGATCAGATCATGATGATGTCTTACATGATGAATCGCATTATACAGCATTTCTCTTAGTGTAAGAGGACCTAATAAGGGATGTGGAATCATTAGCGAATCCAATTCCGGTTCTTTGAAACTTTGAATGGCTTGAATTAATTCGCCAATCATTTGATTTAATGTTTGAGTCATGGAAGTTCTTTGTTGCAGTGATGCAACCTCAGGTATGAACTGTTCCGGTGATTTTCCACCTTGACTTAATTTGTCCCGGTATAAATGAAATAATTCTTCATAACTTCGGCTGGGTCGGTCGGCTCGTCCAAACTTTTGCTCAATGATCAATTTTTCCAGCTTATAGATTCTTAAAATAGGGGTTGTACAAAGTACTATGTGAGACAATTGTTGTTCTGCCGTCCATTTATTTCCGAATCTGGAATGGTATTCTTCTTCAGATAAGTTGTCTATAAATTCAATGAATTCGGAATACCCTTGTCCCAGTAAATCAATTATTTTCTCTTTGTTCATGAATGTATAAGTATTAAATCTCTTAGGTCGAAAAGAATAATGCATGTTTGTCCGGATAGCTAAGGTATGAATTGAAACTCATACATGAAAATAAAAAATAGCGGACAAAACTAGATTGACGCTGATTGAATAGTTGTTTGTACAGAACAATTGGGATACATACCATCAATTTCGTTTGTTGATGAATGTGCAGGATTATTTTTTTTGAGCGGTAAAGCGGATGACCGAACCAATGCCATTGTGAAATAAACCTTCATTCAATTCAATTTCCGTTTCAACTAAATCTATGATGTCATAATTTGCAAAATCCGATTTTAACTCATCAATGGAGAACAGCATTGCAATATCTTTGGGGCCACCCACCTTTTCATTTCTTTCAATATATTCAATGTGGTTCTTGCTAAATGCTTCAAAGATAATCGTGCCTTTATTTTTCAAATAGTTGTTGAGGATTTTGTGATAAACAGATTTGATATCTTCCGGAAAATGTGCATATATCAAAGCGATAGCATCAAATTGACCGTTATGAAAATTCAATGTTTCCAGCTCGCCAATTTGATAATCCAGGTCAACCTTATTGTTCTGGGCGAGCAGCATGGCTTTCTTCTTTCCTTCAATGCTTATGTCAAATGCAGACACCTTCCAACCTTTGGAAGCAGCATAAACTGCATTACGGCCTTCTCCTTCGGCCGCAAAGAGAATAGATCCCGCATTCAATTTCTCCAATTGGTTTTTTAAATAATTATTCGGCTCAATTCCGTAGGCAAATTCGCTACAGCTATATCGTTCATTCCAGCGGTTTTTCCAGGGGTCACTCATTTTGTAATCGTATTTGGTAGTGTAATATTTGTGGAGACAATGTAATTAAAACCCTGTATTAGGTTTTTGGTTCAAACCATTAAATCCATTCTGTTATATGGATATGGAAATCAGGATTCTTCAATATAATGGATGAGAACGCTCAATTTTTTTTGTATTGATTTGATCGTGATTGGCATTTTTTCAATGGTTTCGAAACATGGTCTATAAAGAATTATTGAAGCTTCTAATTCATTATTCCTACTTTTGCCAAATTTTTAGAAAAATCAGCTATAATGTCTATAAATGCAAAATTGATGGAACGTTGCCAGGGTATGTGTGAGTTATGCACCAAATTGCCGGCAACAAATGAATATACCGTCAGTCCAAGGAGTGACGAATCAATTGAATACCAGGTAGCCCTGTGTGATATGTGTATGGATCAATTGGATGCAAATGAGGATGGAAATTACTGGCGTTGTCTTGAAGGAAGTATTTGGAATCCTGAGCCCTCTGTACAAGCCTTAAGCTACAGGTTGTTGCAGAAATTTAAAAGTCAGGATTGGGCCAATGATACCATTAATTCAGTTGAGTTGGATGATAATACTATTCAATGGGCAATGAGTGCATATGAAATTGCCTCAGTTCATAAAGATGCCTATGGTAACTTGCTTGAAAACGGGGATAATGTAGTTCTGATTCAGGTTTTGAATGTGAAAGGGGCCAATTTTATGGCTGCAAAAGGTACAATAGTTAAGAAAATAAAATTAGTTGAGCAGAATACAGATCAAATTGAAGGAAAAATCAATGATCAAACCATAGTCATTTTAACCAAATTTGTCAAGAAGGCTTAAAACAGAGTAACACGTAGTTCCTGATTTAATTTTTAGTATTGAGTGGGAGACTTAACTTACATTGATTTCCAAATAACTATTGCTCCTCATGAAATGCCGATGAGAACCAAATGCTATTAGCTATACGACTCAATTTTACACAATAACCTAGGTGAATTAGCCTTGTGGTACGGGTCCCATTTTGCTTATTAAAAATAGGATCAGGAATTCAGTTACCCAGGAGCTTATAATGTAAATATTGTGAAGATTTTTAAAATTTGTAAACAGGAGCCGGAATAGTGGTTTGAATTAACCTACTTTTAATTCTTTGCAATTTTTTTAATTGTTAACATAAAGATTTCATTTTGATCAATTTCTAAAGTATAATCCATTCTGATTTTTACTGACGGCTAGTATCATTATAAGTGGAGTTGTAGTTTCTCAGACATAGTTCAAGTGGTTGGCCCTGCATATGAATGCAATTGCAAAATTCCAGACAGGCGTTAGGTTTTTTGCTTTTCTTACATTGAAGTGCGCAGTCGGATTTGGTGTTGCGTGGTTGAATATCAAAAACCATAGTCAAAACGAATACCATAATAATAACCACGGCAGCGGAACCTGCAAAGAATTTTACCGGGAAGTTAGTGTTGATTATATTCTCTGTAGAAATGGATTGAATAGGGGAAGGGTGGCGACCTGATACTATTGATTTTAATTTGTCATAATCCCAGCAAAGCAAATATAAATTTGCGAGCAACATCAGCGGAGAAGAAAGAAGTGATCCTTCAAAGCGTAGCGAAAAAGAGAGCACACAAATATTCAAAATAATCGGAAAATAGAGTAATGCACCAAGTGTTGCAGTGCGCGGAATAAGCAATAGTGCCGCAGCCACTAATTGTGCTACACCAATAAAGGTGTAATAATACCCGGTTTGATATAAGGCATCCAGATAATGCCCCATTGGGTGATGGACGGATAATGAGGTAAATCGCTCTCCTGTGATTTTAACAAAACCGGAAGGTATAAATCCGGCTGCTAGAGCGAGTCGATTAAATACGGTAAAATGCCGTAGCCATTTATTTTGTTTGGCCTTAAGGTGCAGTTCTTCTATTGTATAAGATATGTTCATCATAGGTTTTAAATCAGAAATTCACATCAAATGTTCAATGCACACATTTAAATGAGTGAACAGAAATAATGAAATAATGACCAAGGTAAATGAATTTCTCCTTGCCCTGAAATTCCACGTGGAATTCAAACCCGGATTAATCCGCGAAATCCTCTTGCAGCATAGTAAGACTGGGCGCCATTGTGATAAACAAATACATGATCATAACGACGATCACAAAACAAGGCCCCTCCAAGTTTTCTGATCGCCGCAGGTGTTTTTACCCAGCTGGATGTTTTGGTATCAAATTTTCCAAGTTTCTGCAGTTCCCTGTATTCTTCTTCCGTTAAAATTTCAACACCCATATTGGAAGCCATATCAATTGCGTTATCCTGTGGTTTGTGTTCTTTTCTCGCATCAAGTGCTTCCCCATCATAGCAGATACTTCTACGGCCAGTAGGACTTTCCAGTGAACAATCGCAAAATATATATTCTCCCGTTTTTTTATCATATCCTATAACGTCGGGTTCGCCACCTGTTTCTTCCATTGTGTGCAGAGACCACATTTTAGTTGCATCTGATTCGAGTCTCGCCAGCACTTTGTTCCATTCCAGGCCTTTATGCCGATTCATGTTTTTCTCAAACCGAACTTCCAGAAGATTTAGAAGCTGTTTGCGTTGTTCAGAAGTTAATTTCTTTTTGGCCGTATTCATATTAGAACTATTTACCGGAGGTTTTTAAGCATTTAATGGTAGTATTTTTTACGATCATTATAATTGTCAACAAGAGCTCATTTTATTTTTGAAGGGATTCAATTTGCAAGTGTATAGTTATTATTCGTATTGAATATTAATAATAGTTGTTTTCATCCATTTCATTTTTATTCAGGCCATATACATTTTACGGGATTCCCTTTCGGATTAAACCAGGATTTTTGATGGGAAAAATACGATGTATGATTTGAGCTGCTCCTTTTCTTTGTTGGTAAATTGAAATCAAGAATCTCCATAATTATGTTAAAATGAATTGGAATTAGCAGGGTTTATCATTTGGTAATTTTCAAAATCGGCAAAGGTGGAAATGTCGTAAAGTAGGATGCCGGAAATAATTCAGTGTGCAGCCCATATTGCTCGAAGTTATTTTTGTACTCCTTTATATGTCTAAAATCGGAAATTACAGCGGTGCCCCCTTTTTTTAGTACTCTGCCTATTTCATTGCACGCTTTTTTTCTGTCGCCGGCATTATAAATGTTGTGCAGACATAAATTACTGATTATTATATCAAACGAATTATCCGCGAAACTCAAATTTATTGCATTCTCATTTTTGATTTCAACTTTATTTTCAACTCCTTCAAGAATGACATTGTCCAGCGTATTGGCCATACTGTTTTGAGTAAGGTCTTCCATATTCCAAATATCAATTCCTATAGATTTACCTGTGGTTAGTTTTTTGGCTGCACCTATTGCCATTAATCCTCGACCTGTGCCAATGTCCAATACCATTTCAGTGCCTTTCCAGTTAATCATGTTTAAAATGCGATCTCTGTGCTTTAGCTTTCCATACAAAGAATACAGCAGCATCCATACGGTCATTACGCCACAACCCAGTCCCATCAAATTAAATCCTCTTGTGTCAAAATTAACAGGTCCTATTTTTATAAGTGGAAAGAATTGAGGTAACAAAAAACCTAGAACACTAAAAATGATTAAATTGCGGATAACCTCGGGAGCATCAATACCATAGTTTGGTTTTTTCATGGTTTTAGTTTAATTTCTTTGAATAGATCAATTTGTTTTATTCTGACTTCATATTCGTTCTGAATCTTCCTGGTTTTAATTTTTAAGCATTTTTTAATAAGAATTATAGCCTGTGCTTGAAGTCCATATCGGTTTTTGAAATTTCACTCAATTGCTTCTAAATTGGATTATAAAGATAGATAAAATAATTTACGGACAAAATCTATCTAGTTAGCATAATTCTCTTCTGGTTGAATGAATTTATTTGAAAATCGCTGGTTGTATTTTTAAGTTTTTATGCCTCTAAAGAATGATTGGCCATATTATGATTATTTTGTTGGTGATCCGATTTTAAAATCAGCTTTGTTAATCTGAATCTTGTAAGTATGCTTAATGTAATATACCTGCACTTAAGTTTTCAGTTAAGATCATTCAGCTTTTCAGTTATTCAAAATCGGATTTCTATTTCAAATGGTTGATACGCAAATCATAATTATACGAAAAAATTATTTATGCTTTTTCAACCAGTCATCAACCAGGGGAGTAACTGTAAATTTCACTTTTTGAAATCGTTCGGGTTTAGGTGTATCCAATGCATTTCTTAATTCTTGCACTTCAGCGCGGTAATCAGCACCAGGTAATGAAAACTGTTCATCAATGGCACGAAAAAGCCGGTCTAAACTAAAATGCTCAAAATGCCAGTTCTGCAAATCATTAGCATCCTTGATCCGATCTCTGATTTCTCCTGCAACCCGTCGGATGCTGTGTTTAATTGGTTGTACAAATAATTCAGGATGATCCACTCTATTGCCATCTATGAATTGATAAACTTCAGTGTCAAATTCAGTTTCGCTCAATAAGCGGATGAGTTCGGCTTCCCAGTCCGGATGAGATTTAACTTTTGCTAAAGCCGAATCCCTTACATCTTTATCGTGAAATCTTCCGGTAAAGGAAAGAATATTCAATATTGGATCTGTTGGTTTTTGTTCGGCAATCCACGCTAAATTTTTTTCATGTTGCTCGTCGTTTTGCGTTCTTTCATATTCAATGTTAGCCGCCTGTTGTTGACTTTGAGCACGGTACCAGCCAAATAGCAATCCGACTCCCATCAGAATACTTAGTATGTAAGCAGTCATCATGGGTATTTTGACGTATTCGGATACATTAGCCGCTGTCCGGTCAGAATTCATGAGTATGAGTGCAGGAACCAACATTAGCAATGGTAGCCAGATAGCAGCCTGGGCCTGCGAAAGCCAGCGAAGAAATTGAGGGAATTCACCTGCATGCCATTCTACTTTAAAAAATGCACTGGCCAGAGTTGCAGAAGCAAAAGCTATCCATCCAATGAATATAATTCCATTCCTTTGAATACCCGGCAAACCAATCCAATCAAAATAATTATTCCAACCAAGATACCAGGTTAGCAACCCGGTAGCAATGAGGAAACTGATGCCTATAAGAAATAAAAAAAATGCAGCGCCTACACCTCGATCTCCTCCGGGCATGGGAGAGGCAGTTATAGATATCAAGCCAATCAAAGTTATAGCGACGAGGATAAACAAAATATTTCCCAACATTTTAAACGATATTTATTAAAAATTAGCTTTAGTGAATTTTATACAAGTTATCTTCATACATCACCCAAACTGCCCCATCTTTTAGGGACAGCATTAAGTTATCTGATAAGCTTAAATGCAAACTATGACCATCCCGGTCTGAGGTTGAAAAATGCACTTTTTGTCCCTTTACAGTTAATTCATATTGTAGTATAGATCTTGTTTTATAATTTGGATAGACCAGCTGTGTGCCCGCGGAAAGATATTCAACTTCTCTTAAATGCTCTTGGTTATCTGTAACTTCAAAATAAGACGTCTGATTATCCTTGGATGCTTTTGGATTAAGCATTACGGTTATTGATTTTAATTGTTGTTTTAATTCACCCAGATCATTGTCTTCATAGGACATCGGTGCCCAGGCCGATCGTTTACCTGCCGCTCCTGGGACAAATATCAAATACTCCCCACCAGGTGACCAATATAAAAATTTGCATGAATTGGAGTTTTTAAGGACTGCATCCAGTTTAGCCTGATAGTCTACCATAAATTCATCCCTGGTCATGACTGTATTTTGCCAGGGGATATATTCTGAATTATGTACGGGAATTTTCTCTTTAGTAGCAAATGTCGTGGGATCCAATACCAAAAACCAATCGCCAATTCGAAGTAAGAATTCTCCTTCGAGGAGTCCAAATGACCCGCCATAGATCCAGTCAGTGTTCAACAAATCCCTTTGATATTTTGTCTGTCCATTTGTATCGAGGCAAATTAATCGGTAATCCATATAATCCGGATCTGTAGGCCGATTATTACCTACTCTTTTGCCACCGGGTTTCTGCGGCCAGCGAGCGGCAAGAAGATAAACGTTTTCTTTGTCCGTCGAAACATAAAAAGACATGGCCTTAAACCCGTCTGCCAGTGGTATAGCTTGCACCTCAATTTTAGGATTGTCGGTTGCAGGAAATCGCGGCCATTCCGGCACCTTTGAATTTGCTTTCTTGGTATTGCAACCAAACAGAATTGATAAAAGCGACATGATTAACAATATTAGGTTTTTCAAATGGCGTGTCATTGGCGGGTTAAATGTATTTGATTTTTCATTTATTTTAATTTCAATTTGTGAATTGCTTTCAACAAATCTTCACGGTTGTTAGCGGAAGTCATCCATTTAGGTAATCTGGCGCCAATGCTTTTGACATTAAAGGAGAAGTTATTGCGTTCCCGTAGCTTTGAGCCAATATGCTCCGCCAAAAAATCAAGGTGCTCTGTGTTATATGCCCACAAGGTCTCGCCTTCAAAAGAAGTACTAAACCATACAGGCAGATGAAAAAATGGATCTACCGGAGCACCAAAAATTAAAATATTCCCACGCTTTTGTTTCTTATCAATTCTGGGAGACACATGTTCCAGGGTTTGATTAAAACCACAGGCAGTACAAACAACTTTGACTTCATATTCATTGTATTTAAGTTTATGAAATTCGCCGGTTTTTACTATTGCCTTAGCTGAACAGTTTGGGCAAATGACGCAAATATCTTTGATAAAATCATAGATCTGAACTCCGTAAGTATGTTTAGTACGGTTAACCATAATTCAAAGCAAAGATATTCAGTGAATTTCCAAGTGTAGCTATAAAATGAAGATTGTTTTCAGCAATGTGTAAAACGGTTATTTAAGTAGAAATGGTCCTGGGATTTTATTTTAGTTTATACATGGATATTAACTGTCCTATTTCAAATAGTTTATTTAAACGTAAACGTGAAGATTTATACTATAGTGGACTCAATTATTCTTAAAGACAGATTCTATATAACAAATTGTCAACTATAAAAAGTGAGAAAATGATTGATCTCTTGAAAAGAAGAGAATTGTATTTCCAAACCTGAATTGAGTTAGTACAATGCGCTGATTAAAATATTATTTTAATCAATACACTGCCAATTACAAGAAACACCAGTAGTAATAACATTCCTGCAAGATAGCCCATTCCGATTCCCGGGCCCTGATTACTATATGCTGTAAGTGCTTTTTCAAGCACGAAATGGCCGCCCAAGATTCCAAAAATCCACACGCGAAGCAGTAGCCAATTCTTTTCTACTGAAGGTATCCACCAGAGCGCAAATACCAGTAATGAAATAGCCGGAATCCAAAACCACAAATACTCAATGATGTTATCGATTTCTTTTGAAGGTGGCGTATTTGCCTTTCCAAGAGCTATGGCTCCAATGTATAAGAATAACCAAAAAATCTCGGGTCCCAAAAGATATCGCATCATAAATTAATATTTTTATTTTTAAATAAATAGATTCATTCTTGTTTTTCTTCAATACCCATGATCCGTTTAGTCTGGCTGTAGATTCGCCCGAAATGTTCTTGATATTTACCGTCAGTAAGCTGATCGTTGAAAGCATCTGCGATTTTTTTTACTATGGCTATGTTCTCCGGAGTCTTTGTTCCATAAAGGTAGTTACTGAAAGATATTTTTTTTTCATCTTCCTGATAAACAATATCGAATTTCATATCTCCCGAGCCAAGAGTAATGGTATGTCCTGTATAAGTGCCCGTTTTATCTTCTAAAATATTATCTTTTGACCATCCCATTTGAGTCAGTACGAACTCCAGAAAAGCGGGTAGCATTCCCGGTTTTACCGGATAAAGGGTAAAATAATTATCCTTTGGGTCGAATCGCCCGGTCCAGTTTGGCAGTTTGTTCAAATGACGCAATTGCAAATGATCGCCTTCAGCTGATTTTTGCCATTCAAAAAAGGTATTAAACCAATTTTGATCAATAGACTGAATATCTGTCATGCGTGTGTCGGTATCATCGTATTTCACCAAATAGCCTTTGTCCTGCTCATATTTATAGCAAACCAATGCATGCTCTGAATCCGGTAAATTTTCGTTGGCTGTATTCCAACTTTGAAATTGAGCGTGAAATACTATACTCTTTTGATCAGGAGAAAAGGCAAGTGCACCATGCGGAGAGGGGAAGGAGTAATTATCTACATCGTTATTATTCTTATTGATCGTCCATATTTTGCGTGTTTTAACATCAAGCAATGCATGTTCACTGACCAGCAAATAACGACCTCCTTCAAGCCGATCCAGATGATCCAAATTAGTGGTTTCATTTTTCATAAATACTTCAGCGTGTTGACCTGGTTGTCCATTATTACTATCAAGAAATTGAAGCGAGGCAAAATCATAGCCTTGTTGGAGAATGGGCTCAACCACAACAGCATTATTCTTAATGTAAATCATATACATGCTCTGGCTACCTGCAACTAAAGTAGGATCCGGTGCATCTGTAAGTGAGTAAACCGCCCATAAAAATGGCAAGCCGGTGTTGTTTTGTAATTTACCGGGAAAGACCACGGCCTGGCCATTATATAAAATGCTATAGGCTACATCCGTATATTCAACTATCCCGGAGTTCATATTGAATCCTTTGCCGGTCGTGGCTGAAACCT
Organism: Bacteroidota bacterium; assembly: GCA_029781865.1. Lineage (GTDB taxonomy): Bacteria > Bacteroidota > Bacteroidia > Chitinophagales > Saprospiraceae > Vicinibacter. The sequence goes on from JAKOVW010000034.1 coordinate 52,408, forward strand.
TTATGACGAATGGACCATACTGGATGTCCTTTGTTATTTTCGTTGCTGCTTCCTGCTTGTCTTTAAATACGGAATACAAATAAGCGGCTAAAATTAAAATAGCGGCCAGTAGTAATGCGATTTTCATCAGTTTTGTATGATTTTAATAATTTTTTGAATTGCTTCTTTAAACTCCGGTTGGCCGGTTTTCGCGTCATTCCAATTTAATGCTGTGAGTAGTTTTTTGTCCGACAAAGCTACATCGCCGCGATAACTCCACGCAATAAGGACGTCGACTGATTTTTTAAAATGAATTTCATTGTCGCCTTTAAGCTTTTGGATGATAAAATTTTGCACCGTGTGGTTGTGTCTCAAGTTGAAAAAGGAATTAAAAACATAGTTCCTCCAATAATCAGTTTCTGATTCATACCCGAGCAGTGAAATGAGCAACATGGCTCCGCGTTCGGCATCAAAATGATCAACCAATATTTTCGCTAGTGCTTGTTTCGTTTTTGGTGAAGCCTTTTCTGCAGCATTGGAAATCAGTTCGCTGACATTTTTTACGCCATTCAGTTCCAGGCATTTTGCAATGTACGTCAGAATGGATTCATTATCTTCTTCTGAGAGACGACGTGTAAAGTTGTCGATTAATTCAGATCGCCACGCGGCTTCTTCGCTGTATGTTGCTTTGTACACATCACCAAAGCCATCCAGGTGGATGTAGTGCGGTTGGCCTCCGCTTTCCATAAAGAGACGTTTCGATTCAGCGTTGTCATCCGGTTTTAATTGATCTTCAATCATTTTCCGGCTTGCTTTTTTCGACAACAGTTTTTCAATTTCCTCTCGTATTTCGGGCGAAATCACGGATCCCTCTCTTGCAGGGACAGTCAGAAAGTTTTCAAAAGACAGATAACATAGATATACCAATCCATCATACCAGGTGGTGCGGCCATATTCAATTCCATAATTGCGAACTGTAACAAATTCATTGCTATCGTAATCGCCAGTTACCCAATGGGGCGTTGAAATAGTAAAATTCGGGTAGTCGAATAGTTCAAAATGTTTGTATGAAGCAGGACTGCCGGCTTGTATAAACGCATTTCGGATATTGGCTACCAATTGTTTTCGTACCGACAAGTCAGGAATAGGCAATAAGGGCCCATAAAACCAAAAATCGCTGAATAGTTGTTCGGTAACAGTTCCTTTTATTGAATTGTAATCCCCTGAAATATCTTTATAATGCAGACCTGAAGAGTCAATAATCAATTCCCATAAGTAAGTGTCTGTGACTTTAGTGGTGTATTCAAATTTTTGTACTGAAATTCGATCCGTTTGAAGTTGATTCCAGAAGTCGTATCGCAACAAAGCGGTTTCTGAAAGATCGGAGTGTATTGCTGATGCCATGAGTACAGCTTGTTTCATCGCTGCGTTTCGATCCGTAAGGGGTTCTCCTGAGAGAGGATTAAAGGTTTCCAGTAATTCCGGAATTTCCCATATTTTAATTTGATTGTCAATTGTTTGGATGATTGTGCTTTCTGTTGATTTAAGCATCTTACGCAATCTATTTACCAAACAACACAAAAATCATTGCCAAACCTCCCCAAAGAATGATCATGACCAGCATGGGTAATGCCGGTATCCAAAGTAAAATATTGGCGGCAAGCATCTTTGCATTTGATTTAAACCAATACGATCCACCGATTATGGCAAGTAAGGCGAGTGGTATGAACCAAAGCATAAAACGCCCGTAAACAGTCATCCCTTCTACCGGACTATGACTTGCGCCGTTAATACCATCAAAGCTTTTGTACGACATGAACGCATTGGAAACGCATATCAGAATAACAAAAGCATTTATAAATACGCCGAGGTAAAATAGCCAGTTGGATTTCATCTTTCTAAATTGAATTTGATTGTAAATGTAGTTAACAGAGATTTATCGGTTATTTAATATTTTAAAATATATAAACTTTAATTATTAATGATGAGTAATGCCAATATTGAACACCTGGTGTTTTTGAATTAAATGTAAATGCGACATTTTTGTGATTTAGGTTTCACTGTTTCCTCTTCAAAGTCAGCTCGCTAGGGTAGCATGCAAATTAGAGAATGATATGATTTTATTTCGCATCTACAGTTTTTTCAGTCAGGTATTGCATTAATTTGGTTGCACTATACAATGCGGGACTGGCCATGGGGTCATTAAATAATGCATCAATAGGTCCTTCGCCAAAATAAAGTCCATCAGTTACCAGAAACGTAATTCGCAAATGGTCTTTTTCCGGGTATGGCCGTCTTGGTTTATCCCATGGGCCAATTTTGTTTATAATGTTTACACTGTTTGAAAATAACGCATTGGTTAGCAAGTTAGAAATTTCATCTGAAGTCTCCCATATCAATAATTTACCGGACTGATTTATATAGCGTGCTGTCCCATCTTTAAATGAGGCTAATACATCCAGTCCCAGCTCTAGTCCAATCTCAATGATTACGGCTAGAAGTTCTTTTTTCTCCGGTTTGACTCCATTGGCAATTTGCCGGTTGCAGGCCAATATTCTTACTCTTGATTCTAAAGAGTCATCGTTTATTATTTTTTCAATATCGGAGTGGCTACTTGATTTTGAAAATAAAATATCCCAGGGATAGGAGATTGGTTCTTTTACGATATGTTTATATAAATCCAGATTATCGCAGAAAAGTAAATTATATATTAAATTGGTTTCTGCATCCCTGTAAGGATTAAATATAGAGTGTTGATCCCATGATTCAGTAGTGTCGCTGATGTTTTTCATAAATGTTTTAGTAGGATTATCATTAGGAATTTAGTTGGTATTGAAATGTTTTAATGTGAATTGCGATATCCATACTGATTTTAAGATGGATGTCAGTTAGAATTTGCCGGTCCATGTTATTCATAAATCAATTTTTGGAAGGCGTGAATAAAATGATGCAGTTCTTCCCTGGTTTTTGGGTCCGTGATATGACCGTGCTGATCCGTTTTTCCTTTAATGCCTTGTATAAGTAAAGTGGTCGCATTCGTAAATCTGGCCATAAGAGTTTTCATGATCAACTTTAATTCCTCATGACCATATTGTCCACTGGCAGAAGCAGTAATCAGTCCTGTTGGTTTGTCTGTGAAAACAGTAGTTGCAACACACCACTCGAGAATATTTTTTAATCCGCTGGGGACACTGAAGATGTATTCCGGTGTGCATATAATGATTCCATCAGCATTTTTAATGCTTTCTCTTAGCTCAATTATTTCAGCCGGTGGATTTTCATTGGAATGTTCAGGGTCGAAGTGTGGGAGTGTTTTTAAATTTTTATAAATTATTATGTTAAAAGAATCATTTAGCAATTGCTTAATGTAAAGGACAAGTTTTTCGTTAGCTGAATTTACACTGGCGCTCCCGATAATTATGAAGATGTTTTTTTTTATTTTCATGTGGAATAGTTAGTTAAAACTTATCCGGATATGCCAATTTACTTTCCATGAGTTCAAGAGAAATTCCTTTGGTTTCGGGAACCCATAATTTTATCCAAAATAATTGAATAACCATCAAGGCGCAAAATGTACCAAAAAGAACAGAAGGGCTAAAGATATTGACCATTTTAGGAAATACCAGTGTAAGTAATGCCGCAAAAAACCAGTGCGTAAAACTGCCTAATGACTGACCTGCATCGCGATGTTGGTTTGGAAATATTTCGCTGATAAACACCCAAATCACGGCTCCTTGTCCGATAGCATGTGCAGCAATAAATGCAAATATGCAATAGGTAACAATGCTTACATTACCTGTGGCAAAAGCCCAAGAACACAAGCCGAGGGAAATGATATAGCCAAACGATCCCCAGTAAAGCAGTGTTCTTCTGCCGACTTTATCAATCAGTCGCAAGCCAATCAAGGTAAACACCAGGTTAACACATCCAATGCCCACAGATTGCAACAGTGATGCTTGTTGTCCCAAGCCAGTTAATTCAAAAATCCGGGGAGCAAAGTACAATATGGCATTAATTCCGGAAAGTTGATTGAAAAAAGCAATGAAAAAAGCCAGCAAAATAGGTCTGGACAAAGATTTGGTAAAGAAGGGTTTCTTTTTTTCTTCCCTGTTTACTGATGAAGAAACACTGTCGACGAGTTGTGTAATTTCTTCATTAGTTGCGCCAGGATTGAGCTTCGTAAATAATTCAGAGGCTTTGGTAGCATTCTTTTTGTGAATAATCAACCAGCGGGGACTTTCATTCAATCCAGTACACAACAGGATGAAAATTAATGATGGAATAGCCTGCACACCCAACATAAAGCGCCAGGAATCAGCACCCAGGTGACTTAGCAATGCGTTAGAAACATAAGCCGTTAAAATTCCAAAAACTATATTGAATTGAAACATGCCCGCCAACTTTCCCCGATTCTCCGGCGGTGCTATTTCGCTGATATAAAGAGGAGCGGCAATGGTGGATATCCCTATTCCCAAGCCACCGATAAATCTGAAAATAATGAGTGCATAAATTTGAGTTGCCAAGGCTGAACCAATTGCAGAAATAAAATATAGAATGCCAACAAAAATTAATGTTTTCTTTCTCCCCCAGAATTCTGTCGGTAATCTTCCTACAAAAGCACCAAGAACGGTGCCCCAAAGGGCCATGCTGATGGTTAATCCATGCATGAAAGGATCAAGTGCCCAAAGCTTTTGAATGTTTTGTTCGGCTCCTGAAATTACGACTGTATCAAAGCCAAATAAAAATCCGGAAACGGAGGCTACAAGTGCACTAAAGTACAATACATATTTATTATTCATTTTAAACATAGGTCCGGTTTTTATGCTTTGTGGTGTAAGTTCGTTTTATTTTTTAAGATCCACCTTCAGATTAATGCATTGTACTTTAGTGGTGTCTTTGTAAAAAATCGGCATAGGTTTGGAATCACCTCTTACTATTATGGATTCAATATTCACATCATGACTGTCATCAAATACTATTGCAGGCCGGTAGTCAGGTTCTTTTATTTTCAAGGCTATTTTTTTTAATGTTAATCCTTTTACATGCCGGATATAAAATCCCCATGCTGGTAATTCACCAAACATAGAAAACTCCGGATAAGTGGTTTCAAGTTCCGGAACATCTTTTATTCGGTACAAGGGTAGATTGGCATAAGCCTTATTGCCTCTCCCCGGATAATTAATTTGAATATTTTCCAAAGTTACATTTTCTACATATACACCCGGATTTCCAGTAATGGATGACGGAAAGACATTGTGAAAATTAGGCAAGTCAGGACCTCTGATCTTGTAATTATTATCTGGTTTGTTAAATGGTACGGAAACGTTCATGTTTCTAATAGTTATGTTTCGCAAGGGACCGGCCTTTTCGGCACCCCGTATTTTACCCATTCGAATAAAAATCGCATTACCGGTATTTTTTGCAACAATGTTTTCTATCAGAACATTTTCAATAAAACCTCCCTGTGTACACTCAATGGCAATGGCAGATCTGTAGGTGTCGAACACATAGATGTTCTTAATTATTACATTTTTGGCACCGCTGACAAGCGATGTACCAAATTTGATTGCACATGAACTTGAACGCACAGTGCAATCTGCAATGTAAATGCTATCGCAAATTTGGGATAAACTGAAATCTTCCGATTTTATACATATGCCATCGTCAGATGAATTGATATTGCAATTGGTGATTTGCACATTTTGACAATCAACAATATCTATTCCGTCATTATTCCAATAAGCATCGCTATCTACGCGGATATGATCGATGATGATATATCTGCACTTTTGATACGTCTGCACCCAGCAGGCAGAATTTTTTATGGTTACATTATTTACCCGGATATTACTGCAATTATTAAATTCAATAACCTGGGGTCTCAATTCTGCCCACGGCCTTCGTTCTGCTAAATAATAATTATGGCTATCTATTTTTCCGGCATAAAACAAGCTGTCAATGTGTAAAGCAAGCTCGCTTCCTCTTCCATCGATGATTCCTTTTCCGGTGATGGAAATATGAGAAGCACCGTCAGCCATAATTAATGCTTTCCATCTTTGGAGTTTGATATAATCTGCTACATTGATACTGCCCAGTAATTGTGCCCGTTTTTCCAGGTGAAGCGTAACTCCTGTTTTTAATATAATTGAACCCGAGACAAACTTTCCTTCAGGAATTACAACCACACCACCACCTGCAGCATAGGCCATATCAATCGCTTTTTGAATGGCTTTGGTATTTAGAGTTGTTCCGTTACCTATTGCCCCAAAGGATTTGATGTTAAACTCAATGGCCAACAATGACAAGGGGAGTGTGGCCAATAGAATGATAACCAATAGAAACCTGTTCATATCATAAAATAACTATACAAACATAGCGAGAAGTCTTCGGGTTTTGGATATTAATTAAGGATGGATTGGAGTCCTTAATTTCACTGACTTATGAATAAAATGGCCATATTATTGAAGTGGTTGATCCTCAGGGAAGAGGCAGTACTCTTTCCGGATTTTCATATTCATGTATTGTATAAATAGTGAAAGCCTTTATCTTTTTTGATTTTCTTTTATTACTGATGATGCGGATTGCTACCAGTCCATAATTCGAGTACACAGGTATGGAATATTTAAATAATTTTGTTGGGTAATTGCAATAATGAATAAACCTGGTTATAGCATTCTTTTAATTTGTTTGTTCTTGCCTTTGGCAACAATCTGCTATCTTTCCTGCAAACCATCCGATCCAAATGAAAGTGGATTTGTGGATTCCGGTAATTTAAGTGTAAGATGCAAGCCATTGTTGTCTTCCCGCATCAAAAATTTAGATCAATTAAAAACCATTGTATCCATTAAGTACGATAGGGATTATTCGGGATTGGATAGCATCGCGTGTCAAAATTCAAAAGTTAATTTAACTTATGTAAGTAACGGAGAGCAAATAACCCGAACCATGTCTTCAGGTATAAGTCAGAATGAACTGTCTAATCTATCTTCAGCTGATTTTGAATCCCAATTGAGATTTGTTCTCTTAAATCCTGACATTATAAGGCAGAGGAGAGAATTGGAAAAAGCATACAATCTATCCCGAAGAAGGGCATATATGTTTGGACCCGGAGACATGGCTTTTTATGACATCGCCGAAGCATTAATTCAACATATTAATACACCCGGGCTGGCCTTTCAATGCCCGAAAGATACTTCTGAAGATGGGTACATTAACACGTTTAATCATCTCACTTCAATGGCTATCATGACTTCTTTTTTTTCAGAGGAATTGGCTGATCTCATTGCAGATTTACATGAAAGATTTAATATGCCAGAGATTACCTGCGGAAGATTCAGTGAAAAGCAACTTATTGATTCAATGGAAAATCCGGTGGATAATTATGTAGATATTATCAATAATGAAATTGGACAAAGAATTGGGCAAATTCTTAAAGTAAAATATAAATTACATGATAAGTCAGAGTGCACCCCTTTTCTGCTGGCAGCTTATTTGAATGACATTCAAAGTTATTACATGTTGACTATGGAAATCGGCCTGGATAATTTCCGACCTACGGATGAAGTGGTAATTAAGATGTCAAACAAAATAAATAAGCTTTTAAACGGTCCGAGAATTATATTCCGGTAAACAATATAGTTTAATAGCGTTCAAATCAATTCGCCTTGGATGTTATTCTGTAAATAATTGAATCTTTAATAGTCAGGCTGTCCCTGAGTATTTGATAGTTATTAAGTATGGTATTGACTCCGTTGTTTTTGTATTCCCGTAAGTAGGCAATCCAATTTTCATTTGTAATGGCATCATTTAGAATGGAGCCGTCCAGATTGGTTCTGCTAAAGGTAGTGTGTATTAATATAGCTTTTGAAAAATTGACACTCGTTAAATTGGTGTACATAAAATAACAATAATCCAAATCTGCCTCATTGAAGATTGTATTCTGTAAAACAGCTTGTAATAGTGTTGCATGAGTTAATTTGGATTTTGTCAGGGTAGCATTTGACAGATCTGCACTGTCCAGTTTGGCAGTTTTTAAATCTGCCTCGTTTATTTTTGCCCAGTTTAACTTTGCACCAATCATGCTAGTTCCCACTAGTAAAGCCTGGTTTAAATTTGCTCCGACCAGATTGGCATCATTTAAATTTGCACGGCTCAGGTTGATGCCATGTAAATTTGCATATTGTAAATTTGCTCCCTTTAAATCAATTCCGCTTAAATCCAATCCGTGCAAGTCTGCATTTCTCAGATCGGCGGCATAAAAACTGACATTTTCTTTTATTTTATTCAGATAACGAGAGTCCATTTTAGTTTTAACAAGTGCAAGTAATAAAAGTCCTCTTTCTAAACTAAGATCCTGGATTACATTGTTTTCCATATCCCAGGTTTTATTTATTCGGAAAGAAGTACTCAACGTAGCAATGCGATCAGCCAGGTTTGCTGCTGCTATGGTGTCATGAGTCTTAAATATTGTCGAATCCAGTTTATGGATTAAATCCAGAATTAAAAAAATTTTACTTCGCTCCTGTTCTAAATTAGAATTATACTTTAAGTCATTTAACGCATTTGTTGTGCGATTTAATTCCTCTTTGATGATGATGTTTCTCGAATAGATAAAAACACACAAGCACAACATAAAAGTAACTACAAAAAAACTCAAATATCTGTTGTTATTCAACCATTGATTTTGTGGATTTGCAAGAGGGCTATGGCCCGTTTCCGGTTTGTTTTTGGTGCTGGCATTGTTCCGGATCTGAAAAAGTGCAAGAATAAAAGCCATCAAGCCAAGGCATCCGACAAATCCAACCCAGAACGCATAATTGCTGTCAATAAACGGTACACGGATATAGCCTAATGCCCAGCCCATTAATACACTCATGAGGAGTAAGAGTAAACGAATCAGTCTTTGAGTCATTATTCAAAATTAATGGATTACCCGTGGTAAGCTATTCCCGAAAAATTACAGATGCAAAAGTAATACTTGATCATTATATTATACGGTTAAGGTGGACATTATCCTGAAAATAGCAGTTGTTATGCTATTTTGAAATGTCTATTTTTGCATCATGAACCTGATACAATTATTCATTATTTGGTTATTCGCTTTAACGGGAATTTTGTCGACCCATAATGAATCAACTGTTCTTTATACAGATTATTCAAAAAAAATTTATCATTCTTCAAAACCTATGGTCCGATGGTTTTGGTTTGCAACAAAAATCAAAGAACAGGATGTAAAATTTCAACTGGACTGGGTAAAGAAAAACAATTTCGGCGGTGTAGAAATTGCATGGCTCTATCCTTTATATCGATATCAGGATTGGTTTGCGAAGGATTTTAACCGGCATTATCCGAAAGATACTTCGGCGCAAAAGTGGTTAAGCAAAGATTGGACAGATATTGTGGCATACACCAAGCGATATGCAGATACGATTGGTCTGGCTTGTGATTTTACGTTTGGGAGTGCATGGCCGGTGGCAGGTCTAAATATTGATAAAAAGTATGGCACTCAGATTTATGGCGATACAGCCTTTAGTCAGATGCTCACTTTTTCGTGGGCATGGCCGCAAAATATGCGAGTAATTAATCACCTGGATTCAAATGCATTTGAAATTTTTGCCCGGCCTTTTCAGGAGGCTATGAAAGATGTATTAAAAGATTCGAAGTCGGTACTTTTTACAGATTCATGGGAGATAAAATTGAATAAGACAAACAAAATTTGGACTCCGGGTTTTGATTCCACCTTCAAATTGAAATTTGGTTACGATATTATTCCATTTATGAAAAAGGGAATAGACTCCTTTCCGGATGTGCGCTATGATTATATGCTGCATTTAGGAGAATATATCACCAATGGATTTTATTTGCCTTATGTTAGAAAGTGTAAAGACATGGGAGCCTGGTCCAGGGTTCAATGCCTGGGTTCGCCGACAGATGTAATGACTACATATTCTTTAGTTGATATTCCTGAAACGGAAGCCATGTTGAATAATCCAAATTATTCCAAAATTGTAAGCTCTGCAGCTTGCCTGTCATCTAAAAATCTTGTTTCCAGTGAATCATTTACATGCATGTATGGATTTCCGGGTACCTATCTGAGAAAAGAACAAACAGCAGACCTCAAGATGGTCGCAGATGCTTTGTTTGCCAATGGGGTTAATCATCATGTGTATTGCGGTATGCCTTTTAATCCAATGGGGTCAGATACAATTGATTTTTTTGCAACCTGTTATTTTGGGCCTGGAGGGAGCCTAACAGAAGAACTTCCTTTGTTTAATTCTTATGTGGAAAAAGTCTCGGGTATTTTACAAAGAGGCAAAACATACACTGATGTTGCAGTTTACATTCCATACGAAGATGCATTGATGAAAGGAGCATATCCTCCCGAAAAGCAACGGGTATGGGTTTGGGGTGAATATGAAATGAGATACATTCATCCGCCCGCTGAAACGGAAGGGTATCACCCCATATGGATTAACAGGCACTTCCTGGAAAATGCCAAAGTGGTAAATCGCCGTTTGGAAGTTGGCGATGCCTCTTTTTCCCTTTTGTATGTTGACGTGATGTATTTGGATATTAGGGCATTAGAAAGAATTTTGGAATTAGCCAAACAAGGTTTGAAGGTGTGCCTGAAACGACAGCCGGTTCAACCGGGGAAAATAAAATCAAATGAATATTCTATTCTTCTTCGAAAGTTGTCTTCATTGACAGGGGTTTCTGATAGTTTTAACAAATTGATCAATCATCCGGCTTTGATTCAGGGAGATAGTTTGCCGGAATATTGGTGTAGAACTACAAATGATGGAACCAAATATTTATTTCTGGCTCAATGGGCATCGAGGAATTTGCAATATCCGGTTTACTCAGGGCAATCACTGGCCACTGAGTCTAAAACCATGAAGTTTATCATTTACAATAACAAAAAATCGCATAAAATTAATGTAGAATTTAAACCCTATCAATCTGTCATGTTGGAGATTACACCGAATGGAAAGGTTAATTTTATGGACATTTCATTTGTGCCTAAGACACCGTTAGTCCGGCCAAGGGAAATTCAAAAGACCTATTTTTAGTTTAATGAATTAAGCAGTTTGCTTCCATTTGCATATTATTGCAATTGACAGATAAATAAAATCTATTGAATACAAGGAAAAGAGAGGCGCTACTGGTCTTAATAATTTACATTCTTTATGCTTGCCGTAAAATCTTTTCCATTTTTCGCCCTTTGGCTAATTCATCGATTAGTTTATCTAAATATCGAACTTGTTTTGTTAGCGGATTTTTGATGTCTTCAATCCGGTATCCGCAAATCACACCGGTAATGAGGTGCGCATTAGGATTTAATGTAGCATTATGAAAAAATTCTTCGAAAGTTACTTTTGACTCGATAAGTTCTTTGAGTTTGTTTTCATCATAACCGGTTAGCCACTCAATCACTTTATGCATTTCGTCCCTGGTTCTGTTTTTCTTTTCAATTTTGTTGAGATATAGTGGATAAACTAAGGAGAAGGACATTTTTGCAAATCGCTCATCTTGTTGGTTGGTGTTGTTCATGACTAGTATTTACATTTAAGGAGTTTAATTTATTTTAATCTTACTAATTGACCCTTTCTTTTTACAATATTTTTGTAATCCCACTGAATTTCTTTTGATTTTTTCAACCATCGTTTAAGATCAATTGCATTGATTTGTTCAACTTGAGTATAGAATATCGAGGCGTCTTTAAATTTGCTACCTCTTATCAATAGAAGATCTTCTCCGAAGTCTGCGCCACTCCAGAACATCAACCGTATTCCTGCTTTCTGCTTGCTGTAGCCCACAATCGGGTTGCCATCTATAAACCAAACAGGGTGGGCATGCCAAATTTTACTTTCCGCCTCAGGCAATTCCTGATCTGCCGCATTGGCAAGAATCTCACAAATTTGTTTGTCTGAAGGGTTCTGTGTTTTATTATACTTTGAAATGTCAGCGTTCATAAACATCTATTGTAAAAGTAGTAACCATGTATCTGCTTTTCTTTGATAACCATTTTAAAAATAGTATTGTTGCTGCAAAGTCATTTAGATAAGTCAGATATAAATTCGCAATCTAAAAATTCCACAAATGTAAATTGGTTACGGAGCTAAATCGAATCAGTTGTTTGGATTGTTTTCGAGAATTTTCTTCAAATTGAGCAAACTGATATCCATTTCTTTTGCCATCATTTTTTCAATCATGGGAACCATTATGTTCAATGGGTAAAATAAACTACTTTCATTGCTCCAATAAACTTTGGTTTGATTTTCAGCTAATGATTCTGTCTCCATAATAACCTTAGCAACGGCTACCATTGGTTTTACAAAACGCATTTCCGTTTCTATACGTTTGCCCTCAATTATGGATATAATTTCCTTCTCTCCCTGACCGGCCTTTTTATTTCCGCTCCAGGCATAAATAAATCCTTTCGTCCCGTCGGTACCTTTAAATTCTTTAATTCGGTCCGCGTCAGCGGCAGCCCATTTGTTGAATTTCTCCTGGTTTTGGATCAGTTTGATGTAATCAAAGACTTTATGGAGTGGGGCGTTAATAATAATTTCACGTCTGACATAATGCACTTTCTTCATAAAAAGTGCGATGATTAATAGCAAGGATATTATTCCTGCAATTGCAAGTAAAATGGTAATTATAATTGTCATTTTGATGTTTTATTTATTAAAGATATTTTGATCGCGAGGAAACCTCCTATAAATAGACAAATAGAATTAAATGATAAAGATAATAAAGATGCGAATTACTACTCAGGATGCCTCAAAAAATCTTCGTTTTAGGCATTGGAGTGATCTTTTTATTTTTTCGGAATGATACAATTTGATTCTGTGGGTAAGTCATATTCCATGAGGGTGGTATACGATAATATATAACTGATATTATTTGGAAATGGACTGTCGGGAAGATTCGTTATTAAGTGTTGCGTTTTTAAAATAGGTCTCGCCCGTTTTGACAATTTACCGTTTTTAATTTTATTTAATTTCTTTATTCAGGAATTTTTCTATCATTGGGACGACAAGTTCATTTTCTTTAAAATCGGATTTTATGGTCGTAATCTCACCAATATATTCGCCATGTCCACCCGGAATGATAGCTAAGTTTGATCCTTCTATTAATTTGTGTAATTCTAACGCGTGTTCAGGTGTAATAACATCCTTATCACCAATTATAATTAAGGTCGGTGCTTTTATTGATTTTATTAGTTGATCGGGAATATCTATGAAATTGAGCATGCGGATTGCGTCTCTGTCGTGCATTATTTGTAAGCCATTTGTATCTGGTGCAACTAGCTTATAGCCTGCTTTTAATTGCTCCGGCATATTGTCCAATTTAGCTTGTTTCATAAAGTCCCAAAACCATTCCGGTGCTCCGTTTCGTTTGGCGAGGGCAGAGCATAATATAATTTTATCAGCCATTTCAGGGTGCCGAATGGCGAATTGTATAGTGGTCGTACCTCCATTGCTAAATCCCAAAATATCTGCTTTGTCAATTTTTAAGTTCTTAAGCAATGTAGCTATATCATCTGCATCTTGTTCGAATGTAGACGCAGCATTTCTGTCACTGGTTCGGCCGTGTGCCTGCATTTCAAGGGCTAATACTTTTCTGTGCTGAGACAGTAGGGGAATTATTTTTTCAAAATTTGTCTGAATGGTCGAGCCTCCACCATGCACCAGGACAAGCGGTTTGCCCTGGCCGTATATTTCATAATACATTTTTAAGCCATTTACATCAGAAAAGCCGTTACTAAAGGATATTTTAGTGTTTGCTTTTAATATCATATTATTTGTTTTCTGGTTTTTATCAAAACAGGAAGATAAGATCAGTAGGATCAATTGGCAAAAAATGATTTTTAGTTTCATTTTTATTCTATAGTTTAGAAAACCGAATTCAATTCTATGCTTGCTAATGATATATAGTCACGGTATATATCTTTTTAATTTCTATAATGGAATTCAAGTGTATGAGGCATATAAATGAATTAATTGTAAATGTACTTGACTTCCGCTTCTTTTCACTTTGGTTTTAATCATGACTTTTTAATAATTCATTCATCCATTTAATACATTCAGGTTCATTAACTATGGACCATGAATGGGGATGTCTTTGTCCGTTTGATCTGAATCCTGTTTGAAAAGATTGCATAAACTCGGCTCTTTTGTTGCCCATTAATAACAAGCGGTTTATTAACTCAGCTGTGACTTCGTAGTTCGATCCGTGAACAGTCTGATGCCGGTTGTTAATTCGCCACGCGATATCCACATCGTGATACGTTCTGACTGCACAGTTTTTTAAGTATTTTTCATTCTGACTATACGCTGGATTCATACTGAATGCGGTAAGTTTTGAATATACATTGATGTTTTCTCTTGGTATCCCATAGTCGTTTTTAATAAAAGCAATGGCTCTGACAGCTTCTTCAGTGGCTAATTCTGAATATTTATTCTTTGCACTTTCTTCCAGTTGATCATAAATGGTAAACACATCTATAGGTGAGTCTACGGTGAATATGGCTTTTGGTTGAATAGGGTATTGGTCAGGAAATTCATAGCATAGCTCAACATATCTCATCGCTATCATTCCTCCTGCGGAATAACCACCTAAAACAAAAGAATTCCGATTGACCCTATATCGTTTTAAGATATCATTAATGACTAGGGTAAGTTTTACTTGTGTTACTGAATCAGCATACAGTTTATTGCCGCCGGCATAAAATACGCTTAATATGTGTTCGGTATAAGCCTGGTTGTGAAGTTTTGTTTCCGGAGGCGTATCCTCAGGTATTTGACCAAATCCTGCTAAGAGCAATAGAACTCCGGAAATTGAATCTGGATTTAATGGTTCTACAACAAGGTAATAACCGTTTTGAATATCATTTTCATTGGCAATTATTTTTTTTATGGGTTGAGCGAGTAGAAAGGAGTGGCAAAATAACAATGAAATAAATAGTATGAGAAAAGTGGGCTTAAAATGTTTATTCTGTATTTTGATCATTGGATATTATATTTGGTCTTGCATTTATATGTGGTTAAAACTGCACTTAGTGGAATGCGTTTGCAGGTGTTTGCTTTTGCGAACTCTCAAAATTAATTAAAAATTAAATTCCTGGTCTCCGAATCTAGAATTTATTCTTGATCCAAGAAAATAGATTTCATGTACCTGGTATTTATTAAAAATATTGGTTAAATATTTCTTATCTTATACTGTGTAAAAGAGTTTCAAATTCAGATTCGCTCCATTCTCGCAGAATCAATTTTTCATTGTGATGTTCTTTTACTTTAACGGCATTAGAGAGTAGGGCAAATATTTTATGGTGTTGATAAGAAACCGCAAAAATCCGGACATCTGATCCAATGGGAATATTTTTGAAATTTTCTTTTTCAATTTTATTGGCATAAGTATAATAAGACGATTGGATCACAGATTTTATCTTAGTAAAAATCAGCCAAACATTTACAAAGTTAACGTCATCAATTCGATTGTCGATAGTAAATTCGAGGTCTGTACGTGGAGCATTTGAGTCGAATAACCTGTCGCAGTTAATCCAACCAAATTGAGTTAATTCCACCGGTTGGTAAACCTTATTATTGATTTCGGCTTCTTTCTCAAGTATCTTATTATCTTTTGGGCTTGTTTTTTTGATTTCAGAACGGAGCGTATCCTTACTCAAACTTTTTTCAAGTACCAATTCAGCAAAGCGCAGGGGTTCTTTATTTTCTTTTTTAGATTTGAACGTTTGGTCAGCTGATTGCCAATTCATGCTATTTGAACTATCTCTTTGGCCATAGTAAAGTTTCATTTTATCTTCTGTCGATTTAGGAAAGGCAACGGAATATGTTTTCCCCTTTTTTAATTTTAACTTTTGCCCATCAGAGGTGACGTTGATAAACATTGCACCTCCCGAAACTAAAAGTTGCCCGTTTGAAATAGTTTGCGCATTGGCTCGCAATAGTTGTTGTTGATCGGAAATTTCTTTTAATTCTGTCTCAATATTGCCACCAACAGTTTGCCCTGTTTCGGTTTCTAAGTCTGCCGGATCGATCTGAACAATTGTTCCGTTTTTTCCTGTAATTCTAATCTGCTTGTTGGAAGATGTTTTAAAAAGTTGAGAGGGTTCATTGAATTTCTCGAGAAATTTATGAAGCTTAGCAAATTCCTGTTTCGGATTTGTTAGTACTGGTGCATTATCTGAATTTTCAAGTTTGCGCTCCTGGTTGTGGCAACTTGATAATAGAATAACAATGGAAATAATAGGTATCCTGTAACTAATCATAATAATTTGGTTTTGATTCATAACGGATTAACAGGCAGAATCTTGTATGCTTATGTAAATTCAACTGGAAGTCAGTCAAAGCCTAATGCAATTTCCAATAATCGTTGTCCTTGATTTATTTGTTATTTACTTTCAATGAAATTGACGTCCTGTGATGTCCATTCTTTTAACTACTTTTTCCCAGATTTCGCAATTTAGTCTCTTCAAAAGTTTTCATACCAGTTGTTCTGTATTCTATCCTCTTTCTTCATAAACAATTTCGTATTTAATGCCTTCCAGATCTTTGAAGAAGCAAGCGTAGTATTTTTCACCGTGTTGAGGAAAATATTTTGGTTCTTCGACTATTTGCGCGCCAATATTTTTAATTTTTAAAAATTGCTCATTCACTTCTTCGCATGAGTTTGCTTTAAATGCAAGGTGGTGTAACGAGCCCGGTTTTCTTCTATGAATGGTATCATTTTTAAATAAGGCTCTAGGGGAGTTGATTCCGAAAATGAGTTGGGGATGATAATATTCTACAACATCGAAATCGTGTTTTTCTACCCGGCCTTTGCCTTTGCGATTGAGATCGAAACCAAGAATTGGCATTAGCTTATCATAAAATGGTTCTGCTATTTTTATGTCTTTTACGGTGATTTGGATATGATCTATTATTGGTGTCATATTCTTTAATTACATGAATAAATAAGATAGTCGATATTAATTATATTCTGTGTAAAATAAATTCGGTTTAGATTTATACTTGATGATAACGGATGATAACATCGTCACCAAAGCTAAAACATATTTACAATTTGCCGGAATTTTTAATCCATTTATTTGGGGGCTCGGCAGGCATTAGAATTTTATGGATAGTTCATTTATCAAAGTATATTCAATGCAAAACAGGAAGCGGAATAGCATAGAATTGAGAATTTAAGCAGAATGGGTGCTCAGACACACTTACAGTTTCGCATGTTTTTATCTGATAAATTTATAAGCTAAAGCAATTCTGTTATTTTCAATGATTGCCAGGAAGTGCAAGCCTGCTTTGAGTCTGGAGATGTCAATACTTTCATCTTTATATATTCCTTCCAGTTCAGCTTGCCCATTGGCGTCATATATGCGGAATTGACTTTTTAATGGTATCCCTTTCATATTTAGTTTGTCATTTGCCGGATTTGGAAAAATAGTGAAGAGCTTGATGTTATTCTCCGTTTGATTAGCATCAGTCATTATAGAATAATCAATCAATACAACAGAATATGGTTGAATTAAAATAGGAGAAGATCTGCCCGAAGTTTTATTTAAATTCTGAAAACCATTTGAGATTAACTGTGCGGTATCTGCATAATATTGACTATAGGAAGCGACATTACCAAGTGAAGAAAGATCCAGATTATAAATAGAGGAAGATAGATTAACCAATATGGTCTTTGATGTGACATCATTATAAAATGTATACCCAAACATTGCGGGATAAGTAATGCCATTATAATTCTGGTATAAATCAGGTGTGAATTTAATTTTTTGACAGCTATCCATGCCCCGGGAGATGTCATTCATAAACTTCACCGCAACCCCTGTGGCTTTCATGGAAAAGTCATTATAGTCTAAAGATTGTAAGTACAAATTGGGTCCGGAATATGCCCAGGGCAAAATCATGGTGACTTGATTGATGGAAATTAAGGTATCCATCATTGTTAGAAGAAACAGCGTTTGAGTCCAGCTGTTTGACAAAGAAGTATTTCCTGTAGACATATTGCACTCGGTTACCCATACCTCTTTGGTAGGAACATTGCTAAAATGAGAAACGGAATAGCGTATACCGGTTGTATTGTATGCAATCGCTAAGGCATTTTTTACATTAAATGGAGAAAGAGCCGGTAGAGGATAAACATGAAAGGATAATGCATCATAGTTTATAGGTTGTGAGGAAATGTCACGTATCCAATTAGGTGCTGATGATGGAATGTCACCACCAACCAAACAGATTTTAGCTTTTGGATAATGTGCTTTTATAGAGTCTGCCCAAATTTTGGACATGGATGCATAGGTTGACGATGAAATCGGATCACAGGTCAAATTATGCTCATTGCCAAATTCGATATATTTAACCGGTATTGCTAAACCTGAAGCATGATTTAAGCCTTGTAGCTGATATGAAAGATTGGAATTCATCATATTAATTGTATAAAGCATATCGGCATGACAGCTGTCGAGACCAATTTTTAATTCATTATGCCTGACCATTAATTTGGGAAGCGGCCCGTTGGGGTAACAAGAGCTGAAGGGTGCAACCGGCCAACCGGTTTTCCAGTCCCAATAGTTGCCGGGTGTTCCGCCGGGATATCTGATGATGGATGGATTTAAATTTTTTATACTGTCGACCAGGGCCGGATTTGTCCAGGTATTATTGTAAATGGCATTGCCGTTAAGTCCCATCAATGGTGTTTTCCTGCGAAAATTGGAAAGTTGCGCTTTAATAGTAATTTGGGTATGTGCGCTTTCAAAGAAAGTAAAAACCAAAATGATAAATAGATAGTTTTTCATAATCATGCTTCTTGTGCATATTCAATTGTTTCACAGCGATGTGAAAATTTAAATTTACAATTCAATCTATTCAGGCGCAATAGTACTTAGGACATTGAAGAGGGTAGCAACCTGGCTTATTCCTTTCCATTTAAGTCCCATTCTATACTTTACATCTGATTTTTGGACTCTAATTTTTCAATCGTCTTCTTCGCATTTTCCAACCGTATCGTTTTATTCTTTTCAATCATCTTTTCTTTAATCCATTTTTCCATGCGATGATGTAAGGGAATGAGTAATGAGGCCAATGCTACTAATGCGATTAACATCAGTAATGGGGAGTGATGTGTTGCGCGTTCTAAAAAAGGATGTATGAGCAGGTTAATAAATTCAAAGACGATTAATAAACCCAGTATACCAAAAAATGAAATCCAATTTTCAGTGACGATAATGCTGCGGCTTAGGAGTACAAATAAGATGAGAAAGCTTATTATTCCAAGTGCGATCAATGCATATTGGATAATGAGTTTGCGTTCTTCTTCAGCTTTTATTTTTTGAGTTTGCAATTCCTGCTGACGCAATTCCTCGCGAAAGCTTAAGGCCTGAACACTTTTCATTTTTTCTGAATTGAAAAGCATATCCTTGGTCGTCATTGCAAGCCTGAAATATTTATTTAAACTGTCTTGTTTGTTGGTTGCTTCGTATGTTTTATACAGGTATTCATAGGCACGCATGCTTTGGTCTTTATAATCTTCTGGTTCAGCATATACCAGTGCTTTTTTTGAATAGACAATGGTGCTGTCATGTACCTGCTTAGCCAGATATACCTGTGCAAAATCATTCATCAGGTAAGAGAATAGATATTTTCTGATTTCTGCTTTACCGCTTAAATAATAGTCCAGTGATTTGCGTAAAAACGGTAATGCAATATCATACTCTTTTGCTGCAATGTAATTTTCAGCCAGGGTGCTTATAGAAAGTGCGAGTTGCGGATAGTTTTTCATTTCTGTATCCATGTTCACCGCTTTCTGAGCATATATCATTCCGGAATCGGGCATACCAGCTTCACCATAAATACAACCTATGCCATTATATAATCTTGTTTTGCCTACAGCGTCAGAGTCAGGAATCATGGCCAGAATTTTTTTAGAGTAGGCAGCAGCCTGCAGGTATTCTTTAGACTGGAAATAGATATTGCTTATTGCGTTATACGAGCTGCGGATACCAAATGAGTCATTGCGTTTTTCAAAGCGGGAAAGTATAGGGAAACAAATGTTCAATGCTCCTGAAAAATCGCCTTTTGAAACCAATACACCTGACAAACGCAAGTCACAATAATCCGCTCCCGTTTCATCACCTTGCTTTTTTAGCCATGAAGAAATGGTTAATAAATGGCTTACTGCTGAACTGTCTGATAGCTTGGCGGATGAAAAAAAAGTGGTCAGGTATTTACCTTTTTCATAGTCCGTTTTTAAAAGTTTGTAATTAGCGAATGCACTATCCGGAAGGGATTGTGAAGACCCAAGCGTTCCGCATAAAGTAATAAGTATAAGATTTATTAATTTTTTCATTCCGGCTTCAGTTTCGTTGCTGCCATGGGATTATTTTGAGTAAAGCACTTAGCAAGCTAGTGTCCGATATTTGAATGGTCAAAACTCAAAATTAAAAGATAATTCTTAGAATGGGAAAAAATCAGTAAAAAGTCGTACTTTTAAAGAAAGAAAGATGGATGGCTGTTTGAGGAGGTTGATATCATGCCGAACAGTTGCCATTTACCTATAGGTTATTCGACGCAGTATTTTTGAATAAATGGATTTCTGAAAGCGGGTGTGAGGAAGGATATTATTAACGAACTTAGTATTTTGTTCAATATGCTGTGAATGGAATCTGAAAATAAAATTTATGGATAATTACCATTTCGTATATTTATGTACATATATTGAATATCATCTTTGTGAGATTCATTTAGCATTTTACAGGTATATTATTCTTTAATTATTCAAACTTTAGTATTATGAAAACGTATTTGTTTTATTTTCTTTTATTGGCTGTTTCAATTAATAATAGTTCTGCCCAAAAATGCAAATCCGATGTGTATAAACGAATTGATACGATTATTATTTATGACCCTGAAACAAAAATAGAAAGTATCAAAATAGTGAAATCCACGAATATTTACCTTGATGCAGATAATTGCGAAGCATTACCTAAAAATTTCATGGCGGATACTTGTAAGGCTGTATTATCAGAGGCCAAAGATTTGTCTTCTATTGAGTTGCGATGCAAGGGAAAATACCAGGCTGATTGGGAAAAAGCTTGGAAGATACAATCATTTAGTATGGTTATTCACAAATCAAAACAGACAACACTGTCGATAGATAATTCTGGAGCAGAATTTACTTCGGATACGCGTAATGTTTTCGACAAATTAAATTCCGGAGATCTTGTGGAATTTAGTAAAATAAACTTGGTACATCCTAAAAATGGCATGGTATCGGCAAGTTTTGTCTTGCAAGTAAAATAAATATAGAGAATAGGGTTGGGGACTGGTTGTTATCGATTGATTCAATAATTACTATAGAAAAGTATGTACAGAAAATTAAAATTTTTTATAAATACTTTTTAAATGAAGACAAATGAGAGATTGACCTGCATTTTTAGAATTCAATTATTAAATCAGTTCCTTTTATTATGATTTCTGAGAAGTCATTTAGAACTCCGCCTAAGCTCTGATTCCATATCGAATTGCCTCTAAAAGAATGTCAACGTTTATATCTTTTAGCGTTTTGAATTTGATACAGTAACCGGTCACGTTGGCCTTACCTATTTTTTTGCCAAATGTTTTGGCTAAGTAAGTTTTGTCATCGAGACCAAGAATATAGACTGAAATACCGCTTGTGTTGGTACTGATACCAATCTGATAAAATTCCCTGGTTTTTCCATCTGCATATTTTATGGTTTGCAGCCCATATCCAATATTGGGGTTTGAAACAACTTTATTTTCGCTGTTCTTGCCGTCCAGGAACCATAATTTACACGATGGCATTGCATCGAGAATAATACGGTGCAACTCTTGCATATCGCTGCGTTTGGGTTCAACTTGACTGGTAATATACGCTTTGATTTCTGCTTGTATGTTCATTCTGGTTTCAATTCATTGTAGTAAAATTAAAACTAATTTTAAGATCCTATGAATTGTTGGATAAACTAGCCAGCAACTCTTCCAGGTTAGTCATACTCGCCGTGAATCCTTCTTTAAAGCCCAATTCAATCATCTTTTCCATTCGGGCCAGCGATTCATTGTAAATCGTAATTCGCACAGTTGTTTTTTTGTTCTCTTCGCTAAACGTGTAATCCCACTCAGATCCCGGTAATTCGGGATTTTCATCTTTATCCGCGAAAGCATTATACAGTTTAAAATTGGTTTTAGGGCTAATGGATGTGTACTTCTGAATCAGCCAGCGTTCCTGCCCGTCAGGGCTAACCATAGCAAAAAATCTCCGACCGCCAACCTTAAAATCCATAAATTTTGTCTTTGATGTCCAGGGTTTAGGCGACCACCATTGGTCAAGAATTTCGGCTTTGGTAAATGCATCCCAGACAAGGGAGAGTTCGGCATCGAATTCTCTGGTTATTCGTACCGTTTTTGTTGCTTTGTCAACGATAAAATCAAATAGTAAATTAGTTTTCATTTTTTCTGTTTTTTAATAGTGGATAATACGTTGTCAAGTTGATTGAACCTGGTTTCCCAAATTTTTCTGAATGGGTTTAACCATTTATCGATCTCTTTTATTTTTTCGATTTCCAGTGAGTAGTAGATTTCGCGGCCTTGTTGTTCCGGTTTAACCAGTTTGCATTCTGTAAGTATGCGCAGATGCTTGGATATGGATTGTCGGGTACAATTAAAGTGATCCGCAATGGCATTTGGGGTCATCGCCTGTAAAGCAATGATTGTCATAATTGCCCGTCTTGTAGGGTCGGCTATAGCCTGGAAAATATCTCGCCTCATGTCATTGGATTTTATATAAGAAACCAATCGGTTGCAAATATATATGCAACTATTCGGTTTCACAAATTTATTTTACATTTTATGGAATATTTACCTGGGAGGATAGCTTAAAGGTATCAAAATCAAGTCTTTCACAGTTTGAAGTGAATATATAAATGGACCAGTAGGGATAATTTTCCGGAGAATTTCGCGTGTTTTAACGAATTATAAGTCTGAAGAACTCGTAACCGCAATAGTTTCAATTCAACTTATAGAAGTAATCATTTTAAGAAACATATCCCACCTACTTGATTAGTCTTCGTGATTTTTAATGCTATTCCCAAACTTATTTCTTATTACTCTCCGCATAATCAAAAACCAAATTGCAAAAGGTAATCACACCTAATCTGAAAGAAGAGTCGTCAATGTTAAATTCCGGTGTATGATGTGGTCCCACGGTGTTGGGGTCTTTTCCCTTGGACATGCCGCCCAGTCGAAAGAAAAGGCCGGGAACTTTTTGCGCATAAAATGAAAAATCTTCAGCTCCGGTAATGGCGGGAACAAGCAATACGTTTTCTGCTCCGGCTGATCGTTGCATAGAAGGTAGCATTTGATTGGTAAGCGCAACGTCATTAAAGGTTACGGGATATTTTTTGGAGTACGGCAATTCAATTACTGCTTTTGCTCCTGCAGCTTCTGCAGTTTTTTCAGCAATTTGTTTAACTCTATCGAAGACCAACTTTTCATCCGCTTTTGTAAATGTTCTTACAGTACCCAACATTTCAACCTGGGAAGGGATGATGTTTTCACGATTACCGCCATTAAATGCGCCTACGGTCACTACGGCCGGGTTTTCTGTTAATTTAATATTCCTGCTGACAATTTGTTGCAAGCTGGTAACAATCTGCGATCCAACCAGAATCGGATCAACTGAATTCCATGGTTGTGAGCCATGACTCGGCTTTCCTTTCACGGTAATTTTAAAATCGGCTGTAGCTGCGAATGTACCTGCCGGACGATACGATAATTTATCAACCTCTAATTGTGAATCGATGTGTAACCCAAAGATCACATCTACATTGGGGTTTTCCAATACGCCTTCTTTAATCATCAATTCAGCTCCACCTTCTTCGCCTTTAGGTGCTCCTTCTTCTGCCGGTTGAAATATAAATTTGACGGTGCCTTTCAAATCCTTTTTCATACTTGCCAATACTTCAGCAACTCCCATTAATATCGCCACATGGGTGTCGTGTCCACAGGCATGCATTACACTGGTTTCTTTGCCATTGTAAGTGGCTTTTACTTTAGAAGCAAAAGGCAAATCATTTACTTCTTCAATGGGTAACGCATCCATATCAGCTCTTAAAGCGATAACCGGACCGGGTTTGTCACCCTTTAACACGCCCACCACGCCGGTAACACCTACTTTGGTTTTTATCTCGATTCCAAGGGATTGTAGATGTTTAGCAATAAGTCCGGCAGTGCGAAACTCGCGGTTCCCTAACTCAGGATTTTGATGAATATCATGTCGCCATGCAATTACTTTTTGCTCTATCTGTTTGGCTTTTTTAGCGATTAATTCGTTGAAACGACCAGTTTGCGCCGATACCATCAGGGCATTAAGAAGTATGATAATGATAAAGCTTGTTTGATTTATTGTCATTAGATGCAAAGCTTGAAATGTCTACTTAGTCTATTTTGCCTTATTAAATTATTTTCTGGATTTTAGCATGCGTTCGTAACAATTAATCCAATCTTCCGGACTCATTTTGGATGCCAACTCCCCAATTAACGTTAATGGTACATCTTCAGGTTTTTTAAATCGCATACAACTTTTACCCATATCCAGTTTTTTAGAAGAATGTTTTGGCCATTCATCGGTGAACCATTTCATAAGTTTGGCATCCGCATAAATACCCATGTGATATACAGCTACGAAATTTTTTTGCGAGGCAATGCTCATGAAGGGCAATGGCAATTCAGGGGTACAATGGTAACCTGCCGGATAAAGCGAATGCGGTACGCTCCATCCCATCATCCCATAACCCATGCCTTCTGAAAAACCTTTGGGTAGATTTTTATTTATGACTTTGCGCAGCTCAGAAATAATATTTTTTCTGTCTGGTGGAAGTTCATCAATATACTGGTCAACTGTTTGGGCTTTTGATTGCATATGAAAAATTAGTTTTTAGGTAATATAAATTCTATTCGTAATACTTATAGCACTAACGTTTTAGTTGCATGTTGGAATCATTTCATTGGTTCAAACTCACATGACATGTATTAAAATGACATATAAAGGGTCGTCGAAAAATGATGAACTAATGTAATATTAGCCGCCAAATTTACATAAATAAAATAATCTATGCAATCAAAATAAAAATTCACTCCATTGTTGTTCTGCCTTTCACACGTGTCCTGGTAAATTTGAGGAATTTCGACTGTACTAATTTAAACAATTTAATATGGCTACAACAAGATACGAACTGTGTATGCCGGATCTTCGCAAAGAGATGATTTATGCGTGTGTCAACATAAAGTATAAACACTGAAGAAGATATTGAGCCCAGGAGGGTATTCGTGCAAATCAGGTCAACAGCGCAATAGTAGATTTGCGTTTTTTAAAAAATGCCCAAAACGCTTTCGTTGCGGTAATGTCACTCTATTGAATTAGTTTTCAAATTGACTTTATGATGTTGTCAATTTTAATTCATTTTTAGATTTATCTGAATGATTTTTACTGGTGGGAATTTTATTTTACTTGTGTTTTACTGTTTTCATTTGTATTACATCCACCATAAAAGCGAAGGCCATTGAGAAATAAATGTAGCCTTTCGGGATTTCAAATTGTAAGCCTTCTGCAATCAGAGAGACACCAATCATCATTAGGAAACACAATGCTAATATTTTAAAAGATGGATGTTTTCTAATGAATTCGCTAATTGGTTTTGAAGCAAATAACATAATAATTACCGTTACGATAACAGCTGTGTACATTACCCAAAGTTCTTGTACCATGCCTACTGCCGTAATGATGGAGTCAATGGAAAAAACTAAATCTAAAAGAATTACTTCAGAAAGTAATCTTTTAAAGTTTCTGCTGCTTGGCGTGTTTGGTTCGTCTTCATCAGCAAGGTCAGTTTTGTAGTAAATTTCTTTTGTGCTTTTATAAAGCAAGAAGAGTCCACCTATTATTAATATTAAGCCTTTGATTGAAAATTTAGTATCATAAAGTATAAACAATGTTTGGTCTAGTCTTAATATCCACGAAATTATAGCTAAAAGACATAACCTCATTAACATAGCTAATCCAATTCCCCAATAGCGAAGTTTATTTCTTTGATGATCTGGCAACTTGTCTGCCAAAATAGAAATGAAAATAATGTTGTCAATACCAAGAATTACTTCAAGGGCAATTAAGGAAAGTAATGGAATAATAGCTTCAGTCATATTTGTATTTTACGTTTTTTAGTAGTTGTGATGTCTTCTCGAAAAACCTATTGAAATTACTCAGCTCAGCCCGGGGCAAAGTATCCACAGAATTTGCTGGCAAGTATTTTGTGCATAAATTTTCATTTAACAAAATTACAATTTTAAGTATAATTTCTAATCATTTCAGGCATTATTTTATCTTATTTGCGAATGAATACTCATAAATTGTATTGCCCCATAATATTAAGACCAGAATTCTGAAATTTAATTTTATGTTGAATTAAAAATCAGGTGGCAAAACTTGTTTAAGTATTTGGTTTTATTGGCTGTCATTTAAATAATTCAGTTCGGTAACTCCGCAGGCAAATTGGCGCGTATTCATGTGCCTAAGTTTTATGGCTTCTTTGATTTCTGCAAATAATGGAATTCCCCGTCCAAGTATGATTGGATTGACAAATAACCAGTAGCCGTCAATTAGGTTCAATTGAATAAGTGAATGTGTTGCTGTAGGGCTGCCAAAAAGCAAAATGTCTTTACCTTTCTGTTGTTTTATTTCATTTATTCTTTCTGTAAGGTTGTCGCTAATGATTTTTATGTTGGCTGTGCCTTCGACTTTCATTGTTTTTGATAAAACCACTTTACGAACTTTGCTATACCATTTTGAATGTTCAATGTCGTGTTTGCTTGCTCCCGGATTATTTGCTGCAGTAGGCCAGTAGTTTTCCATCATTTGAAAAGTTATTCGTCCATACAATGCGGTATCTCCTTCGCTTATCCGATTTCCAACGTGGTCAAAAATTTCGTCATCAACTTTAATCCAATTCATTTCTCCGTTTGGCCCCGCTACATAGCCATCAAGTGATATGTGCATAAATGAAATTATTTTTCTCATAAGGTTTAATTATTTATGATTATCTATATTGAATATGGTCATTTTAATTATACGGAAGCCTGTGCTATGTGAATTTGTGAATTCCAAAATATACGGGATGCCAAAAATAATATATAAGTTTTATTAAATGAAAAATAAATCAGCAATGACAACAAGATCATGGTTGTGCTTAACAGAGAATATATATAGTTTCAAGTTTAACTACTGAAATCGAATCCTGGCCAAATTCAAAAGGACCTTTGTTGGTTCATGCTTTTACTTAGATAATCAAAAGGAATTTTGTCATGATGTTAAAATGGTTGGTACGACGGCTCTCATTGGGAAATATTCGTATTTATTTATTTTCCCTGCCGGGTCGTTGGAGATGATTTGTTTTAATTCAACTTCGCTTTCAACAGCTACTATTCCAAGTCCGTATGTTTCTTTGGGGTCTAGCACCGGTCCAAATGCGTAAACTTTTCCCTGCTTTAGCTTTTCCGTCCAATAGACAATATGCTGCATCATAATTGCCTTTTCACTTTCTGACATGGTGGTTGCAAAATCAGGTCTTGATGGCTTAAGATAAACTGCATAAAATTGCTTTTCCATATTTTATTTTGTTTTTATTTTGATTTATTGGGTCTGGAATTGAGCATTGGTCATTTAGGTTTTATTGCACTGCCATAATAGTCTTCAATGATGATTAATTTTTATAAACTTACTTCATTGTGATTTATCTAAAATATCAGTTGCTGTTTTATGGCTGAGTTGTTCAGCCAATCCTATAAGGAGTCCTTCGGCCCCGCGAATGTAGCACAGTCGATATATATTTTCAAACTGTACAATTTCACCAACGAGTACAGCACCTAGCCTGATCAGCCTGGATACCAACTCATCTATATTGTCAACAGCGAACATAACTCGCAGATAGCCAAGAGAATTAACGGGTGCTGTCCTGTGGTCAGAAATTGTGGAAGGATTTAGAAATTGTGAAAGTTCAAGGCGGCTGTTTCCATCCGGAGTGACCATCATTGCAATCTCTACGGTTTGATTTCCAAGGCCGGTTACACGTCCTGCCCATTCACCTTCAACCATTGCACGACCTTCGAGTTTTAGTCCTATTTCTGTAAAAAAAGTAATGGCATTGTCCAGGGATTCTACAACTATTCCGACATTGTGCATTTGTAATATTTTGCTTTTTTGCATTTGTATATTTGTTAAGTCAATTAATTCGAAGCTTTACTTTTAAGTGGTTATAATTAGGCTTATAACATTTAGGTATTCATATAAGCAGGGTATATTCTATTTAATATGGTGTTTTAGTTTGGTTTTTGAAGTACTAAAAGTCGGTGTTTACTGATAACTAAGCCAATGATGATCCATAATAGTAGTCCTAGCATTAAATTCCATACAAATGCAATTTTGCCGGTAACCATCGGTTGAAATATCAGAGTGCTGGCAGAAAGAAAAGCATGCATGATCATGATGATCGGGAGACTGTTGGTAATATCATAAACTAATACCAGAAGTATTCTGAATGCAGGTAAGGCCAACAGATAAAAGGCAGTAAAACCTGCAACAAACATTGCCCATGAATCCTGTCCGGCTAAATAATTACTTGCCCAAAAAGCTATCATAAAATGCCAAATGCCCCAAAGGATACCTACAATCAGTCCCGTTGATAAGATACTGTAGCGTTTTCTAAGTTGTGGTACAGCAAATCCGGTCCAGCCGGTTTCTTCCAAAAGCCCACCTCCAATGAGTCCCCAGGAAATGCCGAATAGTATCAGGCTGATTTTGTTATTCGATGTCACTATTCCCGGAAGAAATTCCTGATTGAAAATGGAAAGCCCGAAAAGCAAAGTCGCCACAAGAATGGGACCTGTAAAAATAGCAATCAAATACCAGTGTCTTTTGACCTTCCATTGTAGAAACCGTGATAGTAGCTTATGTAGTCCGTCTTGGCCTTCGATTATGAAATTCATTACAATTCCAGATAGAAAAGGGCCGGCAAACATAATTAAGAGCGCGAAAAAAAATAGCTTTTCGGCCTGCTCTTTTGTGCCGGGCAAGTGGCCTGGTCCTCCTATTAGTATGAGTATGCCACCCCATGAAATGGTAAATGTCAATATGTAATACGATAGGGCAGGGTGTTGTTTGATAATGTTCTTCATCTTGTTAATTCCTGTAAATACATCTGTTCACCCATTCGGTCATTACATATTTATCAAGCGTCAGGAATTTCCGGCTCAACCAGTTTTTTTAATTTCTCCAGAGATTCCTGCCATCCTAAATAACACATCTCCGTAGGAATGACTGCGGGAATATTTTCCTGTAAAATTTTTAATTCTGTTCCACACGATACTTTTTTCAACCACACAGATGTCGTCATCTCTCCGGGTAAATTAGGGTCGTCAAAAGTATCTGTGTATTTAATAAATTCATTTGGTTTTAATTCAAGGTATTTTCCACCAAATGAATGTCCGTTGCCTGTTGTAAAATTGATAAAAGACATTTTGAAACTACCGCCAATTTTCGCGTCCATGTGATCAACTACACATAAAAAACCATATGGTGGAATCCATGACGCCATCGCATCTGCATTGGTAAATGCCCGATAAATTTTTTCTGGAGATGCAGTAAGCACTCTGTGTAATGATACGCTGTTATCTGCCATAATTTTATTTTTTGATCAATTGATTATTAATGAGTCTGTGGGTTAGTAATATTAAACATCCAGCGTATTCCGAATTTGTCTTTACATGTTCCCCAATATCCCCAAAATTCATCATGGGGTGCAACTCCATCTGTTCCGTCTTGTGAAAGCTCTTTATACAAGCGGTCAGCTTCTTCTCTGGTGTCCGGATTTAAACTGATGGTGATGTTGTTGCCTTCAATTAATTTGTGTCCCATGCTTTCAAGTGTATCAGTGGCCATGATTTCTGTTCCGCCGAGGATGGGCAATGCAACATGCATTACTTTATTCTTGTCGGCTTCTGAAAGCTGCGGCATGCCCGGTTGAGAAGGAATGTCTTTCATTCTCATGATCGGAGCAGAAAATTCTGTCTTGAATACTTTCTTGTAAAAGTTAAATGCTTCTTCGGTGGTTCCCTTAAAGTTGAGATAAATGGATACATTCGCCATGATGGTATTTATTTTAATATTTTAATGAAATTATTCGTTGCAAAGTTAATAAAAGTCTGTTGTGTTTATTTCATGTGATTTGCAGACTAACAGAAATGATATCCTGTTGTGGCATTGCCTAAAGAGGTTTGAGGCGTAGCTCATAGTCCGTTTTGCACAAATGCAAATAAAAAGGCTGACGTTCCATTAAGTACGTCAGCCCTTGTTAGGTATAACACCAGTTATAAGCTTTTACTTTTTTATATCATATCGGTCAGCATTCATGACCTTGATCCATGCGTTTATAAAATCCTGAATAAATTTTTCCTTATTGTCGTCCTGAGCGTAAAATTCTGCGTATGCACGTAAAATAGAGTTAGAGCCAAAAACCAAATCAACCCGTGTTGCAGTCCATTTTGTTTTTCCTGTTTTTCTGTCTATTATGTCATAGAGATTTTCGTTTACTGCTTGCCACTTGTAATTCATGTCGGTTAGGTTTACAAAAAAGTCGTTGGTCAGTAAACCTACGCGGTCTGTAAATACACCATGCTTAGTGTCGTTATGATTTGTTCCCAGTACGCGCATACCCCCTGTTAATACGGTCATTTCCGGGGCTGTTAATCCCATAAGTTGGGTTCTGTCTAAAAGTAATTCTTCCGGTTTAACATCATAATTTTTCTTTAACCAATTTCTGTATCCGTCATGAATCGGCTCCAGGTATTGGAATGAATCAATATCAGTCAATTCCTGGGTGGCATCACCTCTTCCGGGAGTAAAAGGAACCTTTGTTTTGAAACCAGCATCATTGGCTGCCTTTTCAATAGCGGCACTTCCGCCTAAAACGATTAAATCGGCAATGCTCACCTTTTTATTAAGTGATGCCTGAATTTCTTCCAATTTCTTTAGAACTTTTTTCAGTTTTTCAGGTTCGTTTCCTTCCCAATCTTTTTGTGGTGTTAAGCGAATTCTTGCTCCGTTTGCTCCGCCTCTGTAGTCAGAGCAACGGAACGTTCTTGCGCTGTCCCATGCTGTGGTAATAAGTTCTGAATTGGACAATCCGCTCTTGAGAATAGTGTTTTTTAAAACTTCAATTTCTGATTCAGAAAGTTTGTAATCAACCGCAGGTATTGGATCTTGCCAGATTAAATCTTCCTTTGGAACATCAGCACCTAAGTAACGGTTTTTAGGACCTAAATCGCGATGTGTTAATTTGAACCAGGCTCTTGCGAATGTTTCTTCAAAATACTTAGGTTCTTTGTGGAAGCGTTCAGCAATTTTTCGGTATTCAGGATCTATTTTCATTGCCATGTCCGCATCAGTCATAATGGGGTTTCTGCGAACTCCAGGTATATGTGCATCAAAAGGCTTATCTTCTTCTTTGATGTTTATTGGCTCCCATTGCCATGCACCTGCAGGACTTTTTCTTGATTCCCACTCATAACTAAATAAAAGATGAAAATAGCTGTGGTTCCATTTATTTGGAGTTGTTGTCCATGCACCTTCTAATCCGCTTGTAACAGTATCTTCCGCATTTCCTTTTTTTGCCGGATTCATCCAACCAAATCCTTGTTCGTGAATATCTGCACCTTCAGGGCTTTCGCCAAGTATCGACGCATCTCCGTTACCATGTGCTTTGCCTACGGTGTGTCCGCCCGCTGTTAAGGCAACTGTTTCTTCATCATTCATTGCCATTCTCTTGAAAGTGGTGCGAACATCCTTTGCGGTTTTTAAAGGATCAGGGTTGCCGTCGACTCCCTGTGGATTTACATATATCAACCCCATTTGCACCGCTGCCAATGGATTTGCCAGGGATTCACTATTGCCATTTTCAGCGTATCTCGATTTACCCAACCATTCTTTTTCAGAACCCCAGTTAATATCTTTTTCCGGATGCCATATATCTTCGCGACCACCTGCAAATCCAAAGGTTTTGAATCCCATTGATTCATAAGCCATGTTACCGGCAAGCACAAACAAGTCAGCCCAGGTAATTTTGTTTCCGTATTTCTTTTTTATTGGCCAAAGCAATCTTCGCGCTTTGTCTAAGTTAGCATTATCAGGCCAACTATTTAAAGGAGCAAATCGTTGATTGCCTGTGTTTGCACCGCCACGTCCGTCAATTACTCTGTAAGTTCCTGCAGCATGCCATGCCATTCGAATCATCAATCCACCATAGTGCCCCCAATCGGCAGGCCACCAGTCCTGGTTTTCAGTCATTAATTTTTTTAAATCACTTTTTACGGCTTCAAGGTCAAGTTTCATAAACTCTTCCTGGTAATTGAAATTTTCATCAGTCGGTTTTGTTTTCGTGTCGTGCTGATGCAAAATATCAAGATTTAGTGCTTTGGGCCACCAATCCATTACAGAATTGTGGGATTCCGTGTTTGCCCCATGATGAAAGGGGCATTTTCCTTGTGTTGTATTCATTTGGTATGTATAGAATTGTTATTAAATTCTCCTGTTATTTGTAATGAGATTTCTTTTACCTTAAATCCTTTTATTTTTTTCTTCGAAAAATAATCAGTGATGATTTTGTCAAGCTCATAATCTACGAAGTCCTCTATTTGATCCGTTTTGGAACAGTATAAATGATGATGTTGCTGCAGAATTGCATCATATCGCATAACATCCTTTTCATTCTTAACTTTTTTCAGCAGTTGGTTTTCAACTAATGAATCAAGCACCTTGTATACAGTTCCAACAGAAATATTGGGATGATTGTTTTTGATATAATCGATAATATGATCAGCTGTTGGATGGTTCCTGAGGTTTGCTACGGCTTCGAAAATAGCGACTCGCTGTGGAGTAACTTTTAACCCTTTCAGCTTCAGTTGTTCTCTAAAATATTCAGTCGTCACAGCTTGGGTATAAAAGTGCTCAAAGATAATAATTCTCTTTTAGTAATAATTCTATTTTGAAAAATAATTGAAAATCGGTTCTGAAGGATATTTTTAAACGAATCATTTTAAAAATAGAATTGTCCCAGGAGTATGCTGCTAAAACCCAGCCGGTTGCAAAATTGAGGGAATGACTGGTTGTCAGGGCAGGGCACTTATGCGTCGAGATAGGTAATCGGTCTGAGCGCAGTCAAGTGACCGCCCGCATCACTTTAACCGGCTATCCTGTTTTAGGATGAATATTTTAAACTTTCAGCCCGCCTTTTTAATCCCTTCATACATTTGTAAGAATCAATAATTGGAACGTGGATAAAATTCTTTCCATTTTAATAACAAACATCTCTAAACATAATGGTTTAGAATTACTTTGTCCTTTACACGATGAGAATAAGGATGTTGTAAATAGAATGAGTAATAAAGAATTTTAAGATATGGTGTCATGCTAATTCATATGCAAGTGAAAGTTCATTTTCCATCCTGTGTATAAGATAAATGGTGTAAATACGACTTTAAGATTATATGGCTTATTCGTAGATAGCTATAATTGCCAGATTTTTCAATTATTCTTTAATCTTTACGTGTTGTTACCTAATTTATTCGATTAACTTCTCATAGCAGGTATGATAACTAAAAATAAGAAGTCGAATAGTGAATGCGCAAAAATATTTGCAAGCAGGTTTTTGGTTTTTAAATAAAATACAATGAAAATAATGCCCATAAGCATTGCAAACGCGACATGAACCAGAGAACCATTTGCAGCATGACCTAATCCAAAGAGTATAATAGGTACAAGAATAGCTAAATATTTGTTTCCGGTAAGTTGTTGCAAGCGGGTAATAGCATAACCTCTGTATGCAAGCTCTTCTGAAAAACCTGCCCACATCGCAACAAGCGTTCTTCCCCAAGCAGGAAATTGTTGGATTTTGGCATACATTGGCTCCGGACCTGAGGAGACATTAATAAAGTTAAGTATATTGATAAAAATTAAATTAAGCACGAGGCATATAATAATCTGCAATCCAATATGGCCTAGGGTTTTCAGGTTAAAATTCAGCAAGCCGAGCGATGAGAAAGATTCATTTTCTCCAAATCGTATTATCACAAGCAGAATGAGAGTCGGCAACACATAGATAATGTAACTCCAAATAGTAAAATCGTAGTTTGTGTTGTGTGTCCACAAACGTGAAGTGGCTGAAATTACGGGAAGTACAATCGCAAAAAACAACCCAATCCACTTGATTAGCTTGATTTTTGGTTCCATATTAAGTGTAATTTTATTTTTATTAAACTATCTAAGAGGCCAACAATTTGGATCTAATATAAAAATTGAAAACTGAAACAACCGATGTCAAACGATAATTTTGAAGAGGCTTCTATTAGTGAAGCATTACAGAATGACAAATAAGTTAATCAGCCGAAATATGGGCAGTCAAAGTTAATAACTTAAATTGTCAAATTGTGAAATATTGAATAGAATTATTTTGGATACCTGATAGGGTTTTCACTTTAATATGTTATTGGCCGTTTTGTAATGAAGTGGAATATATTTTATTTCTTTTAAGTAAAGTAAATTTGAATATTGGCTTTAAGATTTATTTGTTAGCCAGCCGTATTTCGATTTGAGCCTTTAGATAACAAAATGCAGATAAAATAAGAATTCCTTTGTGGCTTACAGATAGCTGTATTTATTGGTGTCTGGTCTTTTAGTTAATTGAATTATTTTAATGACGGATAATAATCAATGGCCTGTTCCAGTATTTATTTTCTTTTTGAAACCTGATGAAGTAAATCTGATTATTTAAGTCCCGGATATCTATCAACTTATTCATTTTGATGGGATGATTTTTTAATTTTATAGGATCAAAAATAAATATCTGATCGAATGTAGTGCCTGATCGAACCATTAAATAATCAGTTGCAGGATTCGGAAATATTTCAATATCTGGATCGAAGATTTGTTGCCCATCCTCAGTTTTAGTAATGTCCTGTAGCAATAGTGTTATGATCTTATCGGTTTCGCATTGCCCTTTAGTTTCAATCTTTAGGTGAAGTTTAAGGGTGTCTCCGGGGTGATTCAGAAGCGATTCTTTCAAATACAGTTTATTATTATTCAGTTCAAGTAATGAATTGTCTTTGCCATAATTATCATTGATCCATTCAGATCTGAAATCAATTATTATTCCTTTTCCATTTGTTACTTCAAGTGTCGAAATTAAATTTCCAACCTGTTGAGCCCTCGGCAATATGTTGTTACTTAATTTTAATTGTAATGGATCGTGTTCTGCTGTAAAAATGAATGGGGTAGCGTCATTCCCATAAATCTGATTTTCGCGAAAAATTACATATTGTAAAATGTCGACTATGGTGTCTTCAGAGGCATCATAAAATTTGAAATGTACGGTATCTCCGCTAAATGAATTACTGAATACAAACAAATACGCATAATTTCTCTGATTGCTATGCACATCAAAATATTGTACTCCACGAATTTCATTGCCGACAAAAGCTCCTATCATATCTCCATCATCCGTTGCCTCCTGGCATTGTACATAGGCCACTCCAATGACGTTCATATTGAATTCAAAATCTCCGGCATTTATGGTCCAATTTGGCTGGGAGTAGGCTTGGGCAGCAATCGCCATTAGGGCGATTGCTGCGTAGGTTCTTATATTATGTAGCATAAAAGAGATGGCTTAATTTATTTTTTGAATGAATTGGCTAAACAATTTTTCTTTTGTAAGCAAGCGGACTATGTACGATCCTACTATGCCATTCAATTGAGAAATGTCCTGTGTGAATGCATTAAAGCCCTTTTTCAAATATACTTTTTTATTTAAGACTTCCTGCCCAAGCATATTGGTTATTGAAAGAGAAGCGTGATCATCTTCGATCATTGATGTGAATTCAATATTGAAAACGTCCTTAACGATCTGTGGATACAATACAAAGCGTCCATTAAACTGATTGTCATTGTATTTGATAGTCTTGCACAGTAAATCATTAATTTCCACAGTATATGGAAAATCCATGCTGCCCAGATGCTCGTTCGGATTAAATGGAATACTGCGTTTCAAATCAAACACTGTATTCTTATCCGCATAGATTAATTTGAATGCAAGAATTTCATTGGCATCACCCGCAATAGTAAGAAACGAATGGGCTTGCTCATCAATAAAATCTAACGGTGCTTTGCCTCTCCAGTTTCCTGCAGCATCCATCACGCCGATTCCAAATGTTCCACGTTCAATTAACTCCAGGCATGGAGTATTCACTTTGGTAATAGCGGTCATATTGTTGTTGTACGGATGATGGTCTACACTCCATAATTCATCTTCTTTCGTTCTGGTACCAAGTTTTCCGCTGATGTTGTCAAACATTCCCGCAACAGGATACTTAAACGATTTGTTCGATGAACTTAAAGACTTATACATATAGCCTTCACCCGGCATCATTGTTTTTAAGCTTCCGATCCAACCCAATGTTGGACCATTGTATATCGCGAAATTGTATTTGCCTTTGATGATGTCACCAGTTGTTGGTGTAAGATTGGCTAAAGCAGTATTAATCTCCTGTTGTCTTATGGACACAAATCCAATCCAGGTCCATCCAGGATATAAGGTAATGGTTCTCGTTGTTGGATCCGGTACTGTGCCTTTAAGAATCAATGTATCATAACTTGGTTTGAACAGTTTAATATTATTTACCGGTGCAAAACTAAATGACGAAATCTTATTGCCATTCCATACCTTTTGTTGATTGCACGTTGCCACAAGGGGTTCAATTTTATTTTTGATTAACGCCATTGTTTTGGCTGTTGCATTATTTTCTGCCACGGAAATGAGTACAGAATCTATCGAGCTTACCGTATTGTCGAGGAAAAAAGTTAACCAGTTCCACCCACTGTAAATCGGCAGTTCGTAAGTAAGTATTGATCCCGATTCAAAAACAGTTGGATTTAACAAGCTTCCACGAATGGAGTCAGTTGTAAATGCAATATTGCTTGGAGTTACATCACTATATACTTTGCCTGTGCTGGCATCCCAGATTTTGAATGAGATGGTCGGGTTGTCCACGTTATTATAAACATTGAGAAAAACCCGATATGCATCAATATTTGGAACATACTCCAGATTAGCAACACCGCGAACTTCCTGTCCGATCATAGCTACAAGTTTATCCCGAACATCAGTAGAATTGATTCCATTGATTTTCAACGTGCCTACTATGCTCATGGTAAATTCATACAAGGATGGATCCACTGTCCAGGACGGCGGGATGGCATTTACCTGCAGATCAATAGCAAGTTTTTCGCGGAAGTTGAAATCAGTTAATAAACTTACATCAATATTGTAATGACCTAAGTTAATATTCGGGTCAACAGTAAATACAACTTCGATAGAACTATTCGGTGCAATAATTCCTGAGCTAGGACTTGCAGAAAGCCAGGAGGGAAGATCCAGAATATTGAATTTTTTTGCTGCTCCGCCTTTATTAAATACACCTGATTTGAAAGTCAATGCTTCTCCTTTTTTGATAGCATACTTTAATAAATCATCCTGCCATACAACCTGATTTTTATCCATATAAGCGATCCATGTCACAGGAGATTGCATGACATTGCCATGTAAATCTTTGATGCCTTTTACCGTAACATCGAGTGTTACATTCTCTATGATTTCAGGAGAAGAGGTTGGAGTTAAAATGATTTCATCATTGTTGACCGAATATGAAAATGCAACATTTTGTACTGGTCGCTGTAATTTTATTACAGGTGTATTGGAAGATAAAGTTGCACTGGCTGTTTCTATGATATGTGGTGCAGTTTTTATCTGGTCACTTATGGTTCCGGCTAAAATTTTGATTCCGGTAGGATCTGTGGAATAATATTCAAAGGGTAGGTATAATTCCAAGCCCAATTCATCTCCTTCCATCCGGTTTTGTTTATCGCGTGAAATTTGCTCGAATGTTCTTGCCAAATTCCAAAAACGGAATTCATCAATCATTCCTGAAAAATAATCCGAATACTGTACAAGGCCAGGCATAACATTTACTTTTGCACCCAGCCAAAAATAAGCTCCTCCCAGTTGATCAAAATTGTCTGCAGCGATTGAATTTTCAAAATTACCATCGACATATACAGATAAATTTCCGGAACGTTGTAAGACCATGGCGAAGTGATGCCATGTATTGTCAAAATAATTTGTATTCGTTGCTGTAAAATCAAATTTCTTGTGTTTGATGTGGATGAGGTTTCCGACCTTATCGATATTCCACGCAAAGAGTGAATCTGATCCGATGCCATTTCCATTGCCATTGGTAAATAAAGTAGCATCAGCGCTTTGACCTGACTTAAACCAAAACTCCAGTGTGAAATCCATCTCCTTGGTTATGGCTATGTTTCCCGTTTGTACTTTCACATATTGTGAGTTTGCTGCTTTAAAGTCTGCGGCTTTGCCTGAAGGATTGATTTGCCAGGTTGGACCAAAAAGGATCGCTTCTCTGTTTCTGACCTGATCACGAGTTGTGCTTCCTGTCGCTTCATCCATTCTCCAATTGTATACTAAAGCTGATTCGCGACCTGTGAGTAATTTGGATTTGTAAATACTAAATTCAGAAAGGTTTCTGGCCTTGCTCCATATACGAAGCTCATGAAGATTGCCATTGAAGTAGTTGGAGTTGGTGAATTGATTTTTTCCAATATAAAATAAAGTATCTACTCCGGTATATTTCGCCTGAATGCTAGTATTTCCGGAATTGATTATTTGTGCTGTTGTCTGTTCATCGGCTAAAAAGAATTCAACGGATTCCAATGTATAGTTATAGCTAATAGCGATGTAATGCCAGTTGAAATCATCAAATATTTTCGTCGATAAAACGGAGTTGTTACCATTAATTTTGAAGACCAGTTTGTTATTCGCATTAAATCCAATATAAATCTGGTCTGAAGTTCCGGAGCCTTGAACAAATAGTGCCTGTTCGCCTAAAGCATTTCGCTTTACTGAAAATTCAATGGTAAAGTCACGTGAGTCTAAAGGTATTCCATCGATGACCTCTGCATAATCATTAATGCCATCAAAGTTTAATGATGTACTGTGATCCACATTTGAACCATTGAGTACGCCGCGAATATCAAAATTGACCGAAGAACTGATTGAGCCTAAATCAATTGGCTCATTAAACTTTATGCTGATCTCATCATTTGGTGAACAAATACCATCAGCCGGTGACGGATGACCAAATGCATGAGGATTTATCCGATCAATAATTCCGGAATGTATTTCCGAAGCGCGCTCTGATAATTCGCAATTGGAGCGCACGCGAAGATCATATGCACCATCTGTTAATTGTTTCACATCCCATTGATAAAAAGAAAAAGGTTTATCCTTTGGAATGGGTATAGCATTTATATCATGCATTCCTGTTGTGTCGGCATGAAATTTTTGCAAACCAATCCACTGAGCCGAGCTGGAAGGTTTGTAATCCAATTGAAGATTTTCCAGGTCAAAATAATTGATATTGTAATCCACGATCGCAACAGGAAGTGTATCATTAAAGCTATTATTTAATACCCATTGATTATCCGGATTAGCGATTCTAACGTTTGTGCAAGACGGTAAAAAGTGAGCTGAAACATAAACGGAATCTACGATATCAGAAATAAATCCTGCGCCACTTGAGAACTGGCATTGCGAATGAACCAATACTAATATATTATCATAATTGTAAACCGGACCAGGACCTTTTTCTATTGTTAATACCTTATTGATGGAAGTTCCACCTGCTACAGTAACAGTTGCGCCTGGAAGTCCGTCGATCCTGACAATTGCTCCGAAAGGATTGGTTTCGCCTGCAACACTGATATCATAGGACATAGTGTAGCCAATTTCGGATTCATTGGTAACTGTTAAATTGAATACAGCTGCTTCGTCTACAGGGACATTTGTAATTGGTAATGATGGACTAACATCTAGTTTGGGCTTATCTAT
Organism: Bacteroidota bacterium; assembly: GCA_029781865.1. Taxonomy (GTDB): domain Bacteria; phylum Bacteroidota; class Bacteroidia; order Chitinophagales; family Saprospiraceae; genus Vicinibacter. The sequence continues at coordinate 92,489 of JAKOVW010000034.1, forward strand.
TTGCAGGGTGCGGGCACTAACTATGGTTCCAGGCTTATAATACGCTGTAACTGTCTCCTCTTCAAAAGGACAGGCTGTAGCGCAACCCGGTTTGTTTTTAAATATTGGCCCCCAACCTAATATAGAAGGATAGACATCTACAGAATACAAGTCGCCAATATCAGGGTCATTCAAATTGAATGTTACCGTTTCGGTTTCGCCTTCTTCCAGCGACCAATCATGAGAATTTGAAAAGCCAATTTCTAATCCTTTCTCAATACCGACTCCGTTATTGTTTATTGTTCCGGATATTTCAAATCCTAACTCCGCAGATAATTCATATTCAATGCTTGATCCATGTTCTATAGCCGTACTATGTGAAATTTCAGATTCGTAAGTGGTTCCTCCGGTAAATGTAAAATTTGCCGGACTACCCAAACTTTCAAATTTTTCAACGATCCGGTTTCTTTTAGCTTTATATTCTAAATACTCATCTATAACTTCAGCTTCTGCAATTCCAAATGCTGTAGTTGCTGCAAATGTTGCATATCCAAGAAAAGCAGACCCAATTACCGGGGTTGCTATGGCTGCATAAGAATGATATATTGCATCGGCAGCTGCGTATGATAAAGCGGCATATGCAATAATTATTCCGGCATATTGTTTATCCAATTCAGACAACTCCTTTTGTTTGTATGCTTCGATAGTGTCTTTATTTCCAATATTTACTTTCTCCCATTCGTTGAGATAGATTGCTCGCTCCCATTGATAAATTTGATTGTTTACGTACCGGACAGAGTCCACTGCATTCATTAAATCTACATAGCTTGGATTAGCTTTTACAAAAAATGTATAGCTTGGTCCATTATAATCTTCAAAATCTCCGGTTTGTGGCGTATATGTTGAAGCGGCAGCTCCAAAAGCCGGATCATCATTATTTTTTCCATAATTGACATCATTAACAGAAAGTTTGCTGGTATACTTTGGATTGGTTTGCAGAATTTTATTTCGCAAACTAATCAGATTTGGGATAATCAGATTTTTTATATCATATTCATTAAACATAAATTGCGTATTGTATCCGCCGGGGACAATAGACAATCCATATTTTTTTGCAAATGATAAATTATCTGCTGGTTTTTTACCTGATAGACAAGGTATGGTATCGCATAATTGATCTGAAATAATTACAAGTTCTTCACTCACGCCAAATTGCACATTTTGTGATTTTCCAATATACAAATCACTACTAGCTCCCGGAGGTATTCCGGAATCTCCGTATGTTGACCAGCTAGTGGTATTTGTTGTTTCAACGGTTTGTGATCCCGTTCTTCCACCACTGATTTTAGCTTTAAATCCTGCCGTCAGGTTGTTTTCCGTTTCATTATCAACTGCAACACCTACTCCAACAACAAATTTTGCTCCTGTATAAATCTGATCAGATGTATGCGCTTCCAAACCAAGGTTCCAGGACCAATTGGTTTTATCTACTTTGGTTGTTCCAATACTTCGGCTTGCCGTGCTTGCTGTTCCCGGAGGATCTCTTAATACATACTCTGGTACTTGTGGGCCCAGGGTGACAAATTGTTGACCATTCGAGTGTTTTCCCAATAAGTAATAATGGTATACTCCGGTATTCGTATTAGGGTTGCTAAATGTTTTATTTATAGCAGGTAACCATGATATAGTACCAGCTGAGGTTTCCAAAACTATTTCAATTTTACCTGTATAACTATACTCCGGAATTGAAATATTCTCATTAAAATTTGGAAAACCAGGTTTAAAAGTATAAACCAAATTTTTGAAGGAATCCAGTCTCGCAAAATCAGACACATTAATTTCAGCATTGCTTATTTCAGCCAGATCATTTTGAATTTTAATTTTTCCATCCGTTGTTGGCACACTATCAGTGATACCTGTCGTATAATTCTTATAGGGCTCAAATATTTTTATCAGGCATCTGTACAAGTGATCATCGTCCCCTTGCTTAAAAAGTGGCCATAAATATGGTTTGGTTCTTAAATCTCTTGTATTTCCATAGGTGTCTGTATAACTTTCTTCTCCAATGAAACTACTCTTTCCATCTTTATCAAATACTGCGATTTCTGCTTTTACCCGCCAAATAAAATCCAATTGTTTGTTGTAGCTAATGGATGCACTGTTGGTTAAAAAACGGCCATTAATATCAAAAGTTGAATCAACCTTTGTTGTTACCGTTGTTGCTGAAGTTAAATCCAATAAATCAATTGCGCCAAAATTAATGAGTGGGTTACTGGGAACTCCCACCGATACTACGTATTTCAGCGGAGGCAACGACAAAGTATATTCGCCTGTAGTTGTATTGGTATATACCGTATCCTTCCGGCATCCATTGCCCAATTGAGAAATAAAGATAAGTTTTGAGACTCCTATATTGTTTTTTGATTTACCTAAGCCGGGAATTTTAGCGGCTTCACGCAAACCCCCAACCACTCTGCCTACGACTTTGAGTAATGTAGAATCGACAAAGTGAATACCATTTATAGGTTCCTGAAAATTAAAAGTACCTGTACCGGGAAAACGAGAGCTTGTGTATACATGTCCTTCTTGTTTAACTTCTATATAGTGATTCCCTATGGGCACTTGAATTGAAAACGCACCCGTCGGATCGGTTTTGGCTGTTGCTCCATTGACTACCAAAGGAACTCCGTCAATTAATATAGGTGCATCTGCTACACCGCAACTTGAATTCTTATAATACACATCACCGGTTACCGTGAATGATGAAAGATCGGTAAAATTTATACTGTTATGTATTGTTGCTCCATCGCCAATAAACAGAGCTGAAGAAGAAGGATTAAATGTATGGGTTAGGTAACTTGGAGAAATAATAAAAACTTCTCCGGAGCCTTGAAAAGGTATGTTTAAAATATAATTACCTATAATATCTGTATATGCTTGTAAAGCCACCTGGCCGGAAGTTGGATAGACATTTGACCAATTGATTGATCCGCGGAACATACCGTGATTTTTATTATAATCCTGAGCCTGCCTGGAATAATCATACACAGCACTGCCCATGCCTTCATTGGTTCTAAAGTAAACTATTAATCCGCTTTCGTTACCTGTTAAAAACCGTTTGCTGTCCTGGAGAATCAGTTCAGCCGGCTTTCCAATATTCCATAGCCTTATCTCCGTTAGTTTGCCTTTGAATTCTGAGCCAATGACTATACTATCACTGGTATTTCTAAAATGAAATGAACCACCACCATTAACAGCTATTTTGAATGCTTTTTGTTCAATACCGTTGATGAAAAAACGTGCGGTATCTGACTTGACCTGCAAGGCAATATGGCTGAAGCTTGTTTTAGGGAGTTGCGTTGGACTTAATATAAATGAGTAACTTTTGACAGCATCATATATTTTAAGATTCAAATTGTTATTATTATCGATACTTAACTTATAACTGTTTAACTTTTCAATGATTGTGGAGGAATTCGAATTATTTTCCGGCCTGATAAAACACTCAAACAAAAAGGCGGTATCTAAATTCAAATTATTCTGAGGTGCAATAACAATGGTTCCGGTTTGAAAATCTAAGCTTTTATTTATAATACCTGAAGTTGATGACGCATTGATCTGAACATCCTTTACAGCAATACCGCCTCCATAACTGACTTGACCGGTAATCGTTCCGGTGCGCGTTCTGAATCCAATGGACCGCGCTTCGTTAGAATAATAAACCTGGTTTGCGCATTCAACTTCACCCACTATTTTGTATTCATACAATTGTCCTGCTTCAGCATAAACATCTACATAAGTATTGGATCCGCTTTGTTCGTTTGCAATTTGTACATATCCTGTATCCTGTAATCGTCTGCGATATATTCTCAAACCATTGAGATCACTTCCAAAATTGTTGGACCATTCCAGTACTACTTTGTCAGAGTAATATCCTTTTGATGCACTTAATGATTGTTCATTAAACAACTGATTAATGTCATATACCAGGATGGCGTCTGCACTAGCTCTATAAGTACTCGCCTTAAAGCAAGAATTATTGGCTCTGACCGTATAATGATAAGGTTGGCAAAAAGTTACATCTGCATCTATATACTCTTCTGAATCAGCGGGCAAAGTAATTGTCAAGTTTACACCTCCAGTCCTTTCGATTACATATTCTGTTTCATTCGAATTGTTGTCTTTCCATTTAAGTTTGATGCGATTCCCATCCGGTGTAGCAGTAAAATTTCCGGGAGCCTGAGGTTCATATACTCCGCTCCCTTTTGTTCTGGTTGAATAATCAGAAACACCACAATCTGAAACAGCCTGAATTTTATATTGGTACGTTATATTTTCAAGAACACCTACCGAATCAAGATAGCTGGTCAATGAACCATCAATAGTATCAATTGCCATCCAGGATCCAATGTTAGGTGAAAATTTACGCTTCCAGATATAGTATTGTCCGGGTTGAATATCGGGTTCATCCCAGCTTAGAGCGATTAACGAATCGCAGGGTAAGGGATTGCTTTGAATCTGCAAATTAGTGGGTGCTAAAGGAAGATCTGTTACATGTGTTGTTATCGTACTCGAATAGGCGGAACCTACCTCTCTTGAAAATCCGGGAAACCAACTACCCTGAATTTTATAGGTATACATCCGACCTGTTTCTACATTTTGATCTGTATATTTATTGTTGTGAGTGGCATTTCCAAACACTTCATAATATTGAAAATTTCCAAGGTCATCGGTCCTGAATATTTTAGTCTTCCATCCCGACTTTGGGGTTTCGCAATCCCAGCTGGGATTAGTCCAATTTAGTGTAATGGAGCTGCAATCAACTGAGCTCGTCAAATTTGTTCTTGCTGGAATTGTTGTAGTACCGATAATCGTCTTCTCATAATCAAAACTTGTATCATTGTTTCCATCATCTCCATTGTGCCAGGTACCAACTAATTCAACTTTTATATCACTTCCTAATACCGCGACATCGAATCCTCTAAATGTAACAGTTATTTGAAAAATATCTTCACTTTGTCCTGGGACTTTTGTTTGTGAATACGTTGTATTTGACCAATAGTTGGCATAACTAAATGTTCTGTTTTCTGTACCTTCTGTTCGGGTAAATTGTCCATCGCAATTAGAGCAATCTCCAACCTTGCCGTATTTAAGTCTGAAAAATGGTTGCCTTACCTTGTCTTTATCATAATAATATAAATGGGAATCTTCTATCCAATCATCATCCCCTCGTTTATCCAAAAACCAATATGTTACAGTTATCGTTGCGCTGCAATTATCATAGCTGACTTTCCAGTTTGACTCAGAATAGGGATCTGCCAGGCTCTTTACCGGCATAAAAATTAATGCTATACCGAAAGTAATAACAGAAACTAAGAGAGTGCGTAAGGATTTCATAAGAATGGATTAAAAGGTTTATTAATTCAATTTGACTTCAAATGTATCCGGCTTTTCCTGTCCAAAAAGGAGAAGTAGATCGGCACTGTCGGGAAATAGATAAGTGTTACTTTTGAGTAGATTTGGGTTTTGAAAATTCGGTCTTTCGAATAATTATAGGCCAAATCACCATTAAAGCTTCTGAATTCAATATGGCACAAAAGATTTCGTTTGTAATCGCTGACGATGATCAGCTATTCAGGGAATTGACCCTTCAGTATTTAAGACAGATCCCTGATTTAGAGTGCCTTGGCGTATTTGAAGACGCTATTTCGGCTATTTCGGGTATACAAAAAATGCATCCCGATCTACTCATCGCCGATGTGGAAATGCCTATGGTGAGCGGCGTTCAGTTAGTAAAAAGTCTGAGTCAAATTCCATTGATTATTTTCATTAGCTCCTATAAACAATATGCCCTCGATGCCTTTGAAGTAGATGCAGTCGATTTTCTCACAAAGCCTTTAGTTCCCGAGCGTTTACTCAAAGCAATCGATAAGGTCAGGAATTTGATCGAGTTAAAAAGGAATATTGCTCCTAACGATGCACTCAAAATTGAAACGGACGATAGTTTTTTTATCCGGGAGAAATCTGCCTATGTTAAAGTTCATTATGCTGATGTCAATTTTATTGAATCCTTAGCCGACTTTGTATCTATATTTTTGACCAATGGGAGTAAAAAAACAGCTCTGGTGAGTCTAAAAAACCTGGAACAGCAATTGCCTTCAAGTCATTTTATTCGTATATCCAGGACCCATATTGTCAACAAGCAAAAAATTACTGCACTGGACAATAATACCATTGCATTGGATAAAATACAATTGCAAATTGGTAAAACTTACAATGAACAAGTGGTGCAGTCTGTTTTAGGTAATTCAGCGATCAAACGTTTTATATGAATAAAGTTTCGAAAGGTATATTTACTACGCTTCTGGTATTCTTTGTTTTTTTTGCAAAATCGCAAAATGAACAAAATGTGGACAGCTTGCTTAAATTATTGAATGATCAGGTCGTTGATACGAACCAATTGATGATTAACAGGGCAATCGGAGATTATTATTTTAATGTCAATATCAATAAAGCAATAGATTACTTCGACAAGGCAAAATCCATTGCCGAACAACTGAAACGAAAACCGGACATATCAGCCAATCTCTATAGTCTGGGAAGTTGCTATTTGAGCAAAGGTAAATTTGATGTATCCCTGGATTATTACCTTCAAGCGGTACGTTTGTACGAAGAACTTGGTCATAAGAGGAGATTGACAAAAGCTTATATTGACATTGCTTATTTATATACGGAGTATAAAAATTATGATAAGGCAGCTGATTATTTCGGCAAGGCCAAATCACTTATTTTAAGTGTACAGGACACGTTTGAACTGATTTACTTTTATACGGAAAAGGGTAATTTCTATTTTCAGCAGGAGAAACATGATTCAGCAATCATTTGTAATGTGGAGGCTTTAAATCTGGCCAAACAAATCAATGACGAGCAAATGATCATGAATGCCATAGGAAATATGGGTTTGTTGTATAAAAGACAAGGGAAATACAAGGAAGCATTATATTATATGGATAGTTGTATGCATGTTCTGAAAGGAATGCAAAATTCAGATTATGCTTTGGGACCTGCCTACAATAATCTCGGATCCATCTATTTTGCTTTAAAAAATTACAATGAAGCAAAATTGGCATTTGATAAAAGTTTGGATTACGGCGTAAAGTCGGGCAATACAGGTTTAGTATTAGAGGATTATAGAAACCTTGCTGAATTATTTGGAGCGATGAATAATTTTCAGAATGAAAACATCTATCTTAAAAGGTATTACGGTTTAAAGGACAGTATGTATACCCTGGATAGCAAAAACCAAATGATGCAATTGGAAACGGATTATCAGCTTGAAAAAAAGGACAGGCGCTTGGCTTTGAACAATCTGGAACTCAATAAGCAAAAAAATAGCAGGAATATTTTTATTCTGTTGTCCGTTTTTGCGTTCATCTTATTATCTACTTTGTTCTATTACTATAAAAAAATACAAAACAAGAATAATATACTGGTGTCACAAAACAACCTCATTGAAAATCAAAAAGCGGAGTTGCAAAATCTGAATCATATTAAAGATCGTTTATTTGGTATTATCAGTCATGATTTGCGAAATCCGTTGATTACATTGAGGTCATATTTGCTGCTGTCGGATAGCGAAAGTATAAGCGCGGATAAAAAAATTATTTTTAAGAATCAAACGATGCAAGCAGTTACCCAAACGGGTGATTTGCTCGACAATCTGTTGACCTGGGCAAATCTTCAAATCAAAAATGTAGAAACTTCAATTGTTCCGGTGGCTTTAAATGAATGTGTATCCGATGTGGCCAGTATTCTGGATATGCAGGCCAAACAAAAAAACATTGAGATCGTCCAGCATATCGGTCCCATAATTGTACATTCTAACATGGATGTTCTTTCCATTGCACTTCGCAATCTGATTACTAATGCTATCAAGTTCAGTCCGGAGAATCAACAAATTATTCTAGCTTCAAAGAAAGATCAAAACCGGACTATGCTCATTGTCGAAGATTTCGGACCGGGTTTAACCGATGATCAGATCAAGGGCATCCTGAATGATCAAAACAAATCCAGTCTGGGCACGAAGGGAGAAAAGGGTAGTGGATTAGGATTGTTTCTCGTAAAGGAAATGTTGAAAAAAATTAAAGCACAGCTCCGGATCGAGAGCACTGTAGGGCAGGGAAGTAGGTTTATTATTGAATGGGAGGAGTAGTCTCATTGTTTTTATTAACTACAGCCGTTGTTTTGGTTGTTTTGACTCGTTTCATAGGTACTTTTTATTTAAAGAGTAGTTACAAAATATTTATCTTTTTGAGCTCTCTGGTAATAGTCAGGTCTTTCGGCTGGCAGTATGAATTTAAGGCCTTATCTGCCCTAATACACTTGCGTTTGATATATGACCTGCACTGTCTCAAAACATTTCTACTTCTCTTGCAGCATGCATTGGTAAGCCGTATTATTAATGTTTGATAACGTTCTACCTAAAAAAATTTACCTCTTGCAGCTGATTCATTATAAGTGTATCTATTCAATCCATTTTGCAATTATCAGTACAGCGCTATGTGAGCAATTGAAAATAAATAACCAAATTATGAGCTATTTACTCGCTAAATCAATGTTTTGTGCTTTGTTGATTTTTGAAACCAAAAACCTGCCGGTGATAAAACCGAGCAAAGGGCCACCAGTTAAAATAAATATGAATGTAAGTATAATTATAAGTATTTCAAGTACTCCACTTTGTTTGGGTATTTTGATTAGGAACATACTCATGGTTAAAAGATGGGCCAGTAGCCAAGCAAATGTATTCCACATTATCCATCCTATGGAGTTGGCTACGCTTTTCTTAAGTACAAATGCATATTGAAGCCATCCGCTGATTAATGCCCCAATTAAAGTTGCAAGAGGTAAAATAGTTCCTACATCAAAGCTTATAGTTATAAAAGAAGCTAGTATATCAAATGCCACATAGGCAACAGTAAATCCAAGTATCGAAAACCAAAGCCAATTTAATGCTGAACGCAAATATCTACGCAGTAAAATCCATTGCATAAATCCAACTCCTATTCCCATACCAACGCCAACAAGTGCTTGTCCGCCCGAATCTTCTTTCCCGTATAATATAGTTTCAGCTAAAATGCCAAGTCCTATTACAACGGCAACTCCGACAAACCATCCAGCTATGTTTAACCATATCCATTTTTTAAGTGTTAGTGGTTTCTGAATTTGTTGTTCCATATATAATTGTTTTAAATTAATAAACAGAATATCATTTTATCAAAGATATTATATATCTGGTATTGTGGCTTATATTAATAGCTCAACTACTGCTTCATATCTCTAATTTTTTGTTCTTTTGTAAACGGGCCTTCTGTCTTGTTTGATTACTTATAATTGAATGTATAATTAGCTTCTTACTGACGTTTTCGTGTTTTCCGATGTTGTAGGCCACAACGTATAATATATGTTTTGAAACTATATTTAATAGCTATGCTTAAATTTAATATATCTAACGCAAAACCGAAAAGCAGATATTACGGGTTCATTTTTTTACGTCAATTTAAATGATAATCGGCTCTCAGTATTTTGAGTAATCTGGCATTTACCTCCATATATTTTTTAATATGCGTTTGTCGGGTCGAAGTAAGATTGTTTCCAAGAAAATAGGATAAGCATCTTTCAATACTATTCCTGTCAATTTTATCCGGGTTATGTAAGTGAAAGGGAATGACTTCATTACTTTTTTCATAATTCAGGACTCCCTCAAATATGGTTATATCATTTATTTTCATTTCAGCGTCAAAGTCATAATCATACAGCTGAACGATTAAAGGTGTTATGTATTGCATTCTGGTTTTGTCTTCCAGTTCCTGTCTGTCGTAGATATTTTTTATTGCAACAGTTAAGTCTCCGGTCAATGTTTGCAAAGCTTGATTTTTAAAATACCGTAAAGAGCCGGAATTTCTAAGTTGTTCTAGCATGATGGTACGAGGTTCAAATAGCGATGGCGAACGAAAACTTATTCCGTATTCAAAATTGAGGGCAAATTCTTTTGGAACATTAGTAAGATTGCTGTCTCGAAAATAGCTTATCATATATTTTAGCGCGGCTTCCTGCTTTAATCTGTTCTGAACTTTTATTACAGCAGTTATAGAATCATTTTTAAGTTCTTCATAAAAACTCTTCGCTAATTCTTTTGCCCTTTCTCTTTCTATTTTATGCTCCAATTGATACTCTGCAAAAAATCCGCAGAACACCGCTAGGAATAACATGAGAAATTCCCAGAAGTAGGATTTCCAATTTTTCTTTCCCTCATGATGTGCTTGATGATGTACTTCCATCTTATTAGTTTCTTGATTTGAGTTTACTGTCTCTGTTGCAGGAGTAATTTTGCTGGCAGTATTTTCCGGTTGATTGGATGAACGATTATCTGAATGTTCTTTATCTGTATAGTCTGCCATTTAGTTGATATTGTTTAAGTTATCAGATTTTAGACCGCATGGCTCTCAATGCTTTGGGGTATAATGAAATGGCGTAATAGAGCCCAAGGTTTAATTTGTAGGCTTCCGTTTACGTATTACCCATGTTTAAATAATTATTTCGCCCATCATTTGTTTAAGATCCTTGTAAACAGCTTGCAAATCAGTCTTTATAAGTTATTTTGATTCAATGCCAATAGAGTTATAGGATGACAAATCTACATAAAAATTAAACTTCAATATCTGTTTAAAATCGGCAAATATTCAATCCAGGGTCCAACGTCCTGCTTATAATGTTTACACATAACCCGGACAATTTGAGCTATATGACTTAGGTCGTGGACTGTCCATGTTGCAATCAGTTGTTTCAAGGTTACTGAACCAAATTTGGGGTGTATCCCTGTTTTTGTTAAATCATGCTCACTTAAATTCTTTGATTGAAGTAATTGAATGTTTTGCTCTCGAAGTAGTTTAAATTCGGCAAGTAATTGATTGATCGTTTTGCCTTTACTTTCTTCAAATTGGGCAAAACGGTCGTACGGTTGAAATGATTTGTCCGGCTTGTCGCTTAGCATAATTTCCATGCGCGGCACCCAATCAGTCTTTTCACCATGTATCAAATGTCCAAGCACATCAAATGGGCTGAATGTATCTGTTCCTTCATTGTTCATAGACCAGTCATCTGAAATATCTTTTAACAATAATTCAAGTACCGGGGGTGTTCGTTGAAGGATGTCAATGGACTTGTTTAAATCAAAATTCATAAAATAGTTTTTACAATGAATAGAGGGTTGAAGTGCTATGGGCAAATTATAATCCGCATTTTGCCTTGTCATTTTGATTGTTTGTAGATTCTTGAAGTCATCTGGTAAACTTAAAGCGTTCCTTCTGCAGTGTGGCAAACGAACATATTCAAAGCAATTACACTTAGAAGTAAGGTGAAATCAAATTGGATGATGGAGCTTTTCAAAATTGAAAATCCTCATGTAGTCAATGTGCTGTTTTTGCTGGTTTTCATTAGCACTGTAAGATTTTATTTATCAGGCTGTGGCACAATTCTGAGATATGGCTTTACTGTTTTCCATCCATCCGGGAATATTTCCTTAGCGTCCTGGTCTGAAACGGATGTGACAATTATTACGTCTTCGCCATTCTTCCAATTCGCCGGGGTTGCTACTTTATGGCTACTTGTTAATTGCATAGAATCAATTACGCGTAAAATTTCATCAAAGTTACGCCCTGTGGTCATGGGGTAGGTCAGCATTAATTTGATTTTCTTATCAGGTCCAATGACGAAAATGGAACGAACCGTCTGATTGTTCGCCGCCGTTCTTCCTTCTGATGTTCCGGATTCATCCGCCGGGAGCATATCAAATAACTTAGCAATAGTCAGGTTTGGATCGCCTATCATGGGATATTTTATCGGGTATCCTTGGGTTTCTTCAATATCCTTCTCCCATTTTAAATGGCTTTCGACCGGATCAACACTTAAGCCGATAATCTTACAATTTCTCTTTGTAAATTCAGGTTCTAGTTTCGCCATATAGCCTAGTTCTGTTGTGCATACGGGTGTGAAATCTTTGGGATGAGAGAAAAGAACGCCCCAACCATTGCCAAGCCATTCGTGAAAGTGGATTGTTCCCTGGGTCGTATCCGCTGTAAAATCCGGAGCAATTTCATTTAATCGTAATGCCATATTTTTAGTTTTTTGATAGTTAATAATTTCAATAAGTAGATGTCAAATGTATGAATATTTATACAAATGCAGGTCGTCGAAACTTATAATTAAAAATGGCATACTGAATTTGAAATGCGATTCCGTATGAACTTGAAATTATGATGATGTAAAAAAAAGTAGTGGTAACGAAAGGAAGACTAAAAATGTAAAATTCTTTTACATGTTCTCCTTTGTCCCCAACAGTTCAATTGTTTTATTAGCATTCTTCAATCGTATTCGTTAATTTTTCTCTTTCATTTTTTCCTTAACCCATTTTTCCATGCGATGATGCAGCGGAATGAGCAATGATGCAAGCGCTACAACAGTTATCAACATCAATATGGGTGAATGATTCGCTGCGCGTTCCAAAAAAAAAAGGATAAATAAGCATGTTGATAAATTCAAAGACAAGAAGCTATCCCCAAATACCTAAAAAAGAAATCCATTTTTCGGTAATGATAATACCACAGCTAAGTAAAAAAATAAAATGATGAAAGTATCAATGTTAAATGCTTTCAGCGCAAATTGATTATATTGTTTGCGTTGTTTTTCTTCAAATTTCTTTGCTGAATCCTCAATAAGGCTCAACTGCTCTCCAAGAACTAAGGCCTGAATAATGTTTAGATTATCCCTTTGGTTCGGTTTTATTAAACATATATCGGGCAATTTTCCATTCTCCATTCACTTTTTCAAACACGAAGAGTTCCCGGTTGGCTTCCGGAATCGTATCGCCGGTGGCGCGTATTAAGGTTGTTCCTTTTGAACTGGTTACTGCAAATGCCATGTCTCCTTCCACTTGAATTTCTTCAATAAAGAACTTAATGTTCAGTTGAATTTGCGAAAAGACGTATTCGTAAGATTTCAAAATGCCTTCTGAGCCTATTCCAGATGGGGCTTCTGTGGGCATGAAAATACCATCCTTTGTATAAAGTGATTGAGCTAATTTGGCATCTGATGTATTCAATGATTTTTCATATTCACTGAGAAGTACTTCAATTTTTTGTTTTTCTTGCTTTTCCATAATTTTTGTGTTTAGAGTTGAACTTTGATCTGTTTTATTGTGACTGTTCATTTGGCACGAAGCCATAACCGCAATAACTAATGTCGTTGTTATCATATTTTTCATCTTAGTTTATGTTTTGTTTAATCCATGTATCCAGAGATGTAAATTCTTCGGTTGCAATTTGCTTAGCCAATTTAATTTGTGCTTCTGAATTTGGACCCATATAGGTATAGGCTTCAAAATAGGCGAGCATTTGGGCGATTTCACCGGCTCCTTCAAAAAAGTTTGAGAAAACTTCTATAGGAACTTGATTGAAACTGTAATGCTTTCCATTGGCTTTGAAGGCTTCTAAGATATCATTAAAACTATTGAGCTCTGTGGCTAATGATAAGTAACTTCCGTTTCCAACTTTTTCCGGTTTTAAAAAAGCACCTGTTACCACTTTACCTAAATCGTTGATATCTGACATATGAATTACTTTTACTTTAGGATCCAGAGGAAGCGTCCATCCGGTAGAGCCGTCTTGTTGAATTTGCGGACCCATTTGCCCGGTCAAATTTTGAAAATAAAATGGCGCCTGAACGAACGTGTAGTATTTGAATCCGGCATCTTTGATGAGTGCATCAACCTGGGCCTTCCCCGTGAAATGCGGGACATTAAATCTTCCGTTACTGATTTCTTCGACGTTGGGAAGGGTTGACCAAACAAAGTGATGTACGCCTGCATCTTTAGCCGCCTGAATCGCTATCTTACCTTGAGCCAGCTCATCTGCTCCTTCCCAAAAATTAGTGACAACAAATACACCATAAGCGTTTCTAAAAGCATCTGTTAATGACCTTAAGTCCGTCAAGTCTGCTTTGACTACTTCATGAGCGTCTCCCGAATACTTGTCAGGGTTGCGGGTAATGGCCCTTACTTTAAAAGAGCCAGCTTTTACCAACTCATTTATAACACCTTTTCCTTGGGAGCCGGTGGCTCCGATAACTGCAATTGTCTTGTTTTCCATCTTTAAATTGTATTTAGATTATTAGACAACAAAGATGATGCGTTTCAGTAGGAGGGACCTATAAAGTAACTTAAGAAATAACCTTAATGTAGCTTAAGATTCTGCGAGCTTCTTCCGGATGGAACTTAGAAATTCAGGAGTTACACCCAGGTACGATGCTATTTGAACGTTTGATATCCGGTTGAAGAAATGCGGATAACGTTCCACAAAATCCAGATACCGTTCTTCGGCTGTTGAGCTGATGTTTCGCAAAATTCTGTTCTGAAGACTTACCATTGCATTTTCAGCCAGCACTCTGAATATCCTATTGAATTTTGGGTAGTTTACAAATAATTTCAGCTGATTTTCTTTTTCACATTGAAGAATAACGGAGTTCTCTATACTTTCAATGTAAAGCCTGCTCGGTTTTTCTGAATGAAAACTACCAATATCACCAATCCACCAATTTTCTATAGCAAATTGAAGGTTATGCTCTTTGCCTTTTTCGTCTACCATGTACATTCTGAAACAACCCTCAACAACAAACGTGCTGTGCCTACATATTTCACCCTCCTGCAGGATGAATTGTCTGCGCCTAACCCTTCGTTCTTTGAAACAATCTTTCACAGCAGACTTTTCCTCATCATTTAAGGGAAGATGATTTTCAAAATAGTCTATTAATGGTTGTGTTGTCATTTTTCAAAAGTAAGAACAATATCATTATTGATCGAAAAAATTTAAAAAGAATGTCAGATCCTAAATAAATTCGATTAATTGTATACCATGTTAGCGACCATTTTTATTTCACATCATATGGAATAGCTTAATTATTCTATTTCAAAAATCAAATCCCTCATTCGCTGAGTGGTAATATTGCCTGGACATTTATACTCAATATTTCTAAAAAGATAAATGTCATTAGCTTCGGTATTCTGTATGATATTTAGGACGTCTTTATTAAATTTACTATCTATATTAATTGCCTTATGAATTTTACCCAATGCAGAGATTCGTATTACATCATATTTAATAATCAGGCATTTAGCATCGAATCCATAATTCTCAAGAGCTGGAATTAGGCCGATTTGTTCTTTAAATACGTTTATGGGAAATTTGTAAGTACCATTACCATTATTGTTGCCAAGATAGCCAGTTGCTGGTGCCTGGATTACTTTGAATTGTTGGTTAACTGTCCCAAGATCGGTTTTCAATGTGATTTGTAATACACCAGGAGAATCTGGATGCACCCAAAAGCTTCCATTGTTTCCATGAATTTCAATAGGATACGAGTTACCAGAATCTGTATAAAATATAGTGCTCAATTGGCTAGGCTTGACAGGAGTATTTTGTTGTGCTACGATCAGTATTGCATTATCTAAATTAATCAGCAAATTAGGATAAGGGGTAGTTATTAATCCAATGGGGTTATTCTGTGAGTGAATTATAAAGCTCAGGAAAAGAATTACGAATATGTTTATAGCGTTTTTATTTAACACTTCTTTGATTTAGTAAAGTTAAAATGGCAGCTAATGGAAGGGCGGGGCGTTTGCCAAAGAACTTGATTTGAAAATATATTGTTTGGCTAACATTAGAACCTTAATATGAATGCGAGACTCCGCCTTTTGGGTTGGTGATTTTGTCCGTTTTGGCAATTTCAATATTGTCCATCAGTCATTGTATTACGCGCTTTCGTCAAACATAATTTCGTCTGAACTACCTATTTTATATAGGGGTTTCTCAATAGGTAATGTAAAATAAAAAGAGGAGCCTTCACCCTCAATACTTTCTACCCATATTTCACCACCATTTTTTTCTAAAAAGCCTTTTACTAATAACAATCCAATTCCTGCACCCTTATTCTTTTTTCTTGTTTCTGAAAGAGTTTTCATTTGTGGCGTAAAAAGTTTTTCCACTATTTCTTTGGACATTCCAATCCCAGTATCCTTAATCTGAATAATAATTTTGTCGTCTTTGCTTTTTGAGGAGACTGTTATCGTTCCTCCTTTTTCTATATGTTTTATCGCATTGGAAACGATGTTTTGAATAATGGAAATTAGCATTTTACCATCTGCAAAAACAGATGTATTATTTTCAATTTCGTTATGAAGATTTATGGTGTTTAATAAAGCGGTTTCGTTCAAAGTTTCAAAAACTTTATCAATGTATTCAGTTAATATTAATTTTGTTGGAGAAAATGTGTCCGCTGCATATTTGATCCTTGCCCATTCTACTAAATAGTCTAACATCTCTAGTTCATCAGTTGATGATTTATACAGCAAGTCGAGCATTTCCTGAGCAGTATCTTGTTTTATTTTGTGAAAATTATCTTTCAAATATTTTGCCGTTCCAATTATAGCTGAAAGAGGGCTTCTTAAGTCATGTGAAAGTATCGCAAGAACACCCTCTTTATGTGTATTTAGTTCTTCTAACTCTTTAATATATTTTTTTATGGCATCCTCAGATTGTTTTCTTTCTGTTAGGTCGCGTAAAATTTTTACATAACCCAGCATTTCTCCATCTAAACCGATGAGTGGAAAGACTAACCCATAAGCATAAAACAGGCTTTTGTCTTTGGCAATGTGCCATCTATTGTCTGTTGCTCTTCCTTCTTTTAAAGCAAGTTCGATTTCCTTTTTTGGAATATCATTTTTCAAATCTTCTTCAGTAAAAATTAAATCAAAGGATTCTCCGATAACCTCCTCTGTTTCATAACCGAATATTTTGGCTGAGCCGGAACTCCAACTGTTAATTAGTAATTCTTTGTCCAGAGTAAAAATGGAATAATCTTGTAAGCTGTCAATTATTTGACTGTAGAATTCTGCGGTTGGTATATATTTATTTTTAAGAATCTTTTGATTTTCTTGTTTGTGTTCCATTGAGTTTATTTTAATTCTTATGATAAAATCTATGTTTCTGCGTCTGCTGTTATTGCGTATTTCGGTTTACGGCTTTGCGTTGTGGCGGATTTGAAACACTAAACTGTCTGCCGGTACACTGTTTAATAAATGCACAACAGTTCATATTCTCGCTTTTCCAGCCATACCACAAAGGTACTGTTAGTACCAGTTTTTCTGTCTTGTTTGTCACTAAGAAAGAGCTGTCTATTCTGTATAATTGGTAAATGTTTTTCCGTCATAACGACATAAGCCGGTATTTCTGGTGCCAAACCAAATATTCCCATACTTGTCTTCTGTCATACACATCACATGGTTGTGGCTCAGGCCATCCTTAATTGTAAATAATTTTAACGATTTGCCATCAAAATGCCATAGTCCACCATCCCCTCCATTTTTGACATTGTCGCTGATATGTCCGAACCAAATATTCCCGTTTCCGTCCTCTAACATGGAAATAAAGGTGTCGTTTTTAATTCCAATTTTTTCATTGAGGTTGGAAAATGTTTTTCCATCATACGAATAAATGCCATTAAATGCAGCGAGAAACAACAAGTCTCCATTCTTTCTTTCAATAATTGACCGAAAGGAATAGGTACTGTCGGGGGTAAAGTTAACCAACGACTTTCCATCGTAACGCACAATGCCTTCACATTTATTGGCCGTCCAATAGGGTGACACGAACCAAATATTCCCGTTTCTGTCCTCCAGCATACTCGTAACATTTACTAATTGCAGATGCTGATTATTGGTGAGGCTGTCGCAGTCAAAAAAGCGTTTGAAAAGTGGTCCTGCATTATCAATGTCTGTATAGGGGTTGTGTACATAAACACCCCTGCTTGTCCCGAACCAGATTTTTCCCGACTTATCCTGCATGATGCTCCACACGAAATTATCTCCGGACTGCAAAGTGTATGGTAATCTTGTTCGAGTGGAGCCACTGATGGTATTTTCAGGAATTAAGTACAGTATAAAATCTTTGCCTTCTGGTTTCGCACCTGACGGCTTGTATTGAATCAACCCTCTTCTTGTTCCAAACCAAATGTGGCCTGTTTTATCTTCCATGCAACAAAGAATATCATTATGATTCAAATCATTTTGGAGAGAAAAATTAATAAAGGATTTATAATTAAGATTGACGAAGGAATCTCCGTTATAAACATAGATTCCATTACCAGCGGTGCCGAACCACATATTTCCCTTCTTGTCCTGCAACTCACATTGAACAAACTTAAATTCTTCGGCAAGATCAGGGAAGAAATTATTTTTAATAAATTTTGATTTTCCACCCGTGATTTGGTTGTCTTTTGGAGAGTCTGTTTTCACCTGTCCCTTGCAAGAAGTGAATGCAAGGGTCAAAGTAATAATAGCTGCCCAGCTGAATAGTTGTTTTGTCATGTGTCCTTTTTAAAATTGGTGCTAACGGTTTTGCAGCTGCCCGGAAGGGTAGAACTTTTACCACAAAACTCAATTTGAAAAACCAATGTTTGATTAACCACTAAAATGTCTTTGGAACACAAAACCCCGCCTTTAGGGTAGGTGTTGTTAGTGGTTGCCGTTCTCTTCACCGTTCTCAAAGTCTAATTTCAATTATAAACTCTGCCCAAAAGTCAATAAGTTGTTGTCTGGGTCAAGTAATGCAAATTCTTTTTGTCCCCAAGGTTTAATTTCTAAATTTCCGTTTGGATGAATTGAAATTTTGTTGTCCACAAGTGTTTGGTAAAGATTATCAATGTCATTCGTTCTAATATAGACTTGTCCATAGTTTTCTTGTGGGTCAAGTTCTTTGAACTCAAAGAAGTGAATTTGGATTTTGTCCTTTTGAACCATCAGGTAACCGTCAAAGTCATTGTCGCCAAGTATTTGAAAGCCTAACTTATTTACGTAAAAGTCTTTAGTTGCAGCCTTATTTCTCATTGGTAACTTCGGGTTGATCTCTGTCAGCATATTTTATTTTTGATTATTTTTTATTGTTCAATTTATCCTAGATCCTATTTAGTCGTTATCATTTTGCACGGTAGCCACTAACGGTTTCGGGTTGGGGGAGGTGGCGATTTTCACCACAAATGTTGATGTGGAGAACCAATGTTTGATGAACCACAAAAGTGTCTGCGGAGCACTGAACCGCCACTGTTGCCAAACCCGTGTTAGCGGTAGCTCTTCTTTCGTCTGTCATAGTATGAATTTTTCAAATGCCTGTCCATTAAACTTGAAAGCACCATTTTCATGGGTGCCAAGCCAAATGTCACCTTTATTGTCTGTGAAAAGATAAAAAATGGGAATGTTTTTACCGTCAACTTGGATCGGGTAGTGTTTTACATTTTTACCGTCAACTTTCCATACGCCGTTTAAGTAAATAGCAATCCAAAGACTATTGTTATTATCTTTTATGATTGATAAATACTCATTCAAATCACCATCTTTTTTACCGTCTAAACAACCAATACTTTTTATTCGGTCATAAAATTGTGTGCTGTCCTTAACTCGTTTTGTTGAATATGGCTTGTTGTAAATGTCATATTTATATTCAGTATTAAACCAAAAGTATCCGTCTTTGTCTTCAACAATTGAACGGACACCATTTGAGGGTCCATAATGAAGTTCGTTTACATCGCTTTCAGTAATCCAGTCAAACTTAGATCCATCGTAACGGAACGCTCCTAATACTGCTGAGCCGAACCAAATGTTGCCTTTGCTGTCTTTATATGTGCAATAAATTGAATATGGATTAGGAGATGTTGGATTTTTTTGAATCCACTCTTCGCCAATCTTGATTTTAGGTAGTTTTAATTTATGTAAAATAGTTCCATCGTATCTATAAACAAACTGAGCATCCGTTAAATTTTTGAACCATATGTCATTAACAGATAACTCCCACTTTTCTATATCTCCAATAGTTTCTTGTAATATAGAAAAATTATACCCATTGTATTTGATTATTCCTTTACTAGTATTGAAATAGATGTTCCCTTGCTTATCTTCTTTAATTTCTTCTAATCTGTTCGAGGGCAAACCATGTTCTGTGGTAAAATGAACGATTGATTTTCCATCATATTTAAAAAGTCCGTCCTGCCAACTGCCAAACCAGTAATTATTTTTTTTGTCCTGATAAATAACCATGATGTTATTGCTGAGTTGAGTGACAGTGTCGCCAATTGTTATTAAATGTTCACTTGATGAAGTGATGTCTTTATTCGTTTTTGGCGTTTCACCGCAGGAACTAAAAAACAAATTAAAAGTCAAAAGAAGTAAAGTCATAATTTTCATTTGAATTCGTATCTATTTCAATTAAAAAACTCTATCAAATCCATTCCCATTGAACTTGTAAACACCTCTGTCTCCCGATGCAAATAGTAAATTACCGCTTTTGTCTTCGTAAATGTCCCATATATGTTGTGTATTCAAAGTAGAATCTAACAAAAAATATTTCATTTCTTTTCCGTCAAACCTCCATGCTCCTGTATCACGGTCACCAAACCAAATATTACCTTTTGAATCTTCTTTGATAGCGAAAACGTGCATAAGAGTTCCTTCTGGAGACTTAACTCGAAAAATATCATCTATAAAAAGATTGTGTTTTTCGGAAAAATGAATGATATTATCTTTTTCTTTTAATTGAACTCCAATCCCATTGTTCCCAATCCATAATCTGCCTTTAGAATCTTCCAAAATACTTCTTACATGCATATACTTTGATTTTACATCATAATGCATTGTGCTATCGTTTATAAATTGAATTGCTTTTCCATCATAGTAGCTGACACCCGAATAATGAGCAACCCACAAACCTCGATTTTTACTTTTTGATAAACCAGTAATTCCATAGTCAACAGAATTGCCCTTAGATGGAATTTGGATAGGATATTTTATCGTATGAATTTTCCCTTTATCAATTCTGATTAATTCATTCTGATTTTTGCCAGGGAACCATAAGTCAGTTCTATTTATAGACCATGCAGCGTGCTGTTCATGACCTAAAATATTTGTTGGAGAACCATTTCTGTCAGCAGTGAATTTGTTTCCGTCAAAACAACATAAACCACTACTTGTGCCAAACCATATTTGCCCAGTTTCATCTTCCTTTATATAGATAACTTGTTTGCCGCAAAATCCATTTTCCGTAGTATAATAGGTAAAAGTTTTCCCATCATATTTACAAACTCCCTCCTGGTCACTGCCAAACCAGTAATTGCCTTTGCTGTCTTGCAGAATGGAGCGGATACCTGACTTAAATTTGAGAGTGTCAGTTACGCTTGTGAGTTTTATCTCGTTATGCGTAATATCGTTATTTAAATTTCTGTTGTCTGTACAAGCAGGATTCAATATCATGGAGGCTACTATAAATAGTAATGTCATATATTTCATCTTGTCATTCTTTCCTAGAGTTACCGATGACGGATTTGGCATACAGGCTGTACCGCCACTGATCAGTAGCCAAAAGTAAAAAATAGTTTTTAATTACCTTGAAAAATTAGATGAAAATGATTTTTGATGCCTGGCGATGTAGAGTTTATGCCGTGTTATCTGTCGGAATTATTTTTCTTTGGAATGGTATTCGATTTCATAATACCAAATTACACATTTTGAATTATCATTGTCCCACGTGATTAATTTTATAATATTGCCGAATTTATCAAAAAATATATTTTCTTTATTTAAAGTAGAGTCTTCTATTTTGATTCCTTTTTCATCGCAAATAATATCCTGAACAATTTCGCCTTGAGCGTTTCTAACGTAAATTTTTAAGTATTTTCTAACTCCGTTTTCATAATAACTTATAGATAATGGCAAGTTTCGTTCGTCATAATTTATATATCTTATTGAAATAGTGTCTCCATTAGAATTCAAAATAAAGTTGGTTATTTGCTGGCCTTTGGAATTATTCTGTAAATAATATTTTGAAATCGAAGTATTATTTATTTGGGTGACTTCCGTAAGATTATTATCCAAATATTTGAATTCAGTTTTTATAATAGTTGTTTTATTTAACAATGAATATTTATTTATAAGCCTACCTTTGAAATAAATGAAAGTATCTTCTTTGATTTTCTCCGAGTTGCTAAACTCTATGGAAGTTATTATGTTACCATTTGAATCAAAAGAACCTATAGCTCTAATTATTATCATTGTATCATTTATATTTGATATATCATCAAGGTTGCATTTTGGGAGAGTAGATATGTATGCTGTGATTTTATTTAACTTTGGTCCTTTATTAATTATGCATCGTTCTTGAAGCCAACTTTGAGAATTGACTTTAAAGCACATAATTAATAATAGTATGGATACTAGTTTGAATTTCATTTTTCTGACAGATAACGTTTTGCAGATTTGCGATGGGCGGGATTTTCAGCACAAATGTTGATGCGGAGCACTGAACTTTCGTTTACCACAAAACTGTCTGCGGAGCACGAAACCCTGCCTATTGCAAATCTGCTGTTATAGGGCGTTTTTTTATTCGTCAATGTCTTCATATGTTAATTCGTTGTCTAATTTACTAATTGATATTCTTGTATATGTCGGTGCGTAACCTTTTTGTCCACTTGGTTGAAAATACTCTCTTACAAAAGCCTTTTCTGTTTCATAGTTCTGTGTTACTTTTGGTCCAAAATACCTATCGTCCGAAAGATATATCGTTTGGTCAACAGAAGAGTTATCTTTTTTAAAGTTGTCTGCACTAATTATTTTTGAAATGGCGGTCTGTTTGTCACGGTCTGATATTTTTAATGTGAAGGTGTGGTAATAGTCACCAATCGCTGACGTTGATTTGTTTTCTGTCAATTCAAATTCGTCAGCCAATATAATTTGTTGTTCTTCTACAAGTTCTTTTGCGTTGTCTTTTGTGAAAAGTTGGTCTTCAAAAGCAAACCATAAAATAATAGTCAATACGAATAGTCCAAATATTATAGCTAAATACTTTCCAGCCTTTGGATAGCCAAGTTTTTTGGGAATAAAGTTAAGTAACCAAATAAGTCCGATTGGAAGTCCAATGAATACAAGAATGTAAAGTCCAATAAGAATAATTGCGTCCAATTGTCTATTTCCGTTTATTGGTTTATCGTCTTAAAATGCCCTATAACGGTTAGGCATAGACACTGCACCGCCAAACCATTTGTGGCCAAAACTAAAAAATTATTTTGTCATTACCGGAAAAAATCAAAGGAGAATGATTTCAGATGCTTGGCGGTGTAGAGTCTATGCCTTGTTGGCGGCCGTTATTTTCAACTGATCCAAGTACGTTTCTGGTATTTGATTCTCCATTTATTGTTTTCTTTTTTTGCTATATATCGTTGTCCCCAGCCGCATTCACCTCCGCAATAGAGCTCCATGTCAAATATCATAGTTTTCCGATCTAAGGAAATGATGGGAATAGA
>JAKOVW010000069.1 GCA_029781865.1 Bacteroidota bacterium
ACAGCTGAGTTTTCTGCGGCAATAGCGGCGCTAATTCAATTTATCCAGCCATTACTATAACAAGAACGGAGGTGGAATAATGACTGCGACCAACACAAGAGAAAGCGGACTTGAATCTTTGATTGTAAACTGGCTCGTAAATCACAACGGTTATGAGCAGGGCGCAAATGCTGACTATAACCGCGACTACGCTATCGACGAGAACTCCAAACCGATTTGATCCAAAAGGCAAATTCAAAGGAAGCATACGATAATATTGTCAACGAGATTTACCGTTTGCGGGACTTAAGGCAAGAAACACTTTCGAGAAACGCTCTCCGTCAAGATAAAAGGGATCGGATTGCTGAGATGACGGACTTTCTTAATATGCAAACCGGTGATATTACGGAGTTTGATGATAAACTGGTCAGAAAACTAGTTGAAAAAGCCATTGTATATGATGACAGGATAGTGGTTGAGTTTAAGTCTGGGTTGGAAATAGAAGTAAGTTTGGGAAGTTATAATGGGTAGATAGCAGAAAACATGGACATGAAATATTATAAATCGCACTTTTTAAAAGGAATGTTTATCCAAGATAGTTTGACATTATTGTAACGTTGCGTTACAATAATGTCAAACTGTTTTTATGGAGGTTTTATGGATATTAAAGAGAAATTATTTCGGGAAAATTATTTATTTACAAAAGAAGATGTTTTAAAGTCAATTGAATTATTTATTGAACATGAAAAACTAAATGAAGAACCTAGATTTTCAAATGAAGTTGTAAAAAACAGAGTGAAGCTATGCAAAAAATTCTTGGCAGCAGTAAAGAAATGCAAACTTCCAGCTTTATCAGAACTCTGGTGGTTCTATGAATATCAGTTTTTGGGAAATAGTATGGAACTAAACCTATGCCATGCTAATAAAATTGAGGTTGAAAATGATGAAATAAGTGGTATGACAGCAACAGTAGAACATACTTTGATTACAGTTGAATGCGATTACCTTACAGTTGAGCAATACGCGTCAATGCTTGGTGTTGAGCCTGTTACCGTCAGACAATGGATTAGGCGTGGGAAATTAAGACATGCTAAAAAAACTGGACGTGACTGGCTGATTCCTGATACTGAAGATAAACCCCGTAGAGGGTTTACCTGTGTGCAGTATGTAGTAGATAAAGAAGCAAAAATTGAGAGTGATGAATTTCCGTTGCTTGCGGCATGCGACTCAATATCAATATTTCAAGATCAAGATAACAAAAGGAAATTTATTTGTTACCTGAGAAATTATAAAACAGACTTTAGTAGCGAACTTGAATTGACTAGAAGTGAGGTTGAACGGCTGGAACATACAATAATTGAATCAGGGAAAGCAAGAGTTGAAGGGAATATACAATACGTGCCATACATTCGAGATGTTTCAGACTAGCCGATTCTAATGTAAATAATTACGAAAGGAAGTAAACATGCCTACTAAAAAACAACATTTTGTTCCATGTGTTTATTTGAAGGCGTGGGAAACAAAGGTTGAAACAATCAAAGAACCAAATAAAAAATTTGATGGAGTTTATGTTTTCCAAGGATCAAATATAGGTGACGGTGCAAATAGGAATTCAATTTTGTGGAAACCTCATCTTTATACAATAAGTTTCCAGTATTCATTTATTTGCAAATTATGTCCGAAAGTAAAGCAAGAATTCGTAGATATGATATATGAATTCTTCAGAAATGGTGCTAAACAACCGATATATGGCAAACTTGGATATAGCATAATTAAAACGAAGAAAAGTATAGACAAGCATTTCTTTGAAATCATGAATTGTGACTTTTATTATGATGATGGAAATCTTGCTAAAAAAGCAGCTATAAAGAATCAAATTGAAGCAATGAATAGCTATATTTTAGAAAAAGCATTTGATGATTTTTTTGAAAAGAACTGGGAAAGGATATATCAAGATTTTATAAATGTTGTACAAAATGGAATGCCTGTTGGGTTAGGAAGAAGTGAGAGAATCATCCCGCTAACTATTGCTAATGAGATGTTGTCAGCATTTTTTATTATGCTTTGTAGAAATCCAAGATTTGATGCGATGGGCATATATACAAAAATAAAGAAAGACATTCTATACCCTATTTTTAACTCTATATGTCATGATAAATATAATCAGGACTCAAAGCCAACCGAGGGTAATGCATATGTAGATGAGTTAATGACTGGAATTTGGTATTCTGAATTATATAAAATGTTCTTTAAAAGTTCAGGTGGCTTTTATCATAA
>JAKOVW010000072.1 GCA_029781865.1 Bacteroidota bacterium
GCCAACCCTCTCCTGCTTTTACACCACAAGAAGTATCCGGCCTAATATAAGTAATCTCTACGAGAGGATCTGGTATGGAATCATTTCCTGGGTCCGGATTGCAGAATAGCGCAGGATAACAAGTAGTATAACTTGGAGAAACTGTATGCACAACATAACAGGTTGAACTATCACAAAATTTAATGTACATATAAACATCCTGATCCCCATAAAAGCAGAATTCATAAGAAGATAAACCAAAAGTATCTGTTACAAATCCATCCGTGCATGTTCTTCCGTATGTTCCGGTACTTGCAAAACCCCATCGCAAATAAGCAATGCAGGGATGTGGCCGGGGAAAAAAAGGTGTAAATGTGTAACTACAACCTGAATTACTTACATTAAATCCATAGCCTGCTCCACAGGCTCCTTGAGAATATACTGAATGGTTAGCAATAAATAAGAAAGCGAATAAAAACAATAGAGGTTTCATAATAATTTGATATTAAAATTAATAAATAAATCGATTCATCATAGTGTTTTCGAGTGCAATGAATTGACCATAATTGATACAATTTGAGGGTGAATAAAATTGTTTGCTCTATTTATTAAGTACTTAATTCTGTATTTATCCATCTAAACCGTCCTATTGATTTTGCTAACCTAGCCTAACCTGTCAAATACACATAACCTTGATTTTCAGTTAGTTCAATGACGAATGACCGAAAGATCTGACACAAATGAAAGTATCCGTATGAAGATGGTTAACAGTAAAACTTAAATCAACCTGATTGCAGATACGCAATGGGATATTCATGAAATCATGCCCACGCAAATTAGGAAGCTCAAATCACAATAGTGGCATTGATTTCTCTACAAATCTGGTAAAAAAAAAAACCATATTTCCAACTATTTTATCAAAAATATTTTTCACTAATGTAAAAAATGCTGTAAAATAATTGATTCGACAAGGATTAAAGATGTACGCAATTCAATAATATGATATCCAGAATCCAGATAGGATTATTCTGCGATCTTTCTCTATCTGATTAATGTAAGTTCCCCTGCTTTTAACTTTCTCTCAGAC